>CAKPXF010000044.1 GCA_934201705.1 uncultured Bacilli bacterium | reverse complement strand
TATTAAAAAATTTTAGTGTGTAAGGAGTAGATTTATATGAACAATTTAGAAAACAAGTTGGACTATTAACATTTACAACAAGTGTATCAGAATGGTGTGAAAAAACTAATGCTATCGGAATGTATTCTAAAATGGGCCAACAGCGGATGAATGTCTTACAAGAGTTTTAGAGAGTTTATATAGATAGAATAAAGGAGATGTATTATAATGAAAAATAATATAAATGATTATGATAAATTTGCTGAATTTATTATTGAACAAGATGATTTTTACATTTGTTACAACATAATGTTATAAGTCATAATTTATCTTGTGTGATATAATATTTATGCGAGGTGAATTTATGAATGGAAAAATAAAAATTGGTTTAATATCAGATATACATGAAGATATTGATGCTTTGGATAGATATTTAGAATATGTAGAAAAAAATAATATCGATATTGGTATATGTTTAGGAGATAGTGTATCTACATATTGTGATGATGATACAAATTATTTTTGGAAAAAGTCTTTACAAATTTCTAAACCAATTTATTATACTATTGGAAATCATGATGTCGGGATTGATAATTATAAAAGTATCGATTCTTTACAACTTTTTAATATATATATTTATCCAATGTTGGAAAATAAGTATCTAGATGAAAAAAATTTTAATAATAAGAGTTGTTATTATTATAAAGATTTTGATGATTTTAAAATAAGACTTATAAGCATCTTTGAATATGAAGCAACAAGAAATTGTGATAAAACAATTGGTTTTGAACATAGAAGGTATATTTCTAGTGAGCAATTAAAGTGGTTTGCTTCTACTTTAGATAATACACCAGATGATTATCAAGTTATTGTTTTAATGCATCAAATTCCAGATTTAGCTCCAATTTATAGAAATTGTAGTTTTTGTGCTGATGTTACTAAAACAAATTTAAAAGAAGATTTGAGTGATGGGTATGGCTATTTGCAACTTAGTATTTTAGGCAATCCAATTGGTGATATTATAAATGCATTTCAGCATAGTTTAAAAATAGAAAAAGAGTATAGCGTCAAAGATGAATATAAAAAGTATTTAAAAAATCCAAGAATTAATTATGATTTTTCTAAAAGAGATAATGGTAAATTAATATGTATTTTAACTGGACATTTACATTGCTCATTTATTACAAATTCGAAAGATTATCATGATCAATTAACAATTACAGTTCCATCAGCAACTACTAAGTCATTTGAAAGACAAAATGATGATATAAAATCATTATCAAATAGTGATAATAATTTTTATGTTTTAACAATAGATACTATAAAAAAAGTTGCTTCTATTCAAAAAATAGGAAATACAAAATTAAATGATGGTAAAATAAGAAATGAAATATATTTAAACTATTGATAAATAAAGGAAGTGATAATATGAACGAAAATAAAACTAATATAAATTGGTATCCAGGGCATATGGCTAAAACCAAAAGAGAAATAGGTGAATTATTACCTTTAATAGACATAGTATATGAACTTGTAGATGCAAGAGTGCCAATGTCTTCTAGAATAGATGATATAGATCAAATAACTAAAGGAAA
>CAKPXF010000043.1 GCA_934201705.1 uncultured Bacilli bacterium | reverse complement strand
CGTAAGATAATTAATAATCCTAAGCAATTTATTAAAGTAATAATTGATGCTGCTACACTACCTTTACAGCCACTACTTCTTAGTGCTCTTGTTTCAATTTTATGACATACACTACATTCTCTTACTTCTTTATTATCATTCTTTGTCCAGTCTGTAAATGTATGTTCTTTTTTAGCTACTACTTCTTGTTTTACTAATATTTCATTACATTCACTACAATGACTACCTATTGTTAAACCAGTAGAACTACAAGTTGCTTCAACTGCTTTATCAATTACTTCTGTATGTGGCTTTTTAGCTATTACTTCTTGAGCTAGTAATACATTGCCACATTTCTTACAATGTGTACCTTTACTTAAGCCTGTTTTAGTGCATGTTGCTTCAATTGCTTTATCTTCTACTACTTCATGTTCTTTTTTTGCTATTGTTGTTTCATTAAATTTACTATGGCATACTTTACATTCATCATGCTTTAACCCTTCTGTTGTACATGTTGAATCTTTATCAATTACTTCTTTTAATTGATGTTCTTTTTTAGCTATTTCTTCTTGTTTTTTAATTACTTCATTACAAATTAAGCAATGGCTTCCTTTACTTAAACCTGTATGCTCACATGTTGCTAATACCTCATCATCTATTACTTCTACATGTTCTTTTTTATTAATTGTTGTGTTTTCATTATTTTTAGCTTTACAGTTTAAGCATTCTTCATGCTTAATTCCTTCTTGTGTACATGTTGCATCCTTATCAACTACCCAAACATAGCTATGATCTTTTTTTGCTATTACTTCTTGCTTTACTATTACTTCATCACATTCACTACAATGGCTTCCTTCGCTTAAGCCTGTTGAACTACATGTTGCTTCAATCTTTTTATCTATTACTATAGTGTGAGAGGTTTTATTAATTACTATTTGCTTTACTATCACTTCATTACATACACTACAATGGCTTCCTTTACTTAAGCCTTCTTGCTTACATGTTGCTAATATTTCTTTATCTTCAACAATTGTATGATTTTTCTTTGCAATAGTTACTCCCATATTTATTTTATTATGACAATCTTTGCATTCTTGATGTTGAATTCCAAATTTTATACATGTTGCTTCTTCATCTACTATCCATTCATAGTTATGCTTTAAATAGCCACTTGCTTGATTACAATTTATACATACGTTATAATGATAATCTTCATTAATAGTCCATTCATTACTATATTCATGAGGAAGCTTATCTATTTCTTTATATGTTGTATAATCACAATTCTTACATGTATCATATGCTTCATAGCCCTTACTTGTACATGTTGCCTTTAAGCCTTCATGGTGAACTAATTCATGCGGATTTTTTTCTATTACTAATTCGTCTTTGCTTACTTTTTCTTTATTAATATTAAAATATTCATGACAGCTACTACACTGATAGTGAGCCTTAGTTCCCTCTTTACTACATGTTGCTTTTATTTCTTCTACTAATTTTCCATATTTATGAGAAGCCTTTATTACAACATTTGTTATTTCAATACTACCTTTTTCATCCTTAAATGTCTTATTACATTTACTACATACATAATAGCCAACATTGCCATCTTTACTACATGTTGACTTTACTTCTTCAACATAAGTCATCTTATGAGTATGAGGTAAAACATCTATTATTGTATTTAAGCTTGTTTGATATTTACAATCATCACATTCTTGATGCTTTAATCCTGTTTTTTCTTCACTTGCTTCTTCATCTATCACCCAAGTTAAATTATGGCTAGCAAATGATTTATAAGCATCACAATTATTACATTTATAGAAATGTCCTTCTTCATTATATGAAAGTGTATCTTGGTATTCATGAGCAGCCATAGGTATTTTTAAAGTATCTTTACTAATTTCATTTT
>CAKPXF010000042.1 GCA_934201705.1 uncultured Bacilli bacterium | reverse complement strand
CCACAATAACTATAAAGATTAATGCCAGTTAAAGATTCACTATCTAAATAACTAAAGCTATCTGCACTAATAAATCTTCTAATCTTTGGATCATAGTATCTAGATTTTAAATAATACCATCCAATTTCACTATCAAAGAAATATCCTTTATAGACAAATGGATTACAATGAGATGCAGTACAATCTACATATATTGTCTTTTTAAAATTGCCCCATGCATCGTAAGTATATTGTACCACACATTTTCCATCTTCATCAATTATTTTGGTAATATTTCCTGTAATATCTCTAATATAGAAATATTCTTTTCCTTCACTGCTTAATCCGATAAGTTCACCTTGTTCATCGTAGTTGAAGTACATTTCATAACTTCCGCTTTCGTGGCTACGCTTTAATCCAATAACTTTACTTCCATCTAAACTATAATTTTCAACAAAGTTTGTACCAAGTTTTTCAACTCGAATACCCTCTTCATTATAAGTAAAACTAATATCACCAACTTGCTTTAGTTTTCTTCCTTCCCAAGTAAGCATTTGACTTATTCCATTTGTAATGATTTCTGTTGGATTGCCTTTATATGAACCTTCATATTTGTATTCTTTAATAATGCTATTATTTGCAAATCCATCGGTGATAGAAATAAGTTGATCTTTATTTGTTGAAGAATAATGATATTTTTCATCATCAATTAATTGACCTTGTGATGATTTTAATTGGTGAGTAATAATATTTCCATTTGTATCATAAGTGAATGTTTCAATATCGCCATTAGGATATACTTCTTCAATTAATCTACCCAATTTATCATATTTATAAGTTGACGTAGATTCAACAATATCTTTTATCATAAATTGCTTTTGGGTAATATTGCCCATACTATCATATGTATATTTGATATTATGTGTATCTGGTTCAGCTTCTCTATTCACACGTAGTTTATCGTAAGAATATGTTGTTGTGTATTCTGTTTTGTTCGTTTTAATAACTTTTTGTGACACTCTACCTAATGAATCTAGTTTATTACGAACAGAGATAACATTACCATATTTATAAATATTATCAGCTAACATATGTTTTTGTGTTACGCCAGTTACTTCTTTATTTGAATATGCAAACATTTCCACATATCCATTTAGAGCAGATGTTCCATCAATTTTTGATCCAATATAAGTGATAGCGTTACTTAAATCTAAAGAAATATTTTCTTCATGTACTGGATTGCCATCGACAAAAACTTTAAATTCATTGTTTCTAAAGAATAACATTATATTGTACCAATAATCATACATAAGGTTAACTTTACATGAAAGTCTTTGACCATTAACTTCAAAATAGATATTTTCATAATTATTTGAATTGTCAATGAGTACTGCTAATTTCTCAGTATTTTCCTTATAACTAGATAAAATATAACGTTTTGTAGTTTTTTCTTCATCTACCTTGAATTTGAAACTAATCACACCTCTATCTTTTAAATTCAAATTATATGCAAGCAATGATTTATTTCCGTGTGTAAAGTTACTTACATCATCGAATGCACCATATACGTGTCTTTGAACAGTTGAATCATATTTGAAAATCCTTGCTTTTTCTACTTTAAATGAAGAATCCGTTTGCATCAATTTTACTGGTTTATTTCCTTTTGTTGATTCTAAACTGCCATTTAATGTAATCACATCAAAATCTTTAAATACATCAGCATTATAATAAGATACACCCGTTGCTTTTTGTACAGAAGCAGAATTTACTAAATATTTAAGTCCCTCTAAATAAATTGTTTTTATATCCTCTTTTGTGTAATCAAATGCACCAAAGGACATCATACATACTTTAAGTTGTAAAGGTAAGGCAACAGAAACATTATTTTTCTTAGAAGCTGTTGTAGAAGTTGTATTTGGTGTTTGACTAGATATAACAACATCACTTATTTCATTTACTTTGGTAGCAATGTCAAATGCATCAGTAAATTCATCATTTATAAATAAAACTGCTTTGCAATTATTTTCATTTTCTTTTTTAAATATTTTAACGCCTACTAAGTTCCACTCATTAAACTTTAAAGGATTTGTTGTTATTTTTGAATAGTAATTTTTCGATTCATCTTTATAACCAATTCTACCATTGCCTAAGATATTTAAAATAGCTACATTTTTTCTTTCATTATTTACATCTCGTTTTTGAAATCTAAATAAGTTTTCTTCTTCAATCGCTCCAGATGGTTTTAACCACATATAAAATGTTTTATTATAGAAGAATCGCCCTTTCCAACTATCTAAATTGAAGGCTCTACCATTTGAATATCCATTTGTTCTATTTATATTGAATGTTTCTAAATTATACCAAATGAAATCATAGTTGTCGCTAAATTGATATACTTTCATTTTCAAGTCTTCATCATATACTTGATCCACTGTTTTTAAAACTGGTTTTGCACCATAAGTACCTTTAGCACCCATTCCACCTTTAACAACTTCATCACAAAATTCTTTTTCAATACGATTGAAATAGCCTTCTTTGGTATATTCATTTGTTTCATAATCATATTCAAAGTAAAAATTTTTTTCAATATCACCTAATTTATATGATGTTTTTTGTACATTATCTAAATTGTCATAATTATAAGATATAATATTATTTTCACTATTTACAACTTTAATAAGTTTTCCTTTAAAATCATAAGTAAAGTATTTTGATACTCCGTTTCTCACATCTTTAATCTCTGATACTTGCCCATTCTCGTTATACTGATATTCAACGATAAGTTCACCATTTAATTTGACAGATGTAA
>CAKPXF010000041.1 GCA_934201705.1 uncultured Bacilli bacterium | reverse complement strand
TTTTATTACAGTTACAAGTACTATAATATCTGATTATCTTTTTATTTTTATTGAACGTGTTATTTTTTGACGTTTACTATAAGTCCTAAAAAACGTAAGTAATTTAGGACTTTTTTAATGATTTGAAATTTGAAATCTATTAAAAAGATATATTAAATTTTAAGGCTATTTTTTTTATAAAAATTTTAAAAAAAGGGGTTTGAACTTTCGAAGATTGTAATAAAGAAATAATCTATTATCAAAAGAAAATAAGTCATAATGATTAGGAGTGTAGATGTAAAAATTTGCACTTTTTTACTTTGTTTTAAAATTCTACAAAAGAATACTATTTTTGTTTTTTCTCTTCATTAGATTATACGATGAAGTTTTCAATTTTTCCTTATTATCTTCTAAAAAACAAAAAATCCCTACATTATTAATGTAGAGATAAAAGTATAACTCCTTTTTTATTAATGAATCCATTATTTTGACATATAAAAAAGGATATAAAGTTTTCACTCTATATCCTAAATTTGATTATTCAGTTTCAATAATCTTTACTTCTAATACGATTGTACTCTTTGGTAAATATTTTATTTCAACATACTCACCAACTTGTAGATCTCCCTTTATCATAAAATAATACTGTTTTCCAGAGATGGTTATAAGATGTGCATTACTATTTTTTGTTTCATAGTCTCTGCGTGCATATTTATAGTTATGAACAAATGGATTTTTTAATTCTATTATTTTTTCGATTTCACCAGTCGTTTTTAAAGAATTACTAGATTTTTGTGTTAATAAGAAAATTCCATATTTTAAATGACCAATCGAATCAATAAAAAATTCCGACAAACAAATTAACAAGCATAATAATATTAAAATTTTAAATAAATTAAAGCTATTATAATTATCGTAATTAAATATATTTATACTCAAAAAAACCAATACCATTAATACAAATATTATTAAAATTAGTGGAACAATAAGCAAAGTTTTTCGATAATAATTATATTTAAATTTCATTCAATCTTTCCTTCTTAGTAGCAATTAAAGCTGTTTCTACTACTAATATAGCAATAGAATTATAACCTTGATTAATTATTAATGATATCTTTTTATATTCCTGGTAACTAATTTCTTTTATTATATCACCATGACTTATTAAATAATATAGTCCATTGATTTCTCTTGGACTTCCAGTCTCAAAAAAATTAATTCCTAGCGAAGCCAAAATAAAGAATGTAAAAACAATGTACGAACTTATTAAAAAAATTCTATGTAATCGGATATATTTTGATTTTAAGTCGAAGATAGGACTATCAAAAAAATTTTCTTTTATTTTTTCCCTTTTTATTTTATTTTTAAAATATATCAACAATATATATATTGTCAAAGTTATTATTAGAGTAATAGTAAATATAGAATAAATTGTTTTAACATATTTATTAATATCAATGATAAAAAAACTTATTATAAATATTATTATAAATACTAAATATAAACCAACCAATCCATAGTAAAATATTTTTCTTTTCATTTATTTGTAATTTCTCCTTTATTAAAAACTTTCACCACAAACATAATTATAATAATCATAGCCAAAAAGCCACTTGTTCCACTTCCAATTCCTATTGCTACGCCTATTCCATATGCATCCCCTGGCTCAGGACCAGAACAAACATCAAGACCATATCCATTATAAGTTACTCCTCCAAATATAAATGGACCTTCATAACCACCTTGTTCATTATAATTTCCTACAAATGAAGCTGTATAACTGGAATTAATATAGATAAACTAAAATCAATAACATTGTACTACAAAGTTTACAGTTTAAAAAGTCTAAGAATTTAATATCATATATCCTAACATATTTTTTAACTACTATATTGAGAAAAAAGGGAAACATATTTTTGTTTAGTTATGTTTCCCTTCTTAATTGAAATTTGAAATGAGTTTTTAGTTTTTATTCAGGATAAATAATATTTACTTCTAATACAATTGTGCTTTTTGGTAAATAACTAATTTCAACATTATCTCCAACTTTTAATTCACCTTTTATCATAAAGTAGTATTTATTTCCTGATATGGTTATAAGATGGGCATCACACTCAGCAGGTGTGTATTTTTTAAATTCCTCTCCCTCTATAGATTTATAGGTATGTACATTAGGATTTTTTATTATTTTTATTTCTTCAATTTCACCTTGTATCACCAAAGCATCTTGTGGTTTTTCATCTTTTAAAAATATCCCATATTTTAAGTGTCCTATTGGATTTAACATATTTGCTCCAAAAAATAAAGACATTAATAATACATAAATCAATCGTACAATTTTTTTTGAAAAAAAATTATTTAAACCTTCATTATTAAAGGGATTTTTTATCACAATTGCAATTATAATAGTACCTAATATACAAAAAGTAAAGAATATCAACGTCCTTAGTGGCACCCATAATAATACGCTACGATAATAATCATAATCAAATTTCATAATAATTTTCTCCTTTTGACTCTTTATAGTATTTACCAATTAAAACCTTTCTTATATTCATATTCATCATGACCAATATAACCTCCAAATCCTTTTCCAGTTCCTATCGTTACGCCTATTCCATATGCATCTCCTGGCTTAGGACCGCGACAATAATCAATGCCATATCCATCATATGTTCCTCCTACAAAATCAAATGGACCTTTATATCCTTCTTGTTCTTTATAATTTCCTACAAATGAAGCAGTATAACTGAAATTAAAATACTTAGAATTTCCTAAATAACCACCTGTATGTGTATATACTTCTGTTCTTTCATTTTTAAAATCAAATAATATTGTAGCTCCTACTTTACCATTTAAAAATAATCCACATGATAATGAAAAATCTAAAGCTACAACTGATTCAGTACATGCAGCAATGGTTATTTCAGCGACAGTCACAACCGCAGCTACTGCTACCTTAGTTGCTACTACAGTGGCAACCGTAGCTAAGGCAGGAACAGCTGAGGCAACTGCTCCAGCAGTCGCAATAGTCGCAGCCACTACCACTGCAGCAATAGCGACCACTGCTACAACACACCAGAACTTCTTCCAACTCCAAGTTCCTTCAGGATCATAACCAAGAACTGGATTATTACCACAATAACTATAAAGATTAATGCCAGTTAAAGATTCACTATCTAAATAACTAAAGCTATCTGCACTAATAAATCT
>CAKPXF010000040.1 GCA_934201705.1 uncultured Bacilli bacterium | reverse complement strand
ATTCTCAACGCCGAATTGTTTTTTGATTAGTTTAACACTATATTTTAGGGTTCTAACCTAAAGACAGGTATTATACAACATAAAATATATTAAATAAAGGAAAAATGCAATTAAAAACGAGTAAAATCTATTTTTTACTCGTTAATATTATTTCATATTTCTTTTTATATCATCTTTAATATCCATAACCTTATTGTAGCAGTCTCTTTTTACTTTATTTAAACGACCAGTTTCGTTTAAATAAATGTAACATCCCTCTACGACTAAAGCAGTTGCTGCAACTACATGTATTAAAAACATTGATACCTTACACATAATATCACCCATGATAGTTTGTGTAGATATATTATTTTTATTCTAAGATTTTATTGATTTGGCTAATTAAATTAGTTTTTCTATATAAACGATTTTCCTTTAAACAAGCACTTAAAAAGAATTTATAATCTCCAAGTATTACCAATGATTTTTTAGCTCTACTTACACCTGTATAAATAAGTTGCTTATAAAACATTGAACCATAATCTCTAAAAGCACACATAATGACATGATTAAATTCACTTCCTTGAGATTTATGAATTGATATGGCATATGCTAAAGTTAAATTGGAAATTGTAGTTTTATTATAGATAACATCATTATTATCAAATGAAACTAATATTTCATCCTCTTCATTATCAATATATTTAATAATGCCAATATCACCATTATAAACATCATCTTCAGGCTGATTTTTAAGTTGAAGTACTCTATCGTTTTCTCTAAAAATTTGATGATTTACTCTATACTCGTTTTTATCATTACTTTTAGGATTAAATGCTTCTTGAATAGTTGCGTTTATATTATCAATACCAGCTACATTTCCATACATTGGAATAATTATTTGAATATCATCAAATGTATACCCGATATCAAAAAATTTGTGTAATATATTAACTATTACATGACTAGCTTCATAATTTTTAATATTAAAGAATTTTATATCCTTTTCAAATTTAAAGTTTTCATCAAGTAAGTTATTTCTTATATTATAAGCAAGCTCAACAATGTTTGATTTTTCTTTTTGTCTATAGATATGTTGAAGCTTTACTTTATTTATTTTCTTTACATGTAATAAGTCATATAATAAATTACCAGCCCCAACGGATGGAATTTGTCCATCATCACCAATTAAAATAATTTGTGAAACAGAAGTTGTACCTAAAAGTAAGGCTTCAAACAATAAAGTATCAACCATTGAAAATTCATCAATTATTATAATATCAGTTTTTAATTTGTTATTAACATTATAAGTAAAGCTATTTGAATGCAAGTCCCATTTTAATAAACGATGTATTGTACAAGCATAATTATTAGTTACCTGACTCATTCTTTTACTAGCTCTTCCTGTTGGAGCACAAAGTGAGATAATTACTTCTTTTCCATATAAAATTTTAAGTATTTTTAAAATAGCATTTAAGATTGTAGTTTTTCCAGTTCCAGGTCCTCCAGTAATTATTGATAGCCCAGAGCATAGACAGGTTTTAATAGCATCTATTTGTTCATCTGAATAAGTAATTCCTTCATCTTCTTGAATTACCTTAATTAAATTATTAAAATCATATTTCAATTCATCTACGTTCATATTACGATTGATGAATTTATCAAGTGACGCAGCAATATTTACCTCGGCATTATATAAATTATAATGGAATATTTTATCATCTTTAAAAATAACATATTTTTCATAAATTAATTCATTTAAATAATTTGCATAATCCTCATGGGGAACATTTATTAATTTTAATAATAATGAATATAAGTCTTCTTCATATGTATATGTATCTCCGCTATTATGACAATAGTTAAGTAAACAATATAATATAGCAGCTTTTACTCTTCTTTTATCATATGGATCAATATTCATATTCATTGCTAGCTTATCAACAGTTTTAAAACCAATTCCATCAATATCAATAACCATTTGATAAGGATTAGTTTTGATTACCTTTTCTAAGTTTTCATTATATATAGCTTCTGCCTTCATTATGTTTTTTAATGAAAAACCATAGCGTAATAGTATTTGATAACCATTTGAAGTAAAATCAAATGATTTTAAGCCTTCATGTAAGGCATTAATTTGTTTTTCAGTTAATATTTTTTCATTAAGTAAAACATCAAAATTTAAAGGCTCATTTATTAATAATGATATAGCTTCATCCCCTAATTTTCCATATATTTTACTTGCGGCTGATTTACCAATACCTTTAAAATTTGATGATGAAAGAAATCTTATTATATTTTCTTTTCCATTTGGAAGTTTTTTATAGATTTCAAGAACCTCGATCTGCCTTCCATAATATTTATGTGATATTAATTTTCCTTTCAATGTTAAGGCATCATCTTTATTAAAATGTGGAAAATAGCCAACAATAGTAATTGTTCGCTCTTGCTTATTATCATCAATTTTAAACAAAGCAACACGATAGCCATTCTCTTCATTTTCAAATTTATAAAATGTTATAAATCCTTCTAATGTAATGTCAGTGTCTAATAAAATATCCTCTTCCATTAATTTAATTCTACTTTCTTACCATCTTTATATATGCTATCAATTATTCCAGAAGCAAATAATTGCCCATCTTTTTTATAAAAGCAAGCAATTTGACCATTAGTTACTGCTTTTAAAGGTGTATTTGATTTAACGGTAATTGTATTATTTTCATTGCGCATTATAGTGACATTTACATCTTTTTGTCTATATCTAAACTTAGCAGTACAATCAATAAACGTATTTAATTTAACATCATCAAGATAATTACAATCTGTAATTAAAACCTCATCACATAATAAATATTCATTATCATCACCACAAGCAACATATAAAATATTATTTTTTACATCCTTTTTAACAACAAACCATGATTTGCCATCGCTACCTTTAATACCACCAATGTTTAAACCACGACGTTGTCCAATTGTATAATAGTAAACGCCTTGATGCCTTCCAACAACATTATTGGTTTTAATATCAACTATTTTACCTTCAGTAACAGGAATATAGTTTTTTAAAAATTCCTTAAAGTTTCTTTCACCAATAAAGCAAATTCCTGTTGAATCTTTTTTATTAGCAATTGATAGATTTAGTTCATTAGCAATTCTCCTTACTGTTGGCTTATCAATATTTGCAAGTGGAAATAAAACATCATGCAATTGATCTTGATTTAAAAATGATAAAAAGTATGATTGATCTTTATTATCATCACTTGCCTTATATAATTTTGATTTATCGCCTTCATGAACAATTTTAGCATAATGACCTGTTGCTATATAATCAGCTCCATGAGCCTTAGCAAATTTTAAGAAACTATCAAATTTAATATATTTATTACACATTATATCAGGATTAGGAGTTCTGCCTTTTTTATACTCGTCAATGAAATAAGTAAAAACATTATCCCAATATTCTTTAATAAAATCAACACGAAGCAATTTTATTCCTAATTTGTTAGCGACGTCTTTAGCATCATTATAATCAACCTCTTGAGGGCAGATATCACCATGCCATTCATTACCTAAAATATCATTATTAAGCTGAGAATCCCAATTACGCATAAAAGCTCCTACTACTTCATAGCCTTGCTTTTTTAATAAATATGCAGCAATGGCACTATCTACGCCACCACTCAAGCCAACAATAACTTTTGCCATGATTTACACCTTCTTTATTACCTTAGATATTCTAACACAATTTAAACAAAAAAAAAAGCCCGGCAACGAGCTACTCTCTCCTTACGGATACAATCACCACTGCAGTGCTTAACTTCTGTGTTCGG
>CAKPXF010000039.1 GCA_934201705.1 uncultured Bacilli bacterium | reverse complement strand
GTTACAAGCAAATTACCAACACTAGCTCTTGTAGCTTGAATAATATGATTTATTACAGTTTGAACAGCATTAATAATCATATAATAATTAGAATATAAACCAACAGTTACTAATCCTAAATATTTAGAAATTATGATATTATCCGTTCCTGATACAATAAAAGTTCCTATTTTATGAAAAAACAAAGCCCTTATTTTTTGGAATATATCTTTTTCAGTTTTACTATCTAACTTTGTAACATTATTATCTAAAAGATAACTATATCTTCTATTAACATAAGAAGATATAACAATATTTTCAACTAAACGCATCATTACTTTTATTATTAAATATAAATAATAATCATGAGTAAAGTAAAGGAATGTAAGTTGCATCGTATTAACTAGTATTGTATATCCCATATGAATTATATTTGTTATATACTCTTTTTGATCTGCATATAACATACTTCTCTTATAAGATAAAATATACGAGCAAATAGTTTCAAGCAAGAAAAGAATATAAACTAAATATACATTAATATCTACTGTAACGCTTTCAATATCAACAATATATTTAATAAAAGGTATAATCATAATGCCTATAATTGAAATTATTAATGTAATAATTCGATAACTTTTTTTATAAAATTGCATCAATGATTTAATTTTTTCATGATCATTCTCTGCAATTGGTTTATACATATTATAGATTATCGCTGAACCCATACCAAGTTCAACAATACCAAGCATGGATATCACATTTGAAAAAAGACCATTTAATCCTAAATATTCAGATCCTAGTATTTTAATAAAAACCGCTTGAGCTACAAGTCCAACTATAATCGTTAAAACATTTGAACTAACTGCAGTAATCATATTCTTAAAAGAACTTTTTTTACGTTCACTTTTCATGCTTCACCTACTTTCAACTAAAAATGGACATATAAGGAACTGTCCTATCAGCCTTTAAAATACAATAATAATAAATCCAAAAACATAAAGCTAAAATTAAAAGTATAAACAAAAATATATTTTGATACTTCTTACCAACAAATATTTTAGGAAATTGTGGAATAGTAAATATTGAAAAATATAAATAATAATAAGAAAATCTTTGAGCATAATTAGATATTTTTCCTAAGTTATAAAGAATAAACCCCATATAAATTACAAATGGAATATCTTTTAACTTTGTTTTACTAATAACTTTACCACTAATAAAACATAATAAAGTTATCAAAATCACCATAGCATGCTCAACACCAATAATATTTGATGAATTATTTTTTATATAAAATAAATATCTTTGACTTAGAATATTAGAATTAATTAAAAAGCTAATTATTTCTTTATAAAAAAGTACAAACATAACAACTAAAAACAATATAAAACATTTTACTAAATTAGTGTATTTACCTTTAAATAGACTAATTATTTTATACATTATAAATAAAATAAATCCAATAATAGCTGTGTTATGAAATAAAAATGCCAACAGTATTAAAAACAAAGATTTTTTATTATCAGTTTTATAAAAACAAAAAGAATATAAAATAATACTTATTGACATTGTTTGTCTAATCATGTTTAACGATCTATTATAAAAAAGTAATAAAAACAAAAGATAAGAAATCCATGGAGGACAATCTTTTTCATAATAAACGCATGCCTTCAAAATAAAATATTGTATTATAAATTGAAGAATAAAATATACTATATTAACACTTGGAATAGTTTTAACAACTAACATATTAATTAGTATATATAAGTATTCTATACCTGTATGATTGGCAATATAAGGCATTGTTTGACCACTTAAACACAAATCATAAACTATTCTAACATAATTATTAGTATCTGTTCCAATACCAGCTTGCCTAAATCCTGCTAAAAATGAAGGAAATAATATAGCAAAAATAAGAAACATTTTCTTTTTTGCTGAAGATGTTGCTTTACCATATAAAAATAGGAATATGGTACTTAATAAAAACACAAATAAATATATAAACATGTTATCACCTTTTTATCTTATAATAGATTTTATTAATTATAAAATAAAATCTATATTTTTTTTGAATTAATAACTTAGTAAGAAACCTATCTTTAAATTCTAAACTCTTTAAAGAATTCAAGTTTACTTGTATCATTTTAATATCAGTTTTTTCATAAATATAACACATAATTTCTAAAAACTCTTTATAGTTTATGTTAGTTGTTTTAATCAAATATTTTAACTTCATGTTTAATCTTTTAAAAATAAAAGTTTTCATAAAATATGTATCATTACAATATTTAGAAAGTGATTCAAATACATTAACATTATCTATGCATTCTTTTACTCTTACTTCAACATTACTTTTCTTGGTCATGCTATTATCATTATATAGATAATTATATCCAACATAATTAACATAACCATAACTGTTACCATTTGCAAAACATTCACATATAAACTTTATATCTTCAGCAAATTTTATACTTGTATCAAATCTTACATTTTTAATGATATCCTTTTTTAAAAAGATTCCGCCACCATAACCGAAAAATATATTTTTCATGATTAAATCCATTGAATCTTTATTAAAGACAATATTTCCTAAAGGGTATTTTACTTCATTAATTACTTTTCCATCCAAAGAAACATTTCTATACCCACATCTTACTATATCACACTCAGTTTTAGTAGCATAATTGTGTACAACTTCAATAAAATCTTTATCGATATAATCATCACTATCGACAAACATAATATAGTTTCCAGTTGATAAATCTATACCTAAGTTTCTAGCACTGCTGACTCCACCATTTTCTTTATAAATATATTTCAATCTTTTATCATCTATTTTTTTTATAATGTCTTTGGTATTATCAGTTGAACCATCATCTATAACTATTAATTCAATATTTTTAAACGTTTGATTTAATATTGAATCAATACATTTTTTTATATACTTTGATGTATTATATGTTGGAACAATTACAGTAACAAGATTCATTTACATCGTCTCCAATTCTTTAATTAACACTTTGCTAGACTTAATGGCATTTTTATAAACAAACAAATTTTTACTTCTTTTAGTCTTTTTAATCGAATTTGTAGCAGAATCTTCGTTATGAAATATAACAATTTTAGGATTATATATAGATTTCAGCCCACATTTTTTTAATTTAGCAGCCAATATCTTCTCCTCCATATACATAAATGTTCTTGAATCCAATCCATTAAATTGTTCAAAATAATTTTTAGAAAATATTAAAAATGCTCCATGTAAAACAATATCTTCTTGTCTTTCATCAACACCATCCATATTATAATAACTCTTTACTGTTCTTTTTTTCAAAAATATTTTTTTTAAGCCATCATAAATAAAACTAATATAAAACAAGTTACAATAATAATTAACATATAATCTAAATACTCGCTTTTTTAATTCTTTTAAGGAGATTAACTCTTTTTGAATTGGATTTACTTTATTATCAGGAAGAAGTATTTTAGGCCCCATTACTGCATAATGACTATTTTCATACTCCTCTTTAACTAATTCATAAAAATTATCATCTAGTAAATAAGTATCATTATTGAGCATAACAACAAAATCAGTGTCAAAATTTTTATGAATATACTCAAAACCTAAATTATTACCATTCGCAAATCCCAAGTTTTTAGAAGAAAGTATAACCTCTATAGTTTTATCGTTTTCATACTCAGATTTTAAACTCACACCTGATTTATTTAATGAATTATTATCTACAACAACAATTCTATAATTAACATGAATATATTTTTTGATTGATTCAATACACTTTCTTGTATCGTCAATTGTGTTATAGTGAAGAATTAAAAAAACAATATCGACTTTCTCTTTCATAAATTAACCTCTTTTCCCGTTTTTTTATCTCTAAAAGAAATTCATTATCATCTTTGACATATGGTTTTAAAATATTATAAAATGATGAAGCATCGTCCCAATACTCATGATTCTTATACTTTTCTCCTAAAGTTTTTTCAACTCGTAAAGGAAACTTAAATGAATTATTATCCACTTTTATTGCACAACCATAATCAATAACCTTTATATTTTCTCGATTTATTATTATATTTTCTGGTCTAATATCTCTATGTACAATTTTATAACTATATAAATAGTCTAAATATTCAATTATTTGCTTTAATATTTTATCATTGACCATATTTTCCTTTAAGTACTCATCAAAAGTTTGCCCATCAACATATTCTTCTATAAAATATTTTTTAGATACTTTTAATATTCCAGGAACAAAATTACTTTGATTTAAAATATTCAAAATATTTATTTCATTTTTATACAAATTAAAAATATCAAAACCTTTTATTATAACTTTCTCATTCAAGCACTTTCCAAAATAAACATTTGAACCACTAACATAATTATGTTTCTTTCCTAATTGAATTGCTTGATATTCATTTTTAATTTTTTTATAAATTGAAGTGTTAAATAAATCATTAATTAAAATTATAATTCTATAATATATAGCAACTAAATAATGTATCATTTTACCCTCCAGTATTC
>CAKPXF010000038.1 GCA_934201705.1 uncultured Bacilli bacterium | reverse complement strand
TTCATTATATGAAAGTGTATCTTGGTATTCATGAGCAGCCATAGGTATTTTTAAAGTATCTTTACTAATTTCATTTTCACCTTTTGGATCGCTATAATATTTATCACATTCATCACAATAATAATATTCAATATTTCCTTTACTTGTACAAGTTGAATCCTTTTTATAAACATGTGACATATTATGCATTATTTCTGTTGCTTTAAAGTAAGGTAGATAATTTTGCATGTTTCTTGCATCCCACTCAAAGATAAATTCGTAATATAATATTTCATTTGTTTCTAAAACTACATTTTTAGAAACATCGCTAATATTAACTGATTTACCACATGTATAACTAAGAATTGTTTCTAAGCCATTTTTTGTTTGCTTGTAAACGTTGATATTAGCATTTTCTGGCCAGCCTTGTAAAATTGAAGATGTTCCATTATTTAGAAAATGTGCAAAACTAATGTCAAGCACAACATATTTATTTGCCTTAACAGCTAATATTACGCCATCATTACTACTAGTAACATTTTGCCAATTTGAAGCAGTACTGCCATCAGCTGATGTAAAATTACTTGCACTTAATGTTTCATAATTTTTAATAATGTTTTCTTTTACATTACCATGCTTAACGCTATAATCAACTATTGTAGCATTATAATAGCCACCATTTACGCTATTTACATTTTCAAGAGTCTTTGCCCAATATGATTCAACTATGGTTGGCTGCTTAACTACCTCTTTTTGTGTAAATGTAAATATTGGCAATTCTTGCATATTTCTATGGCTTCCACCCCAAGGCATTCTAAATTCATAATATAATGTTTCACCCTTTAATAAATCATAAGTAAAATTATAATCACTTGCTATTGAAGATGATGGAATTGAATATTCCTTTAATGTTTCAATTCCTTTACTATCTTCTTTATAAATACCTAAGATACATGGATCTTCCCAACCAAGTTTGGTTGTTCTATTAATATTAATTTCAATGTCTTCTTTTGCTGTCATTTTAGCAATTACACCATCATCATTTAATGTATTAATTTGTCCATTGGTTGCAAAAGCATTATCTGATGTAGTTCCTAAACTTCCTGTCCAAGAAGAAGCATTACCAATACATGTCGTAAATTTATTAATGATATTAGTAGATACCTTTCCATGAACGATTGAATAATCAGCTAATTTTCCTCCAGTATACATCTTTCCATTATTTAAAGCAGTTCTAACTATCATATCAGTATACGATACTGTTTCAGTTTCTTTACCTTCAGCATTAACTATATTTGTTTTATTTACTAGCAATGAACAAAAAGTTAAAAAGCCTAAAGAGATTAAAGCTGTCATTCTTACTTTTTTGTTTACCATAATGTAAACTCCTTTCATTATTTTTAATTGAACATACAAATTTATTATAAATAATTGTTTTTATACTAACAATTAGTTAAAAGTAATTTGTCTTATATATTGTATTATTTTAGTAAAAAAGTCTTAAAAATTATAAAATTTGGTCAAAATGTAGCAATTATGTTAAAAATTGTATGTTAATTTATTATAAAGATTATAAAAATTTAGAAATAATAATATAAAGAATAAGACTATTTATTATTTTTGTTATTGATTTATAGACACATAAAAAGTAATATTAAATTAGGTGATAAAAATGTTTGATTGTGAATTAAAATTTGTTGTATGCCAAGATTATAAGGATCCATATATTGTTAAAACTCATAAGCATCCATGCTATGAAATAGTTTTTTATATTTCAGGAACTGGCAAAACAACTATTAATAATGTGACATATGATTTTAAAGAAAACACCTTCTCAATTATTGAACCAAATAGCAATCATAATGAAATTGGTAATGAAAATGTTAAGCTAATTTATATTGGCTTTGATATTTTAAATGATTCAATTAAGTTTAAAAGTAGATTGTATGATAATGCAAACTTTAACATTTTAAACGAATTATTATTAATTCAAGATGAAATGAAAAGTCAAAAGCAATATTATGGTAGAATGCTAAATCTTTTAACTGAACAAATAGTTTTAAAAATTAAAAGAGGCTTAAATGATATTGCAAAGCAAAGTGATGATAAAATTGAATATATAATTAATTTTATTAAACTTAATTGCATGAAAAATATTAAGGTTAACTTAATTGCTAAATCTTTCGGATTTAATTATGACTACTTTAGACGAATGTTTAAAGAGAAAATGGGAATATCAATAAAGGACTATATAATTCAAGAAAAATTAAACTATGCTATTGATTTATTAAAAAATTCAGATTATTCAATTAGTGAAATTGCTTCTCGTTCAGGCTTTGCTTCTCCTTCACATTTTGGAATTGTTTTTAAAGAGCAAATGCATAAAAATCCTAAGGATTTTGTAAGAGAATATAAAATGTCAAATTCTCATAAAGAAATTGCTTTTTTTGAGGAAAATAAAAAATGAGTTTATTTAATAAATTAATGTTTGGCAATGATAAAATTAAGCTACCAGAAACAAGATTTAAGCAGTTTTTCTATATTTTCAAGGAAAATCTATTACTTTTATTTTACACAGGCTTATTTTCATTTTTATTTTTAGCGCCAACTATTTATATAATTCTTTCAACCTATACTAGATACTACAAATTAATTACAAGTGAATCAATTAATAGTAGTGAAATAATGCAATTATTATTAAGCTGTGGGATTTTGTTAATATTTAGTATTAGCTTTTTAGGTATTGGGATATCTGGCATTTATAATATAATAATTAAATTAGCCTTTAATGAAGGAGCTAGGTTTAAAGATTATTTTATTGGTATAAAGCAAAACATTTTAAAGTTTTTAATAATTTATTTTATTGAAGGTGTATTAATATTCTTTTTGCTTTTAAACTATGGTGCTTATTATTTTTTAGCTATTAATAAGTACATGAAACTATTTGCTTTAATAATTAGTACCTTATTTTTATTGATTTATATGCTAGCTAAACCATTTATACTAGTTCAATTAATGGTGTTTAAAAATAATAAAATTCAATTGATAAAAAATAGCTTTTTACTAATGATTTCAAAATTAATACCTGCTTTATTTATTTTTATAATAACTAATTTCTTATATGCTTTACTTTTAATTTTTATAGGAGCTCCTTTAATTATAACAATGATTTTAATAATCATGTTTCAAAATGTTTATTCATCATTGATTAATGTTTTATTTGTAATTAACACCTATGAAGGCTTAATTGATAAAAATGATTATAAAGAAATATACCATAAAGGCTTAAAGGATTATGAAGAAAGCCAAGATATCTAAATGCAAAATTGAGTATTGCTGAAGCAATACTCTTTTAGTTTATAAATATGTTAATGAATTATAATCTATTTAAAATAGATTCCATTATATTAGAAGGTGCATATAATATTGCAATTATATGAATTTCGTCTTTTTTTATTTTATATATAATTACATAATTATTTACATTTACTCTACGATATTCATTATTTAATGTGAGATATTCATTTTTTATAAGTGGCATCGCATATGGAAATAATTTCACGCGAGAAATAGCATCTTTTATATTATTCCATAGTCTCATGGCAGCAGTGGGGTTATTTAATTTTAATGAAATATAATTCAAAATTTCAACTATATCATTTTCTGCTTGCTTTAAAATTACTACTTTATACTTATTTTTCTCCATAAAAATTATCTACCTCAGAGACAAAAGTATCAAAATCACGCATCATTCCTGCTTTCTCTTGTTGCTCTGCAATTTTTATTTTTTGAGCAAAAAATTCTTCATATTTACTTTCTTCATCATTTGAAGAAGTGGCTTTAATTTCAAATGGTATTTTTTTTTCTTTAACTACTGTAAGTAAAAACATATTTACGGCAGTAGTCATATCTAAGCCCATTTTTGCTAACAACTCCCTTGCTTGATCTCTTAAGGATACATCCATTTTAATATTAACACTAGCTTTCATTTTTTACCCTCCATTTTTTTATTAAATTATATCAAGAAATGTGCCCAATGTCTATATAATAGCCACATAATGTATTTGAAAATTTATTTTCTAGGAAATTGTATTGTAATGGCAATAAAAGCAAAAAAAAGGTTGAAGTTAATCAACCTAAAGCACAAAAATGATTAGTTACAGTTACAATCCTAATCTTTTCTAATTATTTCTTCTGGCAACATTGTTCCTTTGTTGCCAGAATTGGCATCTAATAAAAGGAAGCAAATTCTTATTTTTGGGCAAATTTTTTCTAACAATATCAAAATCAACAACTATTTTTTCATGGCAATAACTACATTCAAATGTTACTGTTTCATCATATAATTCCAACTTTGCAAACTCATCAATATCCAATTGACCAATCTCTTCATCATGTTGTTCATTAACAAACTGTACAAAAGTTCTTTTTTCTTCAATAGTTAAAGGCCTTTTATCAACTCTATGCACATATTTAGCCATAGCATCGTTTCCTCTTTAATCTTTTGGGAATAAAACACATATCTGGAACTAAAATAAGTGTTTTACCACATCTATCACACATAAGTATATCATAGTTGAAGGATTTCAATATCTTATTTCTCCAAGAAAGTTCAGTAATCATTTGTATAATAACTTTACTATGGTATAAAGGCCATTTAATAGTTCTAATAATAGGCCTTTGTTTTGCTTTGTTAGCGTAAAAACCATAATAACAAATATTATGCTTTCCTGTATCAGGAATATGGATAATAAGCTTTTTGATAAAATAAAAAATATGTTAGGTGACAAATTGCCTACCAATCTTATTATCTTTTTTAGTATTTAAATCTTCATGAGGATCATAGTAATAAGAAATGGTATTATTCTTAAAGTCGACATTAGTTATTCGACTTTGACTTATAGCTGATGACATGCATATCTTACAATATATTTAACTAGTTCTTTACTATCATTTAAATCTTTGGCTTGTATAGGCGGACCATATACATAAAAACCTTGATTGCTTTCCTTGTATATTAAGTTTTTAATTTTCCTAAATTCAATTGTGTTAATTTTTTTAGTAAGTAAATCTAATAAAGCTTTTTGAAATGATTTCCTCATTAATTCATAGTGAAAATGATTGTAGTTTTTAACATTATTTTGTTTATCAATAATACATTCAGCTACCAACACATGAAGATGTGGATTGAATTTTAAATCTCTTCCAAATGTGTGAAGAGTAGAAATAAAACCAAATTTATATTCTTTCAATTTTCCAGCTTTAAGTGCCATATAATTAAATGTTTGATTAACTGCTTCAACATTTTCTTTTATAGAACTTCTTATTAATTGTGAATGATATTTTTTTTCAAATTCAGTCCAATATATTTCAAATAGTTTTTGAATTGATATTTTACCTTTTTCTTCAAGTGTCTCTTTACAATTATTATATTTTTTTATTTTGTTTTCAGCAAATAGTCTATTAATTCTAAATGCCTTAATAATGTTATCTTTAAACTTTTTTGCATAACCTACAACATTTGTTCTTAAAAATAATTGTTCTTCATAATTCCTAGCGTATTCCATAATTTTTACCTATATTCAAATTATATCATTATATTAAAATAAAAAAATATAATTGCTTTTTTACCCATAGAAAATTAATGTTTTTGTGTTAAAATCAGTGGTAATGTAATGCTACAAAAAGTATTTAATATGGTTATTATCTATAATTTGTAAAAAAATTTTTTTATAGCCTTTTTCCATCATAAAAATACCACTAAAA
>CAKPXF010000037.1 GCA_934201705.1 uncultured Bacilli bacterium | reverse complement strand
CTAGCTTTTTTTAAATTCATAATTTATTCCTCCCTATATTTTTTATGTAAATTAGTTATATTTATGAAACTTCTTCAGTAGAAAAATCACGTAATCTTTCAAAATAAAAGTCTGTTTCACTTGTAAATTTAGCTAAGTAAACATCGCCATTTGTGTGTTTCCTTAATTTTTCAATTATTGAATTTGAGTCATATATAAATTCAAGATTAGATGTATATCCATAATGTGATTGATTACTCCATCCACTTGCATCTCCGCCTAAACCGTGAGTTATAACTGTTATTTTGGCACTATCAGTTTCATAATTTACATTAGTTAAAGAATAATCATATGATAATGAACTTTCGTCCTTTTGTGAAAATTGTATGGTGTTAGTCTCTATTTCTAATTGTGCATTACTTATATTATCTAGTGATGAGTACCATTGAAAAAGTTCTTTACTACTACTTGCCAAGACATTTTTTAAATCAATTTTTACTGTTAATAATGACAGCATTGAAAATAATATAATCGATTTTTTCTTTTTTATTTCTTCTCCTAACATTTCTATTCTATACTTGATATTCTAATTATTTAATTAGATTAATCAAGTTTCATTTAGAAACATAATATATTATGAGACTCTACTAATAGTAGATAATGTTTTTTTTAAAAAAATAATAATGTTAATGTTCTATTAAGTATAAATAAAAAGACGATTAAATCGCCCTTTTTACACATTTATTTGATGAATTTTCTTATTTTTGTTATTGTCAATGACTATTATTTCTTTAAAACCTTCCTTTTTAGAAGGAGCAATGATTCGATCATTATATCCACTAATAATATTTACTGGTAAATATCTTTCGTTTGGGTTTTGATTCCTTTTTTCAACACGGTTTATACATTTATTAACATCAGTTATAAAATAATAAGCAATTTTTTCATAGTTTTTAGCACCTAACTCATCAATTTTATCAAAAAACAACTTTCTAACAGAAGGAGTTATATTTGTAGCATCAAATATTAAACTTTTATTAGAATTTAATGCGTCAGCACATTGCTTATAGATTATTGGCCAAATATCAATTTCTTTAACATTTGGATTATTGTCTCTAACCTTATCAGAAGCTACTAAAATAGCATTTTTATATTTATTTATTAAGATTTCTTTACAATATGTTGATTTACCACTTCCTGGAATGCCAATTAGCATATGAACTGCTTTCATACGATTTTCTCCATTTTAATAACATTTAGCTTTCTATCAAATTCATAGTAATAATTTGTTGTTATTATTTTAACAACCCCATCAACTATTTTAAAAGCATTTATTTGATAGCCTTTATCAATTAATTCATTTTTTATTTTTAAGGCTTTTTCATCATAAACCTTACAATCCTTATTATCAATGTTAGCCAATAATGGATGATTTATTAATTTTGATAATACCTTTATACCTTCAATTTCTTTTTCTTTTTCTGCAAATGTTGCTCCTAAATCTAAATATATTTTAGCGGCAATAAATGTAGTAGTTTGTGTTGAAATAAAAGCTTCTTTGTAGCCTAACTCCTTTAAATGCTTTAAGGCATAAGTAATTAATGGCTTAGCTAAATGCATTCCTTGATATTGTTTTTTTATAGCAACCCAATGTAAATATCCTTCGCTTTTATTGTTAGTTTCAGTATTATAATAGCTAGTTGCTGTACCAATCTTTTCGTTTTTTTCATTTACTAAAAAAATTAAACGATTATATAAATCCTCTTTGTTTTTTAAGTAATATTCATTCCAAGCTTTTATTCCTTCTTCATCATTGATAAATTCTTGAGCTGATTTTTCAATTTCAATCCAATACCTTTCATCACCATCTTTATAAAATTCAAAATGGAAATTATTAGGTAAAGGATAATCTTTTACATTATTTAAAGATATTTTTAGCAATAAATGATGAAAAGCAATTGTATTATCTAATGTCAACATTATTTATTTCCTCTTTGCTATTTTTGTTAATAAAATAACCTTTTTCATTATTAGCGTTTATTATACCTTTTATTTCATTATCAATAAATAATAAGGCAGTATTATCTTCAAGTGCTATGCCATTAAAATTAGATTCACTAACAAATAAGTCAAATGATTTTCTTTCTTGTTCATTATAATGAGGGCAAAAGCAATATGGTATAAAATCTAAACATTTAACTAATGTCAAATTTGCATTTTTGTCTGTTGAACGATTACTATCTGAATAGCCATTAGTAAAATAAGCCATAGCACCAGCTGAAATACCAGTTAAAATTATACCATCGTCATAGGCCATTTTTAAATATTCATTAACATGAGTTCTTTTAAAGATTCTCATCATTTTAGCAGTATTTCCACCACCAATATAAATAATGTTTGCGCTAAATATTAAACTTCTAATTAAATTATCATTATTTGTTTTTGATAAATATAATGTTTTAACCTCACAATTTAAACTTTCATAATAAAAAGTAAAATTATTAACATATTCACTATAATCATTACTAGCAATAGGAATAAATAAAACCTTAGGCTTACTTACATTTGCAAGGCGTATTATATATTCATCTATTTTCTTTGTGGTTTTATTTAAAATATTTCCACCACCGATTGGAATAATTACTTTCATAGTATCATAGAAAAAAGCACTTTTAGTGCTTTTAATCAATTTTTAAGAATTCAATGTATGCTAAATATGCCTCATATACATCAGCCTTTGAAACAATTTCCATAGGGGAATGCATATTTAATACAGCAATACCTGCATCAATTACATACATATTATAATTACCTAAAATATAAGCAATTGTTCCGCCACCACCTTGATCAACTCTACCAAGTTCAGCTGTTTGAAAGCCAATATTAGCATCATCAAAGCTTTTTCTAATTTGCGCAATGAATTCTGGCATAGCATCATTACAGCCGCCTTTTCCACGAGATCCTGTATATTTATTTAAGCAAATGCCCTTTCCTAAATATGCAGAGTTTTTAGCTTCGTTAACTTGTGGATATAATGGGTCAAATCCTGCAGAAACATCACTTGATAGCATTTTTGTATTTTCCATAGCATGACGAATTTTAATATCGTTATATGCAGTTGTTAAATTAATTAATTCTGCAACAGTATTTTCAAACCATTTAGAATCAGCTCCAGTTGCACCAATTGATCCAACCTCTTCCTTATCAACTAAAATAGCACAAGTTGTATATTTATTTACATCACTATCTAAAACAGCCATTAAAGATGTATAAGCACAAACTCTATCATCATGCCCATATCCTGCAACCATGCTTCTATCAAGGCCATAATCACGAGCTTTACCTGCAGGAACTATTTCAAGCTCAGCTGATACGAAATCTTCTTCTTCAAAATCATATTTTTCTTTTAATAGCTTTAAAACATTAGCTTTAACTAAGTCCTTTTCACCATCTTTTAATGGAATTGATCCAACTGTTAAGTCTAAAGCTTCACCTTCAATTACCTTAGAAGCTTGTTTAGTTAATTGCTCACCAGATAGGTGAATTAATAAATCAGAAATACCAACTACTGGATCGTTTTCATTATCACCAATGGCAATGTTAATTGTGCTACCATCCTTTTTACAAACAACACCGTAAATAGCTAAAGGAATAGTTACCCATTGATATTTTTTAATACCCCCATAATAGTGTGTATCTAAAAGAGCAAAATCATTAGCTTCATATAAAGGATTTTGCTTTACATCTAGTCTTGGTGAGTCAATATGAGCGCCAAGTACTCTTAAACCATTTTCAATTGGTTCTTTACCAATAACAAATACAGCAATATTTTTATTTTTATTAATGGCGTATACTTTATCACCAGTTTTTAAAGATTTAAAATCTTTAATATTTTTGAAGCCTTTTGCCTCAGCTAAAGCTTTTGCTTTACTAACACATAATCTTTCTGTCTTGCAATGGCTTAAAAAATCTTTATAGCCTTCATTAAAGGCCATTATGTTATCATAATTATCATATTTTTCCCAAACATTTTTTGAATACATAATTATACCTCCCTAATCAGTAATTAATTATATCATAAGAAACATACAAAAGATATTTCTTTTTTTTAAATTAAGTAGTATAATTTGAAATGCTAATAATGAATAAGTCATTATTAAATAAATGTTGAGGATTATAAAATGCTAAATAAACTAAAAAATTTTAACATTAAAAAATTTTTATTAATGAATCTTGGAATTCTTTGTTGCGCACTTTCAACTGTATTATTTATTACTCCGTCTAAAATCGTTGTTGGTGGAGCAACAGGCCTTGCTGTATTGTTACAATTATTAACTAATATTCATTATTATTATTACTTATACGGAATAAATATCACATTAATTGTTATTTCATTCTTTACTTTAAAAAAAGAATTTACATTAAAAACAATTTATGGCTCAATTATGTTACCAACATATGGGGCATTGTTATCATTAATTTTTAATGCTTGTGGATTAACTGATGCTAAAATACTTGAGTTAATTTGTGGGGTTGAACCAATATTTGTCGTTTTATTTGCTGCCATATTAATGGGCTTTGGTATTGGTATTAATATGAAATCTGGTGGGTCAACAGGTGGATTTGATATTTTAGAATGTATTGGCTTAAAATATTTACATATATCTTATTCGACTTCAATGTATTCACTAGATGCAATACTTGTAATTCTTGGAATGGTATTCTATAAACCAGGAGAACAATTTGTCTTTGCTAATGGCTTATCTGAAGGCCTTGGGGCTATAATTTATGTTTTCTTAGATGGCTTTGTTGTAGATACAATTACTTTTGGTGGCTATAATAAAAGAGCTGTATTTATTCGTTCAAGTAAATATGAAGAGATTCACGATGCTATTATTAACAAACTAATTAGAGGGATGACTTATGTTGATGCTCAAGGTGGATATTCATTAACACCAACGAAGATGATTGTTTGTATTTGCTATTCAAGGGAATATTTCATATTAAGAGATTTAGTGCAAAAAATCGACCCGAATGCTTTTATGTTTGTAACTAAGGCTACCGAGGTTAGAGGACTTGGATTTAACTATGAAACCCCTGAGCATTTAGCTCGACATAGAAAAAAGCTAAATAAATAAAAAGATTAGAGCGAAATCTAATCTTTTTATTTATTGCACCTATTTTTCCGGTAAATAGGAATGAGTTTAAAATTGATAATCAAAATACTGTTGGTTCCACAAAAGTTCCTAACTGCTTGTAATTTTTTAAATACATTATTTCATTGACGGCGTAGACATCATAATTTTCATGAAGTAATTCATCAATAATTATTTTGTCATATGGATCTTTTTGATTTAATGTCATTTTGAATTCAGCAAGTAATTCTCTTGCATCATATACGTTTAAGCATAGTGCAAAGCATGCACCAAGCAATTCTTCCTTTGTCGGAAAGTATTCTCCACTTAATATTTGTAAATAATGTTCCTTTGAAATATTTGAACGAACACAAAAATCTGCATCATTTTTACAATTAGTTCTTACACGGGTAAAAAATAATTTATAGTTTAAATTATATAGCTCAGCATGATAATGTGCTACATTTTTAATTTCAAGATATTTTTTAGCATCTTTGTGTTCTTTTAAAAAGGCTTTTAGTTTTTCATTAGTATTTAGTGGATAATTAATTGGCTTATGTCTTTTTGATAAAGGAAATGATGAAGATATATAAGATGATGTATAATTATTTATATGATTATTCATAGTTCTTTTATCTACTAAAACATAAATATTTGTTGAGTCAACATTATAATATCTCATAAAATGACGAATTAATGTAATGCATGTTCTATATGAATTCATATTTCCTAAGTTTTTATAGCTAAATGGAAGGTAAGGAAATACGACGGATTTGAATTCGTTTTCATATATTGTTTTAAATAATTCGTTATAAGAATTATAAATGTCCATTTCAAAATTTTTACAATTAATCAAATCTGGAACTAAAATGTGAATAATCTTATCTGACAAATCAAATCCTGTTGTTATTATAGGAATAGCATATGAACCAGGATTTTTCCGCATAAACTCGAAATCAAGTTTAAACATACCTGCTTTTTTGTATATGATTTTAGAAATATCCTCAAACATATACATTCTTGCAATCTTTACTGGACATATGACACATTGTAATTTGTTATTTAAGACATTTTCGTCAACAAAGAATAGTGGCATATTATCAATCCCTCTCATATTTTTATTTAATTTTGTTAATAGGTTAATAGATTATATTTGTTGCTTAATATGTATTTATATTTGCTTCTTCAGTTTATAACATTTAATAATATTCTAAATTTTTTGTTTTTAATTCTTTTGTATTATAATTATTCGCTAATTGTTGCATCACCCCAAAGGTGAATATAAGCTGCTATATCTGCATTCCCAAGCTCTTTGTATGGATACAAAGCGTTATACATTACATTATTTACATATTGCATATTATTTCCCCCAACATTATCGTATAACATTAATCCCATAGCAACTCCAAATGATTTTAGCATGTAAGATATCATAAAATCATATAGTGTTGCATCTGGATATATATCTGAATTGAACATATACATATCCATATTTGTTGATATATTTAATTCATCAACAAAATAGTTTCCTGATAAAACAGTATGAGTCATATATACATCAAGTGTATCAACATCTTTTGTATCAATATCAAAAGCTGATAGTGTGCTATTTTCAACAAAATGCATATCACCAACATTGTTCCAAATTTGGGCGGCTTGTCTTATAACATCACAATATCTATAACTTTGATTTGGGACAAAAGCATTACAGCTATTTTTTATTCCATAATAAATTGAAGCAGGGCCTGTATGTGGCAATGTATAATCATACATTTTTGGAAGGCCAGAAACGACAAAGCCTTCTGGATCTAAATTTAAATGAATTGTTCCAAACCACCAACAGTTTCCTGTACAGTCAATTCTAAAATAAATTGTATCGCCAGCATTAACATATACTATAAAGTCATTTTGGGTTTCTTGACCTGAATAGTATGATGCTACAACATTACTAGTACCCTTTGAAGCAAGGAAAACAGAAACATGTACAGTTGCACTTGTATTTGTACTTGTTTCTAAAATAATTCTACGAGAATGTGTGGCTGTGTATTTAATATAGTCATACGTGTCATTTACACCAAATACTTCTGCATATTCAAGCTCATCATTGCTTAAAACATATGCTTCTTGGAAGGATGAAGTATCACTGTAATCATTATATATTACAACTCTTCGTGGACTATAATTTGCAGAGCCAACACCTAGTGCTAAAACTAAAGAAAAAATAATATTTTTAATCAATTGTACCTCCTAGTTTAAACTAAAAAAG
>CAKPXF010000036.1 GCA_934201705.1 uncultured Bacilli bacterium | reverse complement strand
TGATGTGAACAACGACTGGTGCTCGGGGTCGGAATCGAACCGACACGCCTATCACTAGGCCCAGGATTTTAAGTCCTATCTAGTAAAATAAATATAGCAAAAAATAAACCTCTGTCAAATTCTTATTTACTTTATTAGCCTTTTAACTTATAATGTAAATGAACCAAGTGCAATACTACATTAGAAGATAACCTTCTTAAATGGGTTAATGATGAAGTTAGCGCTATTGGTTAGGTGAATAGACTACTAGCCACCTAACCAGTACCGAAAGTATCGAGAGCGGTATAGTGATACGAATCCTTATATGGCAGGTAACCTGTCCGAAATACAAAAAAATTAAAAAATTTGTATATTGCTTGGGTGAATATACTAATAGCCACCCAAGCAGTCAGAAATATATACTCAAAGTGATAATGAATCACTTTTTTTGTTTTTAAGCGAATGGGCTAGGCGTTCGCAACGTGGCTCATTTAATGCCTTTTTTAAATGAGTAGGGCATGCCTTTTATTTTTGCGTTTTAATAAATTCAATATAGCTTTTAGCTTTTTCAAGTTGCTCATCACTTAAATTATCTAAAATTGTCTTGTCATTTGATGTTGCATTATTTCTACCAAGTATATAATCAATACTTACATCAAAATAATTTGCTAGCTTAATTAATGTTCCAATCTCTGGAAATGCTTTTCCATTCTCCCAGGTTGATATAGTTGTCTTTTTTACTCCAATAGCATTAGCAAGTTGTTCGCCTGTAAGATTTTTTTCAATTCGTAAGTTTCTTAATCTATATTTAAATTCCATTTTTTATCTCCTTTAATTTATAACTTTATTTTAATATTTTTTAAATAAAATTCAATTAAAACTTGATTTGTTCAATTTGCTCGTATATAATTTTTGTAGTACAAGTTTATTTTGCTCGTACTGCTTTATCTTTTAAAATGGAGGTATAAATGTATTATGAATGATGGAATTAATGAATATGAGCCAAAAAAAGAGCTAATAAACGATTCTGCAAGTTTAATTGAAGATTGCGCATATCGTGTTGAAAGATGTTTTAACAATTTATATTTGATTTCTGAGGCTTTAGAGTTAAAAAATGACAATATGTATGCTCATGCTTTATTATGTGTTGCTGATAATCTTAATGTAGTTTTTGATTTGCTGTACAACAATATTTTTATTGATAAGAAAAAATAAGAGGTGTAATTTATGAAAAAAGATGCAAAGCTTGATATAAGAGTCACACAAAATGATTTAGCCAAACTTAAAGAAATTGCAAAGCTTGAAGATAAATCTGTTAGTGATGTAATTCGGGAACTTATAAATTATCGGTATAACTATTTAGCAAAGAAAACTAATATGTCTATTCCTGTAATTAAAGAAACAAATTGTAATAATACAATTATGCCTACAAGCAACGATAACGTGTCAGATGAGCTTTTAAATGACTTTAAAAGGGCTTTATCATGTTAATTGATACACTAATTAATAAATACTTACAAAATGTTTCTTTATATAATTCAAAAGGCACTTATGATTTTTCATTAGAAATTTGTAATGACATCAAAAATTATTTTAAAAATATTGATGTTAATAAAATTAATTCTGATATGGTTTATAGCTATATCAATTATTTAAAAAGCAAAAATTTGTCTAATTCAACAATTAATAAAAGAGTCCTATTGTTGAAAAGGCTTTTCAAATTTAATAATATTAGCTTTGATTTTTCAAGTATAAGGAAACTAAAAGAACGATTTATTACATATGGCTTTTTAGATCCATTTGAATTAGACAAGTTTTATAAAGCTATTAATGATTTAGATTTATTTAAAAAAAGCTTACTATTACTTTTTATTGATAGTGGTGTTAGAGTCAATGAACTTATACATATTAAAACAAGGAATGTTGATTTATTAACACGCAGTATATTTTTAGAAGAGACAAAAACAAATACTCCAAGATATGTTTATTTTTCACAATATACATGTAATATTTTAAAAAAATATTTCATGCATTATAAAGACATTAAAAATGAGTATATGTTTTTTTCTTTAAAAGACAATTCTAAAATTTTATCTCGTTACACTGTTAATAGTATTTTCAAAAGAATTAAAGTTAAATATGATTTTAAAAAATTAAGTCCTCATATGCTAAGGCATACTTTAAGTACTAATTTATACAATAATGGCGCCAACCTTTTATTTATAAGTAATCTATTAGGACATTCAAATCCTAACACTACAAAAAGATATATTCATAATGACATCAAAAATGATTTAAAAATTTATGACTCTTATTATAAATCTCTTACTTAATGTACTGACAATTGTATGACAAATGTCTAGACAAATGTATGGCAAATGTCTAGACAAACGTATGGCATATGTACCTACAAATGACTAGACATTAAAATTATTATATAAATATAATAATTAAAAAATTAGTTAGTTCTTTATATAAAATATATATTATTTATAAAATAAAAATTAAATAATAAAATTATAACAAAAATAAAAAAAGAAATGCAATATCGAAACTTAATTCGCATATCTTGCATTTCTATTAATATTATATGTAATTTTTAAAGTTTAGTCAAATAAAAATACATCAAGAAATTTTTATGCCGAGAAAACTTTTGATATTTTAGATAGCGAAGCTAAGCTGAATAGGCTAAAAGGAATTGCATATGCACTGCCAAGCATATGCTAAAATTCCTTTGAGGCGATTTTGTGAAAGCGTAGTCTCTAAAATGTCAAAAAGGAAATTGGAATAAATATTTCGTTTGATGTATTTCTAAACATTTTAAAAGCAAAAAAAAAGAGCCAAGCTCATATATATTAAACACCACCAAGTGATGATGTGAACAACGACTGGTGCTCGGGGTCGGAATCGAACCGACACGCCTATCACTAGGCCCAGGATTTTAAGTCCTGTGCGTCTACCTGTTTCGCCACTCGAGCAAGAAATGGTGACCTGTAAGGAACTCGAATCCTTGACCCCTTGATTAAAAGTCAAGTGCTCTACCAGACTGAGCTAACAGGTCATGTATGGCTGGGATAACTGGGATCGAACCAGTGATGCCAGAATCAAAATCTGGTGCCTTACCGCTTGGCTATATCCCAAGAATGGTGGGAGGGGACGGATTCGAACCGCCGAACCCTAAGGAATAGATTTACAGTCTACCGCGTTTAGCCACTTCGCTACCCTCCCGCGTCTATCCTTTCAAAAAAAATAATGGTGGGTGTTAACGGACTCGGACCGCTGACCCTCTGCTTGTAAGGCAGATGCTCTTCCAGCTGAGCTAAACACCCATACCACCGTGCTCATATATAATACTATAATTGCTAGTTAATGTCAATATTTTTTAAAATTTTTTTTCTTTTTTTTAACTAAATTATTCTTAGTTATTTTTTTATCTAAAATCATTTTATAATAATCTTCTATTTTTTAAACATTTCTTTTATTGAGTCAATTAATTTTGGCAAAATGTCACTGTCTTTTTCAATTGATAGCATTTTGATATTTTCCCCTTTTATTATAATTAAAGCAGTCGGATTAATTGTTACTCCTCCACCACTTCCTCCTCCAAAGGGATAAATGTCTTCTGCTATTTCACTTTTAGTATTACTAGGCTTTTTATTGAACTGAGAACCTCCAACACCATAGCCATAAATAACCTTACTTATAGGAATTACAATTACATCATCTGGCAAAATAATTGGCTCTCCAAATGCTTTATTAGTATTTACTAGCTCATCAATATTTTCAAGCGATGTTTTTAAAATTTCATTTATTGGGTGTTCTTTCATTTTTATAGCTCCTCGTATAATATCAGTTGGAGAATATTACTAATTCTACAACTATATTAGATTCTAGTTTTAAACTTGATCTAGTAACAAGATTTTTTGGTATCATAGTGTTATACTATACATGAATAACCTAGAACATTACTTCTACTCCTTGCACAAATAGTGCTTAAAAGATAGCAAACCTGCTTGAATAAAAATCTTCTTTCACAGATATTGCCAAAGTTAATTAGCATCACTAATTGTTGAATTAGCAAAGTTTTTATTTTGCGAGACTGATTTTATTTTTCAAGACTTTGTTTTATTAATTCAAGTAAGCATTTTATTAATACTACCTCAATTTTTAAATAGATAATATTATTGTTATTATTTATTTGATATGAAACATTATCTACTGCAATTAAAGCAAATAATGGATAAAATATATATGGTTTACTATATGCTAAATTTTTTTTAATTGATATTTTGATTTTCTTTATTTCAAATGCTTTTATTATATTAATACCATTCTTATCTTTGTTTATACTTTTAATATCAATTTTATTAGCTAACTTATTAATCGTTTTATTGTTATCGATATGCAATATAGAAATAGAGAAAACATATAAATATAAGCAATTATTATCATAGTAAAGGTGAATTATTATTGGAATGTAAAAAAGTACATCTATTAATAAAATAAAAAACAAAAACAAAAACAATAAATAGTCCATCTTTTGCTAAAAAAACTGCTATTTGGCAGTTTTATTATTTTTCTTTTTTTTACTTTGTTTAGTGAATTTATTTGTTTGACTTACCATTAAATTTAATTGCCTACTATCATATTCATCACTTATTTCATCAGCAAATTCATTTTCATAATTTTTCGTACTTTTTTTAATTTCAAAATGATTTATTCTATTATAATTTTTTTTGTCGTTCACTATATTATACCTTCCTTTATTGATATTTTTTACAGTAATTAAAAAATTATGCAAAAAAGACTCCAAAATTAATTGAAGTCTTTGTTTTTTATGCTTCGCTAGCATATTCTGATATTTCGCTCTTATCAAACCATTTAACAAATGCATTGTTCTTTCTTCTTATTACACATAGGTTTCTATCAACTAATGGTGCAATATCAGAAACTTTTTCAGGTGGAGCGACTAAAATTGCTTGTAAGCCGAATTTCTTTAACAATTCAATTGATTCTTTAATACGTTCAGAGTCCATCTTGTTAAATGCTTCATCAAATAGAATTAATCTTGGAGTATTGGAAGCATCATCTTCAAGGCCTATTCTATATTCATTAGCAATTGATGCTAAAATTGAAATATAGAATGGCGTTTGTGTTTCACCACCGGATTTAGTATTCATTGATTTCGCAAGTGACTGGCTTGATTTAGTTTCTTCATTAATAACTAGTAAGTCAAAATCAAGATATGTTCTATAATCAGTATATAAAGAAATATTTTTATCAATAATAGCTCTTCTTTCCTCATCATTAGCACCAGGGGCTTCAGTAAGCTTTGCAAAGAAATCATCGATTGTATCCTTATATTTTTCATAGAATGCTTGAGCATTAGTTCTTGCATCCTTCATCAATAGTTCATCCATTATCATATCATAAATATTCTGATAACTTGGATTTGAACTAACAACAAATTCGTATTTATCTCTACCGAATTGGAAATTAGCAAGTGAATGATTTAATGTGTCAATTTGTTCAGTTACTGATTCAATTGAGGCTTTTAGCTTAGACAATAAATCCTCTTTAAATTGTTCATAGGATTTTTGCTTAGCACTAACAATTTTTTCTTTATATTCAGGAAGAGTTATATCACGATATTTTTCAAGTTCTTCATCAAATTTATCATTATCAGTTTCGCTCATATCAATTGAAACATTGAATGTCTTCATGTATTCAATTCTTGCCTTATCAAGTGTGCGTCGTTTAGCACCTAATGTATCAGCAATACGTTTTGATTCGGCAAGCTTTCTATTTATTTGGTCTTCTGAAATATAAGCTAGCATTTCTTGAATTTCATCTGAAACATTTTCATTAATCCATTCAGGAGTAAATTTTTCATTTAATTCTTTTTCTTTTATTTCAAGGGAATTTTGTGCAGCTAGTAATCTGTTTTGCTTTAATTCTTCAAGTTTAGCAAGAATTGATCCTTTTTCTTGAGCACTTTGTCTTAATGAATTGTTAGCAAAATGGATTTCACTATCAACATCATCAATTTTTGCTTGAATAGCATCAACATCACTCATATCGATGTTGTCAATTTTTTCATTGATATCTTCAAGTTGAGCTTTTAATTCATCAATTTTATAAATTTGCATTAAGTTGCCATAGTGGTAATTAATATCAACAGCAGATAAATTATTAAATCTACCTAAACGATAGAATACTTCTGATTTAGCATGTAATAAAGCAATCTTATCATCAAGATTTTTAACTTCCTCTCTATATCCTTCAATTTGCGTTTCTGTAGCCTTCTTACCAATGTAAGGAGTACGTGCTCTTTGCATATTAAGTTGAGTAGTTGTAAATCCTTGGTATAACATACCAGTTGAAGTTATACCTCTATCATATTTATTGATTTCATTAATATTTTCAACTTTCATTAATGTTCCAATTAAGAAGTTAATATATGCTTGAACATATGGATTATCAGTTTCAATTTCTTCAGCTAATGCACCAACATGAACATTAAACGTCTTACGCCTATCATAAATTTTAGCACAGTCTAGAATTGAAATACCATTGAATCTATCTCTATAATTATTATAAATATTTACAGCATCCTTAAAATATTGTGGGTCAATAACAAATGAGAATTTTTGGGCCATTAAATATGTTTCAATTGCTTGTTGCCATTTTTTGTTTTTAATTTCCATTAAATCAGCAACAAAGTTACATTCAATTTTCTTTTGATATTTTTCAAATAGCTTATTCTCCATAAATTCCTTAAATTCAACATAATTACTAGGATAAGCTTTCTTACCATTCTTTAAAGTGTCAATTGTATGCAAGTAATTACTCTTCTCTTCCTGATAAGTTGCATTACTAGCATCAACATAGTTACGGATCTTAGTGAACATATCTTCCATTAAAGATACAATTGAACAAAGCTCAGCTATAGAATCTTCACTATATTTATTTAAATTTGTTGAATCAAGTTTTGCAAGTTCACTAGCTTTTTCAATAATATTGTCAGCAGTTTGATAAATTAAATTAATATCGACACTTGCAAGTTCAACTAATTCCTTGTCAAATGTTGTTTCTTTAATATTTTGAGCCATTCTTACAAATTCATTAAATGAATTAATCAAACGATTTGCTGATTTTTCAAACACCTCAGAAACACTATCAATACTTCTATTAATGCTATCCTTTTGCTTTACATACATTGAATGCTTAACTTCAGAATCATTGCTTTCTTTATCAACAATTAATTGATCACGAACTGTTTTCCAAGAATCTAAGTCCTTATTTATTGATTGCTCTTCATCAGTTAATTCATCAAACCTTTGGCTATGAGTAATGATTTGCTGATTAATATTCACAATTTCTTGTTTCTTTTTAGCAATTTCAAGCTTTGCAACTAAGTATTGGGCCTGATCACATTTATTTTTATCAATTGCATACGATTCATATAATGAATGAATTCTATCAAGGTAATAGATCTTACTTTCAATAACCTTGGCTTCTGTTTCGAGTGATGTATAATTTCTAACATTTTCTTGCATTTTTTCAAGGTCTGATTTTATATCGTATTTAACATCGCAAACGAATTCTGTAATAAACTTTCTAATATCATAAATCGGTTGGAAAGGAACCGCTTTTTTAAATAATGCAAAAAATCTTTGGGATAATTGTCCGAGTTTTTTTCTCATTTCTTCCTTATAACTTGTTAATGATTCAGGGAAAATTACATTTTTATAAGCAATAGTAATATAATCCTTAAATGCTTTGTAATCCATTGCTTTGTTATTTACAACATAGCATTGTTCTGGAATAGTTCCATCATATATAAATTGATGTGATGATAATTTTTCACCACTAACATCAAATTGTAAACCAATTACAAATGAATTATTATTTATGTCGTCAAAAAATTCAAGTGCTACATATGAAGCAAAATCACCATTCCTTAAGTATTTTTTATTTCCTTCATTGTCAGAGCCAATTTCACCCTTTAAATAGGAAATAACAGTTCTTCCTGATTTTTCAGATGCTGCCTTATTGAATGAAGTACCTCTAGTATCACCAAGAATTACTAATTGAATAGCATCGACAATTGTTGACTTACCAACAGCGTTTTTACCTGTTAAGAAATTAATATTACCTACTTCAATTAATTCTTTTGAAAAAGAGTGCCAATTTATTAATAAAACTTTTTTTAATAATTTCATATTCTTACTCCTCGTTTAGTCATTTTCGCCATTTTCATCATTTGTATTTGTATTATTCTCATATTTTTCTTTCATAAATGATGGAATGTATTCACATAATTCTTTTAACTTATCATAATCAATAATATGATGAATTGATGGTAGAATCATAATTTTCCATAATTCTACGTCAAGTGATGTGTTTAATCTTAGAATAATGTTAAATTGCTCTAATTTTCTAAAAGCTATTCTAAACTGCTCCTTTGTTGGCTTTTTAGTAATAAGTCCTAATATTTGCATTTTTGAAATTACATCATATGTAGTAGTTATTACACTATTACCTAAAGTAGTAATAGGAGCAGTCTCTTCATATGTTATCATTAAAGCAAGTAAAATATAAGTAGTAAATGAATCAAATTTTGCTTTATTAGTTCCATAAATATTTTCAACCCAATAAATTCCTTCAAGTCCACTTTTACATAGTTTCCAACCAGCAATATTTAAAAAAGCATCAAAAATATCATAATATTTTTCAATGAACATAAATTCACTTGAAGTAATCATCTTTTTAGCTTGCTTATCATATATGTCTCTAACGACAAATGTTTTAGATAATAAATAATTTGTTACACGTCTAAACTCTTCTTTTTCTGATTCAAATAAATTATTATAATCTTGTTCAAACATTATCTTTTCCCCTCTTTCATTATAAATTTAATATTTGGTACTAAGTAGTTTCTTACTCTTAAATAGCCTTCATCAAATTCAACTTTAAATGGTAATTCCTTTTCATCTCCTCTTAACATTGCAAGGATTGATAAAATAAAATCTTCATCATTATGAATATTTAAATCAGTAATTGTTACTTCCTTATTACCATTAGCTCTTGAAATGATAAATTCTTTGATTTTATTAGTATTATATCCTTGAACAATTTTTGAAAATATTTCATCAACATCTTCACCTGTTTTATCTTCAGTAACGATTTCTACAATTGATAATTCAGGTGTAATTTGAATTTCACGTTTATTATATAATCCTTCTTTAGTAGCATATTCTTGAGTTTGTAAAATAGTATTATCAATAATAATTTCACATATTTCATCAGTATGCATCTTATTATCATTAATTGTTTTAACTAAGAATGTCAACTTACCTTTATATGATTCATCCATACTCACAAGATGCTTCATCTTATCAATTGTTGATGTTGTGTAATCATTAATCTTATTATCAATCGTTGACATTTTGTCTTCAATTTCATCATAAGTTTGAAAAATATAATCATACATTTTTTCAATATGCTCATATAAAGCATCAGCTTTTAAATCAGGGTTTTTTTCCTTTGCAACTTCAAAAATCTTCTTTCTTATTAAATTATCCTTATTCCATTTTTTTATTAACTTTAAGATTGGAGATCTAAATCTTTCAATAGAGTCAAAAGTTTTATATGGATGATAATAATGATCATGAAGTCTAGAAAGATATTCGTTAAAGTGAATCGATAAAACACTATTAATTTCAATATTTTCAGCAATACGTTGTTCGATACTTCTAATACCATAATATAAATTAGCTAATGATTCATTAAGTTTGTCTGTGTTTTTATATGCTGTAACTAATGCATCATAAAAATCATTATTATCTGTATCAGCCATTTTTAAAGCGGCATAAGTTGAGTAAACTAGTGAATTATATTCAGATTCACCATCATTAGTTAATTGATATAAAAAGTTAATAGCTAATGTCGCATACGAAGGTATTGCAATATACTCTTCAAAAGAGTTTTTGGCATTAAAATCAACATTAAGCCAGCCATAATCTCTAAGTTTTCTTATTATGTATAAAGCTTTACTATTTGAGCTTGATAAGTCTTCAGACTCAAACTTATCATCATCTTCATCAAGATTAGCATTCTTCATTTGCTCGTCTAATGAAATAGCAATTCGCCTAGCTAAATCATCTCGTGTTATATATAAATCTTGTCTTATAGCTTTTCTAATTGTAAACAATGCACTTACATATAAATCACGATTTTTAGAAATAAGTAAATTAAAAAAAGTGCTTGGTAAATTCTCAAACATAGTGTGCACCCCTTTCCTATAAATCCTTATTATATTAATTATAACCTATTTAAAATTTATACTAAAGTATAAAATATAAAAAAATACAAAAAATTTGTCGATTTTTTTAAAACAAAGCAAAAAAAAAGCCCGGCAACGAGCTACTCTCTCCTTACGGATACAATCACCACTGCAGTGCTTAACTTCTGTGTTCGG
>CAKPXF010000035.1 GCA_934201705.1 uncultured Bacilli bacterium | reverse complement strand
TATACTTTGTATAAGTAATTTATCAAAAATATTATTTGAGTCTAAATAATATAGTGTTAAATCCTAAAAACGGGTATTATATTTATATTATAATATTATATATATTGATTATAATATATAAAATGATTAAAATAAATATATCCTATGAAAGGAGATGCAATTTTATAATATGAAACAACCACTTGCTTTTAGAATGCGGCCTAAAAATACAAATGAAGTATTAGGTCAAGAGCATATTTTAGGTGAAGGTAAATTTATAACTAATATGCTTAAGAATAATTCTTTATGCTCAATGATTTTATTTGGAAAGCCAGGGACTGGAAAAACATCACTTGCTTTAGCTATTGCTAGTGAGATGAATTTAAAGCATAAAGTCTTAAATGCTGTGACATGTTCAAAAAAGGATATTGAAGCCGCAATATTTGAAGCTTCATTTGAAAATTCTTTTTTGTTAATTATTGATGAGGTTCATCGTCTAAATAAAAATATACAAGATATTCTATTGCCTCATATTGAAAATGGAACAATCATTTTAATAGGTGCTACGACTGCTAACCCATATCATGCAATTAATAATGCTATTTTAAGCAGAACACATTTAGTTGAAATTAAGCCTTTAAATAATGATGCTATAGTTTATGCAATTAATAATGCTATTTCTAGCAAGGATGGCTTAGATAATAAAGTTAAAATTACAAAAGAAGCCACTTTACTATTAGCCTCATATTCAAGTGGTGATTTAAGATTTGCATTAAATAAGCTTGAAATAGCTTCATTTGTTGTAAATGAAAATGAAACTATTACTGAAGATACAATAAAAAGTATTATTAAAAAAGCAAATATTACAATCGATAAAGATGAAGATGGTCATTATGATGCTGTAAGTGCTCTTCAAAAATCAATAAGAGGCTCTGATGTTGATGCTGCATTATATTATCTTGCACGTTTAATAGCGGCAGATGATTTAGAATCAATTGAAAGGCGTTTATTAGTGACAGCCTATGAGGATGTAGGCCTTGCTAATCCTCAAGCCGTTGATAGAACCTATAATGCTATTCAAACTGCCAAAATTGTTGGCTTTCCTGAAGCTAGCATTCCTCTTGGCTTTGCTGTAGTTGATTTAGCTTTATCTCCTAAATCAAAAAGTGCAGAAGCCGGAATACACAGTGCAATTGAGCTTGTTAATACTAAAGATTTTTTAATGCCTGATTATTTAAAGCTAACACCTGTTGGTTTAGAGGATGATGAGAAATATAATTATGATAGGCTTGATGTTGTTGAAAAGATTCAATACTTACCATCATTAATTAAAGATATGAAATTTTATAACCCTAATTATTCTTCAGGACCATATGAATTATCATTGATTAAAAATTACGAAAGATTAAAAAGAATTAATCGAACTACTAATTTAAAGGAATTATATAAAAAGAAATAGTGAATTGTTCTATTTCTTTTTATTTTTAAATAATATTTAATATGAAAGAAAAAATAAATAAGCTAATCAATATTCTTATTATTATATTTGCAGCTTTAGGATTTATATATTCATCAATAATTACTAAATCATTAAATGAATCAATAGTTTTTATTTATAAAGTAATTATTCCATCATTATTTCCTTTTATGATTTTCATAAATTTTGTTTTATATAGTGACGCTATCAATATGCTAGCAAAATTACTTAAACCACTCAGTAAAATTTTTAGGCTTTCAAGCTATGGATTAATTTGTATTATAGCTTCATTACTTGGTGGCTATCCTTATAGCGCAATATTAGTAACTTCATTTGTTAAAAAAAATAAAATCACATATACTGAAGGTGAAAGAATTATTAAGTACACATTTTTTCCATCGTTTAGTTATTTATTTTTAGTTTTATATAAAATTGATAGTCAAACTATTTATATAATAATATCATTATATATAGCATCATTTTTATTATTATTCATTTCGTCACTAAAAAAAGAAAATAAAGAAATATTAATTACTAATACGGAAAATAAAATAGATATATTCTTTGAAGTAATGGATTCATCATTTAAAGCAATTTTTACAATAGCCTTTTGCATTTTCTTTTTTAGCTTTATTTCATCATTTTTGTCTATATTTCTTAAAAATGAAAAAATAGTATTATTTTTAAGTGGATTACTTGAATTTTCTAAAAGCTCAATTATTTTTGCAAATATTCCTAATAAAAGTTTTCTTGATTATATTTTATTAAATATTATAATTTCCTTTTCATCATTTTCCATAATATTTCAATCAATGTTCTATTTAAAAGAAATAAGTTTTACAATAAAAAAGATATTATTAAGTAGGTTTTTAATCATAATAACATCCACATTTATTTTATTAATTATCTTTTTGCTTAAATAAAAATGAAACGTAAGCAATTCCATATTTTTTGACTTTTAGTTTGTAATTTTTATAAGCACCTTTTAAGCAATTATTTGCTGACGATTCATAAACAATAACTCCATACTCATTTAAAAGATTTTTGTCTTCAATTATTTTAAGTATTTCGTCCATTACATCCATTTTATATGGAGGATCAAGTAAAATAATATCAAATTTATCATTTATTGTTTCAATAATATGATAATCATTATTTAAAATAATACATTCATCCTTTATTTTTAAGGAATTAATATTTTCATTAATTGCTTTAAGAGCTATATCATTATTTTCTATAAGAGTAGCTTTTTTAGCCCCACGTGATATAGCTTCAATTGCTAAAGCACCACTCCCTGAAAAAATATCTAAAACATTAGCACTATAAACATATGGGGCAATTACATTAAAAATTCCCTCTCTTGTTCTATCACTACTAGGCCTAGTTGTTTCATTTTCTGGAGCAATTATATTGCGACTTTTAAATTTCCCGGCAATTATTCTCATAATGTATATATTTCCTTTTAATGTTAATAATATAAATGAAGTAATTTTCTTTCCCCTATATTACTTTATAAAGGCCACTATTTATAGGTTGGCCTTTATTATTTTATCAATTATTGTATCATTTTTAAAGCCATTAAAGGCAATTTCTGTAACATTTGCAATTAATAGTTGGTAATTCTTATAGGCTTTTTTATAATTAATTACTAATTCATTTTCATCAAGTTTTAATTTTATTGAATGAATTTCTTTTAACAATTCCTTTGATTTGTCATTATATGATTTTAAAAGTAATTCATGATAAGAATCAATTAAATTCTTTAAAGAAAAATCACTTAGCATTAAGTGCTCTTTTTCTTTTAAATTTTTATATTCATTAGAGTTTAATAATTCATCATGAAGCTTATATGATAAGTCAAAAAGTTTTTCCATTTTATTCTCCTATTTTTTCAAAAATGCTTCTGCTAAATTGATTAAAGCATTGATATCATCTATTTTATCTATTGCTCTTTTTTTACGCTTCACCTTATAATCATCTAAAAAATCTTTAAACCTATCTGGGTAAATAGATAAAATTTTGTGCCACAATGGATTTTCTCTTAAAAAATAATAATAATCCTCATCAGTATTTAATTGCTGAATAATTTCATTACGCATATTTAATCGTTATACTTTCTAAATGGTTTTATTCTACTTGTTGCTAGTTTTGAACTACTTGATATATTTGGCCTAAATTCATCAATTAAGCCAACTATTTTTTTGACATTTTCAAGTCCATCACTAATTTTTTTAGTGTCAACCTTTTTTAAATTATTAATTAACTTATTAACATTATCAGTTGGCTCATTACTACTTGATGGCTCTTCTTTGTCTTTACTATCATCCTTAAAGAACTCATGATCCTTTCCAAAGATATCATATGTTTCATATAATGTTTGCCAAGTAAAGGTTCCATCCTTCACCTTATTTGCTAAATAAGGCTTGTCTTTAACAAATAATTTAAATTCTTCTAATTTATCCATAAATCTCACCTATTAAAGTTTATGCATAAATTAATAATTTATGTTATCCTATATATTGAGAAAATACATTCATTGCAAAAGCAAAGTAAATAAGAATAGTACTGCAATCTATAATTGTTGTAATCATTGGAGACGCACAAACTGCTGGATCAAGCTTTAGCTTCTTAGCAATAAGTGGTAATAAAGCACCAATTGATTTAGCAAATATAACAGTTAAAATCAAAGTTCCACATACAACAATTGAATATTTAAAACGCATATCAACTGGCTCATCAACTTGAAGTAACATAATTCTTGCAAAGTTAAATATTGCAAGAGTAATAGATACAAGAATAGAAACTCTAAATTCTTTAAACCATACCTTAAACCATTGCTTAGTAGTAATTTCACCAGTTGTTAATGCACGAATACACATTGTAGCAGCTTGAGACCCTGAATTACCACCAGTATCATTTAGCATTGGTAAGAATGAAACAAGTAATGGTAATGTGGCAATTGCATTTTCAAATTTTTGCAAAATTGCTCCTGTTATCATACCTGTAATCATTAAAATTAAAAGCCAAACAATTCTATTTTTATAAAGTGAAAAGACTGACATTTCTAAATATGGCTTATTAGATGGTAACATAGCAGCCATTTTTTCAAAGTCCTCTTCACTTTCATCTTGTAAAACGTCAATAGCATCATCAATAGTGACAATACCTACAAGTCTATTTTCATTATCAACAACTGGTAAAGCAAGCAAATCATATTTTTGTAGTTTTTTAGTAACATCCTCTTTATCTTCATTTGTAGTTGAATAAATAAATGTTGTATCCATTAGTGAAGATATTAATTCTTCATCACTAGAAAGTAGTAATGTTTTAACAGATATTACTCCAATCAAATGACGAGAGTCATCAATAACATAGCATGTATAGATTTCCTCTTTATCTCGTCCTTGTGTTCTAATTTTTAAAATTGCATCCTTTACTGTATTTGAAGCTTTTAAATCTATATATTCAGTTGTCATAATTGATCCAGCTGAATCCTTTTGATACTTTAAGAATTGATTTAAAATACTTCTTGTCTCAAGCTTAGCATTAGCTAAAACTCTTTTAACTACAGATGCAGGAAGCTCATCTAATATATCAACGGCATCATCAATATATAAATCTTCAATGATATTTGAAATTTCCTTATCTGTAATTGATGAAATAATTTGCTCTTGGCTATTTGATGGAAGATAAGCAAAAACATCTGCTGCACAGTCCTTTGGAAGCATTCTAAAAGCTATAAGTTGCTCCTCATCGGATAAAGAATCAATTAAAGAAGCAACATCAATGTATTCCATTTTATCAATTGCTTCTTTAAATTCTTTTATTTTTTTATTTTTAATTAAATTTTTTAGTTCTTCTAATTCCATTGCTATTTTCTCCTTTTTTTGAATACTCATAGCAAAAACGTTTTGTTAAAAAATACAAAACACATTTATGATATGAGTAAGTTTATTTTTTAAATTCAGTATCACATACGTGTCCATACTTTTTAACCACCTCTTTTTTTATTATAGCATAATATTTTTATTAAAAACATTCATTAATTGATTTTATTAAAAACTTTTTCAAATAATTCTGTATCAAAGATATTTTGCGTTAAGGGAGTTATAGAAATATATCCTTCATTTACACAATTATAATCATAAATAATGTCAGTTGGAGTATTGATTTTATTTCTTTCAATTGCATAATTATCATTTATTTGTTTGATAACATAATATGTTTCATAAACATTTTTATCAAGCTTTGTTAGTTTTATTCCTTTCAATGATAAGATTGGGAGGTTTACATTTAAAAAATAATTCTTCCCCAATAAATTATTTTTAAATATATAATCTAAAGCCTTCTTGGCATAATTTTCAATTAAATGAAAATGTTCATAGTTCTTAATTGAAAAAGCAATGGAAGGAATATTAGCAAATGATGATTGTATGCAAGCACCACAAGTTCCACTATACATAATATCATTAGATAAATTATAGCCATTGTTGCACCCTGACACTAATAAATCAATTTTAGGCAAAATAACGCAGGCAACTTCAACACAATCAACTGGTGTACCATAAACCTTATAGTGAAATTCATCAATTTTTTTTATATCAATTCCATTAAAGCAAGTAATTGAACAACCTTTGGCTGATTGTTGAGTAGCTGGTGCAAATACATAAACGCTTCCATATTTTTTTAAAACGTTTTCTAAGAGCTTTAAGCCATTTGAATCAATTCCATCATCATTTGTTAAAACAATATTCATTAACATACACCACTTTCTTTTAAATATGCAATTAATTTTTTACTTGCAATTCCTCTATGAGAAATACTATTTTTTTCTTTTTCACTTAATTCACCCATAGTTTTATTATAAGATGTCGGTATGAAAATTGGATCAAAGCCAAAGCCATTATCGCCTTTTATTTCATATCCTATGCTTCCTAAGCATTCCCCCTTAAAGAAAATCGGTTCATTTTTAAAATTATATAAGGTAATAACACAAACAAACTTTGCATTTCTATTATTACTATCTTTCAATAATTCTAATATTTTTTCGCATTTCTCATGATATGATGCTAAAGGCAAAAATCTATGGGAATATACCCCAAGCAAGTTAGGGAGGCTTTCAATTAATAAACCTGAATCATCGGCAATTATGACTTTATCAGTAAATCTTGCAATTTCTTTAGCCTTTATTAAGGAATTAGTTAAAAAATCCTTTCCTGTTTCATCTGGTTCACATTTAATATTTAAATTATTTAATGATAAGCAATTAATATTCAAACCTTTAAAAATGTTTTTATATTCTAAAACCTTATGCTCATTATTAGTAGCTATTACAATATCCATATACTAATTCCTTTTTTCAATAACAAGTAAGTATGGCGGATTATTAATTTGATTAATAAACTTATACGTTACAACATCAAATTCTTTTTGATTTAGTTGCTTAGTAAATTTTATTAGTTCATCTGCTTCAATTTTTCCATTTTCATGCCCAGGATACAAAACCATGACTATTATTCCTTTATTATCAAGTAAATCAAAAGCAACTCTTAGCGCCTTAAGGGTAGTTGTTGCAGTTGTAGTAATACTTTTATCACCATTTGGCAAATAGCCAAGATTAAAAATAAATGCTTTTATTTTTTCTCTAATGAATTCCTTTATATTTTCATGAGAAGAAAGAATCAATTTATAATTTGAATAATTATTATCAAGCAATAGCTTATTTGTGTTATTTATAGCGAGTTGTTGAATATCAAAGCCATAAACAAATTTACTAATTGATGCTAAAAATAAGGTATCGTTTCCATTACCTATTGTCATATCAACACAATAATCATCATTACTAACCCTTTCTTTTAACAATGAATGTGCAAAATCAATTATTTTTTCCATAACTACCTCCATAGTTCTAAAAACTAAAACTTATTTTATCATATAAAATAATATTTACAATTTTTTTATTTTACAATACACAGCATTTTATAAAACTGGTTATTTTAATTTATCTAAGAATGATTCTCCTAAGGAAGTTTTAGTAACTTTAAATATATCAGCTAGAGTTGCACTTAAATCAGCAAAAGTATTAGCTTCAGGAAGTGTTCCTGTTTCTTTAAAAGATTTTGAGTAAATAAGTAGTGGTACTTTTTCTCTTGTATGGTCACTTCCTACCCATGTTGGGTCATTTCCATGATCAGCTGTTATAAATAAAATGTCGTCATCATTTAATAATTTCTTAAATTCCTTTAAATATTTATCAAAATCCTCAATTGCTTTACCATATCCTATAACATTTCTTCTATGTCCATATTCCATATCAAAATCAACAAGATTAGCAAAGCATAGTCCATTAAAGTCTTGTTTCATTCTTTCAATTATTTTTTGGCATCCATCATCATTTGAAACTGTTTTTGTAAAATCAGTTATTCCTTCCCCATCGAAAATGTCAACAATTTTTCCAATTGAGATAACATCATAATTGGCATCCTTTAAATTGTTTAGTAATGTTTTTGCAAATGGTTTTAATGCATAATCATGTCGACGTGGAGTACGTTTAAAATCAGCTGCACAAGTCCCAATAAAAGGGCGGGCGATTATTCTTCCAAGTTTATATTTATCATCTTTTGTAATTTCACGTGCTATTTCACACATTTTATATAATTCAGGAACACTAATTATGTCTTCATGAGCAGCAATTTGTAAAACACTGTCAGAAGATGTATAAACAATTACGGCTCCAGTTTTCATATGCTCTTCACCAAGTTCTTTAATTATTTCCGTTCCACTTGCCGCTTTATTACCAATTATTTTACGATTCCATCTTTTTTCTAATTCATCTATTAATTCTTGAGGAAAGCCAGTATCAGTAAATGTTTTAAAAGGGGTTGTAACTTTTAACCCCATCAATTCATAATGGCCTGTTAATGTATCTTTACCTATTGAAGCTTCATTCATTGCTAAAGCATAAGAATGATCAAGCTTAACATCTTCTTTTTTAATATCATCAATATTCCCTATTCCTAAGCTTCTAAGCTCTGGAATGTTTAAGTTCACCTTATCATCAATATGCTTTAAGGTATTTGAACCTTCATCATTATACATTTTAGCATCACGGCCATGTCCTATTCCCATAGAATCACAAACTATTACAAATGCCCTTTTAAATTTCATATTTTTTTTCTCCTCCTTTAAATAATTTAATGGATCATTAAAATGCTCCATATATGTATTTTTTATAGTAGATGAGGAAATGTTTAAATATACTTGCGTTGTTGCAATGCTTGCATGTCCTAGCATTTCCTGTACACTTCTAATATCAGCTCCATTTTCAATCATATGCGTTGCAAAGCAATGCCTTAATGTATGTGGAGTAACATTTAATTTTATATTAGCTTCCTTAGCTGCTTTTTTTACTATATCGTATATAAGCTGTCTTGACAACTTCTCCCCTTCATTATTTAAAAATATATAATCGCTTATCAAGCCATTTAGAATTTGCTTTCTATATTCATTATACTTTACTAAACAAACCTTTAAAGCATCGCCAACATATATTATTTTTTCTTTATTTCCTTTACCAATACATCTAATATAACCCTCATCCATATTAATATCTCCATATTTTAAATTAAGAAGTTCAGATACTCTTAATCCAGAAATATAAAGAAGTAATATAATTGCTTTATTTCTATTACCAATAATATCATCATCGAATGTTTTTAGCATATTTAATATATCGTTATATTTTATAATTTTAGGATATACCTTATCATTTTTAATGTGCTCTATTTGGTTTAAATCGATATTGTTTTTAATGTTTTTTATATTAAGAAATTTATAGAATTCAATAATTGATGTCACTTTGCGATTATAAGACGTTGTTTTTAAAGGCTTTAAATTCAAATAATCAATTAGATTTTGATTAGTAGCATTTTTTAAGGTTAAGTTGTTTTCTTTTAAATAATCATTTAATAGAATAATATCTTTTGAATATGCTTCAATTGAATTATTTGATAAATTGTTATTTAATAAATATCCTTGAAAATTTTTAATTTCTTTTTCCATTTTCTAAATCCTTAGCCTTCATAAAGATATTTTTACCAGCTAGCTTGTTTAGCTTATCAATAAGTTCTTTTGTATTATCATTTTCTTTGTTAATTGTAAATAAAGATAATTGCTTTGAATAATGCTCTTTATAAATTAGATTTGAAGTCGATACTCCAACTAATCTTATAACCTTATTTTCAACCTTGTCTAATAGCTTTAATATTTCAATAAAGATTTTATCATTATCATCTGTTGGCTCTATTATTTGTTTTGACTTTGAAGTTGAAATAAAATTTTTATCTTTTAATGTTAAGGTAATTGTATAAGCTAGCATTTTATTAACCTTAAGACGTGATGATACTTCATCTGATAAATATTTTAAATTTTCTTTAATTATTTGATAATCGGAAGTATTATAGTCTAACGTGTGTGAATTACCTATACTTTTTGGATCCTCATGATGAAGTACTATTCGTTCTGCAACTTCACCTTTTGTTAATGCAATTATTCTATCATAATAGCTTCCTAGAATTTCACGAACTTTATATTCTTCTCTTTTAATCATATCACCAATTGTATTTATGCCAATTTCCTTAAGGCGAGCACTTGAAGCTTTACCAATTCCAAATGTATCTTCAATTTTAATTGGCCAGATGATTCTTTCAACATCCTTTTTCTTAATTATGGTTATTCCTAATGGCTTTTTATAATCAGAAGCCATTTTTGCTAAAAACCGACAATAAGAAACTCCGATTGAACAAGGAATATGAATTTTTTCATATATTTCCTTTTGCAAATTTTGAAAATATAAATACGGATCTTTACCTAAATTTACATCAGTTAAATCCATATATGCCTCATCAATGCTTGCAACCTCTACTATTTTATATTTACTTCTTAAAAAAGTAAAAATTTCATCACTGACCTTTAAATAATATTCATGATCAACGGGTAAGAATATTCCATCCTTACATTTTTCTTTAGCCATATAAATAGGCATTGTTGTATAAATACCATCTTTTCTAGCCTCATATGATGATGCGGAGACAATACTTCTATTTGAAAGCCCACCAATTATTAACTTTTTGCCTTTTAAGCTTGGATTTTTTTTGACCTCACAGCTTGCAAAAAAGCAATTCATATCAATATGAACTATTACTGGCATACTTCAATTTTTAATCTATCATCCTTAAATTGGCGAGTTTTTACATTAGCAGCTTGTAGCATTTTTTTTGCAGCCAAATCAAAATCTTTACCTTCGTATTTATTATCTTCATAAACAATTTCTTTAATACCTGATTGGATTATAGCCTTTACGCATTCATTACATGGAAATAATGAAACATATAATGTACAGCCCTTTAATGAAGTAATTGAATTTAAAATAGCATTTAGTTCAGCATGAACTACATAAGCATATTTAGTATCTTGTAGCTTTCCTTCTCTAATATTCCAAGGAAAATCTAAATCATTACAATTTCTTGGCATTCCATTATAACCAACACCAACAATTTTTTTCTCTTCATTAACTATACAGCAACCAACCTGCGTATTTGGGTCTTTGCTTCTTTTACTTGATAGCTTAGCAACTCCCATAAAATATTCATCCCATGATATAATTGAATTCATAAATACCACCTCATAAATATTATACAAAAAAAACAAAAAAAAAGATACTATAAGTATCTTAAGAGAAAAAGAAAAGGAGCAAGGTTACGCGTTTACTTACTCCTTTATAAATTATTGACTTTTATTATTCGATTGTAAAAGTGATTTTTCCACCTTTTGTTTCCTTTTCACCAGTAATTGTTGAAGTAATATCATATTTTTCTGGGCCTTCAACTGTTCCAGTATTTGTACAATTTCTAAGCGTAAATGTATCATTTGCGTAAAAATAATCTTTACCATTAACATAACACTGATACACAATGCCCGCTACCCAATTGTTATTTCTTGCGTCTTTTGATGTATGAATTACTCTACCAGTATTTTGGCAATTTTCAATTGTTGCATCAATTTTGAAACTTAGTGTACCTGTTTTACTTGCAGCAAATTCTAAGTAAGAAACAATACCACCAACACGTTCAGCATCTGCTTTTACTGTTCCAGCATTTGTACAATTTGTAATTTTCCAAGTTACATTTTTCGATGATTCAATTCCTTTTATAAAGCCAACAATTCCTCCAGCCTTTCCTTTGCCTGAATTTAAATCAGAAGTTTTAGCATAAACATTTGCATTATTTACACAATTGTTAATTTCAATATTGCCTGTACTATAAATTTTACCAACAATTCCAGCCACATCTTTCATTGCAGTAATATTACCACTTACTGAAACATTATTTATTTTAACATCTTCAATTCCTTTTAAATCAGATTCTTTTGATGTTTCTTTTAATTTTTCAGCATTAATAGCGAATCCAATTAAAGCTCCAACGCATTGTCCTTGTACTAAATCAATATTAACGTTATTAAATTTTAAATTGTCAATTTCAACCGAGCCATTACCTGCTATACCAATTAAACCAAATGCAGAGCCTGTTGATTTAACTGATGTAGTTGTAAAACTAAAATTATCACTTGTTATTGCTTCAACATTAGGATTCAATCCAGTTAGTGTGTGATTATTGCCATGAATAATTCCATTAAATGGCTTTTGAAGAGTACCAATTGGAATCCATTTAGTTGTACTCATATCAATATCTGCTTTAATTTCAACAGGTAATGTTGAAAAATCCATGCCTGCATTTACGTAATCTCTAAATGCACATAATTGATTTAAGTTACTTATATCATATGTAGTTGCTATAGTTAAACCTTCAATATTAGAAGTATTCTTAATAACTGTTCCATTATTTACAAATGAAGTATTAGCTGCATCATTTGCCCTTTTTACTTCAATTACTAACGAATCTTTTTCAATAACTACATGTCCACTTTTTACTTGAAGAGTTTTAACTGATCCAAATTCATGGTATGAATGTGTTGAATCAACAGCAAGAATATTTACTTCTCCAGCTGTTCCATAATGGTATACTGTATCTTTATCAGCATTAACAGTTATTGATGTTTCACCATTATTAGTATTAATTATTGCTTTTTGCTCTTTTGATGCATTTTCTCTTGTATAATTGATGCTTTCAATTGTATTACATTTACCAGTATCAATACCAGTTGAAGTACTGATAGTTGTTCCATTATAATTATCACTTAAATAGTGAGCAAATTCGCTAGTACTATCAAATTCAGTTATATTTCTAGTTATAATAAATAAATCTTTCTTTTCACTTACTTTACTTGCTTCTGGATATACAGGTGCTTTATTACTACTATCATCTAGTAATACCATTTGGTCGTTAATACTATCCCAAACAATACTATATCCTGTAGTAGTAGGAGTTAGCTTAGTTAAATCATATCCTCCATCAAATACATCCTCTAATGCTTTTGTCATTGTAGGGTTTTTATCATCAGTTTGACTATTAGCAAATAAGATGTCATTCATTTGCTTTACAAGTACTGTATCATTTGATACTCTTGCTTTCTTAGTAAAGCTATTGTAACCTACAATTGATACTGTTGCTAAGATAGCAAGTATTGCAATTACAACTAATAGTTCAACTAATGTAAAAGCCTTTTTAATTTTCTTTTTCATAATTTTTATTATTTTCCTTTCATTTATACTTACTTAAAAGGAATAAATTATTATTAATTTATAACAATTACTACTTTTAAGCGCATTCATTATACCCCCCCCCCGTACAATTTCAAGTACTTGTCAAAAGTCGTCAACTAAATGTAATAATTCGAGCAACAAATTAATTTGTGTTGTTGTGCTATTAATAAAGTAGACAGTGAAAGGGGTAAAAGTAGACAGTAAATATTATTTAATATAAGATAAATCA
>CAKPXF010000034.1 GCA_934201705.1 uncultured Bacilli bacterium | reverse complement strand
CCTATAGAGTATAGACAACAGTCCTTCATTCAAGTACAATAATTATATTAGTCCAACTTTTTCAGTGCACTACATTTTGCCCTTTTTTGTTTTGTTAATTTTTAATAATAATTAAAGGTATGCTCATCTCATCTATTGTTGGACCAGAATGATGGCCTTTTAATATTTGACTTTTTGGTGAGATTAAAAAGAAATAATTAGCTTTAGCAATAGCTATGAAATCACCAATTGTTTGTCTATATAAGGGATTTTCATCTCCATAGCCAAAAATATGTTTATTTATTATTTCATCCTTAGTAAATAATTCATACATCCCATCAAAATACTTTTTAAATAACCTTACAAATTCTTCTTTTTTTTCATCTTTTACAAAAAAGAAGGCTGTTCTAGCATCACATGTTATTGGCCCCTTTAAGCAACCCATTAAATCATAATAAGTATATAAAGCAATAGGCACTACATCAATTTGACCATGATCTGCACTAACAATTACTAAAGTATTTTTTGTTTTTCTTTCAATTCTATGAAGCATTTTAGAAACTGAATTCAATATTTTCTTAACATTCAATGTATTTGTTCCTTCAAGATGCATTGTTTTATCAGGATCATCCCAATAAGCATAAATATATTTTTTACCTATTTGATTACATAATTTACAAATTCGATGTTCAAATTCCTTTAATGACTTACAACCACCATTGACAAAATGAGGAAAGATTGTATAATACGAAACATTTTTATCACTATTTTTACTAATTATTTCACCCATATGAGTAAAAGGCATTTTTCTATACGCAATATTTTCTCCACTTATTAATTCCTTACTCATAGTTTCCTTATTATGAAAATTATCAACACCTAAGTTTAAATCATTATAATATGTTGACCAACCCAACCAATTAGTAGTAATAGGATTTAAACCACTTAAGTAAGCAGTAGTACAATTAGCTGTTGTTGGTGGATAGGTTGATTTAAAGGTACCAATACGATGCGTTCTTAAAAAATGATTTTCTGTTGTGTTTTTATCAATAATAGCATTACCACAGCCATCTAAAATCAGCAAAACAACATTATCATAATCCTTTTCACTTAATATTCTATCTAATTGCTCGTTTGTTTTATAATTAGGCTTTAAATGATAGAACTTTTGTATTGAACTAGTTACATTAGTTATACAATTATCATAATCAATATTTTTAAATAAATTATCTTTTTCCATTATATTTCACTTTCAATCCTATATCATATGTCCTACTCCATGGAAAATACATATCAAGTATTTCATATTTTCCTGTTAAATTAGGACATAGTTCATTTAATAAATTCTTCATTACCTTAGTAGTTAATGATATCCAATATGGATCTTTTTGACCATGGACATCATAAATAGTATAATCGCCTTTATTTGTACCACAATATTTTTCTCTTAATTCTTTTCTCGCTAAAGATGAATAACCAATATCTTCAACATATCTATGCATCAAAAAGTCATTAAATTTTTCTTCATTATGTGGATATAAGTATCTAATTCCCATAGGAAGTGCTGTTCCTAACGAATTACATGGAATATTCCAGCTTGCATAGCCACATAAATCCATATATAAATTTTTATCATCAAGTAATCTTATAAAGGCTGGGTCAGAGCCATTACAATATCCAATATCACAAATAGTAACAGGAATCTTTTTTTCCTTTACATAATATTCTATTTGCTCAACAAAATTAATAAGATTTCTACCAACTACATAACCAAAATAATCTGAATATTCTCTATATTGTGAAGCAATCATATTTTTAGTTGGAGCATTGATTGCTAAAATTAAATCAGCCTCAAGAGGCGAATCACACATTAAGCAACCACTAGCAATTATTTGATATCTAACTGAAATATCAAGTGGTCTATCCTCAGCACAAGGAATTACCTTTTTGCATTCATCACTTGGATAAATTACATATACTAAAGGCTTTTTATTATAATATTCATTTAGCATTCTAGCAAATAAAGTATTTGAAACCTCATCTGCTCCAGGGTATGTTAATACCTTGCTTTCTAAGTTATATTTGCTTACCTCTTGACGAACCTTAATTTGATCTAAAGCTGTATAGCCATAAGGGGCACTATCGTCTTGTGGTACAATTAAAAAATCAATAATTCCTTCATTTACTAAATCAACAACCTTGCATGTTATACTTGTATTTATCATTCGCCTATTAGCATAATCATTTTCATAAAGAAAAGGAATTTCAATAGAGTTGTAATATTTTATTTCTTCTTTAGTTGCAACATTACATGACATTTTATGCTCAATAGCTTTTTTATCATGTATTCTTAAGCCATAGTTATTATAATAAAATGGTTCTTCATCATCATCATCATAATGAGGGCACCTCATAACTAAATTATAAGCATAAATTTTAATACTTGGATTTTCTTTTTTTACTTTTTTTAGCACATTTAATCTTTCGCTAACCTCATCAATAGTAAAATAATGTAAGCGTGAAGGAACAATTCCACCATATAATAAAGTGTCTATTGAAACAATTGTTGCATAAGCATCTTTACATTCTTTATAAAAAAAATCTTGTATTTTTTCAATATTACCTGGTTTTTTCTTTAATCCCATATATTCAAACGGAACTCTTTTTATAATAAATTCTTTACCTTCAAACATATTGGCTGGAAAATCATAATTACAAGGTCTTTCATCTAAAGCAATATGAACAATTTTTCTCATAATAATTACTATTTAACAAAATAACACTTTGTTAACCCTTTCTTTTCATTTTTAAGTACAAAAATTATATCATAGTGTGACAATAATTTTAATGATAAATTTTATTATTTCAAAATTGATAATTTTTTTTTATAATATAGTTAGTTTATGGAGGAATTTGCTTTATGGAAAACTACAAATGGTGGAAAAACGCCATTATATATCAAATTTATCCCCGAAGCTTTAAAGATAGTAACAATGATGGGGTTGGCGATTTAAAAGGAATTATTGAAAAACTTGATTATCTTAGATTTTTAGGAGTTGATGCAATTTGGCTATCACCAATTTATGAATCACCAATGGAAGATAATGGCTATGATGTATCTGATTATTTTAAAATTGCTCCAATTTTTGGGACAATGGAGGATATGGATACATTAATTAGCGAAGGCAAAAAAAGAAATATAAAAATTGTTATGGATTTAGTTGCTAACCATACATCTAAAGAACATTTTTGGTTTAAGGAAGCCATTAAATCAGTTGATAATCCATATCATGATTATTTTTATTGGTCAGATAAAACTGATAATAAGGAATCAAGCTTTTGTGGCTCATCTTGGGAATATGTTCCTAATTTAAATATGTATTATTATCACTATTTTGCTAAAGGGCAAGTAGATTTAAACTGGACTAATCCTAAGGTTAGACAAGAAATTGCTAAAATCATCAACTTTTGGCTTGATAAAGGTGTTGCTGGCTTTAGAATGGATGCTATTGAATTGATTGGTAAGGATTTAGAAAATAATATTTTTGCAAATGGTCCAAAAATTCATGAATATCTACGTGAATTAAATGAAAACTCTTTTGGAAAATACAAGGATGCTATAACTGTTGGTGAAGGATGGCCTACAACTAAAATTGCCATTGATTATACTAATCCTAAAAATCATGAAATTGATATGATGTTTAACTTTGAATTAATATCTCATATTTGGAAGAATAATGAACTTGAAAAATTCGAGCCAAATATCCCATCTCTTATTGGAATGAAGCAAATCTTTAAGCGTTGGCAGAATGATTTAAGAAATAAAGGCTGGAATACATTATTTTGGGAAAATCATGATTTAGCTCGTTGCATTTCAAATTTTGGCAATGATAGATTTTATAGAGTTGAATCAGCAAAGGCCCTAGCCTATATGCTTTATTTTCAACAAGGTACAATTTATATTTATCAAGGTCAAGAAATAGGTATGATTAATGCTTATTATACTAAGCTTGAAAACTACAAGGATATCGATTCAATTTCAAATTATAATGATAAGGTTAATGTCAAAAAAATTGCTTCACCATCTCGTATGATTAGAGGCCTTCAAAGAGGCTCAAGAGATAATTCAAGAACTCCACTTCCATGGGATGATAGCATTAATGCTGGCTTTAATGATGGAGCAAAGCCTTGGCTTAAAATAATTCCAAATTATAAGGAAGTTAATGTTAAAAACGCTATTGAAGATGAAAACTCTGTTTTATATACATATAAGGAAATCTTTGAATTTAGAAAGAATTCTGAATATAGTGAAACTATTTTAGAAGGAAGCTACGATACATATTTAGATGATGATCCATATATTTTTGTTTATGGTCGTACTTATAAGGATAAATCATTTATCGTTGTTGTTAACTATGATGATGATGAGCATGAATTAAATCTTGATGTAGATGTTGAAAGAATTATTATGTCAAGCTATAAGGATTCAAAATGTCTTACTAAAAATGTTATATTAAGGCCTTATGAATCAATAGTTTTTAAAGTAAAATAATATTATTAGAATGGCCCTTTTCTGGGCCTTTTTATTTTCAGCTGTCATCAGTTTATAGACAACTTAAATTGCTTACATATGATAATAAGTATTATTTAGGCGATGTATTTTATGCAAGTAAATGGCAATAATAGAATTGATGTTATAGATATTAAAACTCATAAGCATTTATTTCTTTTATAGCTATTCTTATAAATATTAATTTTATAAAGCAAAATTTTACACTTTTTTAAATAAAATCACTATATATAATTAGAAGGTGATTTTATGTATGTCCGAAATGTCATAACTCTGATGTAAGATATTTTGCTTTTAAAAACAATCAAATCTATTGTAGAAAATGTATATCGCTAAATAGAGCAAAGGAAGTAAATAATCAAACATATAGCACTAATAATATTCAAAGTAAAATTGATTATCCATTAAGTAAGGTACAAAATAAAGCAAGCAATGAAATATTAAATTACGTTAAAAACAAACAGGATGTAATTGTAAACGCTGTATGTGGGGCAGGTAAGACTGAATTAGTTTTTGCTTCTATTCAATATTATATAAACCAAGGCTTAAAGGTGGCTTTTGCTTGCCCAAGAAAGGATGTTTGTATTGAAATACATTCGCGTTTAAAGGAGGTATATCCTAATGTTTTAATGTCTTTAGTATATGGAGGACATACCTCATCATTAAATGGTCAGCTAATTGTTTTAACAACACATCAGCTTTTTAGATATAAGCAATATTTTGATTTATTAATACTTGATGAGGCTGATGCCTTTCCTTATTATAAAAATGATTTTTTAGAAACATTTTTAAATGATAGTGTAAAAGGAGCTATCATTTATTTATCTGCTACAATAACATCATACTTTACTAAAAGATGTAAAAATATTGTTTGTGTAAATAGAAGATTTCATAATTATGATTTACCAGTCCCTAAATTTATTAAATATTTTTTCTTTAATAAAATCAAAGTGTTAAACGAAACAATTAATGAAGTTAAAAACAAGCAGTTATTAATTTTTGTCCCAACAATTGCTATTGGTAAAAAGCTTGAAAAAAAAATAAAGATTCCTTTTATCTATTCATCATCTATTGATAAAAATAAATATATAGTATCCTTTAAAGAAAGAAAAATAAAAAAACTAATTACAACATCAATTCTTGAAAGAGGAATTACTTTTTTTGATGTACAAGTAATTGTCTATGAGGCTGATAATACTTTATTTGATGAAGCAAGTTTGACTCAAATTGCTGGAAGGGTTGGAAGAAAAATAAAAGCCCCTACTGGAAAGGTATTTTTCCTAGCTAGTAAAAAAACAACTGCTATTGCCAATTGTATTAAAGCAATAATTAAAAAGAATAAGAAATATGAATAACAATCTATATAAAAATATTTGCTTAATATGCTTTAAAAACTTAAATGAAGAAATATCTTTATTTTCATTTTTTAAATTAAATCAAAAAATTTGCTTTAATTGCTTAAATAAATTCAAAATAATTAATAAATCAATAATTTTTAATAACATAGAAATACATTTTCTCTATGAATATAATAGTTTTATGAAAACATTAATATATACATATAAGGGTTGCTATGATATAAAGCTAAAGGATGTATTTCTATATCAATTCTATAAGCAAATAAAAGTAAAATATAAAAGCTATATCATTATTTTTCCACCATCATATAAGGATGATGATTTGAATCGTGGCTTTAATCATATTGAAGAAATAGTAAAAACACTAAATATGAAATATGAAAAGCTTTTCTATAAATGCATTAATTATAAGCAATCAGATCAAAAGTATGCTAATAGACAGAATATAAAAAAAATAATAAAAATTAAAGATGATGTAATTATTACTAATAAGAAATATTTAATTATTGATGATATTTTTACTAGTGGATCAACTATAAAAACTATTGTTGATTTATTAATTAAGAATCATGTTAAAAAAGAAAATATTAAAGCCTTAATCATTGCTAAAACGTCACAAAATGTCGAACTTTAAAGGACGATTTATGTTTAATTATTTTTATATAAAGAATAAAATAAAATTACAAAAAGGAGTAAAAAAATATGGAAACAATAGAAAAAGGAAAAGTCAAATGGTTTAACGCCTCAAAAGGTTTTGGTTTCATTAATAGATTTAATGATACAGTAGATATTTTTGTCCACTATTCTCAAATCAAAGAAAATGGCTTTAAAACATTAAATACTGGTGATGATGTAACCTTTAATGTCTTTGAAACTAAAAATGGCTTACAAGCTAAAAATGTTTGTAAAGTATTAAACAAATAAGATAAAATCCTATCGACGATAGGATTTTTTGTTTATTCTTCTGTTTTTACTTCACTATTTGCTAAAGCTTCTTCATTTTGCTTTTCTTTTGATATTTCCTTTATACTTTTAATTAAAGCATAAGTATAATATACAAATGTAATCGCTATAAATATAATACAAATCCAAAAGCCCCATTTAATTTTAAAATCTAATGCTTCATAATATCTATTATCAATAAATGATGAAGCAAATACTGGAAGTAATATCATATAAATTAAAGCTACAGCAGTTGCTAAGAAATTAACTAAGTACTTACCTAATGATACCTTTGTTGCTTTATCAATTATAACCATTGATAAAAGCATCATTACAGGAATAAATCCTAATAGCTTTGAATGTAACACTATTGAATATTCATTACCAAGTTCACCATTTTGGTTAAAAATCTTTAAGCCACCTAAAAAATTAAAGCCAAATACTGTTTTTGCTTCAAAGGCAATATGATTTTCATTACCCATTGGAGAATATAAAGTAAATAAAGGTAAAAATATTAAGCAAGCAATTAATACAAATGTAATTATATTAACAAAAATCCAATTAATCTTTTTCATTTTAAAACTATCCTTTCAAGTAAATATATAAGTAATTATAGCATACTTTTTAATTCTTTACTTTATATTTATTTTAAAGTAAAATTTACTAGAAGAAGGTGACACTATGGTTAATTTAATTCCTATGCCAAATACAATTGAAAAACTAAAAGGAAATGTTAGCTTTTCAAACTATCAGCTAATGATTGAAAAGAAATATGAAAAAGCTATTTTATTATTTAATCATGAGCTTGAAAGCAAATTAATAATTGATGGAACAAAGCCATGCTATGATTTTGAATTTATTTTTAATAATAAGCTTGCTAATGAGCAATATATTATTCTTATGGATAAAGAAGTAACTCATGTAGAAGCAAGTAGTGAAAGAGGATTTTTCTATGCAAGTCGAACGCTTGCCCAATTATTTGACTTATTTAATTCTAAAAAGGTTAAAAAAATCACATCTTTAGCTTATTATATTGATGATAAACCTCGCTTTGCTTATCGTTCATTTATGATGGATGTCTCTCGTCATTTCTTTACAGTTGATGAAGTAAAAAAATATATTAATTTACTATCTAGCTTAAAAATTAATACCTTCCATTGGCATTTATCAGATGATCAAGGCTTTAGAATTGATTTTAAAACCTTTCCTAATTTAAAGGAAATTGCTTCAAAAAGAAATAAAACAAAAATCAATTCTCAGGATAATGATGATTGGGATAATAATCCTTATGAAGGATGCTATGCATATCATGAAATAAAGGAAGTTATAAAATATGCAAGTGAGCATTATGTTGATATTGTCCCTGAAATCGATATGCCAGGTCATACATCAGCAATTGTTGCATCTTATAAGGAATTACATTGCTTTAACAAACAAAACGAAGTACGTGGTGATTTTGGTGTCTTTAAAGAAATAATGTGCCCTGGCAAGGAAAATACCTATACATTTGCTAAAAAGCTATTAGATGAGCTATGTATCTTATTTAAGAATTCAAAATATATTCATATTGGTGGTGATGAGGTAAATCACGAAAATTATGAAAAATGTGTGGATTGCCAAAGGAAAATGAAGGAGCTTAATCTTACTGATACAAAAATGCTCCAAGCTTATTTTTCAAATGAAATGGCAAATCATATAATAAATACTACAAATAAAAAAGTAATCATGTGGCATGATGGTGTTTATGATTCAACAAATAAAAACATCATTATGCAATATTGGGACTATAAAATGGATGAAAATAGAATTAATTATATAAATGAAGGAAGAAAAACAATTTATTCTCCTTGCTCACAATTCTATTTTAATGATCCTTATGCTGAATTACCACTTGTAAGGACATATAATAGAGGCATCCATTTAACTAACTTAAATAGAAAGGCTTATAAAAATATTTTAGGTATGGAATGCTGTATTTGGACTGAATGGGTAGATAATAACAATATGCTAGAATTTAATACAAATCCACGTCTTCAAGCATTTGCTGAAGCCTCTTGGACATCAATGGTTAATCATGACTTTAAGGATTTTGTAAATAGAATTGAAGATAGTAATGATTTTTATAAATACCATAATATCGTTAGAGCACCAAAAAATATTTATTTAGCTCGTGGTGAAAAGTATCGCAATCATATTTCATCTTTATATCGAAAAGATAAAAAAGAAATAGAATACGAAATAGCTTTTAAAAAATAATTATAATAAAAACAAGGTATAGCTACAGTAATAATAGTTATACCTTTTTTAATTATTAATACATCATATCTAATGAAATAAGTATCAAATCATTATCATTTTTTTCAATAAAATAGCTAGTAAATCCTGATAATGAAAATAAAATATATTTTGTAAGTTTATAATTTGTTTTTATTAGTTTTGCTCTTCTAACAAGCGTTAAGTAAACATTTTTATCTACCTTTTCATTTTTAAATTTACATTCACCAACAATAAATGATTTATCAAGAGGTGAAATTCCCACAACATCAATATCAGCTGATTGAACTTTCTTTTCATTATATTCATTGACAATCAGCTCACTTCCCCACCATGAGCCAACATTTGTAATAAATGAACCGAATTCATTTTGTATTCCATGCTTTAATGTATAATATCTGCACATATTTTCAAAGACTGGTCCCATAAATAAATGAATTAATGGTTTTACAACTTTTTTATAATAAATTTCACCATGTCCCATTTCAATAACGCTTATAGCTTTAGGAATAAATTCATAATAGAACTTAAACATATTATCCTTTAAAACATATTGAGTTTTCTTTTTATTATTTTCTTCAGTTATACATTTAATTTTTTCAACTAATCCAACACTAATTAATTTTTCTAAAGAATATAGTATGGTTGATTCTCTTTCTTTTACCTTATTAGCAATCGCATTTACAGTATTCTCACCTGATGCTATTTGTTCAATGATATTATTTACTAAAGTAATATCAGTAAATTCTTGTATTAATAGGTTTTTAACCTCATCATATAAATATCCATCTGTTTTAAAAAACAAATTAATAATGTTCTCATCAATACTTTTATTTGCATCAACCATAGACAAGTATTTGGCTACTCCACCAGTAATGCCATAGCATATTGCTTTATCTTCATATGAGTAGTTTCCTACAAATTTAGCAGAATCTAAATAGTCAAAAGCTTCAAGCTTTATTTGTGAATCTCGTCTTCCAAATAATGGACTTTTTTCACATAATACCTTATTTTCCATAAAGCTTAATGAGGATCCGCACAAAATTATTTTTATATTTTTATTATTCCAAATTGTATCTATGTATTTTTGTAAAACTGAAAGTAATGCTTCATCTTTTTCAGCCCAATATGGTAATTCATCTATAACTAAGACAATTTTTTCATTGCCTACTGATTGGTTAATAAAATCAAAAATAGCTTCTAATGATTCAAACTTTATATTATTAATGCTTGGCATCAAGGTAGAAAGAACCTGCTTAGAAAATAATTCTATATTTTTTTCACTTCCAACCTTTGTAGCCGTATAGAAAATTGCTTTTTTATCTTCAATAAATTTAGCTATTAAGGTTGTTTTTCCTATATGTTTGCGTCCATATATTATCATCATACTAAGGCCATCTTTATCATACAATTCTTGTAATGATTTTAGTTCATTTTCTCTTCCAATAAACATATATTGGCATCCCTTTCATTTTTATTCAGTTTGATTTGAATCAAATTGTTCTGAATAAAGTATACCATACAAAAATTAAATTAGCAATTAATTTATAAAATTTTAGAGGTTCATTTTGGGGTTCAGCATAATAATCATTGAAATCCAATGGTTGATTTTTAATTGTTGCTATAGTCATAAAATCTTGCTTTTTAAATATTGGATCTGCAAGTTTTGCATCGCTCATTTCTTTATATATACGTTTAACACCCTCTCCAAATTCTTTTACAAATTTGTATTCTTTCATATAAGCAGCTATTGCTTTATTCCTTGAAAAATGTGTGTTCTTTATATTTTTTTCTGTGACATTGCCAGCAAATATACCTGGGCTTTCTACTGTTAGCCAATCATCAAACATCTTGATTTGAATGTCAGTTCCATTTATTGAATAATCCCTATGAGTCACAGCATTTACTATTAATTCTTTCCAGCAGAATTCTGGATATTCAGGAATTGTAATAAATTTTCCATCTTTTCCTAAAAATGTTCTTTCTTTTATTTGTGTCCTAACAAATGCAATTGCATCATTTAGTTGATCTAATAGCCTTCCATTAAACTCTTCATCCTTAATAACATTCATATGAACACCATTTAATTCTTGCTCTACCAAAAAACTTTTGTGGATTCTTACCAAATAGTAAAATAGCCTTAACACTAAGCTCTCCTCTTTTATTTACAACAAAGTCATTTTCACTAACATAATCTTCAAATGACATGTTATATCATATTCTTTTCATATATTCTTTTACTAAATTTTTGTCAATATCATCAATACTTGAGCCAAAAACAGGAGATATTTCATATATTTGCTCACCTCTAGCATAAGCCAATGTTAGTCTTTCAGTAAAAGACATTCTAACACTTTTATCACCTACTCTACAAAATGCATCTCCTGAAATATCCTCGTGTACTTTGCTGCTCATTGGTACATGAATTAATAAAACATGGTTATTTTTTCCTTTAACATCCGTTACCTTAATTTCTTCAAAACGGCAGTTATTGATGGATGGCATAGATTTATTGGAACATATCTAAAGTCATTGACTTGCTTTATATGGCCATCAATTCCAGTGATTGTTTTATTATCTTCAACACCAATTGCGATTGTTCCACCATCAGCATTAGCAAAGGCAATGATAGTTCTATCCAAATCTTTTGGCTTAATATTAATGCTTTTTCTATCATAATAAAAGTCTTCATCTTTTGTATTAAACAATTCATTTGTTCATTTTATGTCCATATTTTACTTTCCAATCAAAATATTTCTTTGAGGTAACGCGACCATCTTGTGGCCTTTTTGCATCTATAGGTATATTCCATGTTTTGCCAACTTTTATAACACCATTTATTTTTCCAAAAGCACATAATTTACTAATTTGTCTTGGAGATATTTCCCAAAGTTTAGACAATTTAGCTGATGTAGTATATTCCATATTTATATCACCACTATTATTATATTATTCTATCGGAACTTTGTCGAATTCATAAAATTTTTAAAGGCTATTCGAACAAGAAAATTATTAAAAACACTATGTCAACAATAATTCATATAAATTTGTTGCAAAAGTGAAATTAATTTGTTATTATCAAGTCAGAGGAAGATTATTATTTATTGAATTAATTGTTACATTCAAGTCTTTTATTGTGTTAAGAAAAAAATTGGTTTACATGTAAAGGAAAAAAAACTAACTATATGTATGGAAAACAAATAGTAAGAGAAATGCCCTATTCGATTTTACAAGAAAATTATATAAATATTAATAACTTATATTATAATCATCATTACAAACTATTTATGAAGTAGAATTATATTATACTTTTAAGAAAGGAAATTTATATATCAAATCTCTTAGATATATTACAATAGATTAAATATGAAAAAGAAAAAAAAGAATCAAAGCATTAAAGACACCATAGCAAATACAATTTACATCTTTTCACTAATAAAAAATACAAATGGTGGTAAAAAATTTATTATTTTAAATATGCTAAACTCTTTTATTAATTCATTATTTCCACTTATAATAGTTATTTTCCCTGGAATGATTATTAACGAACTAATTTCAACAAAAAACATAAATAAAATAATTATTTATGTTACCATTTTAGTAACAACACCACTTATAAATCAAATATATAATTTTCTAATTAATAGAACGTTGTATCATTTGAATTTAATGATAAATTTAAACTTGGAAATAAATTTTTATAAGTTCTTTGCAAAAATGGATTATGAAACTATAGAAAAGCCTGATATTCAAGTAAAAAAAGATAGAGCTCAAAAAACATTAAGCGATTCATTAAATATAATAAATCAAGTAAATATTTTGTTCATGGCTTTGTTATCTTTAATTGCAATATCAACAATTGTCGCTTCTTTAAATGCTTTAATTATTATTTTAATAGTCTTAATAATATTTATTAATTCATTATATAAGAAAAATTCTAATAAGAAGAAGCATAATTTAAGTCTACAATTAAGTAAATTTGATAGGTACCAAGGAGCATATGTATATATGCTTGAAGATTTTTCATATTCTAAAGAAACAAGACTTTTCAATTCAAGTGATTTTTTAACGAATATTTATTATAAAAGCAAGCAAGAATCCAATACTTTAGAAGAAAAGTTTTCTAAAGAGCAAAGCAAACCTATTTTATTTAATTCATTTACTAATTTTATACAGCAATCATTGATATATTCATTCTTAATTTACCTAGTATTAAATGGAAATATTGCTATTGGAACTATGACCATTTATTTAACAGCAACAAGCCAATTTTATGGCTATTTAAGCAATTTATTTAACTCTTATTTAACATTGACAAACTATAGTTTAAGTATTAGTGAATTAAAAGAATACTTAGATATTCCTTGCAAGCAATATGAAATCGGTAATAAAACGCCTAAATATAGTAATGAATCTATCATAGAATTTAAAAATGTTTCTTTTAAATATCCTGGCAGTGAAATATACTCATTAAAAAACATAAACATAAAATTTAAAGCAAATGAAAAATTATGTATTGTTGGTCCAAATGGAGCAGGTAAATCTACATTTATCAAATTATTAACACGTTTATATTTTCCAACTGAAGGTGAAATACTTTTAGATGGTGTTAATATTAATGAATTTAACTACACTAAATATCAAGCACTATTTTCACCAGTTTTTCAAGACTTTGCAAGTTATAATATGACAATTTTAAAAAATGTTACATTAGATGATAATGTTAATTTAAAAAAAGTAGAAGACGCATTTATAAAAAGTGGCTTATCAACAATGATTGAAAAACTACCAAAAAAATATGATACACAGGTAGGAAAATGGATCGATGAAGAAGGAGTAAATCCATCTGGTGGTGAAGAGCAACGTATGGCTATTGCTAGAGCACTATATCATGAAAGATCTATTTATATTCTTGACGAACCTACTGCATCATTAGATCCTGATGCAGAATATGAAATATATTTGCAATTTAATAATATGATTAAAAATAAAGCAGCAGTTATTATAACTCATAGATTATCAGCAGTTCAATTAGCAGACAAAGTTGCAGTTTTTAATAAAGGTAGCATTATAGAGTATGGAACTCATAATTCATTATACAAAAATAATGGCAAATATACAGAAATGTTTGATAAACAAGCAAAGTTTTATAATGAAAAATAATTTTTTATGTCTTGTGGTGGTACACTATGAAAAAGTTTTTTATGTCATTTATATGCTTATTATTAATATGTTAATGCTTTTCACATCATAAGGTTTCTAACAAAAACACCTTAAAAACAAATACATTTTTAGAAAAGCCAGAGCAATTAGTAGATATTGTTAAGGGAAAAGGAAAAAAAATAAAAGAAGAAGCTATAAATACTATTTATGAACCTTTTACAAAAATAATTGATAGTATTAAATACGTTGATACCTTAAAAACACAATTTGATTCATCGAAAATTAACGAATGGAAAAAGAATAATACATGCTTTGAATTTCGTTATTTACAAAGACGCTGCTATACAAATAGCTTAGATTCTTCTTCAAATTATTTCACATGGGGAAATATTGAATTTGATGCTTTTTTATTCATCAATAATTCAACTAGTCTTATAGCTATTCCATATCTTGAAAATAAATATGTTAGCATTAATAATTTATATCTTCTTCTTAAATTTGAAGAAAGTAATTTGAATAATTTTATAAAAATTGTTGAAAATGAATATTTAGCTTAAAATGTAAAAGACTGTAAAGAAACAATAATTTTGCTTCAACACAGTCTTTTTTATTTTCAGGGAAATTGTATTGTAATGGCAATAAAAGCAAAAAAAAGGTCGAAGTTAATCAACCTAAAGCACAAAAATGATTAGTTATAGTTACAATCCAAATCTTTTCTAATTATTTCTTCTAGTAACATTGTTCCTTTGTTGCAGAATTGGCATCTAATAAAAGGAAGCAAATCCTTATTTTTGGGCTATTTTTTTCTAACAACATCAAAATCAACAAATATTTTTTCATGGCAATAGCTACATTCAAATGTTACTATTTCATCATATAATTCCAACTTTGCAAATTCATCAATATCTAATTGACCAATCTCTTCATCATGTTGTTCATTAACAAACTATGCAAAAGCTTTTTTTTCTTCAATAGTTAAAGGCCTCTTATCAACTCTATATACATATTTAGCCATAGCATCGTTTCCTCTTTAATCTTTTGGGAATAAAACACATATCAGGAACTAAAATAAGTGTTTTACCACATCTATCACACATAAGTATATCATAGTTGAAGGATTTCAATATCTTATTTTTCCAAGAAAGTTCAGTAATCATTTGTTTAATAACTTTACTATGGTATAAAGGCCATTTAATAGTTCTAATAATAGGCCTTTGTTTTGTTTTGTTAGCGTAAAAAGCATAATAACGAATATTATGCTTTCCTGTATCAGGAATATAGATAATAAGCTTTTTGATAAAATAAAAAATATGTTCGTTGACAAATTGCCTACCAATCTTATTATCTTTTTTAGTATTTAAATCTTCATGAGAATCATAGTAATAAGAAATGGTATTATTCTTAAAGTCGACATTAGTTATTCGACTTTGACTTATAGCAGATGACCTGCATATTCTATAATATATTTAACTAGTTCTTTACTAGCATTTAAATCTTTGGCTTGTATAGGCGGACCATATACATAAAAACCTTGATTGCTTTTCTTGTATATTAATTTTTCTAAATTCAATTGTATTAATTTTTTTTAGTAAGTAAATCTAATAAAGCTTTTTGAAATGATTTTCTCATTAATTCATAGTGAAAATGATTGTGTTTTTTAACATTATTTTGTTTATCAATAATACATTCAGCTACCAACACATGAAGATGTGGATTGAATTTTAGATTTCTTCCAAATATGTGAAGAGTAGAAATAAAACCAAATTTATATTCTTTTAATTTTCCAGCTTTAAGTGCCATATAATTAAATATTTGATTAACTGCTTCAAATAAACAATCGATTAAACTTCTATCTTTTTAAAAATAAGGTCAAAGCCTATTTGAAATTGTAAAAACAATATGTCTATGCATCACATTAATACTTTTTTACTTATTTCTTTAACCCTAGCATCATTATATTTTTTTCCACATGATGGACAAAACCTAGATTTGCAAGTAAAAGGCTGGATATGAAATCCATTACAACATGGATTTTCACATTCAAAGTAAAGATATCCAGAATCGAATTTACCACAAGAAATAACTGCTTCAACATTTTCTTTTATAGAACTTCTTATTAATTGTGAATGATATTTTTTTTCGAATTCAGTCCAATATATTTCAAGTATTTTTTGAATTGATATTTTACCTTTTTCTTCAAATGCCTCTTTACAATTATTATATTTTTTTATTTTGTTTTCAGCAAATAGTCTATTAATTCTAAATGCCTTAATAATGTTTTCTTTAAACTTTTCAGCATAACCTACAACATTTGTTCTTAAAAATAATTGTTCTTCATAATTCTTAGCGTATTCCATAATTTTTGCCTATATTCAAATTGTATCATTTTATTAAAAGAAATAAATATAATTGTGTAAAAGTCAACATCAAAATGTTATTTTTCGCCAAACTCAAAATGCATGATTTGGTTAAGCGTCTTCTTCGAATA
>CAKPXF010000033.1 GCA_934201705.1 uncultured Bacilli bacterium | reverse complement strand
TGAATTTTTTATTGTACCGCATAATTAAAAGTGAACCTCCTATGTTGTTGGTCCAACATATTCAGTTCACTTCAAAAGCCCTTTTTAAATGTTTAATAAAATATCTTCATTACAATCATATATTAATTTAGTTTTATAGCTATTTTCATATATTTTTTTCCAAACTTTATAATTTTCATTTTTCATATAGCTTATATTTTCTTTTAAAGATTTATCCTTACATGGGTAAATTGGCTTTCCAATATGAATAGTATATTCTTGAATTAAATAGCCATCATTTCCTTTAATGTTGCTGTCACTCATAGTAATAAAGCATGGTAAAACAGGGACATTATTATTACTTGCAAAGCGATAAGCCCCATCCTTTAATGGCTTTGGCTTTCTATAATTCCACCACATACTTTGCTCTGGATAAAATAATACAAAGTTTCCTTCTTGTAATAATAGATTAGTTGATTTAATAAACTTTTTCATTGTTTGCGTATTGCTAGATAAAGGTAAAGTGTAGCAGTTTTTCATTAAAAATCCATAAAAACCAGGAAATGATGTATAGTTACCTTCCCTTATTACACGATAAAATGTTCTATTTTTATGCTTACTAGCTTCATAGGCCATTTGAATGGCAAAGCTATCAAAGGCATTAAAATGATTACACGTAATAATGGCTCCACTATTTAAAGCATTAAAGTTTTCAATGCCTTCTATTTCTTTTACAATCATTTGTTTATGTGAAATTATATTATTTAAAAATCTTCTAGCCATAAAGTAAGCAAGCTTTGTTTTAGCCTTTGAATAAATTGATTTTCTTAAATAATCAACCTTATTAGGAAGTAATTCTTTTGTTGGTGGATCATTTTCAACATCCTCATCAAATCGTCCTTCAGCTTCATATTCTTTAATTTTATTAATAATATTAACTCTATCAAAATCTTTATTTTTAATTTTAACCTTATAATATGAATCTTCCCTGTTAGATTCCTTAATTGCCATCTCTACAAGTCTTTTAGCTGATAATTCATCATTTTCCTTTTGCTCTTTAGTAAATGAGTTTAATTCATTAACAATTAAATTATAAACACTAGTTTCTTTAGCATATTTCCAAAAATGATTTTCTAAGCGACAATTAGTATAATGCCAAGGCTTTGAAACCATAATGAAATGGATTATATTAATATCTTCTTCTTTTACCTTAATATCTCCATATACTTCAACATTCCAAGAATCCTCAAGCCATAAGACTCTATTTTGACATAATATATTTAAATAGTCTTCATCTTGAGTAACAACGAAAGTGTATTCTTTTAATAAATTGATAAATTTTAAAAGAATATGGTTTTCTCTAAACTGCTTACAATTAATTAATAATAATCCAGCATTAAAGTAATTGTTTCTAGATATTCCTAAAACCTGTTCAACATAATTTCCAAAGACTTCTGTTTGAAGCATTGCTTGCTCATGGCATGCTCCAACAAAGTTGTTCTTTAAATTATGATTATATAATTTTGAAATATCATTTAAAACTATTGTATCACTATCAATATAAATTACTTTGTCATATTGCTTAAACATTTCAGCAATAAATAAACGATAATATGTTGTCTTTGAATAATAATCACGAATTGGAAGTGTTTTGTTAATTTCCTTTAAGTACGAAATTACATTAACAAATTCGATATTTACATAATCATTTTCAAGTTCTTTAACCAATAATTCCATTTCCTTTGATATATTAGTGATTAATATATAAACCTTATATTGGTAATTCTTATTAGCATTTAAAATTAATGACTTTAATGAAACAATTGTATATTTAACAAAGTTATCATCACAAGCATAGAAAATAGGTATAATTTCTTTCATAGTATTACTCCTTCTAATTAAATAATTTTAATTACGATGTTTATTATACTTTAACTTATTAATATAGCCTACCTACTATTACTTTTAATTATTCTACGTATTATTAAGTGAACCTCTACCATTCATTTACTACGTTTAGGATTGTTATAATTATAGTAGAATTGTTTGTAAATCACTCTACTATAAGTAGAATTAGTATATTTTGAGGGTAAAACGCAATTAAAGCAAATAAAAATTTACATTTTTATTAGCAATTGTTATAATTAAGCAAAAGACAAAGAGGGTGAAGGTATAATGTTTGAAAGAATAAAAGAAATGTTTGAGTCTTATTCACAAAGCTCACAAATACATAAAGATTCAACCTTAAGAAGCATCGCGGTTAATAAAAGCCCAACATATTTAGCAAATGATATAATTAATATTTTAAAATCATTAAAGTATAAAAAGATTACTTATAATGATGTTTTTAATGAAATATTTACATCTAAAGCAGGCTATGAGGTAACTGTTAATTTATTAAGTGGTAGCAATGGGCAAACTATTATTAATGTCGCGGTTTATTCAAAGGAAAATAAAGGTAAAACACGTAAGGCTCTACGCTTTTTATTAAATAAGTTTAAAGAAGAGCTAAATACATATATTGTTCATGAGTAAGTCAATTAAAGTATCAACGGATAAAGCAAAAGAGATTATTGATTATTATAAGCAATATCAAAAGGAATGTAATGATACAAGCAAGCTTTTTGAAGCTAAAAGTGACAATGTAAATGTAATTGTTTATAAAAATAATACAATATTATTTCAAGGAAAGGATGCTAATTTAGAAGCTAATAAATGGGATACATATAATGGCTTTTTAAATAGTCATATAGGGTCTGATGAGGTAGGCTGTGGGGATTATTTAGCGCCAATTGTTGTTTGTGCAACCTATGTAAAAAAAGATGACATAAGTTTTTTATTAGACATAGGTGTTAAGGATTCTAAGCAATTAAATGATGCTAAAATTCAAGAAATATATGAGCTAATAAAAGATAAGATTACACATGCATATTTTGTTTTATCAAATGAAAAATATAATGATTTAATAAATAAAGGCTATAATTTAAATAAGATAAAAGCTTATTTACACAATTTTGTTTTATATAATTTAGTAAATAAAACAAGATTTACTTCCAAAATTGTCGTGGATGAATTTTGCACTGAAGACCTATATTATAGATATTTGAGTGATTATGATAAAAATAAAATACAAAGAAATATAACATTTGAAACAAAATCAGAAAATAAGTATTTAGCCGTTGCTTGTGGTGCAATTATTGCAAGGCATTTTTTTATTGAAGAAATCAATAAAATAAATAAAGAATTAAATATAAGCATTCCGTTAGGGGCTTCATCTAAGGTGGATGATTTTGCTAAGAAAATGGTTTTAAAATATGGCATTGATTTTTTATTAAAATATAGTAAATATCATTTTAAAAACACTATAAAGGTGTTAGAAAATTAAAAGAATGTTCATTTAAATTTGAACATTCTTTTTGCACAATTCAAAACGATATTTTTGCTTAGAATTTGGATATTTTACTTTATCTACTTTACTAGCAAACATTGAAAACTCTCTAATCCAAACCTTATCATTATTAAGTGATTTATAAACAACATAGTCTTTTAAATCCTCGCTATTTTTAGCAAGAGCCAAAACTAAATAATAATTCCCTTTAAAATGTTTATATATTCTATTAACTTTAATTTCTCTCATTATTTAGTTCCAAAGATTCTATCTCCAGCGTCACCAAGGCCTGGAATAATATAACCCTTGTCATTTAATTTTTCATCAACTGCAGCAAGATAAACATGTACATCAGGATGAGCTTCTTCTACAGCTTTAATTCCTTCAGGAACACCAACTAAACACATAAGACGAATGTTGTTGTATCCTCTTTTTTTACAAGCGTCAATAGCAGCAATAGCACTACCTCCAGTTGCAAGCATTGGGTCAACTATTACAACAAGTGGATTTGTAACAACTGGTAATTTAAAATAATATTCAACAGGTTTTAATGTTTCTTCGTTTCTATACATTCCAATATGGCCAATTCTAGCTGTTGGAACCATATTTTTAATACCATCGCATAGGCCAATACCTGCTCTTAAAATTGGAGCAATAATAATTTTATCTTTTAATTTTTTACGGTGCATAGTAATACCTGTTGGAGTATTGTAAGTTTCATCAGAATCATAAGTTTCTAAATCTTTAAAAACCTCAAAGCACATAAATGAAGCAATTTCATTTAAACTTTCTCTAAATTCTTTTGATTTAGTATTCTCATCTCTCATAATAGATAATTTAACATCAATTAGTGGATGCTTTACAACTGTATACATATTTTTTCACTCTCCTTATTTTTTTCAACTAATTATAGCACAAAGTCTAGCAATAACAAATATAAATGTTATATAATAACAATAAAAAGGAGGTTGTGTGGAAATGGAAAATAAAACAATTAAAATAATAAAAAATAGGGTTAGTTGTCGAAATTATACAGATAAAAAAGTTCCACTAAGTAAGTTAAAGCTTATTGCTGAGGCTGGAATGATGGCTCCATCTGCGTGTAATAAACAAATAGCTAATATTTTAATTCTTAAGGATAGCAAAAAAGTTAAAAAATTAAGAGATTTAGCAATAAAAGAATTAAAAAGAGATTGCTTTTATGGTGCAAGTTGTATGATATTAGTTTATGCAAATCGTAATGAAAAATTTGCTGTACAGGATTGTACATGCATTTTAGAAAACATGTTTATTGCTGCTAGCTCATTGAATATTAATTCATGCTGGATAAATCAGGTTGATGAATTATTATTAACAAATGATGGCTCAAAAATAAAAAAATCATTAGGTATTGATAATGAAGCTAGAATTGTTGGCACATGTATATTAGGATACTGTGCAAATAAAGATGAATTAAAGATTAAAGAAAGGAAAAAAGATTTTATTAAAATCGTTTAAGTTTATGATTAATGAAAAAATTAATTTAAAAGAGTTTTATCCAATGCTTGAAAATGATGCTTATTTAACATCATATTGTCCAAGTAATTTTGCTGAATTTTCAACTAATAAGGTTAGAAAATGCATTATTGTTATTCCAGGTGGTGGCTATGAATTTGTAAGCGATCGTGAAGGAGAACCAGTTGCTTTACGCTTTGCAGGTAATGATATAGCAGCATTTTTATTAAAGTATTCAATCGCACCAAATCTTAATTATCCAAATCCATTTGTTGAAGCTTTTGCAGCTATTGCATATGTTAGAAAAAATGCTAAAAAATTTCATGTTGACCCAGATAAAATTAGTGTAATTGGTTTTTCAGCTGGTGGACATTTAGCTGCTACCATTTCTGCTTATTGGAATGCTAAGGAATATGCTGATTTTTTAAAGGTAAGTAATGATGACATAAAAGTTAATGGTTGTATACTTGGCTACCCTGTCATTTCCACAACATTTGGACATAAAGGAACTATTGTAAATTCAACTAAAAACGATCCTATACTACTTGAAAAGCTTTCAATTGATAAACATGTTAGTAAGGATTTCCCTAAAACTTTTATTTGGCACACAACGTTTGATACTGTCGTTGATGTTAAAAATTCACTAGCATTAGCAGAAGCATTAAGTGAAAATAAAATTTTCTATGAAATGCATATTTATCCAATGCTAGATCATGGGCAATCACTTGCAGATTATAGTGTGTATACTGAACAAATGATGAGTAAAGAAAGCATGGAAAAAATAAAGTATAACACGCAATGGATTGCTAATGCTATTCACTTTGTTAAAGAATATATTTAAAAATAATTAATCAAACAAACAGGCTGCTCCAACGAGGCCTGTTTTTCCTTTAAAAGTAGCTAAAAACACATCACAATCCTCATAGCCATATTCTTTTAAGTATGTTTTTATAAAATTTAGGTCAAGTAATCCACTTTCTGTAATACCCCCAGCAATAACAATTGTTGAAGGATCAAAAATATGGCATAGATTTAATAAGCCTTCAGCAACATCATTATGCCATTTTTTTAAGGCTTCAATAGCAATTTGATTTTTTTGTTGAATTAGCTTTACAATTTGGAAGCCTGATAGTTTATAAGCATTAACTCTTTCATTAATTCTTGGCCATCTACTATTTACTTCCTTAACTGTGTTTAATAAGCCAGCAACTGAAGCATACGTTTCATAGCAACCACTTCTTCCGCAATTACATTTTCTTCCATTTGTATGAATTACCATATGGCCAAATCTACCACCTTGGTTATGCATACCATGGAATATTTTATTTTCAATAATTATAGCTCCGCCTATGCCCTTACCAATTGTTATGAATAAACCATCACTTACATTGTTAAGCTTACCAAATCTTATCTCAGCTTGGCATGATGTATTACCATCGTTATCAATTAAAATATCACAATTAGGAAATGTTTTTTTAAAATCTGTTAAAATATCATAATTCTTCCAACCAAGATTTGAAGCAAAAACTACTATTCCGTTAAAAATATCTCCAGGACAACCAACACCTATTTTATTAATATTGTATTTTAGAATATAGGTATCACAAATATCTTTTATACCACTAGTTAGCAATGAGGGGTTACCTTTAAATAAATTTCTAATAGATGTTGATTCAAATACTTCACCATTTTTAACGACACCAATTTTGACGCTAGTACCTCCAATATCAACGCCCAAAATATAATTTGATTCGTTCATTATAATTCCTCCCCTATTAAAATATATTATATCAAATCCATTGCAATTTGTAATTATTAAATAGTATAATTAAGAAAGAGTTAATGAGGAAGGAGATTACATTTTTACAAAATGTAGATTTATAAAAATGGAAAATAAAAAAATCATTATTTCATGTGATACTACTATTGCATTAACAAAAGAAGAAATTTTAAAAGAAAATTTATACGTAATTCCTTTAAATGCTATTGTTGATGGCGTTGAATACCACGATAGCGTCGATATTGATGCTAATAAGCTTTCATCATTAATGAGAAATGGTGCTAAGGTTACAACATCAACACCAACTTTAGGAGAAATTGAAAAATATTTTGATGATTTATTTAATAAAACTAATGCTGATATAATTATTCATTTTACTATTTCATCAAAATTAAGTTCTATGTATTCATTGTTCACCAATTTTTGCAATGAAAAATATAATGGCAAAGTAAAAGTGGTTGATAGTTTATCAATTTGCTGTTGGATGTTAAATCAAGTCAAATATGCTAATCATTTAGTATCTTTAGGCTATGATGCAGACACAATTATAAATAAGGTAAAAACAGAATTAGTTGGAACTGAAGATTGTGCCTTTATTCCAGAATCTCTTGAATATTTAAAAAGAGGTGGAAGAATTTCACCAGCTGTTGCTTCAATTGCAAATTTAATTGGAGTATTACCAATTCTTACCTTTAAGGATGGAGTAGTTGGTAAAAAAGGAATGACAAGGACATTAACAAAGGCTTGTATCAATGCTATTAAGGAATGGCTTGAAAATATTAAAGACTTTGATGATTCATATGCCTTTGTTATTGTTTATACAGATGATTTATGTAAGGAAAAGGTAGAACGAGCTAAGGATTTAATAAAGGAATTGTCTTCAAATGCTAAAATTGAAGTAAGCCAACTATCGCTTAATGTTACAGCTCATACTGGCCCTGGAACTGTTGGTATTGGAATTAAAAAGAGGTATAAAGCGTAGACATTTTGTCTACCCTTTTTAAAATGATTTTATGGAAATAGTTGTAAAGGTTAATAAATTTGAGGATATAGAAAAACTAAATAATGCTTCGTCTTATTTACTAGCAAATAAGAATTTTTCTTACCGCTATGATGAATCATTTTCCTTAAGTAAAATCAAACTTGTTAAAGATTATTGTATAAAAAATAATAAAAAGCTTTATGTTTTAATTAATAAAATTTTTAAGGATGAGGACTTAACTTCCTTAAAGGAATTTATGGAAAAGCTTTTAAAAATAAATGTTGATGGCTTTTACTTTACTGATTTTGCAGTCTTTATGATGGCACAAGAATTAAAAGCGACCGATAAATGCTATTTTTATCATGAAACATTTTTAAGGAACACATATGATATTTTAACCTATCAAGAATATGGTATTAAAAATATTATTTGCAGTAAGGATATGAATATAAACGATATTAAAAATTTACCTATAAGTAAAAAGGATACTTATGGTATTTTATGCTTTGGCTATTTTCCTTTATATGAAAGCCAAAGAAAAATATTAACTAATTATGCTAATATTAATAAATTAGATAAAAGGATTGTAAAAAGCAATAATTTGTTTTTAAAGGAAGCTACAAGAGATAGCTTTAATCGGGTAATTGAGCAAAATGGTACTTCAAGTATTTTTAATAGTGAGGTTTTATCTTATTTATCATTTATGAAAAAGCTAAGTGAAAATATAGGAATATTTATTATTGATGGTTTGTTTTTTAATGTTGATTATTTATATAAGGTAATTGATTTATTTAAAAAAGCAATAAATGAAGAAGTAGATGAAAGTAAACTAAAGGAATTAGATCCATCTATTGAATTTACTACTGCTTTTTTAAACAAAAGAATAGGATTAATGTAGTATGAAGCATGTTGAATTATTATCTCCAGCAGGAGACTTAACTAAATTAAAAATAGCAATTTTATTTGGAGCAGATGCCGTTTTTTGCGGTGGAAAGCAATTTTCCTTAAGAGCTAAGGCTAATAATTTTTCCTTAGATGATATAAAGGAAGCTGTTAAATTTGCTACCTTGCATAATGCTCGTGTTCATATTACAGTTAATATCGTTCCAGAGGATGATGATTTTAAAAATTTGGATTCATATTTATTAGCTTTAAATGAAGCCCATGTACATGCTATTATTGTTTCAAGTATTTATATAATGAAAAGGGCAAAAGAATTAAATTGTAGCTTTGAAGTGCACGTAAGTACTCAACAATCAATAGCTAATTATAAGGCTGTTTCATTTTTTAAAGAAACAGTTAAGGCTGATAGAGTTGTTTTAGCTCGTGAATTAAATATTAATGAAATAGAACATATTAAAGAAAAATCTAGTTTACCGCTTGAGGTATTTATTCACGGGGGAATGTGTTCATCTTTTTCAGGTCGTTGTACTTTATCAAATGCTATGTCCTCTCGTGATGCTAATAAGGGAGGCTGTGCACATTCTTGTAGATGGATATATTATTTATATGAAAATGATAAGCTAATAAAAGGAAGTAATTTTATAATAGCTTCAAGTGATTTAATGAGTATTGATTATATTCCTTTTCTTTTAAAAGCAAATGTTGATAGCTTTAAAATAGAAGGTAGAATGAAATCTATTCACTATGTAGCCACAATTGTTAGTGCTTATCGTCGTTTAATAGATGAGTATTATAAAAATAAAGCTATTAGTAAGGCAAGACTAAATTATTATAAAAATGAAATCAAAAAAGCTGAAAATAGAATAACCTCTACAGGGTTTTTAAATGAAAGGATGGTACATCAAGGCTTATTATTAAATACGGGTGTTGAAAATCCGACACAATCATTTATTGGATTAATTTTATCACCTAAGGATAAGGATGGCTATTACTTAATGGAGGTTAGGAACTATTTTGAAGAAAATGATTATGTCGAAGCATTTACAAATAAGGGTAAAACTATATCATTTCATATCAAAAATATGCTAGATGAAGATAATAATAAGGTTGTAATTGCTAGACATCCAAAGCAAATATTAAGAGTAAAAATAAAATATAATTTACCTATTGATACATTAATTAGAAAAAAATAAAAAAGGAGGGGGTTTTAATGGTTGAAGTTAAAATAACAAGTAATGATCAAAACAAAAGGCTTGATAAATTTGTTAAAAAATATTTATATAAAGCTCCAGAATCCTTTATTTATAAGCTGTTTAGAAAAAAAGATATTAAGGTTAATAAAAAGCCTAAGCCCTTTGACTATATATTAAATGAAAATGATGTTATAAGCATATATATAAATAAGGAGCAAGAAATGGAATTTTTAAATAAAAGTCCAATAATTGTTTCTCAGTCTCAAGATTTTGAAGTAATTTATGAGGATGATAACATCTTAATTGTTAATAAAAAAGCTAATTTATTAGTTCATGATGGGGATGACAAATTAAAAAATGAAGATACCTTAACAAAGCAGGTTTTAAATTATTTAATTAATAATAAATCATATGATCCAAAAAAAGAAAATGTTTTTATTCCTTCATTAGCTCATAGAATTGATAGAAATACTAGTGGCTTAGTTATTTTCGGTAAAACATCTACGGCTTTAAGTGAATTATTTTATGCTTTTAAGGATCATAATAATATGGAAAAGGTATATATTGCTTTAGTAAGCGGTAGAGTTTTAAAGGGTGATACTATAAAAGCTAAGCTAATAAAAAATGAAAAAACAAAAATTGTTAATGTTGATGAAATTAATGGTCAAGAGGCTATAAGCATATATGAGCCAATTGCAACTTATAGCGATTGTAGCTTACTTAAAATAAAAATATTAACTGGACGAACGCATCAAATAAGAGTCCATATGAAATATATTAATCATCCTTTAGTTGGTGATTTAAAATATGGTAATAAAAATTCAGATATTTTAGCTAAAAAATATCATATGGATAATTATTTCTTACATGCTAAATCAATTTGCTTTCATAATTTAAAAAATGATTTGGCGTATTTAAATGACAAGATATTTACTGCACCTTTATTTTTAAAGGAAAAGCAGTTATTAAAAGAGGTTAGTAAGGGAGAAAGTAGTTATGAATGATTATTTAAAAAAGGTAGAGGAATGGAAAAATTCAAAAAATTTAAGCTTAAAGCTAAAGGAAGAGCTAAATAGCTTAAGCGATAAGGAATTACAAGATGCTTTTTATACTGATTTAGCTTTTGGAACAGGTGGCTTAAGAGGTATAATGGGAGTTGGAACTAATAGAATGAATAGTGTTGTTTTACAAAAAGCAACACTAGGCTTTGCTAGATATTTATTAAAAAATGAACCAAATGCTAAAGAAAGAGGCGTAGTTATAGCTCATGATAATAGAAATAATCATGATGAATTCCAAAAAGCTGTAGCGGATGTTTTAACATCTTTAGGTATTAAGGTTTATGTTTTTTCCTCATTAAGAACAACACCAGAGCTTTCATTTACTGTTAGATATTTAAAGGCGAGTGGTGGCATTAATATTACTGCTTCTCATAATCCAAAGGAATATAATGGCTATAAAATTTATAATTCACTTGGTAATCAGTTAATTGTTGAGCAATCAAATAAGGTAATGCAAGAAATTGAAAGTATTGGTAATGCTGTTGATTTAGTATTTGAAGGTAATGATAGCCTATTAATAACTTTAGATGAAAGCGTAGATAGAGCTTATTATGATATGGTTGAATCTACATCATTAAATAAGGATATGAAAAAGGATAATATCTTAATTGTATATACGCCTCAGCATGGAACGGGTTATGTACCAGTTACAACAGTTTTAAAGGAAGAAGGCTACAAGGTTATTGAAGTTAAAGAGCAATGCTTCCCAAATGGAGATTTTATAAACACAAAATGCCCAAATCCTGAAGATAAGTCGGCTTATGAATTAGCTATTAAATATGCACTTGCTAATAACGCTGATTTAGTAATTAGTAATGATCCAGATTGCGATAGAATTGGAATAGTTTTATTTGATAAGGATAAGAAACCTGTTTATATGAGCGGTAACCAAACTGGAGCAGTTTTAATTGAATACTTATTATCTTTAAGAAAGAAACAGGGTATTTTAGGTAATAATGGTGTTATTTATAATACAATCGTTTCATCTCCTTTAGGTGCTAAGGTTGCAAGCTTATATAATGTTAGATGTGAGCAAACACTAACAGGCTTTAAATATATTGGCGATAAAATTGCAAAAGCTAAGGATAGCGAATTTGAAATTGGCTATGAGGAATCATATGGCTATTTAATTAATAAAGAGGTACGTGACAAGGACGGCGTTCAATCGGCTATGATGATAGCTGAAATGGCATCATATTATAAGCATTTAGGAAAAACTATTTTAGATGTATATCAAGAAATTGAAGAAAAACTAGGCTATTATGCGGAAAGCCAACTTTCATATTATGCTAAAGGTCAAGATGGAGCAATACGTATTAGTAATTTAATGAATAAGCTTCGTAATAGTAAGCTATTAACTATTGCTGATGAAAAGGTTAAAATACATGAGGATTACTTAACATTAACTAAGGAATGTGATGGAGTATCATCACCATTAGTTGGCTTTGAAAAATCAAATGTTTTACGTTATATATTAGATGATGGATCATTTGTTGCTGTTCGTCCATCAGGTACTGAGCCTAAGGTAAAATTCTATTTTTCACTTATGGGTAAAACTAATGATCTAGCTTTAAAAAGACATGACAAGGTTAAGGAGTTTTTCTTATCATTAGTTGATTAATTATGTTTGAATATTATTATACTAACAAGCATTATCATACGCTTGATTATTATTTAAAAAATAAATATAAAAAGAAAGTATTTAAGGTTCCCTTAAATGCTTCTTTTACTTGTCCTAATAGAGACGGAAGAAAATCAACTAAGGGCTGCGCTTTTTGCTCAGCACTTGGAAGTGGTGATTTTGCTGGTAAGGTAAATGATTCTTTATTAGTACAATTTGATAAAGTAAGTGAAGTTATAAAAAATAAATGGGAAGATGCCTATAAAATTGCTTATTTTCAAGCCTATAGTAATACTTATGGAAGTATAGATAAATTAAAAAGCACCTTTGAGCAGTTTATTAACAAAAAGGATGTCATTGGTCTTTCAATTGCTACAAGATGTGATTGTATAAATGAAGAAATAGTTAATTATTTAAAAGAATTAAAAAAGCATTTTAAGGAATTTTGGGTAGAACTAGGCTTACAAAGCGCTAATTTAAAAACAATGAAGCTTATGAATCTTTGCTATACCTTTAATGATTTTAAAAAGGCTGTAAGGCTTTTAAATAAAGCTAACATTGATGTTATTGTTCATATTATTGATGGCCTTCCATTTGAAAGCAAAGAAGATCAAATAAACACTATAAAAAAATTGAACAAATTAAAAATTCAAGGATTAAAAATTCATATTTTAAATGTTATTTCTAATACTACATTAGCTAAAATGTATTTAAATAATGAGTTTACACTACAAAGTGAAGAAGAATTTATAGAAGTTGTTACATCTCAGCTTTATTATTTAAAGGATGATGTTATAATTCATCGAATTGGGGCAGATAGTAAAAGTAGTGATTTAATTGCTCCTATTTGGGTTTTAAATAAATTAAGTGTCGTTGATAAAATTGATATTAAAATGCGAAATGATTCAATGTTTCAAGGAGATTTATATAAGTAAAGTACCACATGGTACTTTTTCTTTTTCTAAAAAAAAGACAATTCTGTAGTGCACTGAAAAAGTTGGACTAATATAATTATTGTGCTTGAAAGAAGGACTGTTGTCTATACTCTATAGGCGATAGTCCTTTTCTTTTTAATTATTAACCTTTGCTTTAATATAATTATTAAATAATATTTCATCAATTTCTTGATATTTTTTAGTTATGTTTTCTTCCTTTAAAGAAGATGTTATCAATTCATTTAATGGTATGTTTAAAGAATTAAGGCATAAATATCTAAGCAGCCATAGCTTTAAGGCATATGGACCATTAATCATAGTATTTAAATCATTTTTATAAGAAAAATCAGGAAATATAACATTAAAATAAGCCGTAATTACTTCCTTTAATTGATTGCCGTATACACCCTTTAAATATTTTACTTGATAAAGTAAGGAACTATAGGTCGTTTCATTAATACTACATAAATAGCTAACCTCATCTAATTCATCTAAATCATTTAGCATATTACTAAAGGATTCACCACTATTTTTCTTGAATTTCTTAATAACTAAGCTTTGTAAAGCATCATATTCTTTATTTGTTAACATAAAAATTGCCTCCTTTTTTAAGTATAAGCATTACTAGTGTCGAATTAGGTCAAATTAGGGCATAAAATCATATTTATTTTCATTGCTTTATTAATTAATAAATTAGTATAATTAATATAGATAACGGAGGATTTAATTCATGGAAGAAAAAAAATTTAATGGTACACCACATAATCAAGGAAAAATTGGAGATTTTGCAAAGACAGTTTTAATGCCAGGTGATCCTTTAAGAGCAAAATATATTGCAGAACACTTTTTAAGTGATGTAAGGCAAGTAAATGGCGTTAGAAATATGCTAGGCTATACTGGAACATATAAAGGTAAGGAAGTAACAGTTATGGGTTCTGGAATGGGAATGCCTTCAATTGGTATTTACTCATATGAGTTATTCAAATTCTATGGTGTTGAAAATATTATTAGAATTGGCTCTTGTGGCTCATATCAAGAGGATATTGATCTATATGATATTATTATTTGTCAAGGGAGCTGTACTGATTCAAACTTTGCTAAGCAATATAATTTAAATGGTACATTTTCAGCTCTTGCTTCATACGATTTGCTTGAAAAGGCAGTGGAAGCATCTAAAAAGCATAATGCTCGTTACCATGTTGGCAATATTATGTCTAGTGATATCTTCTATGGTGCTGATAGTGAAGCTTGGAAAAAATGGCAATCAATGGGTGTTTTAGGTGTTGAAATGGAAAGCTATGCTTTATATTGTAATGCTGCTTATTTACATAAGAAAGCCTTAACTATTTTAACTGTTTCTGATTCATTTACATCACATAAGGAAACAACAGCTGAAGAAAGACAAAATTCTTTTACACAAATGATGGAAATTGCCTTAGATTTAATTTAGTATGCCTTTAAAGATAATCATTCCTTTAGTTGTTTTAATATTAATTATAGTCGCTTTTTGTATTTGCTTTTATAGGCAAATAACAATTTTTGTTGTGGCTATAACTGGTAAAAAAAGAATTCAAAAAAAGCTATATAAGGAATGTAAGGCTAATGACTTATTGATTTTAAATGATATTTGGCTACCAATGGGAGATAACAAATATAAATATATTGATACTATCATTTTTGGTAATAAATATATATATATTGTTAAAGAAATTAAACAAGTTGGAGAAGTAAAAATATCAATGCAGGATCAAAAATGGCGTGTTATTTTCCATAATAAGTTAGCATTAATTGATAATCCATTTATTTTTAATGATAAGGTAATTAGCTATTTAGTTAATGAAGTAGCAGGATTAGAATTTAATGACTTGAAAAGTGTTGCTATTTTAGCTAAAACCTGCACATTCAAAAACGAAGTAAATGATATAAATCAATTGGTTTTTTCTGAAAATGATGCCATTAAAAGAATTATGGAATTTGAAAATAAATCAAATGATGATATTATTGATCCTAAAGAAATAGAAAGATATTGTAAGGCTTTTTATAATGAAGGCTTAGAGGCTGAAAAGCTAATTAAAAAATATAAAAAGAAAAATAAATAAAATATGGAATATTTAAAATATGATGAAGCTTTATCTTATTCATATGTTTTTGGAGCTTTTGGCACTATTGAACTATTAAATAATAAGCTTAATATGGTATTAGCTATTTTAATTGATCCTTCATTTGTAAATAATGAGGCTTTTAATAAGATTAAAGATATTTGCTTAGTTAATAATATTCCTTTAATTATTGATTTAAAAATAATTGATAAAATAAGAGATAAAAAAAATATATTTGTTATAGGAGTATTTAAAAAATATACTAGCACTTTAAAAACTAATAAACATTTATTATTAAATAATGTAAATGATGTTGGTTGTATTGGTACGATTATTCGTTCAATGCGTGGCTTTGATGTTTCTGATTTAGCTTTAATTAATTGCAATGTCGACATTTTTAATTATCATTTAATTCGTTCAACTATGGGCGCTTTTTTTCAATGTAACATTATGTGCTTTAATTCTTTAGCTGATTATTTAAATATGTTTAAAAATCAACATATTTATCAAATTGCTAATAAAGGTAATAATGCTACTAGCTATAAAAATGATAATTTTTCCTTATTGTTTAATTATGATAAAGAGTTAGACTATGAAAAAATAGTTTTTGATAAAGATTTATCATTAGATAATATTGTTAATATTGTTCTATATTCTTTTTATAAAAAATGACATGATGTAATACGCTTTATTCATATTATGTAATGGTGATATAATGCCAAGAGTAAAATATATTAAATCAGATATTGAATTATTAGCACGAATTATGCGAGCTGAAGCATTAGGTGAAGGAGAAGTTGGTATGTTACTTGTTGGTAATGTAGTAGTTAATCGTGTTAAAGCTCAATGTAAGCCTTTTAAAAGTACTAATACAGTTTCAAAGGTTATTTATAAAAAAGGCCAATTTGCAGGCGTTGGAACTCGTTTATTTAAAAGCTATCCTACAGTACGTGAAAGGAGACTGGCTAAAAAGTGTTTAGATTATTATACTAAATGGCCAGCAAAAAAAGCAGTGTTCTTTAAAAACCCTGGTAATAATAAGCCTTGCCCATCTAAATTTTATGGTCCATTAATTGGAAAGTATAAGCATCATTGCTTCTTTGGTCCAGCAAGTACCTCTAAAAACTGTAATATATAGTATAAATAATTTTAATGAAGCGTAACTATTAATAAGTGGTTACGTTTTACTTTTATGCTATAAAAAAGGAAAATGTTTATAAATATACTACATTTTCCAAAATTTTAATTTTTTATTGAATATGCTAAAAGTACCATTTTAAGGGTGCTTTTGCAAATTTTAATTATAAATTATTTAAATATTCTTCTAAAGATTGATACAAAAAACTATTTAGAAATTTTTATCATTTTTTATAAATTCAACAATGTTTTCATGAATAATACCATTTCTTTTTTGAATTAAGGAATCATTTGTTAAAATATATTTTGGATAATTATCACCTTTAATGCTTTCAAGGCTACGATACTCTCTATCTTCTGTTTCCTTACTAGCTAAAATTGTATAGGCTACTTGAACGTATGCATAATTCATTTTATTATCTCTCATAATAAAGTCGCATTCAAATTTTCCAATTTTTCCTACACTAATTGAATAATCCTTACTAAATGCATATGTATAAACAATATTTTCAAGTACAGGTCCATAATTAATCCTATTATCAGTGTTTAAAGCATAATAAAATGATAAATCTGATAGATAAAACTTTTTTTCTCCATTTAATGATTTTCTTGATTTCATATCAAATCTATCACATTCCATTAGAATTTTAGCACTAATTAAGGCATCAATATATCGTTTAATAGTTTCTCTTTTAATTGGTAAGTTAAATTTAGAAAAATCATCTGTTATATTTTGAATGCTAGTTGTAGCTCCAAAATTATTAATTACATATTTCATTAATGCATCAAATACTGATCTATTTCTAATTTTAACTCTAGTTTTTATATCCTTTTCATATATTTCATTAATTAGATTTTGTACATATCTTCTTTTATCGTTTATTGAGTTTAATTTACAAACGTAAGGAAAACCGCCTTCATATATATAGTTTTGAAGTTCGTTATTTATATTAGATGATATTTCTTTTTTTAAGAATGCTTTAAAATTTAGATATTCATCAAAAGTTAAAGGTAGAATATTAAATTCAATATATCTTCCAGTAAGCTTAGTTACTAATTCACCTGATAATAAGTAAGAATTTGATCCTGTAATAAAAATGGAATAATCACCTTCTTCACGATAGGAATTTATTACCTTTTCAAAGCCTTTTACATTTTGAATTTCATCAATAAATAAATATTTTTTTCCTGTTGCTTTTGAATTTTTTGAAATAATGTCATCTAATTCCTTTGGCGTTTCAATATTTTCATAAGGCTTTTTATCTAAATTGAAATATAATATATTATCTTGAGAGACATTTTTATTAATTAGCTCTTGAATGATAATATTCATAATTGATGATTTTCCACATCTTCTAACACCTGTTATAACTTTTATTATTTCACATTCATCGTAAAAGCCTCTTATTTTTTCTAGATATTTTTCACGTTTATATAAATGTACTAGTCAAGAAAAAGTAGACAATATTTATTTAGAATAATAAAGATCTTTAAATTGTTTTGGAGTTAAATA
>CAKPXF010000032.1 GCA_934201705.1 uncultured Bacilli bacterium | reverse complement strand
TTATTTAACTCCAAAACAATTTAAAGATCTTTATTATTCTAAATAAATATTGTCTACTTTTTCTTGACTAGTACATTAACACATAACTCTATAATTCATTTTTAAATATTTTCAACTTTAGAATAGCCTTTCAATATTATTTTTATCATAGCAATGCCAATTAATAAACAAAGTATTCCAACAATTATTCCCATTATTCCATTTACAATGGAAATAATTTTGTAGTTATAATTATTAACAAAAAGTTCAATAATACATACTTGTGTAAAAGCTGCACATGAATTTGCACATGTTAAGCTTATACATTTAGAGCCAATTGACATTATATCTTTTTTTACCATATTTTTAAAAACACCATATAATGAAATTAGAATATCAAAAAATGAAAATATGGCAATTATGATTATTGGCACTATTCCTAAACGTGTATACTGATGAGGATAAATAAAGAAACTGCAAGAATAAATAATGTACAATAAACTTGCAACAATAATCATAACTGCTATATCTTTAAATATTTTGTATTGTGTTTCTTTCTTTTTATTCTTTCCATACAAAAACATATTCTTACAACCGCCAAGCAAAATGTTATAAATTCCACTGACACAATAAAAGCAATCCATTTTTATAATTCCAATAACAACCTTAAAGAAACCAAAAATGTATTTATAAATCATTGTAAAGAAATTAGAGATTGTAAGATTAATATTTTTCTTCATATTTTATTTCCTAATGTATTTTACCAATTTTTATCAAAATTTACAAATACGTTTTATTGAAATTTGTTTATAATTGCTTTTGTAGTGGTGATTCTATATAACTATAATCCATTTTCAATATATGCTTAAAATAAGGTATTATTAAAAATAAAACTGCAAATATCCATGCTCCTGGATCTGCAAAGCATAAAGCAACAAATGAATTATTACTAGCCAAAGAATTAATAGGTCCTCCATTAATAAGCTTAGGTAAAAAAGAACAAATTCCTACACGGGCAACTAACTCTCCAGCTCCAGCTAATAAAGTATAGATAGATTTTCCAATTCCTTGTACTGAATTTCTTAAAACGAACAAGAAACCAAGTATTATAAATAAAGATAAATCAACATATAAATAAGTATTACCAAACCTTATTGACTCACTAGTAATTTTATCTGGACTTAAAAATATATATTGGTAAGCTCCATTAATTGATAATAGCAATGAAATACCAGAACATATGACATAAAGAATAATAGATAAAATAAGAGCTTGATTGGTTCCACTCTTTACTCTTAAATAGTTTTTAGCGCCTAAATTTTGAGCATTATAGCTAACCATTGCTGTACCTAAAGCAGATAATGGAGCCATTGCAAAGTTAATTAATTTATTTGTGGCGCCAACCCCATTTTGTGCTGGATTTAAAGCAACCATAACACCGCTTGGATCTAGGTCGAATTTAACAGTTTCTGCAAGCATTACAATTAAGCCAATTGATAAAACTGAAAATTGAAGTCCAAGAGGAATTCCTTGCTTTAGGTGTGAACTTATATCCTTTAATGAAATTTTAAAATCTTCTTTTGTCAATCTTAGATATTCATATTTTTTCAATGAATAAATAAAGCAACCAATAGTACATAATATTTGTGTTAAAATTGTAGCAATTGCTGCACCTGCAACACCCATTTTAAAGGTTTTAATAAATAAAACATCCAACAAGATATTCAAAATAGTTGAAATAAATAAAAACAATAATGGAGTAAACGAATCTCCTATACTTCTTAAAACACTTAAAATAAAGTTAAAGAAAAGTTGAGCAACTAGTCCTAAAAATATTATAAAGCAATAAGTATAGGCGGCATTATAAACAACTAAGTTATCTTTAGTTACATTAACCCATTTTAATAAAGGATTTATGCATAAAAGTGCTAATATTGTTAAAATAATGGTAATAATGGAACATAATATTATCTGAGTGGCAAATGATTTCCTTATACCTTTTTCATCTAATGCCCCAATTTTATTACATAAAATAACACAAAATCCTGCAGTACAGCCAAAGGCAAATTGCATAAAAATAAAAATAATTGAGGATGTGTCATTTACACCTGCAACTTCATCTGCTGATAAATTTTGACCAACAATTGCAGCATCTGATAATACATATAGCTGTTGTAACAAATAGGAAATAATTATCGGCAAAGTAAATTGTATTATTACCTTCCATATTACTCCTTTAGTTAAATCTATTGGCTTAAAGAAATTTTTTATTTTATTTAAAAGTCTATTACTTTTTATAGATTCTTCCATTTTAACCACCTTTTTATTAAATAATAGTATACTATTATTTTTAACGTGAGTTATTATAATTAGTTTTACAAAACTTGTCAATAGTAAATATTAACTTATTAAATAAAAAACATTTAACGATATTTTGTTTAAAAATATAGAATATTTTATAGTTAATTTTTAAATGATTATTGCCTAGAAATAACATTTTTGATTTCATATTATAAATTGATATTGCAAGGAGGTGAAAAAATGAACAACAATTTAAATAATCCATGGAATGAGAATATTTGTTGCTGTAATAAATGCTCTAGTAATATCATTTACGTTGGCCCAACAGGTCCTACTGGTCCTACCGGCCCTCAAGGTATTCAAGGTGTTACTGGTCCTACAGGTCCTCAAGGTATTCAAGGTGTTACTGGTCCAACAGGTCCTCAAGGCATTCAAGGTATTCAAGGCGTTACTGGTCCGACAGGTCCTCAAGGTATTCAAGGTATCCAAGGTGTTACTGGTCCAACAGGTCCTCAAGGTATTCAAGGAATTCAAGGCGAAACTGGTCCTACCGGCCCTCAAGGTATCCAAGGTGTTACTGGCCCAACAGGTCCACAACTTACGCTTACAATAGGCACAGTAACTACAGGCGCTCCAGGCACACAAGCAAGTGCTACAATAATAGGAAATGCTCCAAATTTAATATTAGATTTAGTAATTCCTCAAGGTCCTACTGGTCCTACAGGCCCTGCCGCAGCGTAAAAAATGGTAGATACTTTTAAAATGGTATCTACCTTTTATTTCCTTTTATAATTATAGAATTATTAGTTTCTTTTACTAAAACTATATCAAAATTATTTGCAAAACATTGTATTTCATCATCTAATTTTTTAATATCACGGCAAACATTATGATTAACATTACTATGGTGTTGATTTAGTTTTTCCCTATTCATTGAATGAATAATAGCAAAAGAACCATTTTCTTTTAATATTTCATAAAGCTTATTTGATAATTTTATAGGATCTAAAAAATGGGGATAAGCATTATAAATAATGGCAAAATCAAATGTTCTTTCTACATTTAAAGCAAATAAATCAATATTTTTAAATGTTGCATATGGACAATTCTTATATTTTTCTTTAGCAATTTTAATCATTTCATCTGACACATCAATAGCAAAAACATCATTTTTAGTTAATGAATGAATTAGCTTTGTAATGACACCAGTTCCACAGCCAATATCTATAACATAATCATTTTCTTTTAAATCTACTTCTTTTAATAAAGCCAATTTAAATGATGTTGGATAGGTATCTTTTTCATCCCACGTTTTAGCTTTACTATTAAAAAAATCTCTTATTTCATTCATTTTTATTTACCATTAATTAAAGAAAGTATCTACATCAATTTTTTGATAGCCACCAAAACTATTAGCATATGAATAGATTTCATCTTTCATTTCCTTATTTAAAAATTCTTTTGTAATTTCATTTAACTTATCATCAATATTGATATCACTAAATAATGTTTTATAAACACAAATACCATTAAACCATGTATTAGCAAGAGCCAGTTCAACATTTGTATAATAAGCATTGTAAGCCATTTGTAAATATACCTCATCATTATTAAAGGCCTTTACAAATGAAAACATTGTATTATCTAGGTTATATTCAGGTTTTATATTTTTAATTGCTGCAGCATCAATAAACATAATGTCAATATCTTTACCTATTGACACAAATTTTTCTTTTTCAATTTTAAAATTTCCTTCTTGTTTTATATCACTTAAAACGTTCTTTATATTTGCAACATTAAATGGTTCGTAGTTTGAAGATGTCATTAATTCATTTGTAGTCCCCCAATTGCCAAGTCCACAAATATAAACGTCCTTTTTTTCTTCATTACTTAAATTTTTAACTCTCTCTTGAATATCCATTTTTTCTTTTAAAATGAAATTATTTAAGGAAGAAGCTCTATCCTCCTTATTAAAAATTTTTCCAAGTAATGTAAGGCTTTTACTTAAGTTTTCGTCAAATACGCCTTTGCTTCCATATCTTAAAGTAATAACTGGGACATTTAATTGCTTTTGTAAAGCGTCTTCTTTTGTTACATCCTCGTATTCTGAAATTACTATATCAGGATTACATGATAATATTTTTTCAGCTTCAGCAATTTGATTGTTTGGTCCACCAACCCCACAAGATGGTAATGTTTTAAAAACATCCTTATATGCAATAAAATAAGGCCTTGCAACACTATCGAACATTTTTGGTCTATTTGTAAGTGATTCATTATCAATATCTTCTACACCACATAATAAATTAATATCACCAATATAGCTATAAAGCCTTAAAGCACCGGCGCCAATGCATACAACTCTTTTATAGCTTCCAGGAACAATACTTACATCTCTATTAATTAAATCTTTTACAATTATTGAATTATCATTTTGGCTATTATCATTATTGTTGCATGCTGTTAATAATAGCGACATTATTAATACTAATAAATTTTTTGTTTTCATAGCTAATCCTCCTTAACAATCATAATTTTTTCATCATTTATTTTATTTATTGAAACATTAATATTAAATATATCCATAATATTTTTTTCATTGATAATTGAATTATCACCAGTATATTTTATTTTTTTATCCTTTAGCATATAAAAATAATCTCCATATTTTAAAGCTAAATTAATATCATGAATTGCAATTAAAATAGTTATATTTTTTTCTTTTGTTAATTTTTTAGCCTCATTTAAAATTAAATATTCATTTTCTAAATCAAGTGAGCCTGTTGGCTCATCAAAGATAATAAGCGATGGTGATGACACTAGTGCTCTTGCAATAGCCACCTTTTGCTTTTCACCGCCTGACAATTCATTTACATTAATATTACTTACATGCTCGAGTTTTAATTCTTTAATTGTTTTTCTTACAATTTGCTCATCCTCATATCTACTAAAATAATTAAAATATGATATTCTTCCTAAAAGAATTGTTTCAAAAACACTTAAATCACCAAATGTAATATCTTGAGGAACATAGCTAACTAATTTAGCTCTTTCATTTCTTTTTAAATTAATCAAATCAACATCATCAAGTATAATACTACCAGTATTAGGAGATAAAATACCTAAAATGTTTTTCAACAGTGTTGATTTACCACTTCCGTTTTTCCCTAAAACTATACCAATTTTACCCTTGGGCAAGGATAAAGAAATATTATCTAAAACAATACTATTTTTATTATAGCAATATGATAAATTTTTAATTTCAAGCATTGTTGTTACCTCTTTTTGAAAAAATAATAGCAATAAAAAATGGTAAGCCTAATAAAGCAGTTATACTTCCAACTGGTAAAGATGTTCCATTTCCAATAACTCTTGATAGCATATCAGCAAGCAATAATAATAAGCTTCCAGCTAATAATGATGATACTAGTAAATATCTATGGTCATTTCCTATAATTTTTCGACAAATATGGGGACATATTATACCAACAAATCCTATGATTCCTAAAAAGGAAACACAAACAGCTGTAATAAGTGATGAAAATAATAAGGATATAAATCTTAAGAGTTTAACATTTACGCCTAAGCTTTTTGCAACATTATCGCCACTTAATAAAGCATTATAACGCCATGAATTCAAAATAAAGAAAATTAAAGAAATAAATACAACAACAAACATTATAAGATCTATTAAATATGTTGCTCTTCCTAAATCGCCAAAATTCCATATAACAGCCGCCGATAAACCAACATCTGTTGCATAATATTGTAACAATGTTGTTAAAGAATTAAACAGGCTTCCAATACCAATTCCAAGTAATATTACAACATTTGGTGAAAATTCACGTGATTTGCATAAAAGTAAAATAAACAATGTTGCTAATATAGCGAATATAAATGCTAAAAATGAAGTTGAAAAAGGATTAGCATTTGTAAAGAAAGAGTTTGCGTTATTGCCACTTATAAAGTAGCCCCCAGCAAATATAATTATTGAAACATTAGCTCCAAATACTGCTGCATTTGATACTCCTAAAGTTTGAGGAGAAGCCATAGAATTATTTAAGGTTGTTTGCATTATTAAACCTGCAAGGCTTAAACCACATCCTGCTATAATAGCTGCTAAAATCCTAGGAATTCTAATACTATAAATTATTCTAATATTTGAATTATTTCCTTTAAGAAAAAGCGCATCAAAAACTTCTAATATTGTCATATTAGAGCTACCAACAAATAATGATATAATAGTTACTATTAGTAAAGAAATTAATAATATTAAAATAAATAGCTTTTTCTTTTTCATAAATTTACCCATCAATAATGTTAACATTATTATTACAAAACTTCAAGGATAAAGATTTTTGAGTCTTATTTTATATATGTTTTTTTTAAATTTGTTTAAAAAAATAAAACAGCTCATGTCATGAGCCATTTTATTTTTTCCACATTGTATCAAATTTATAAGATATTGCCTTAATATTTGTTTCAATACTTGAATTTATACTTACATTAACATCATCTTCGGGGAAATAAATAAATGAACCCACATTTTTACCATTATTTATTACGACTTCAAGAGATGCCTTATCGACATATAAATCAATATTAATTGTTTCATTCTTATCAATTCTTGTTGAATATTTATTTAAAAATGATTTGCTGGCATAATTCTTTTGTTTTGTTCTATCAACAGTTAAAACATTAATTGATTCATCATATTTAATTAATAAAGTTGAATCCTTAGCTTTTAAAGAAATCTCAAAGATTAAATCTTTTTTATTTTCAAAGCTAATTGATGTTTTAAATGTTCTACCATTATAAACATTATCAATAGAATTATCATTAACATATATCTCTTTTTTACTATCCTTAAGTAATAAATTTTCATATTCATTTATAGAATTTAAATAAATATAATATTCATTATTTTCATTTACTAAAGAATATTCATAAAACATTGAAAAAGCCCCATTAAACTTGTCATAATAATAAGCACATTTACCTGCATATTCCCAAGTTGACATCCAAGCTGCGCCAATTATTCTTTCACTATTATAAAATGTTTGAGTGGCATATGCATCGACACCAAAATTAAATGCTTTATAATTATAGCTATCTGGAACAAAATGTATTTTATTTTCAATTAATTTTAAATCTCCAATTAAATAAGTTCTTCCGCCACAACTTAAGACATATTTACTTACATTATCATTTGCTTTTAATATAAAAATATCTGGACATTCTGTATTTATATTTGTATCATAAGACTCAATTTCCCAGTCAATTAAATTTTTAGAGCTATAAATACGTAAATTACCTCCTGCTACAAACATTAAGTATTTACCAAACTTCTCACTATAAATAACTTTTGGGTCTCTAAATTCATTATTTTTTAAAGGATCATCATTAGTTGTAATTAAAGCTCTTCCATTATTATATTTAATCCAAGTTTTTCCATCATCTTTTGAATAAGCCATTGCTTGTTGCTGAATATTATTATCATCTCTTAATGTATAATATGCTATTAATCCGCCATTATCATCGTCAAATAGCTTTGAATCATTATTTTTATCAACAACACATGTTCCTGACCAAATTGACCCTAATTCATCATAAACTATAGCATCTTCTTCTTGTTTAAAATGAATTAAATCCGTACTTGTTGCATGGCCCCATGACATTTTTGAAACATCACAATTTATACCATTTGATTTTTGATAAAATATATGATAAACGCCTTTATAATAAACAAAACCATTAGGGTCATTAAGCCATGAATTTAAATCTGAGTAGTGATATTGATTTCTATATTCACTTTGATATCTTTCATCTATTTTCATTTCGTTTCCTTTCGTTTTACAACTAGTAGTCATTAATACTAATATAGTAAGTAAGGTTTTAATTATTTTTTTCATTTTAAATACTCCTAAATATAAAGTCTAATTTCCCACTTCCATTATTTACCTTTTGATAAGCATAAGCCGAACTTTTTGGTGAAGCATCTTTATTTAATGGACTATCAAATAAGCCGACGTTATTTTCATGGAACTTATCAAATAATAAGAAATAGTGAAGTGATTCAACATAAGGCATTTTTTCTTTTAAAGTTGTATATAGATCTATTATATTTTGACTCTTATCTAAAACCGCTAAATCAGTCCAACCAAATTCAGTTAAGAAAACCTTTTTATCCTTACCCTCACGTCTTTTAATTATTTCATAAATCTTATTATTCTCACTAACAAAATAATCATCAGCTGTCCCATGGTAATAATAAGGATGCCATGCAGCAATTTGGAAAAAGTCATCATAATAAATTGAGCCATGCTCACCAGTATCAATTAAATCATAAAAGATTTCTAAGAATTCTTTATTATTACCAGTATAAACATTATTATATGAGCTTCCTTTTCCTAAGCCATTTGAATCAACTAAGCCACCCATAATGGTGTTATTAGCTTTATTAGCTTTATGGATACCTATTGAGCCACGATATAGCATATCTAAAGAAATATGAGCCATTTCAGTTTGATTTAAAACATCATTTTTAGCACCATCAATATACATAAAATCAGGATTATCTAACTCATTATCTATTTCCCAATAGGTGATTTCTTTAAATTCGTTTGCTAATGTATACCAAGAGGTTTCATAATCATCAAGCCATTTACAATACTTTGAATTTTCATTTTCAAAATCAATTCTTCTTTCTTTACCAATTGAAAAATAGCCTTCATGATGATATGAATAATGATTCATACCAATTATTTGAAAATCCATGTCTATAGCTTTCTTTAAGTACTCATGCATTTTATCAACCTTTTCTTGATTAAGCGTTGTTGGATTTTCCATAAAGTAGCTAAAATGCATCCACATTCTTAAGCTTTTTACGCCTAAGTTTTTCATAGCTAATAAAACATTATCATCATTTAACTGATTGTTCCACTCATATTCCATATAGCACATACCCGCTAAATACTCATTATTAGCTGTTTCATTTTCTACTTTATAGTACTCACCATAATTTAATAAATCATGATTAATTGAAGCTTGAGATAAATTATTTCCATTACAAGAGGTTAATAATAAAGAGATTAATAAAACAAATAATTTATTAATTTTCATTTTCACTAACCTTATTTAAAATGTCAGCATAAAATGTTAAAGAGCCACTACCACCAGCCATATTTTGATAAACATAAGCTGTAGATTTTGGATTTCCTTTTACTTCATTTTGATACTTTCCTTCAGAGTTTACCATACCATTGTCAGTAGGATCAGTATATAGACCAAATGTTTTTTCTTTACTGCTTCCCCAAGTTGAGCCTAAATTATCATACATTCTAAAGTAATGACAAGATTCAACATATGGGAGTTCGTCTTTTATAACATCATAAGCATCTTTAATATATTTTTCTTGATTAGCAACACTTACAGCACCTTCTGAAAAACCAAATTCAGTTAAGAAGACCTTTTTATCCTTTCCTTCGCGCTTTTTAATTACTGCATAAATATCATCATTTGTTCTTTTAAATTTTTCTTTTGTAAAAGTATCCATATATGGATGCCAAGCAGCAACCTGGAAATAATCATCATAATAATTACTATAAGCATCATCTGCTTCAATATTATCATAAATATATTCTAAAAATGTTTCAGCGGTATCAATTACTAATCCACCCATAATAGTTATGGCATCTTTATTAGCTCTATGAATTCCTTTACTAGCAAAATAAAGCATATCTGTATAAATAGCAGCCTTTTCTTTTAAGGAGAAAGTTCCGCCACCTAGTTTTTCAAAGAATGTATCAATATTTGATTCATTATCAATTTCCCAATAAGTAATAGTTGGAAATTCCTTAACTATGTTATACCAAGTTGTTTCGTATTCTTCAAGCCATGTTAAATAATAGCTCCCATCACTTAAATCACGAGCAGGCTTGGCAACTGTTGATGATGAATTACTATATCCTGATTTATGGAAGTTTGAATGGTTCATACCAATAAGCTGAAAGCCATATGAAGTTAAATCGCTAACAATATCTTTAGCTAAGGCTAAACCCTTTTCATTATAAGTATTAGGATCATTCATTAGCCAGTTACAATGTAACCAAACACGTACGCTTTTAACCCCCATGTTTTTCATAAGCTTAGCTGTCTGCTTATAGTCAATTCTTTTACCCTCTACATTCCAAGAATATTCAGACCATGCTAAATCACCCATTCCATAAACGTATTCTTTATTAGCAGTTGTGTTTTCAATTTTAAAGTTCTCACCATATTTTTCTTGATAATTAATACTTGAATTGTTATTAGTACAATTTGCAAAACCTGCAAGCATTAAAGATAATAATGTAATTTTAGCAACTTTATTCATTATTTAATACCTGCCTTACTTGCTACTTCTTTAATCATCTTTTTAACATTACTCCAATCATATGTTTTAGAATCAATAGTTGACATTAATGTATCGTAATCTGATGATAAGTTTTTATTACCCATAATAACATTGATTGCATATGAATTAGCTTCGTCTTCAATCTTTTTCATTTTTGTTGTGTATGATGAGTAAAAACCTGTAACGTTTGTTAATTTTGAAGTTGATAATGTGTTATATTTTAAACCAAGTTCAATAATTGATGCATATTTAGCATTAATTAATTCTGGTTCAACTATAGTATGACATGTATTATCATTTTCCCATTTAATATTTCCACAAAAAGAACTTCCAAGCTTATAATAGCCATTAGCAATTGAATTACCATTGCTATCTTTATTAGTAGCAAAAGTATCATTTGGCTCATTATTTCTTCCATCAATGTTTGGAACAATTTGATTATTTTCAATAGTATAATGTGTACCTTCAATACCGTAAAGTCTTAATTTATTCCCTTCAGGCGAATATAAAAAGTTAAGTAATCTTAAAGCAGCGTGGGGATCCTTACAATCTTTTGAGATTGAATATCCTCCCCACCAGCCACCCCAATCAGAAAATCCTGAAACGCCATCTTTTCCAAGTTTACTTGTTCCACTTGGCGCTGGTCCAAATGTAAATTTACTACTTCCATCTTCGTTTAAACCATTAGCATTATCAAATGAATCGCCAATCCAAGTTACGTGATTTTCAGCATTTGAAATTAGCATTCCAACCTTACCTTCATAAAATTTAGTACGATCATCCGCATTTTTATTTGTTGCAAATTGTGGATCAACATAGCCATTAGCATACATCTTATTAAACCAAGATAAGAAATTTTTAAATTCTTCTGTTAAAAACATATATGTAGGTTCACCATTTTTATCTAAATCATAATCTGGTGTCACACCAAATGCATGATATAAAGGATTTAAATAAAATGTTTCCCCATATGGAGAAATTCCATATGTGTCATTTTTACCATTTTGATCTGGGTCAGCTGTTGTGAACAATCTTAATACCTCTTCAACTTCTTCAATAGTTGCTGGAGTTTTCGCTATCTTTTTACCATTTTCTTCAGTATAATAGCCGACATTGATTAGCCAATCAGTTCTATAATAAATTCCCCAGCCTGAATTACTAGTTAAATAAGGAATTAAAGTATGAGCACCATCTCCATAAGTAATATTTTTATACTGATTACTATTAAAGATTGCTTCAATGTAAGGATATTCTCCTGGTTTTTCAACTAATAACTCATCAATATTATAGATAATATCTTGCTCAACCCAGTTATTATAAGCCTTACCAGCACTTGATGGTACAGAAAAAATAATATCCGGAATATCACCAGTATTAATCATTGGATTTAATGTTGTATAATAATCAGAATTATGAGTTGCCCCTTCAATTCTCATATTAACCTTTGTTTTTTCTTCAATTGCTTTGTAAATTGAATCCTTCTTTTTGCCTTCATAATCATTTCCACCATTCATAAAAATTCTTAATGTGGCATATTCATTATTTTCATTTTCAGTATTATTACTATTACATGAAACCATTAATCCTGCTAGTAATGAAACCAATAAAAATTTGTTAATATAATTCTTTTTCATTTTGTTTCCTCCATTTATAACTTCACTATTTTTAAAAATTCTTCAATGAATTTTTTATTATCTACATCTTTTACTAAAGTACATTTGCTAAATTTTTCCTTTTTAATATTATCAAATTGTACCCATAAATAATCTTCCATTGATAAAGTCATCCCATCAACAAAATCTCCTTTTGAAACCAAGTAAACATGTCGATCACACGATTTAAAAATATTGGGATTAATTAAATAATACAATGTAAGTGGGTCATGTAAAACAATTCGTCTATTGGTAAAGCTGACCCATTCATTAATCATTTCAACTAAGTACTTATAGTATAAGTCATTATGCTTTGCGCTTAAAAAATAATTTTGTTCATCAATAGTTAATTCTACTTTTTTAGTAACATTTGTTCCTAAACATGTTAATTTTAATTTATTATTAAACACAATATTTGCAGCATCTATATCACATTCAATATTCCATTCTCTTTCTGCTTTAAAGAAGCAGCCACCCATCATAATGTAATTAACCTTGCTCATTGCCTCTTTATCCTTCAAAATAGCTCTAGCTATATTTGTTAAAGGACCTATACATAGAATAGTTAATTCATTTTGATATTTTTTTGCACTACTAATTAAAAAATCAATCGCACTTTCACCATCACATTTTTCATTATCATTAATCGGGGCATATTTATTATCATCTAAATCTTTTGTATATTGATTAAATATAACATTTGTTGTTTCAAAATGAAGCCCTCTTAATGGTGTCCCAATTCCTGCAAAAACAGGGATATCATTTCTATTTTTTAAGGCTAAAACCTTTTTTGCTTGTCTTGCTCTTAAGTTAGAATTAATATATACGGTTGTTATACCAATAATATCAATTTTATCACTTTCAAGAGCCATATATAAAGCCAGTAAATCATCAATATCATCACCGATATCTGTATCAATTATAATTTTGTGCTTATTCATAAATTACCCCTTAACTGATCCTAATAATACACCTTTTACAAAATACTTTTGAACAAATGGATAAACAATCATAATTGGTATTACTGAGACTACAATTGCCGCCATTTTAACACCTTCTGCCATCATCATTATATCAGGGTCAACAACACCAGTACCTGATTGCGATGTAATTAAAATGTTACGTAAGAATTGTTGTATCATCCATAGGTTTTTGGAATTTTGCATATATAAAACACCTGTCATCCAGTCGTTCCATTTTCCAACTCCTGCCCATAAAGCAATAGTTGCTACAATTGGACCTGTTAATGGAATAACAATTTTAAATAAAATTACAAACTCATTAGCCCCATCCATTCTTGCCGATTCAAATATTTCCTCAGGAATTGTATTAATGAAGTTTCTTGCAATAATAATATCAAATGCTCCAATTAATCCTGGAATTAAATATACTAAGATATTATCTCTTAAGCCTAAATCTTTAATTAAGATATAGTAAGGAATTAGCCCCCCTGAAAATAGCATTGTAAAGACTAAGAATAATAATATAAATCTTCTTCCTTTTAAATTTTTCCTAGTTAAAGGATAAGCGCTTAAAACTGTTAAGAAAACATGAAGTATAACAAAGACTATTACAACGCCAATTGATATTAAAAATGCTCTTAATAGTCCTTCGTTTTTGAAAATCAAAATGTATGATTCAAAGCTTAGCTTTTTAACTGGAACTCCAGATGATAAATCATTAACAACCAATGAAGTTTTTAAAACATAGTAAAATGGATAAAAGAAAATAACTAGTAGTAATAAGAAGAATAAATAGTTAATTATATTAAAGGTAATACTAGCTGCATCCTTTCCAAATAAAGAAATTAAAAATTCTTTAAATTTACTATTTTCCTTTTTTAATTTTAATTCTTTTTCTACCATATTGGTTCACCACCAATCTTTTTAATAATCTTATTAGCAATTAATGTTAAAACTAAAGCAATAATTGAATTAAATAATCCTAAAGCAGCACCAAGGCTATATTCTCCCTCAAGTATTCCAATTCTAAATAAGTATGTTTCTAAAATGTCGCCTTTTTCATAAACAGTCTTATTATACATATTGAAGATTTGATCAAAACCACCATATACTAAATTAGATGCTTGTAGAATTAAGTTAATTGAAATCGCAGGAACGAGTCCTGGAATAATTACATATAAAATCCTTTGGAAGCGATTAGCACCATCAATGGCTGCGGCTTCATATAATTCAGGCGAGATATTTGAAATCGCTGCAAAGTAAATTATTGTTGCCCAACCAGCCTCTTTCCAAATATCAGAAATAATAACCATTGTTATAAATAAATTATTATTTGTAAAGAAAGCTACCTCATGACCGAAAATCGCACTCATAAAGTTTTGAAAGGCACTTTGGCTTGCTGTCATTGATGTTAAAATCCCTGATATTACAACCCATGAAATAAAATGAGGAAGGTAAGAAATCATTTGAAATCCTTTAGCAAATCTTTTACTTTTCATTTCATTTAAAAGTATAGTTAATATAATTGGCACTGGAAATCCACAAAGTAATCGTAAAGTACTAATTCTTAAAGTGTTTTTAAACTTTACAAAAAATTGTGGATCCTCAAATAAAGTTTTAAAATGTTTTAGCAAATCAATTTGTCCAGCATCGTTAGTTGCCCAAGGGCTTCCCCATATTCCACCTTTGATTCTCCAATCCTTAAAAGCTATTTGTAAGCCTAGCATTGGATAATAAGCAAATATTAAAAGATAAATAATCATAGGTAGAAGCATCAAATAAAGTGGATAAGTATTTTTAAAATAAATCCATTTAGAATTTTTCTTAATACACTTTACTTCTTCCATATTCATACCCCCTCTTTTTTATTTTTTCTTTTTTAATAGTAATAATGATAATACTGAAACAAGTGATATAAAGCATACACCAACACTAGAGCTACACCCACCTTGCTTTTTTTCTATCTTTCCAATTTGTGAAGTTACATTTTTATAAAGTGTATTAACACTCGTTTTTGATGTTGCTTTCAATATCTTTGTTTTAAACTCATTAACTTTATCAGTAATAATTTGATAATTTTCAGTAGTATAATCTTTTTTATTTATAGCCTGGTAGTAATCTTCAAGTTCCTTTACCTTCAAATTTCTATATGCAGTTAATTCTTCATTTTCTTGTGCTAATGTTTTTGTGCCATTGATGCTTGAAACAGCATTATTATATGTATCAAGTAAAGTTGACTCATCTTGAGCATTTTTAATAGCACTAACTGCTTCATTATAATAATTTTCAATATTTCCCCAGTTATTTAATGAATAATAAGATTCATCTAGACTATTATATAATTCATCTAAAGCAGCAATTTTTTCTTCTTTAACTTTGGCAAGCCTTTTAATAACGCTAAAATCTAAAGTTTTACTGCCATCAAACAATGTTGTATCTGATTTAACAACTGGTGCAAAGTTTAATGAACCCCATTGCCCATTTATAGAATAATAATCCATAATCAATGTTTCATTTGCTCTTAAATTAATTGCTATTCCAAAATAATCTACACCAGAATTATCAATTAATGGGTATTCTTTAATTAATAATTTGTTTCCTTCTTCATCCATTGCATAATAGCGAATGGCTGTATGCTTTGACCAAACTGAATCCCAAACTGCTGTATGAGAAATCGTAATATTTGTGTCTTGTAATGCTTTATAAGCTATAATTGCATCATTATTTTCATCACATTGGATTTGCCATCTTAAAAATCCTGCTCCACCATCACCATGAGCTACTTGATTCCATAAAGCATCATCCGCTTCGCCAGCCCCTTTTCCCTCATGATAGTTAAATTGTTGATATTCAAGAATTGTTCCATAATAAAATCCAACAGTAATTGAATTATAGGTAACTGGATTATATGAATTATTAATCGTGCTAGTAATTGCATCCCACATATTTACTTTTTCAGAGCCTGAAAACTCAAGTTGCTCATTTCTTTTAGTTTCATCATAATCAGCAGTTGATGATGTAAATACTGGAATTGTCTGCACATTACGTTCATTAGCAATAGTACTACCAAAAACATAATATGCAATATCTCCTTTCTTTAACATAACATCACCGCCATAAGAGTTAGCTTCAACTGGTAATTGTTTAATGTCTTTACTCCATTGCATATATGTTTTGTTATTAGTATTTACATATAAAGCAAAATATTGACCATATTCATCAATCCAACCAGTTGTAATTTCAGGATGAGTTATAGTTAATTTTATATCATTTTTAGCTGTAACTTTAAATATTGCTGATTGAGCTGATGTTGTCTTAAATCTCCAAGGCGCAAAAGCTGCACTTGTATCTCCTTCAAACTTAGTATCATTTGAAATTAAAACATTTTCTCCATCTTGAATATAATTAGCAAATTTGTTCATTTTGCCAAGTACATTACCACATAATAAATCAAGTTCCATATCCTTTAAAGATAGAGCCTCACCTTGATTTTTAACAATCTGCTTTGACAAATCATTTAAATCGATAGAAGTTGCATTAGCAAAATCATCCTCTGCATTAACTACAACATTAGAATTATCATTTAAAAAGTAATTAAATGAAAAGCATAATCCAAATGATAATATTAATGATAAAATCTTATTCTTTTTCATAAATTTCTCCTAATTCATTATAAAGCCTTTTTACGTAATAAAATAATAAATCCAGCTAATGTTATTAAAGAAATTGGTAAAGTAGCAATATTTCCTTTACAGCCTTTTTTAGTTTCTTCAATTTTAGCAATGCTTCTTGTTTCTTTTTCATTACATGTGCTACAAGTTCTTTCTTCTTTTCCTTCTTCAGTAGTTGAAGCTTCTTTAACAACTTTCCATTCACCAAATGTATGTTCTTTCTTAGCAATTACTTCTTGTTTAACTAATACTTCATTACATACACTACAATGCTTTCCTTCTGTTAAACCCTCTTCTTTACATGTTGCTTCAATTGCTACATCGATTACTTCTGTATGAGGCTTTTTAGCTATTACTTCTTGTTTAACTAATACTTCATTACATACGCTACAATGCTTTCCTTCTGTTAAACCCTCTTCTTTACATGTTGCTTCAATTGCTACATCAATTACTTCAGTATGAGGCTTTTTAGTAATTACAATATTTTCCTTATTAATTTCATTTTCGCCTTTTGGATCGCTATAATATTTATCACATTCATCGCAATAATAATATTCTATATTTCCATCTTCCTTACATGTTGCATCCTTTTTATAAGTATGTTCCATATTATGTAATATTTCAGTTGCTTTAAAGTAAGGAAGATAATTTTGCATATTTCTTTCATCAGTAAATATAAATTCATAATATAATGTTTCATTTGTTTCAAGAACTACACTTTTTGAAACATCGCTAATATCAACTAATTTACCACATGTATAATTAAGAATTGTTTCTAAGCAATTTTTAGTTTGCTTATAAGCATTAATATTGGCACTTTCTGGCCAACCTTGTAATACAAATGCTTCTTCCTTATTTAAGAAATGTGCGAAGCTAAAATCAAGCACCACATATTTATTAGCTTTAACAGCTAAAATTACGCCATCATTATTTTTGGTAACATTTTGCCAGTTTTCAGCAACAGCTCCATCAGTAGATGTTAGCTTATTAGCGCTTAACGTTTCAAAATCTTTAATATTATTTCCTTTAACATTACCATGCTTAATACTATAATCGACTATTGCTGCATTATAATAGCCACCATTTGCACTATTTACATTTTCAAGAGTCTTTTCCCAATATGATTCAACTACTGTTGCTTTTTTAATTACCTCTTTTTGGGTAAATGTAAATGTTGGTAGCTCTTGAAGATTTCTATGGACTCCACCCCAAGGCATTCTAAATTCATAATATAATGTTTCGCCATTTAATAAATCGTATGTAAAATTATAATCGCTCACAGGAGATGGATCACCTAATTCTACAACTTTTAATTCGCTAATACCAAGAGAATCTCCTTTATAGATACTTAAAGTACAAACCTGAGTCCAACCGCCATCTTTTTCTTTATTTATGTTAATTTCAATTTCTTCTTTGGCAGTAACCATTGCAATTACACCATCATCATTTATTGTATTAATTTGTCCATTTGTGGCATATGCATCATCTGAACTAGTACCTAAGCTTCCAGTCCAAGATGTGGCATTACCAATACATGTCGTAAATTTATTAATGCTATTAGTAGATACCTTTCCATGAACGATTGAATAATCAGCTAATTTACCATCAGTATACATTTCACCATTATTTAACGCAGTTCTAACTATCATATCCGTATAGGTTACTGTTTCAGTTATTTTGTCTTCAGCATTAACTGTATTTGTTTTATTTACTAATAATGAGCAAAAAGTTAAAAAGCCTAAAGATAACATAATTGTAAATCTAACTTTTTTATTTACCATAATATTTTCCTCCTTATTTTTTATTTGTATTATGACAATTAAATTATAATTGAAAGCGATTACAACAACAATCGTGTTAGAATAAGATGTCTTATATCTTGTATTATTTTAGTTAAAAAGTCTTAAAATTTATAAAGATGTGGAAAAAAAGCACCATTTTTATTAAATTTCGTATGTTAATTTATTTAAATAATTATAAATTTTTGACTATGTTTTTATAATAAATCAGACTTATTAATCAAATAAATGGAAAATAATTACAAATAAAAGCAACATTGCATTGTCTACTTTGTTGCTTTTATTTTATATTTATTTTATAAATACTTTTTACGTAAGATAATTAATAATCCTAAGCAATTTATTAAAGTAATAATTGATGCTGCTACACTACCTTTACAGCCACTACT
>CAKPXF010000031.1 GCA_934201705.1 uncultured Bacilli bacterium | reverse complement strand
GTATTTGATGGAGGATATGATTTAACTAAGCTAACTCCTACTACTACAGGATATAGTATTGTTTGGGATAGTATTAATGACCAAATGGTATTACTAGATGATAGTAGTAATAAAACACCTGTATATCCAGAAGCTAGTAAAGTAAGTGAAAAGAAAGATTTATTTATTATAACTAGAAATAAAACTGAATTTGACAGTACTAGAGAATTTGCACACTATTTAAGTGAAAGCTATGCAGAAGAAACAATTACTACAACAACTGGTATTGATACTGGTAGAAATGAAAATGTTAAAAGTGTTACATATAGTAATTCTAGCAAGCAAGATGCTATTATTAGAACAAATTCTGGGACATTAACTGTAAATGCAAGTACCGATAATGTATATCACTATGGTTTAGCAGACAAGGTTATTATTGAAAATGTTGCAGCAGATTCATATCATGAAAATGGCTATGTAACAAGTTATCTTGAAGTGAAAAATGGACATGTTGTTCTTGAAAAAAAATCAAGTGTTAGTATTTTGGCTGTTAATGGAGCAACAGTAACAGTAGATCAAAATGCTAATTCTGAATTATTTAAAGTTGTTCCAGTAGGTTTTGATACAATTGATACAAGTAAAATTAAAGTTATAGATAAAAGTGTTATTTCTACAACTAAAGTTAATACTGATACATTAGAAAAAATGAAATATGGTGGTGGAACTGGTGATACAGAGGGAACTGCTTTTGAATTACATACTGCTTCTCATTTAGTTGCATTTGCAAAAGATGTAAATAGTGGTTACTTTAATGATAAATATATTTATGCAACACTATGTAAAAATGTGGACATTAGTGGAATGGGTTGGGAACCAATTGGAAATGCACTTCATCCTTTCAATGGATCATTTGATGGACAAGGAAATACAATTAATGGATTGACTAATGTTGGATATTCACCAGTTGATGCATTGTTTGGATTAACAAATACTGCAAAAAATTTAGGAATGTCATATGGATTCTTTGGAGTTGTCGGTAGTATGCCAGGCAATAATAATGCTAAAGATATGACATTTAAAAATGTCAAATTTACTAATGTTAATATTAATTCATCTAATGCTAATATGCTAGGTGTTTTAATCGGAGCAGATACAAGAGCTGCTAAAGATAAAACATCAAAAAGCGTTAATGAAAGCTTATCTAGTAATATAACAATAAATAATATTACAGTTAATGGAACAATAAAGTGTAATAATAAATCTGGAGCCACAGTTTCTGGAATTGTTGGAAAGATTTATACAAAAGGAAATGTTGAGGTAACTAATTGTACTAATAATGCAAATATTGAAGTAAATGGTGAAACAAATAAAGTTGCAGGTATTTTAGGATTTGTTTCAAGTTTTACAAAGTTAACAGTCAATAATTGTGTAAACGCAGGTAACATTGTATTAAAATCATATGTGGGCTATGTTTCTGGAATTTTAACATTTGGTTCTGATAAAAAGGATGTATATATGAGTATTACAAATAATACTAATAAAGGAAATATAACAAATGAAATGGTAGATGGCAGTATTTATGGAGATAAAACCGGATCAGTAGGTTTGACTTCATATTATAATACAACATTTATTATGTGTTGTGCTTCACATGAGTTAACAAAAGCTTCACATTATGATTTCACTGGTAATAAGTATGAAGAAGGAAAGATAATTGTTAAAGGCGATAATGCACCAAAAGATTATAAAGGAAATTTAATTCATATTAAACAATCACCTACTTCTCTAGAAGATTGGAATGGAAAAAAGGCTCTTTAAAATAAACAGTGAGTTTTTGCGGGGGAACCGAAAAAAGTTAAAAAAACTTTAAAATAAACTGTGGGAAAAAGACGATATAAAATTATCGTCTTTTTTGATGCTTTCTAGATATTAAAATACAACGTTTTCTCATCCTTTCAAAATTGTTTAAACCATATGATATTTTAATTAATGTTTTAATGTGGTTATTGGTATTTTCAGCCATCGAATTTGTATATCCATTTTGTATAGCATTATCTGTATAAGCATTTATAATTTGATCCAGCCATTTTAAGAAAGTGCTTCCAACTTTCTTGAAAACTTCATCTTCAAGTGCAATTAGTCTATTTGCTATATTACAGAAAAAAGTTCGAAGATTTTTATCATTTGTTTTATATGATTTAACTAACAAATCTTGAAGAATTTCATATGCAATATTTAAATCATGATCTTCTTTTAATGTTTTATAAAATATATATTCGTATGAATATATATAACCATTATTCTTATTTTTTATATCTTTATTAGGAATTTTGCTTTTTTTTGCTCATATAAAATCCAATTTCTTTTCATAAAATTATAGTAAAATCTATTCGTTATTTTAAAACTATTCATAACTTTAACTCTTCTTTGCTTAATAGCAATAGTTAATTGTGATGCTATATGGAATCTATCAACAATATGAATAGCCTTAGGAAAGTATTTTTTCTTAATTGCTGCATATTCGTCATACATATCACTAATAAAAATCTCCACATTATTTCGTTCTTTTTCATCAATTGATGAAAAGAATTCCTCTAAATACTCTTTTTTTCTATTCTTAATGATATCTACAATTTCTTTTTCTTTTAAGTCAACAAGTACGCAACAATAGTTTTGATCATAGTCATTTTCAAAATGAAATTCATCAATACATAATACCTTAGGAAGTTTTCCTCTTTTTACACTTGGAAATGTTTCGTCAAACAAATTAAAAATCGTAAGAAATTCGATTAAAAAAATCATAAACAATTAATTTCTTTACATAATTTGTAATAGATGAATATTTATCTATGTTTTCTAACTTTGGTGAATATGTTTTACCACAGTTTTTACAAATAAATCTTACTTTTTTAACAATCAATTCATGTCTTTGATTAGAATTTACTGTACATCTAATCAATCTATCAAAATATCCTTTAATTTCTATAGCTTTACTTTCACAATAAGGACAAATTCTATTTATGTCTGTCCTTTGTTCTAATAAAAAAGTCATTCCTGAATCAGTTACAAATGGATCAGAAACGACTGGTTTAAAATTGTTTGGATTTAAGCCAAACAAAGTCAAAAATGTGTTATAATTCATATTGTCAGTTTCTCCTTTATTTTCATACAAAAATATTATAAGAAACTGACTTTTTCTTTTCAATTCTTTGTGGGTCCACAATTTTTCCCCACAGTTTATTTTAAAGAGCCGGAAAAAATAAGAACACTATTTAGTTAGACTGGTAGACATATATCCCTATTTAAGAGAAATCTTTTATAGGGATTTTTTTCTATCATATATCTATATTTAAAAACTAAAATCAGGTTTTAAACTTGATTTTTTTTCATATATTTAAATGTGATACTATGATAAGACAAAACCTTAAGAAAAAAATAAAAATTTATAATTACTTTGTATATTTCATTTTAGTTGCTATTATAGCAAAGCTATCTTATATTCAAATAATAAACTATAGTAAAGTTAACAAACTAGCTAATGATTCTTGGAATAGAAGCTTTCCTCTTCAAGCCTCAAGAGGAATAATTTATGATGTTAATTATAATGAAATAGCTACAAATTTACCAGCAATGTCATTATATGTTATTCCTTCACAAGTAAAAGATTTAAAAAGTGTTTCAAGTAATATAGCTTCAATATTAAATATGAATAGTGATACTTTATATAATAAAATAAATAAAAAGACGGCAATTGTAAAGGTGTTTCCAGAAGGTAAAAACTTAGACAATGATACTGCTAAAAAAATTAGCGAATTAAATGAAGATGGAGTTTATTTAGTTTATGATAATGTAAGGTATTATCCATATAATGAATTATTAGCTCATAGTATTGGTTTTGTAGGCATTGATAATCAAGGCTTAGCCGGACTTGAAAGTAAATATGATGAATTATTAAAAGGAAGTAATGGATACTTAAATTATAAACTTGATGCAAAGGGAAATTTACTTAATGGTTTAAGTAGTGAAATAATATCACCAACTAATGGCTATAACATCCAATTAACAATTGATTTAAAAATCCAAGAAATTCTTGAAAGAGAATTAAAAAATGCTTTTAATAAATATAGCCCTAAGAGTATTTATGGAATAGCTATGGATCCTAATAATGGTGAAATACTTGCTATTTCATCATATCCTTCCTTTGATTTAAATAACTACAAAAGATATGATTCAACTATTTATAATAGAAATTTACCAGTATGGAAATCATATGAGCCAGGTTCAACATTTAAAGTATTTTCTTTTGCTGCAGCGATAGAAGAAAAGAAAATTGATATGTTTAAGGATTATTATTATGATAATGGTGTTGAATATGTTGATGGCTTTAAAATTAAATCATGGAAAAAAGGTGGGCATGGAAAGCAAACATTTTTACAGGTTTTAGAAAATTCTTCTAACCCTGGTTTTGTAGAAATAAGTAGAAGACTTGGAAGAGAAACATTATATAGCTATGTAAAAAAATATGGCTTTAGTAAGAAAACAAATGTTGATTTATTAGGTGAATCTTCAGGAATATTTTTTGATTTTTCAAAATATAACAATCTAGAAAATGCTACCACTTCCTTTGGACAGGGAATATCTGTTACTCAAATTCAAATGATTAGAGCCTTTTGTAGTGTTATTAATGGAGGAATCTTATATAAGCCTAAAATTACAAAGTCAATAAGGATGCCATTTACAAATGAATTGATTTATGAAATTCCAACAATTATTGTTGATGATAATATAATTTCAAGAGAAACAAGTGAAAAAATGCGTTATGCACTTGAATGTGTTGTTGCTCATGGTTCAGGAAGAAAGGCCTATATGGAAGGATATAGGGTTGGAGGAAAAACTGGAACTGCTCAAATTGCCGAAAATGGTGTTTATTTACAAGGACAATATATCTTATCATTTATGGGAGCTTTTCCTATGAATGATCCTAAAATTGCTTTATATATTTGTATGGAAAAGCCACATTCATTAATTCAATATGGAGGCACCATAGTTGGACCTATTGTTAATAATGTTTTTAGTGATGTAGCAACATATATGAATATTACTAAAGTTAATAGTGAACTTGAATTTAAATATACTTGGATGGATGTTAAAACATATACTGTTTTAAACTATATAGGAAAAACTAAAAAAGAAATAAAGTCACCACATTTTAAATTTGTATATATAGGAAATGGCGATAAGGTAATTTATCAATTACCACAAGAGGGTGAAAAAATAAAAGAAGGGAAGGAAGTATTATTATTTACTTAGAAAATGATCCATTAAAGAGATATTTTAATTCATATATTTATAGCAAAAAATTTGCTTTTAGTAAAATAAAGTGTATAGGAATTACTGGAAGCTGTGGGAAAAGCTCAACTACCTTATATCTTTATTATTTCTTAAAAAAAATGAATTATGATATTTGTTATATTGGAACTCATAAAATATTGTATAAGGACAAATGTATTGAAACTAAAAATACGACAATGGAAATAAGTAAGCTTTATGAAATATTTATTAATAATGATATAAATCCTAAATATATTGTAATGGAGGTTTCATCAATTGGTATAAATGAGGCTCGCATTAATTGCTTTAAATTTAATTATATTGGTTTAACTAATTTAGGAAGGGACCACCTTGATTATCATTTAAATATAAATAATTATCATAATGTAAAAAAATCATTTATAGAAAACTCTTTAATTAAGAAAAAAAATATTTTTATTTCTTATTCTTTAAAGAAAGAATTTAAAGGAAATTACACCTTTTATAAAGATAATAAAAGTATAAGAAAAAACATAGAATGTTTAGAATTCAATTATGATAATTTATCTTTAGTATATTCTATTTTAAGAAAAATGAATTTTAAAAAGAAAATAATTATTAATACCTTAAAAAAAATTAGTTTAGAAAATGGAAGGGGAGAAATAATTAAACAAAATAATAGAAAAATAATTATTGATTATGCTCATCATGTTGAATCATTTGAAAAAATATTAAATAACAATAACTATGATAAGGTTGTTGTTTTTGGCTGTGGTGGAAATAGAGATAAAGGCAAAAGGAAAATAATAGGAAGTATTGCTAGTAAATACTGTAAATATGTAATTATAACCAAAGATAATTCAAGATATGAAAATATTGATGAAATAATAAATGATATAACATGTGATATTAAAGACTATATAACCATAAAGGATAGATATGAAGCTATTAAATATGCTATTAATACATATCCTTCAAAGGACATTTATATTCTTGGTAAAGGGGATGAAGCCTATATTGAGGAAAATAATCTTAAAATACCTTTTAATGATAAAAATTGTGTTTTAAATATTATAAATAAATAGTTTAAATCATATAGTTTAATGTGATATAAAATGAATGATTATATAAAATTAATATTAATAATTACTCTTTCCTTTCTTTTATGCTTTATTTTTTGTAAAATTCATTTGTGCTTATTTAAAATAAAGCCAAAGGATTCATTAGAAGTAATTGAAGTAAAAGGAAAAACAAACTTTATAAGCTGTGGCGGAATTGATTTTATTTTAGCAAGTAATATAGTTTTTACTATATTTAATTTATCATCTTTAAACTCAAAGCAATTTTTCTTGCTCATTTTTGTTAGCTTTTATTATGCTATTATTGGTTTAATTGATGACTTAATAAAAGCTATTGCTAAGGATAATAAAGGCTTAAGTGGCTATATTAGAGTTTTATTTGAAATAATAGGATCTTTAATAGTTTTAAAAATTTTATCAATTAATTTTATTGAATTTGTACGTCTATCAAATACATATTTATACATTGGTTCATTTGCTATAATTTATATTATTTTATGCTTTGTTGGGTGCTGCAATGCTATTAATTTAACAGATGGATTAGATGGGTTAGTATCAATTACATATATTTTAGCTATAACACCTTTTTTATATATTTCATTAAGAAATAATAATTATATTATTACAACATTTTTAGTTGCATTACTTGGCTCACTTTTAGCATATTTATGCTTTAATTTTAATCCATCAAAAATAATAATGGGTGATGTTGGTTCAATAAGCCTTGGTGCAATTTTAGCAATTATTGCTATATCCTTAAATAGTGAGCTATTAATTTTAATAGCTGGTCTTATTTATATTGTTGAAGCTATATCTGTAATATTACAGGTGAGCTATTTTAAACTAACAAAAGGAAAAAGAATATTTAAAATGACACCACTTCATTATCACTTTATAAAAAAGGGAATGAAAGAAAGTAATGTGGTTTTAATGTTTACAATATTTGGAATTATTTTATCAATAATAGCTAGTATTATAGGAGTGATATTATGAAGTTTCTATTATTAGGAAAAGGGAAAAGTATTAAATATATTATTAAGTATTTAAAAAGTAAAAAATGTGAATATGTAATAGCTTGCTTTAAAGATGAAAAAAAGAATAAAAATGAGCTTTTAATAAATGAAGATTTATTAAAGCTAGATGATATTACATATGTGATTAAAAGCCCAGGAATTAATGAAACTAATAATATAATTATAAAGCTAAAGGAAAAATTTACTTTTATTAGTGAAATTGATTTATTAAGCTTATTTAATGTTAAAACAAAAAGTATTGTAGTAACAGGAAGTAATGGAAAAACGACACTAGTTTCTTTAATTTATTATTTATTTAAAAAACAATCATTAAAGGTTATAAAGTGTGGCAACTCTTTTTTACCAATTAGTAAGTATTATAAAAAATTTAATAGACTTGATTATTTAATAATTGAACAATCTTCCTTTCAATTAGCTACATTGAAATTTTATAAGCCTTATATTTCAATTATTCTAAATATGTCGCCAAACCATTTAGATAGTTCATTTTCATTAACTTCATACTATGAAAATAAAAAGAACATTTATAAATATCAAACATCAAATGAATATTTTATTTATGATAATGAAAATAAAAATCTTAAAAGTATAAATAGTAATGCAATGATTGTTTCTTTATTAAAAACAAATATCGATGCTTTTAATGATAATTTGAAAAAATATGAACTACAAATAAATTATTTATATACAATTAGTAAAATAATTGGCTTAAAAAATGATTGCTTAAAGGATATTAATGATTTTAAAACCTTAAAATATCGTGAGGAAATAAAAATCAAAAATAATATAACCTATATAAATGATTCAAAATCAACAAGCGTTGATGCAACATTGTTTGCCTTAAGCCACATAAATAATCTAAATAATACAATTTTAATAATTGGTGGTAAAGATAAAAATGTTTCTTTAAAAAGGATTAATAAATATAAGGTTAAATATTTAATTTGTTATGGCGAAATAGTAAATAGAGCTGTTAATGAATTAAATAATCTTATTACATGTACTACCTTAAAGGAAGCATTTACTATAGCCAGTAATATATATATTAAGGATAAAATAATTTTATTTAGTCCAGCTGCTTCAAGTTTTGATCAATATCCATCTTTTGAAAAAAGAGGAAAGGAGTTTAATGATTTAATTGCAAAAGCAAAAAATAAATAAATATGATTTAATAATTTATATTTCCTTAGCACTTTTATTAATAATAGGTTTATATTCAGTTTATTCATCAAGCTCAATATGGGCTAATTATTTCTATAATGATAAATTTTATTATTTAAAAAGACAAATTATTTTTATTTTAATTGGTTTGTTATTATTACTTTTTTTTAAAATGATTAATATTAATAAGTTAAAAAAATATTCACTTGTTTTTTTAATAATTGGCTTTATTTCTTTAATATTAGTATTAATTCCTCATATTGGCTCACAAATAAATGGCTCAAGAAGTTGGTTTAAAATAGCCACTTTTTTAATCCAACCAGCAGAAATATTTAAGCTAATAATTGTTTTTTATTTAGCTTGTAAGCTTGATAAATATTATGATCAAACGAAAAATTTTTTTAAAACAATTTCTATTTTATTAATTCCTAGCTTACTAGGCTTTGCACTAATAATGCTACAACCAGATTTTGGAACAGGAATAGTTATGCTATCATCTTGTGTTATGATGTGTATGGTATCTAAAAATAAGTTTAAAAATTATGTTATTTTAGGAATAATTGCAATTTCTTGCTTTGCATTTTTAATTATAAATAGTGATTATAGAAGTGATAGAATATTAGCCTTTATTAATCCTTATAATGATCCACTTGGAGCAGGATTTCAAAGTATTCAATCACTTTATGCCATTGCACCTGGAGGAATAATTGGAAAGGGATTTGATAAATCATTTCAAAAGCATTTTTATTTGCCTGAGCCACAAACAGATTTTATTTTTTCAATTTTTGCGGAAGAATTTGGTTTTATTGGTAGTGTTTTATTAATACTACTTTATGGATTATTAATTTATGGAATGTTTAATAAAGCTATAAATGAAGAAAGTGAATTTAAATGCTTTTTAAATATTGGAGTTTGTTCATTAGTAACTATTCAAGTATGTATTAATTTATGTGTTGTAGTAGGATTAATTCCTATAACTGGAATTACTCTTCCTTTTTTAAGCTATGGAGGAAGTAGTATAACAATGCTTCTTGCTGGAATGGGACTATTATTAAATAATAAGAAAGGTGAAATATAATAATGCTAAATATTTTATTATCTGGTAGTGGAAGTGGTGGACATATTTACCCTTGCCTTGCTTTATATAATTACTTAAAGGATAAGTATAATGTTAAAATATTAATTTTTAAAGAAATTGATAAAAGAATATATGATATGAATAATGTTAAATATATTTATATTGATGATAATTATAGTGTTTTAAAAAAACTAAGTTTAATAAATAAAGCAATTAAAAATAACAATATAAATAAGGTAATAACATTTGGTGGGAAAAATTCCTTTTATATAAATATTATTAGTAAAAAGCTTCATATTGATTCATTTATTTTTGAATCAAATGCTATAAGCGGGAAGGCTAATAAAATGAGTTATTTACTAGTAAAAAAAATATTTACAAATTTCAAATTAAATCTAAAAAAAGAAATTAATGTTGGTAATCCTAATGCTTTTGTTTTAACTAATAAAAAAATAAAACTTTTTAATAATAAAAAAATTACCATTTTAATAACATTAGGCTCTTTAGGCTCAAGTAGTGTATCAAAAGTAATTGAAAAATTATTAATAAATAATGATGACTTTAATTTTATCTATGTAATTGGTAATAATGTAAAATTAAAAAAGACTATTAAAAAAAATAATGTTAAGATATATCAATACTATAATAACTTAAAGGAGCTTATTAATAGTGTTGATATAGTTATAGCCAGGGCAGGTGCAGCAACACTTTCAGAAATTGTTGCTTATAATAAGCCTAGTATTATTATTCCAAGCCCTTATGTTACTAATAATCATCAACTAAAAAATGCCAAATATTTATTAAATAGACATTGTATTATTCTAATTGAAGAAAAGGATCTTACACTTACTAAATTAAATAATCAATTAACAAAGCTAGCTTTAAATAAGGATTTATATGAAAATATAAAAAGTAATTTGATTAAAAATAGCTTTAATAATAATTTTAAGATAATTGAAGATGAGATAATAAAATGATAATTTATAAAAATGTTAATTTAAAAAGGTTTAATACCTTAAATTTAAATGCATTTGCTAAAATAATGTTTGAAGTTGAAAATGCTTATGAAATATTTATTTTGAATTATTTATTTAATTATTTTAATATAGATTTTATAGTATTAGGTAATGGTAGTAAAATAGTTTTTAAGGATAAATATGTAAAAAAGATAATTATTTTAATTAATGAATCATTTAAAGAAATTTATATAAATAATAATGAAGCTTTAGTATCCTCAGGATATTTATTAAAGAATTTAATTATAAGGCTTAAGGATAATAATTTAGGTGGTTTTGAAAGCTTATTTCCTATACCTGGAAGTGTTGGCGGAATAATTACTAATAATGCTGGAATAAAGGATTTAGAAATAAAAGATTTTGTTAAAAAGGTTATTTGTTTAAATGAGAATAATGAAATATTAACACTTAATAATAAAGACATCAATTTTAAATATCGTTATTCAATATTTAAAAATAAAAAAAATATTATTTTGTATGTTTTATTTTCCTTAAAGGAAATAAATAAAAATGAAATATTAAAGAATATTAGAAATTCAATTATTTATAGAAAAAACTATCAAGAACTAGTAAAAACATGTGGCTCATTTTTTAAAAATCCTGCTAATTATAAGGCTTATGAATTAATTATTAAATCAAAAGCAAATAAATATAAGGTTAATGGTGTAATGGTAAGTAAAAAGCATGCTAATATTTTAATTAATAAAAAATATGCTACTGGAAAAGATGTAATTAAACTAATGCATAAAATACAAAAAAAGGTTTTTAAATCATTTAATATTGTTTTAGAAGCTGAAATAATTATTGTATAATTTTGCTAAATTTATATTTTGTTGATGAATTCTTTCCATTTATTGCAACACTCAATAGTTTGCTTATTACTTATTTTCTTTAAAAAATTATCATTTAAATTAAATTCTGCATTTAAATAATCATAAATAAATTTATGCTTTGATTTTAATTCGTTTTTATCATATTTTTTTGTTAGATAATTTAAAAATTCTAAACTATAATCATCAGTTAAAATAGATAAAGCTTCCCAAAAATTATATGTTTCTTCACATATTATACCTCTATAATCGATTAATACTAATTTAACTAAATCATTAAAACTTAAATCAAATATTTTTACAAGGCCATTTTCTTTTCCTTATCCTAAATCTAATAATGGTTTTTCCTTCCATAATGAATTATCTTTTGTGTATATATAAAAGCCATCATCTTTCTTTAAAAAGCCTAATTTTTCAAAATTTTCTGGATAAAATCTTGTTGTTTGAATAAAAAATAGCATATGTATCACCTTTATTTTTATAATTATTATAAATTCCTAGAATTAACCCTGTCAAGTCTTTTAAATAGTGTTAAATGATACATAAATATATTCTCATTTAATAAAAAGAAAAGGTAAGCCTACTCATAGAGTAAACCTACCTAGTTTTGCTTGTGAAAGTAATTTGCTATTTTTATAGTTTATTATACTTTTCTTGTAATTTAATAATTTCTTTGCCTAGACTTGTATTGCTTAGATTTCTTATTGAATCAGTAATAATGTAGGTTGATTCTAACATTCTTTGTTTTTTTCCGTATTTGAAGAACACTTCTCCATTTACGAAATGATTATATAATTCTTTCATTTCAGGTTTTACAACAGAAATTAATTGTTCTTTATCCCAAATAGAATTTTCACTTTTAATCTCTTCTTCAATACTATTTAAAACTCTTTTTAATTGTTCAACCATAGAATCCTCCTATAATAAACCAATCCACCATTGAATTCCTCCACCAGTTTGTCCAAATAAAGCAGCTGCTTTACCAGATAATACAGTACTTCCTTTTGAAATCAAAAATTGTGATGTATTTGCCGCAGTATTTCCTGGTTGTAAAGATAACATACTGCGTGCTGCAGAACCATAATTTTTAGGTGAAATCCAATGTCCAAACTTACTAGATGTTCCTCCCCAAGTTCTATATGCAGTAGTATTACTATTCAATACTTTTAATCTCGGATTTTCTTTATATGCAGATAACACTTCTTTTACATTTCCCCCATATTGAGAAATATATGCACTATTGGCAGTAAAACTACTTGCTCCTGCAAATCCGCCAACTACACCACCAACAATTGCACAGCACCTAAACCAATTCCCATGCCTATTAATATTCCTTCAGCACTCCAGTCAGATGCAATATCTCCAACAATGCCACCTCCGACAACTCCAACTGCTGCTCCAATAGCGATTCCTTGTGCAGCCCCATAAATTACAGCTCCAGCCATTGTGCCAGCTAAAGTTCCAACTCCACAAGTTAGTACGGTTACAGCACCTATTACAAGTACAGCTCCCACTATAGCTAGTCCAATAGCTAATCCTTGTAACCATTCAGGTGCATGTCCACTAGGATCAGCATAATTGATGGGATCATTTCCACAGTGCGCATATAAGTTTAATCCATTAATACTTTCAGGATCTAAATATTCGATTGAATCCGGTGAAATCCATCTACATAATTCAGGTGAATAGTAACGTGAGGATACCAAATAAAGCTGAGTTTCTTTGTCATAATAGTAGTTCTTATATCTAAATGGATTGATGTTTCCTATAAATGAATCATTTGTATTAACGTTATAATAACCATCGTATACCTTATGATTTCCAAATGCATCATATACATATCTAGCTACTATTACTTCACCACTATTATAAATTTCTAGAATTAACCCTGTCAATTGTTTTTTAGTAAAAATAAATCAAGGAAATTATTGAATAGTATTAAATAAATTTTAAGACATTTAAAACTTCTATACTAATTCATAAAAAATGTAACTACCTATATTAAGATAGTTACACTCATGCACATTTATGTCATTTTAAATAAATATTTTTATTAATTAATTAATTTTCTTGCTAGTTTTTTTGAAAAAGATATCTCTATGTTTTCCTCTTTTTCATTTTCAAAATAACAAACAATTAAATTTCCGCCTTTAGGATCTCCAAGCAATAATGAAATAAATCCATAATACTCCCAATACACTATTTTATCATAATTAATTTCTTTAACAATATTACCCTTTCTTACTACTTTAATAGAATCATTTGTAAATTCATAATATGTTTTACAAAATAAATAATACAAGCAAAATATAACGATTCCAAAAAAAATAATACCCGTAATTATTAATACATAAATTAAAATATTTTTTTTAGTTATTTCAAATCCCAAGAAAAATCCTAAAGTTACAAGGATAATATTTATCAACTCAAAAAATAAATCAAAAAATATCACATGAAAAATGTTCTTTTTTATTTTCATTTAAACCAGCCTTTCTAATGTAAATATTGAATCATTAATAAATCAACATTGTATGTTTCATTTTCCTAATTTTTCTTTTTTTAAATATTTTTTAAAACTAGTTGCATCTTGTATAACAAGAATATCATTCTTAGTATTTAATAAATGTTTTTCAATTATTTTCCATGTTTTAAGAGAAAATTTAAGTAAATGAATTCTTCAGTATCATCATTTATGAAGATTTTTAAATAACGAGGTTATCTAATATATCTATAATTTATTTTCTTTCCATCACTAATACAGTCTTCACATAAAAATTATATTGCAAATATTTTTTTTATTTGAATATTTAACCTCTTTGTACTTTAAAACACATATCACCAAAAATATATAAACATTCATTTTTAAAAATAATAGAAAAAAATAATATTCATTAAGTTACGACTCATTACCATTAAAATTTTAAATTAGGTTTCCAAGTTAAAACAACAAGACGTGCAAGACTAAGCGTTACAAAGTGAAACATGTCTTATTCTGTTTACAATTATTAAACTATTCTTCTAAAATATTAATCAAAATTTCAATTGCAATATCTACTTTTGTAAGATTAACTTCTCCTTTAGTTGGATATTGATTAATTAAATATTGTTTTAATTGATCATACTTTTTATTAACTAATAACTCATGTGCTTTTTTAGCAATGTCCTTATATTCATCCAATGGTCCAAAACCTATAACCCCTATAGGATCTAATAAAGAAATTACTTTTTCAATCATTTTTTTTCATTCATTATCATCCTAAGAATTCATTGTTCTTTTCTATTGATAAATTAATTATTTCTTTTGGAGATATTATTCCAAGCTATTCTTCCTTTTTCAGTCAATGAATAAGGATATTCATCACGCTCTGTTTTCCAAGCATAATTAATAAAAATATAGCCTTCTTCTACCATTTCATTTAACATTTTTTTTAATTCCAAGGGCGATATTTTTATTTCGGCAGCCAACTTAAAATATTCCAATATTTGTGTAAATGCCTCATCGTCATCAATCAAGCTATCTAAAATGAATTCTTTGTTTGTCATATTTTATTTCTCCTAAAACCATGGATGAAAATGTGACCCATGAATAAATCTTCCACCTCTAATAATTTTGTGAATGCCTAATTTTGAGCTGGTCCATTTATTAATATAATTTGAATAAGTAGAATGCCTCTTTTGTTTGCACTTCTTCCTGGTTCAACTAATTCTTTCACTATTATCCATCTATTTGGATGCTTGTTAAAACTATTCATCATTTGATTAGCTGTAGCAGCATTTCCAACACTTGTTAATACACCAGTAGCTATTGTTCCAGCAGTAGCAAACGCTCTCTCAAGTATGTCGCACCACTAAATAACGCACCAACTTCACTTATTAAAACATGAACTGCGACCATGGTTAAGCCAATAGCTGTCATCACATTATTATCAGAAGCAACTCCTCCAATAGCTAATCCCATACTAACTAACGCTAAACCACATAGTATCAATGTAGAAATAGCAATATGACCTGACGAATCGACATAATTTATTGGATCATTCCCTCAATACACATACAGATTTAAAACATTAATAGAACTTAGATCAAGATAAGCTACAGAATCTTAGCTGATGAACCTGAAAAGTTCTGGATAATAATACCTTGAGGATAACCAAAACAGTCCCGTTTCTTTGTCATAATAGTAGCTCTTATATCTAAATGAATTGATGTTTCCTATAAATGAATCATTTGTATTAACGTTATAATAACCATCATATACCTTATGATTTCCAAATGCATCATATACATATCTTGCTACTATTACTCCATCACTATTATAAATTCCTAGAATTAACCCTGTCAAGTCTTTTAAATAGTAGTAAATGTTGCTATTAATCCTAAAAGCACTTATTCCTGTTTCATCATAATAGTAATATATTTCTTTTACTAAATGACATATTAAAATTTCATTTTTTATTAATAGACTAAAAAAACTAAATATTCAAAAATTTATATATTTAAAAAATTTACTTTGAAATATAAAAAGGTCTAAAATGAAGCCAAAGTATTTAATTAAAAAAATAATTTAACGTTAATATTTATTTTATAGTTAGAATACTTATAATTTAATAAATTATATCTAGAATTATTACGCCTTAATTGCTATAATAAATAAGAGGTTATTGAATATGGAAAAGAATTATTTTGGAGCAATTGAATTTGGATATTTGTTTACTACTTGTTTGATAGTAAGTTATCATCATAATAAAATTGATGTTGTTGCAACTGTAATTACAAAAACATCTGGCTATAATGATAATGTAATAACAAATAAGGATGATTTTAAGCAGGTAATTATGAATATTAAAAATAAGATTTCATTAAAGTATAAAATTAATTTTGATGAAGTTATTTTAGTATTACCTAATAATTCTCATGACATATATCAAGCTACAGCAAAAAGTAAAATATTAACTGAACGTCAAATTATTGGTCAAAGCCAAATAGATGCTATACGCTCACAAATTAAAAAAACTTCAGTGGGTGATGATAGAGTTTTAATTGATGAATACCCTGTTAGTTATTTACTTGATAATGGTCGTGCTTTAAGAAGTGCCCCTGTTAATTATCAATCAAGCACTTTAGCAATAAAGTTTAATTTGCACACTGTTTTAAAAGCAGATCTTTTGCCAGTAAAGGAATGCTTAAAGGAATGCGATATTAATGTAATTGGTGAGGTATTAAACTGCAATTGTGCACCATATGTCACTTGTCAAACCTTTGATTTAGAAGGTGAATGTATACACGTAAATATATTACAAGAAGTAACGACAATAAGTGCGTATAAGAAGAATGCTTTAAGAAAATCAATTAAGGTTGATTTTGGAATAAAGGATTTAGTTTTTTATTTAGCAAATACTTTAAAAATATCAAATGATGAGGCTGCTTTGTTGTTTGAATCATACTTTATATGTGATATAGATAAAGCCTCTGATATAATATTTGATGAAAATGAAAATTTATCAGAAAAAAGAATTAGTGGCATTGTTTTGAATTGTTTGGAAGATAACCTAAATGTAATTCTTGATGGTGTTAATAAGCTTGCTAACGAATGTATGTTCACGGAGCATTACATTTTATTAACTGGATTATTAAATGATTATCAAGGCTTTGATAATTTGCTTTCAAAAAACACACCATTAAGAGTAAAAAGTGGAAATGTTTATGCCATTGGCTTTGATGGACAAGAGTATTTAAATGTATATGGTGCTATAGTTCAGTTTATTGATAATAATTCTAACTATGTTGATTCAAGACTAAATGATGATAATGAATTAATAATTGGTAGTGAAAACACTACTACAACGATAAATGGTGGTAGTCAAACATCATCATCAAATAATAGATTTCATGATATCTTTGAAGAATAGAAAGGAAGTAATTTTTTATGGATAATTTTAATGCTTTTGATACAGTTTGTAATATAAAAATTTTAGGCGTTGGTGGTGCTGGAAATAATGCAGTTAATTGTATGTATTCTGAAAATATAATTGGCTGTGAGTTTTATGTTTTAAATACTGACGCTCAAATCCTTGGTTGCTCAAAGGTTGAAAATAAACTAGTTTTAGGAAAGGGCTTAACTAAAGGACTAGGAGCTGGTGCTAATCCTGAAATTGGTGAAGCAGCAGCTATTGCATCTGAAAATGAAATTAGAGATATAATTAAAGGCGCCGACATGGTTTTCATCGCTGCTGGAATGGGTGGAGGAACTGGAACTGGAGCAGCACCAATTGTTGCAAAAATTGCTAAAGAGGAAAATGCTTTAGTTGTAGGCATTGTAACTAAGCCTTTTACTTTTGAAGGTAAAACACGTATGCAAAATGCTATAAAGGGCTTAGAAAATTTAAAAAAATATGCTGATACTACAATTGTTATATCAAATGATAGAATCTTACAATTAATTGGTAATTTGCCTTTAAAGCAATCATTTAAGGAAGCAGACAATGTTTTAAGAAAATCTGTTCAAGCAATCACAGATTTAATTGCGCTTCCAGCATTAATTAACCTTGACTTTGCTGATGTTAAAACTATTATGTCAAAAAAAGGACCAGCTATGATTGGCTTTGGAATTGGCTCAGGTAGCCATAGGGCTCAAGAAGCAGCAGCAAAAGCTATAACATCACCATTACTTGAGCATTCTATTAATGGTGCTAATAGTGCAATTGTTTCAATTGTGGGTGGAAAAAATTCAACATTATATGATTTTAATGATGTTGTTGATTATATAAGAAATGCTACTGGAAATGATATTAATATTATTTTTGGCGCTTCAGTTAATGATTCCCTTGAGGATGAAATTCAAGTAACTGTTATTGCAACTGACTTTACAAATGAGGATGACTATAGTAATAATACTGAAGCTTTCAACCCTAATTTTGAAAGGAAAAGCGTTGATTCTACTAAATCACTAGATGAAATTAATAATCCAAAGATTAATGTTGATAGTGAAACCTCAGAATTTGTACCAGACTTTTTTAAGAAAAACAAATAGCTTTTATGACCACTTATTTAAAGTGGTTTTTAATTATTTATAGTTAAAGTACATAATTCGACAAATTACTTTCATACACTATTTTATAATAATAGTGGTGATTATATGGATGCGTATATTGATTTATCTATTATAGTATTAATAATTAATTTTTTAATTTCATTTTATTATTCTACTACTATTATAAATAAAAAGAAGTATAGCGCGTTTTTTATTATTACCACTATTTTGTTATTTGTAGTTTTCGCTTTTACTACTATTTTTTTTATTCCTTATTTTTTAATAATGGGGTTTATAATTTATTCACTAATTCTTGCAATTTTTGATGTTAAATTATTTCTTACCATTTTATTATCATTATTTGTGTTTTATTTAAACAATGCTTTTTTATTATTAATTGGTGGTTGCTTTTTATACAATGGTATGTTATTTGTTAATATTCCATATATAACTTGGTTTATATTAATAATTCCATTATATATTTGCATTTTACATTTTTTAATTACACTGTTTTATTACATTTTAAAAAATGCAAAATTTAAAATAAAATGTTGCGTTGAAATTGCAAATAAAAAAGTAAAAGGAGTAGGGCTTTTAGATAGTGGAAATTCTTTATTATATAATGGCTTACCTGTTATATTCATAAATGATAAACCAATATCTAACGAAGGTGAAATAATTAAAATAAAAGGAATTAATGATGTTAGCTTAACCTATTTAGCTTTTAAAGGATTATTAACAGCAAAATTAAGGAAAATGGAAGTATATGTTGTATTTACAAATAATAAAACAAGCTTTAACGATTGTAAAATTTTATTAAATCGATTAATTATGTAAGGAGCTAAAATATGTTTAAATTCTTTAAAAAGTTGCTTTTAAAGTATATCTTACAAAAGCAGTGTAATGATTATGTATTGTTTATTAATAGTAATGAATTCTTACCGCCACCATTAAGCAAAGAGGATGAGGAGTATTATTTTAAGCTATACAAGGATGGCGATGAAAAAGCTAAAGAAAAGCTAATTGAGCATAACCTAAGATTAGTTGTTTATGTTGCTAAAAAATATGAGGTTAATTCCTCATATTTAGAGGATTTAGTATCCATTGGATGTATGGGCTTAATAAAAGCAATAACAACATTTGATATTGATAAGAATTTTAAGCTTGCGACCTATGCTAGCAGATGCATAGAAAATGAAATATTAATGCATCTTAGAAAAACAAGCAAGCAAAAACTTGAAGTTTCAATTGATGAGCCTTTAAATGTTGATTATGATGGAAATGAATTATTGCTGGCAGATATTTTATCAATTCCTGATGATAATATAGTTGAAGATTTATGTGAGGATGAGCAAAGAAAGGTAATGTATGAGGCAATTAATGAATTAAAGCCTAGAGAAAGAGAAATAATAACCTTAAGGTATGGCTTAAATAATTGTGAGGAAATGACTCAAAAGGATGTAGCTGATAAACTTAATATCTCACAATCATATATTTCACGTTTAGAAAAAAAAATTATTAAAAAGCTAAAAAACAAGCTTAATAGCTAAATGTAAAAAAATGTAATTTTGTATATTTACTTTAAAATATTCTAACACTTATTATGGTGGAACAATGATTAATAAAGTAAATATAACAAATTTAAAAACAAACAATATAAAAATATTAAATAAAGAAAGATGTATTTCCTTATTAAAGGATTATAAAAATGGCAACAAAAGCGTAAAAGATGAAATCATTATGGGAAATTTAAAACTTGTTTTAACAGTTATAAAAAAAGTAAATTTTTCTTATAACGTTGATCCAGATGATTTATTTCAAATAGGCGTTATTGGCTTAATAAAATCCATTGATAATTTTAATACATCTTTAAATGTTGCTTTTTCAACATATGCAATCCCAATGATTAGTGGGGAAATAAAAAGATATTTACGTGATAATAATAATGTAAAAATATCACGTCAAATAAAGGATTTAGCTTATAAAATATTAAAATATAAAGAAAAATATTTAATTGAGCATAATAAAGAGCCATCATCACTTGAAATAGCAACATCATTAAATGAGGATGTTTATAAAATTGATGAGGCTATTAAAAGTTTAAATTGTGTTGTTTCATTACAGGATACATTAAGTAATGATGATAATGAGGAATTAACATATTTAGATCATATTAGTGCTGATTACGATATTGAAAATAGAATAATTAATAAGAACACCTTAAAGCAAGGAATAAGTATGTTAGATGACATACAAAAAAATATAATTATAAAAAGGTATTATAAAGGCCTAACTCAAGAGGAAATAGCTAAGGAATTATTTATTTCACAAGCTCAGGTTTCACGCCTTGAAAAAAATGCAATTTCATCTTTAAAAAAGCTTTTTTAAATTGTTCTTTTTTCGTATTTATTTTATAATATATATGGAGATGATTTAAATGGGCAATAAATTAAAGGATTTTTTATTTCCGATAAAAGAAAAAAACGAACTTGATTCAACAACTATAATTGTTAAAGAAAAAAACACAATTGATAATAATAAAAATATTGGTGTAGCATCACCAAATATTATTACTCCAAAGGTTTTTTCACAAGTTGAAGAAATAGCTAATGAAATGCTAAATGGTAGAAGCGTTATTGTTGACTTAACAGATACTGAGATTGCTGAAGCTAAAAGAATTTGCGATTTTTTAAATGGAGTAACATTTGCAATTAATGGCAAGGTTGAAAAGGTGGCTAAGTTAGTTTACTTATTTTCACCTAAAAATAACTAATTTGCTTTAATTTTTGTTTGTATTATTAAAATTTATATGATAAAATAATCTAAACGTGTTGATATTAGACAACAGTTAATTCTAAGTAATTTAAGAGAGTCATTTGCTTGGTGAAAAAATGACATTACATTATTAGCTTATCACTAATGTAGCGGCGACTTGAAATTAAGTAAAGAAGACGTTTTTCTACGTAAAGGAAATAAAGGGCATAGCTATGCTATGAACTAAGGTGGTACCGCGTAATTTACGTCCTTAGATTTAAGGACGTTTTTATTTTTTTAGGAGGAATAAAAATGGATTATAAAGAAAGTATTTTTTTACCCAAAACTGATTTTGAAATGCGTGGCAATTTAACTGTTAAAGAACCTAAAATCGAGCAATTTTGGAATGACAATGATATTTATAATAAAATGCTAGAAACAAATAGTAAGGATAAAGCATTTTATTTACATGATGGGCCTCCATATGCAAATGGCAATATGCATACTGGCCATGCTTTAAATAAAATATTAAAGGATATTATTATTCGTTATAAAAACATGAATGGCTATTATGCTCCAATTATTCATGGTTGGGATACTCATGGCATGCCAATTGAAGTGGCTTTACAAAAGAAGGGATTTTCAACTAAAAACATGAGCATTGCCGACTTTAGAAATAAGTGCCGTGAATTTGCTTTATCACAAGTAAAGGTTCAAAGAAGTCAAATTAAAAGGCTTGGCGTTTGGGGGGCTTTTGGAAATGAAGATAATTTACTTGATGAAAATGATAAAAATCGTCCTTATTTAACACTTCAAAATGATTTTGAAGCAAAGCAAATTGAAGTATTTGCTAAAATGGCACTTGATGGTTATATTTATAAAGGTTTAAAGACAGTTTATTGGTCACCATCAAGCCAAACAGCTCTAGCCGAAGCTGAAATTGAATATAAAGATGTGGATTCATATTCAATTTATGTTGCTTTTAAGGTTGTAGATGGCAATAATGTATTAGATACTGATACTTCATTTATCATTTGGACAACAACTCCTTGGACAATTCCATCAAACCTTGCTATTTGTGTAAATCCACGTTTTGAATATGGACTTTATAAAACAAATAAAGGAAAATTTATTTTTGATGTTAATTTAGCAAATGATGTAATTAGTAATCTTGAACTTGAAGATGTAGAATTATTAAAGGTATTTAAAGGAAAAGAACTTGAATTAATTAAAACTAAGCATCCTTATTTTGATAGATTTTCACCAGTTATTTTAGGTGATTATGTTACTGAAGATTCAGGTACTGGTGTTGTCCATATTGCTCCTGACCATGGTATGGATGACTTTACTGTGGCTAGAAAATATGGTATTCATCCTTTTGTACCAATTGATGCAAGAGGTTGTTATACTGAAGTAGTTGGAAAAGATTTTGAAGGCGTTTATTTTGAAGATGGCAATGAAGTATCATTAAACAAAATGAAAGAAACTAATACTTTATTAAAGGTTAGCAAGTTTACGCATAGCTATCCACATGATTGGCGTACTAAAAAACCATTAATTCAAAGAGCTACTGATCAATGGTTTTGTTCAATTGATGCTATAAGAAACAAATTACTTGATGAAATTCATTCTGTAAAATGGTACCCAAGCTGGGGCGAATTAAGAATGAACAACATGATTAAGGATAGAGATGATTGGTGTATTTCACGTCAAAGAACATGGGGTGTACCAATTCCAATTATTTATAATGAGGATGATTCACCAATTATTGAAAAAGAAGTATTTGACCATATAGCTAAATTATTTAAAGAAAAAGGTGCAAACTGCTGGTATGAACTTGATGCTATTGACTTATTACCAAAAGGATATACTAATCCTAAGTCTCCAAATAATAAATTTTATAAAGAAAAAGATATTATGGATGTATGGTTTGATTCAGGCTCATCATCAATGTGTGTTTTAAAGCAACGCTTAAATGTTTTCCCAGCTGATTTATATTTGGAGGGCTTTGACCAATATCGTGGTTGGTTTAACTCATCATTAATTACTGCAACCGCAGTTTTAGGACATGCTCCATATAAAGCTGTTGTTTCACATGGCTTCGTTTTAGATGGGCAAGGTCGCAAAATGTCAAAATCATTAGGTAACACTATTGATCCAAATCAAATGGTTAATAAATATGGCGCAGATATTTTACGTTTATGGGTAGCAACTTGCGATTATCAAGCTGATGTTAGAGTATCAGAAGAAATTATTAAGCAAAGTGCTGAAACATATAAAGCCATTAGAAATAGATTTAAATTCATGCTTGGAACTTTAAGTGATTTTAACTTAAAGGAAAATGGTGTTAAGGAATTTACATTTGTTGATAATAGTATCTTAAATGAATTAAATAATTTAATTAATAAGGCTCACGAATATTATGATTCATATCAATTTGCAAGTGCAATGAATATGATAGTTAACTTCCTACAAGTTGATTTATCAGGCTTTTATTTAGATATGGCCAAGGATATTTTATATTGTGATGCTATTAATTCATTAAGACGTCGTCAGGTTCAAACTGTAATTTATAAGGCATGCATTGAGCTTGCTAAATTGTTAGCTCCAGTTATTCCTCATACTGCTGAAGAGATTTATTCAAACTTTGTTGGTAAGGATAAAGAGTCAATTTTCTTAACTAAATATGATTATGAACCATTATTTGTCAATAATGATTTAACCAATCAATATCAACATTTTATGACTTTACGTAATGCAATACTTAAAGCTTTAGAAGAAAAAAGAGCAGAAAAATTAATTGGTAAATCAATTGATGCTACATTAACATTACATGTAAAGGATGAAGTGATTAAAGATATTGTTAATAATATGGATGAACAAACCTTACAACATGTCTTTATTGTTTCAAAGGTAATTTTAAAGGATTGCGATTGTGGCTTAGTTGATTTTGATGTCGCTTCATTAAAAGTAAGTGAAAACAATGGCATTATCTGCGAAAGATGTTGGAATAGAATTGATGAAGATAAGGTATGCGAAGGCAATTTATGTAAACGTTGCTATGATGTGGTAAATGGAAAAAAATAATATGAAGGCTAAAAAAGTTTTATATAATATATTTATTAAATATCAGGGTTTGTTTGTTTTGTTAGTTTTAATTGATCAAATATCTAAATTAATAGCAATTAAGTACCTACAAACTCCAATTACTATCTTTAGTTGGTTTAAGCTTGAATTATCTGTAAATTCAGGTGTAGCATTTTCATTATTTAAGGACGCTCCTCAAATTGTTTCAGCTTTTATTTCTATAATTGCAACAATTGCTTTAGAGTATTATATTATAAAGCATAAACCAAAAGATAAATTTTTGGTCGTAATGCTTATAATATTAGCCTCTGGAGCATTTGGAAATGGTATTGATAGATGGCTTGCTGTATTTGGAAGAAAAATCAATGTTAATGGTGTTTACTATAGTGGTGTAGTTGATTTTATTTATCCAACATTTTTTGCAAACTTTAATATTGCTGATTCTTATGTTACTTGTACATGTATTATTTTATTAATCTATTTCATTTTTTCAAAGGATGATAGTGAACCTTCATATAAGGAATTAAAAGAAGCTGAAAAGAAATTAAATGAAGAAAAAAATCTAGAAAGTAATGAAGATGAGCCATTAAATAAGGAAGATAAAAATGAATAATATTAATTATGAAGAATTAGATTTTATAACTTTCAATATTTCTAGTGAAGAAGTTGATATTAGAATTGATAAATTCTTAGCAAATAAGCTCCCATCATTATCAAGAAGCTATATTCAAGATTTAATAAAAGAGAATTATGTGTTTGTTAATAATTTAAATGTTAAGCAATCATATAAGCTTGAATTAAATGATGAAATTGTATTATATTTTAAGGTTATTGAAACATTAGATGTAAAACCCCAAAATATTCCTCTTGATATTATTTATCAAGATGATAGCATTGCCATAATTAATAAACCAGCAGGAATGGTTGTTCATCCAAGTGCTGGTCATAAGGATAATACCTTAGTAAATGCTTTGCTTTATCATATTAAAGATTTAAGTGGAATTAATGGTAAGTTCCGTCCAGGAATTGTTCATAGAATTGATATGGATACATCAGGCTTAATTGCTATTGCTAAAAATGATGAAGCTCATAATTTTTTAGCTGAGCAATTAAAGGATCATACTATGTCAAGAGCTTATTATTGCTTAGTTAAAGGAATATTATCTTCAAAAAGAGGAATTATAAAAACATTAATTGGAAGAGATAAAAAAAATCGTTTAAAAATGAGCGTTGTTAATGATAATGGAAAGGAAGCAATAACTGAGTTTGAGGTTGTAAAAACATATAATGATAAATATTCATTAGTAAAATGTCATTTACAAACAGGAAGAACTCATCAAATTCGTGTACATATGAATTTTATTCATCATCCAATTATTAACGATCCTTTATATGGTGAAAATAATAAAATTGCTTATAAGTCTGCTCAGCTTTTACATGCTTATGAATTAACATTAATTCACCCAGTAACTAAAGAGAAAATGACATTTAATGCTCCTCTTCCTAAGCAATTCCATGAAGCAATTCAATCTATTGAGTAATATTTTTAGCCCAAATTAACTAAAATGCGGTTATTTGGGCTTTATTTTTTGCTTAAAAGTTGACTAATTAAAAATAAAAATTGTAAAATAAAAATAGACGGAGGATTTTACTATGGAAAAAGAAAAACCAATTATTGCAATAATTTATGATTTTGATAACACATTATGTGATCAAGATATGCAAAATTATTCCTTTATTCCAAATTTAAATATGACTCCAAACGAATTTTGGAATGAAATTAGTGACTTTACAAAAACTGAAAATATGGAAGGGATTTTATCATATCTTTATTATATGGTAAAAAAATCAGAAGAAAAAGGAAAGCCTATTACTAAGGAATACTTGTCTTCACTTGGGGATGTTAGTTTTTATCCTGGAGTTCTTGATTGGTTTGAAAGAATTAATCAATTTGGAAAAGAACAAGGGGCCATTATTGAGCATTATGTAATTTCATCAGGTATTAAAGATATTATTAATTCAACAAAAATAGCTAAGTACTTTAAAGCTGTTTATGCTTGTGATTTTTATTATGATGAAAAAGGCTATGCAGTTTGGCCAAAAATAGCCATTAATTTTACTGGTAAAACTCAATATATCTATAAGATTAATAAAGGTATTTTAGATGAAATAGATTCAACTGAGGTTAATAAAAAATATCGTGAAAAAAGAATTCCTTTTAGAAATATGATTTATATTGGTGATGGATTAACTGATATTCCTTGTATGACAATGCTTAAAAAGCAAGGGGGTAAATCAATTGGTATTTATGTTCCTAAAACTAAAGAAAGAGTTCAACAATTCCTAGTTGACGATAGAATTAATTACGTATGTCCTGCTAACTATAAGGAAAATTCTTATCTTGATAAAACTGTTAAATTAATTATTAAGTCAACATGCTTAATTGATGAACTATCCGCATTAGAAGAAAAGCAAATGCATATGGCTGAAGAAAAATTATTTCAAACAAATACTGATGAACATTAAAAGGCACTAACTATAGTGCTTTTTATTTTTTTAAATATTTCTTTAAATTTATAAGAAGCATTATAATAGCAACTATAATAATTCCAATTGCTAAGCCAAGTAGTAACCCATCGCTAAAGTTTGAAAAATCACTAGATGAACTATTATTATAAAAATATAAATAACTAATAAATAAAACGATTCCTAATATAAACAAAAATGCATCAATTATTAAATTTTTCATAGTATAGCACCAGCTTCCTTAATAATAATAGCAACCAATTTTTGCTCAATATATCGTATTAGGTAAAATAATTGTAAAAAAGTTGTTAGACTTATTAAAAAGCTTCAAAAACTCAATTTTTTGCAAATTTAGGGATTTTAAAACTCAAATTTTTGCAAATTTAGCATTTTTTAAATTGAATTTTTTGCAAATGGTGTTTATAATAGATTCAGGTGATTTAAAATGCTAAAGAGAAAAATATATGATAAATTAATAGAATGGAAAAATAGCAGCAATGGAACAACAGCCTTATTGATAGAAGGAGCTAGACGTATAGGCAAGTCATTTATAGTTGAAGAATTTGCAAAAAAGAATTATGAATCATATATACTAATTGATTTTTCAAAAATGAATGATAGTTTTAAAGAAATATTTGATGATTTACAAAATATTGATGAATTTTATAAAAATTTATTCTTATCATTGCAAAAAAGCCCTTTACCTAAAAATTCATTAATAATTTTTGATGAGGTTCAATTTTGTCCAAAAGCTAGACAAGCCATTAAGCATTTGGTTTTTGATGGAAGATATCATTTTATTGAAACTGGTTCACTTGTTTCAATAAAAGAAAATACCATGGACATTCTTATTCCATCTGAAGAGGAAAGAATATCAATGTATCCTCTTGATTATGAAGAATTCTTATGGGCTATTAATAAAGAATATGAAAGCGAAGTTTTAAAAGAAATCTATGATAAAAGAGATACTAAAACCTCATTAAAAATGCATCAGGTTTTTATTAAAACATTAAGATTATATATGGCAATTGGTGGTATGCCTCAAGCTGTAAATAAATATATTGAAACAAATGATTTTTATGCTGTTGAAAAAATAAAGAAAAACATTCTTAGCTTATATGAAGAAGATCTTAAAAAAATTGATAACAAATATAATACAATTTGCTATTTAGTTTATAAGAGTATTCCTTCAATGCTTAGTAAGCACACAACAAGATTTATTACTTCTAGTATAAATGAAAGAGCAGATTCAGTATTATTTAAAAACACTTTATCAAAACTAATAGAATCGAAAATGGTAAACGTTGTATATCGCTACAATGAACCTAAAATTGGATTTTCATTAACAACAGATGATGCTTTCTTCAAAATATACTTTAATGATATTGGCTTGTTTACTTCAATGGTGTATTCTGAAAATATTAATGAGAGTAGGGATATTTATCAAAGACTTATTTTAGATAAAGTAGACACTAATCTTGGAATGCTTTATGAAAGTTTAGTTTGTCAAATGTTAATTTGCAATAATCATATTCCTTATTATTATAGTTGGAAAGATAAAAATAAAGAAAACATGGATAATAAAAATACTAAAAGTTATGAATTGGATTTTATCATCTATAAAAAAGGTCATGTAATTCCAATTGAAGTAAAATCATCTTTAGTAAAATCATTAGCATCATTAAATGCTTTTAAAGATAAATATGGTAAGGTTGTTGGAGAAAAGATTATAATAAAAAATAAGCCATTAAACTATGGAGATAATACAACTTATTTGCCAATTTATTTAACATTTAATCTTTAATGTATTAAATAATATTAATGACTTTAACAATTACAAAATAGTAATTGGTTAGGGTCATTTTTAGTTACATGTACTAGTCAAGAAAAAGTAGACAATATTTATTTAGAATAATAAAGATCTTTAAATTGTTTTGGAGTTAAATAAT
>CAKPXF010000030.1 GCA_934201705.1 uncultured Bacilli bacterium | reverse complement strand
TAGTTTTTCTTCACTTACATATACTTTTTGATCTGCTGTTAATGCTTCATAGGCTTCTCTTGCTGTATTAATTGTTGCTTCACTTTCAAGAGTTACAGTTCCAATTGCATCTATTTTTGCTATAACTTCATTAGCTGCTTTCTTATCATTTTCTTCTTTTTCTTTGGCAGCCTTTAGTTCTTTTAATGTGTTTTCAGCCTTTGTTAAAGCTGATAGTTTTTCTTCACTTACATATGCTTTTTGATCTGCTGTTAATGCTTCATAGGCTTCTCTTGCTGTATTAATTGCTGTTTCACTTTCAAGGGTTACAGTTCCAATTTCATCTATTTTTGCTATAACTTCATTAGCTGCTTTCTTATCATTTTCTTCTTTTTCTTTGGCAGCTTTTAACTCATTAAGTGTTTTCACGGCATTATTTAATGTATCAGTTATTCTTGAATTTATCTCTGCTTTTTGCTCATCTTTTAAAGCATCGTAAGCGTTTTTAGCCACAATAATTGTTGTTTCATCTTCAAGAGTAATTTCTGAAGGAATTGCGACAATCAAATCTATACAGTCATTTATTTGCTTAATTGATTCTTTTTCTTCTTCAGAAATAACACTAGGAGTTCCAGTTAATAACATAGGAATAGTTGGTGAAGCACTAGCACTTGCTGAATAAATACATAATTGTTTTTCATTTTCTGTAAAATCTCTATAAAGAACATTTATAATAATAGAATTATTTGTTCTTAGTACACTTTCATCAACTAGAGTACTTTTTACAAGTATATATCTATAACCATTTTCATCTGTAAAAGCTTTAATTTGAGAAGAAGTCATTAATTCTCCATTTGGCGCTTGCCAGCCACCAAAAGAAGTATTGAAATAAGAGGCTTCAGTTCCGTTAAAGTATGCAAATTCCATTTGATCTGTTTCACTAATAGTTTTATCATCAGTTTTAACAAGCACATATAATGTTGTATAATCCCAAATCATTTGGAAAGAAACATTGATTTTATCAGTATAATTAGCAGCTCTTTGGAATTCATATGTTAAAGAGTTACTTGCAACATCCTTCCAAATAGAAAGATCTGTTAAATCTGCTTTCCAATTAGGTATAGTTGTTGCTTTATAGTTAAGATTAATAACTGCTTGTTCTGCATCAGTAAGCTTTTTATATAATGCTGCTGATATTAATTCTTTTTGTGCGTCTATAAGTGCATCATAAGCTTTACGTGCTTCTAAAACTATTATTTTATTATCATCAGTTATAATTTCTGGAATAGCATTAATTTTTTCTTCAACTGCTTTAGCTGCTGCTTCATTAGCAAGTTCTTCTTGTGTTTTACCAATCGGTGTACCAACAAGAGTGAATTGTTCACTTGGCGATGCACTTGCACTTGCTGAATATTTACAAATTGATGCATGTCCTGTGAATGACCAATATATAACATTTACACTTACCTTATTATTTGTTGCTAGTATACTACTATCTGCTAATGTATGCTTTGTTAATAAATAACGATTACCATCTACATCAAAATTTGATATTGCAGTACTTGTCATAAGTGGCTCGCCAACGCTTTCTGTCCATCTTGTTCCATTATCAATAACCATTGATGCTTTAAAGTAACTATTTGCACTACCATTTGAAAAAGCAAATTCTATTTGATCCCATGTATCAACTATAGAATCATTTGTTCTTGTTAATACATATAATGATGTATTATCCCACATCATTTGGAAATAGCTTTCACTTACTTCTTCTCTTTCACGTGAAAATTCATTTGCTAACTTTGTTGATGCAACATCTTCCCAATTTGAAAGATCTGTAAGCTTATTTTCTTCGACTACTCTTGCTTTTGCTGTATAAGGTTGAGCTACGTTATCATCACTTGGTGTACCAATAAGAGTGAATTGTTCACTTGGTGATGCACTTGCACTTGCTGAATATTTACAAATTGATGCATGTCCTGTGAATGACCAATATATAACATTTACACTTACCTTATTATTTGTTGCTAGTATACTACTATCTGCTAATGTATGCTTTGTTAATAAATAACGATTACCATCTACATCAAAATTTGATATTGCAGTACTTGTCATAAGTGGCTCGCCAACGCTTTCTGTCCATCTTGTTCCATTATCAATAACCATTGATGCTTTAAAGTAACTATTTGCACTACCATTTGAAAAAGCAAATTCTATTTGATCCCATGTATCAACTATAGAATCATTTGTTCTTGTTAATACATATAATGATGTATTATCCCACATCATTTGGAAATAGCTTTCACTTACTTCTTCTCTTTCACGTGAAAATTCATTTGCTAACTTTGTTGATGCAACATCTTCCCAATTTGAAAGATCTGTAAGCTTACTTTCTTCGACTACTCTTGCTTTTGCTGTGAATTCATTTGATAAAGCATAAGTTTTGCTTTCTTTTTTAATACTTAAAGGAATATTTAAAGCACATAAACAACTTAAAATAATACCTAAAAATCTTTGCGTTTTATTCATTATTTTTTTCCTCCTTTTTCTTATTAATAAATATTAAACAAACGCTAAATAAAATTAATATTGTAACCCATGTTCTTAAACTTGAAACATTTGAAGCGCACCCTGATTTATTGTTTTGATTGTTTGAGGAATCACTTGAAATATCATTACTAACACTTATAGTACTACTATCAGTTTCTAAAGTATTGCTTGAACTTATTATTGAACTACTTTCATTTGATTCAGAAATACTACTTGAACTATTATTTTCTGAATTATCTTTGGATGAATCTTCATAAGTATTATAAATATCATCATAAAGGCTTGTATCAGGAGTTTCAGTATTGTTATTATTTGATTTAACAAGAGGATAAAACATACATGGATCTCCAGATGTTGCAACACCTGATTGAAGACGACATACAAGCTGCTTTTCATCATTTAAACGTTCTTTATAGTCATAATAGTTAACATTCATTAAAAGGCTTTCTTTTTCCTTTAAAACACTTTTATCCTTTAAATCAGCTGAAAATACGATTGTTCTTACACCTTGAGTTTCATTCTTTTTAAAATCAACAAAGGTCATTTTACCATTACCAAATTGTCCGGCTCCAACCCAAGGAGCAAGTGTGGCAAATAAATATCCCCAATTTTGATTTTTATAGCGAATGGCTATTTCAATCATATCATCATCATTCCATGTTGTGTCTTTAGCTGATATGTAGAAAAATAATTTTTCTTCATTCCACATTAATTTATAAATACACTTAGTTTCGTTTATATTTTTTCCAACAATAGGATTATTGCAAGAATATTCTGGCATTTTATTCCAAACGTTTGAATTAAAATCAACAATAGATACTCCATCAGGCACTTTAGTGAATTGCTCTTTTCCTGAATTTTCATTAGTAATTACAGGCGGTACTGCAACTGCTCGTACTGTTATTGCCTTAGTAGAAATAATACCACTACTGATTGCTAAAATAGCAAGAAGAAATACTTTTATTTTCAAAAATCTTTTTTTCATATTTACCTCCTATATTTTTTCAATAGTAGCAATATAAGCACTACGAACATTTTCAAGCTTTACTAAAACACCATCTTTTAATTCTTTTCCTGTTTTTGTAAATGTATTAATACCATCAAAATCTTTAACTAAGTATGTTGCATTATCATCTAAGCCTTTTAGTTTTAACTTATATGTATCTTCTTGGCAATTATCTTGTCTAAATAGTTGAACATACCCTTTTTGGTTTTGTTCATCAAAAAATTCCCAACCCATCCAATTTTCTTCGCCTCTTGAATATTCTGTAACAGGATAATAATCAGCAAAAAGATAATTTGAAATTTGTCTATATTCTTTTATACAGTCATAAATTTTTTGATATCCGTCATCACTAAGCTCATAGAAATAATGCATATTAAATGATGCACAATAATTATTTCTCATCATGTATGTATCTGGATCCTTTATCTTATCAAAAGAAGTTGCTGGAATACCAAAATAAGGAATCCATTTATAAAGCTGATAAAACATAGATTGCTTTACACCAGTTTCGCCATAAGCAGAATCAGAAACATGCATAGGTATAGCACGACGTAATGTTTCTATATCATTTCTATTTCCACCACTTGCACATGAATCAATAGTTATATTAGGATTCGCTTTTACTATTCCATCCCAATATTCAAAATGTCCACAAATATATTGATTTTCATATAAGCCTATTCTATTTTCTTGATCTTTACTTTTCCAAGCACTTACTGGACGAACATTAAAGTCTTCACGATATAGGCTTATTCCGCCTTCTTGTAATACCTTATTAACTCTATCAAGTAACCATTGTCTATACTCAGCATTGGCCATATCAGTAAGATATGCATTACCCCAGCTTGTATCAAAAATTGCCCATTCTTCTTTAAAGTTAAAATTTTTAATTAATTCATTTAAATCAACTCTTATTGTCTCAGGTTCAAACCAAAGTAAAGTTTTTGTTCCTAACTTTTTAGCATAATCACTAATAGCTTTAAAGCTTGTTGGAAAACGTTTTTTATCAACTTCCCATGTACCTACTTCCATCCAAGAGCCTATTTTAGTATTATCTGGTTTAACATACCAACCTGCATCCATCCACCAATAATCAAACTTTAAGCCATTATTAGCAAATGTTTTAAGGGCATTAATAAGTATATCTTCAGTAGCAGAAACCATTTCATCAGTATAGCCACTTGAACCCATAACTACTTGTGGCTTTAATTGTAAATTCCCAGGACGGGGCATATTACAATCAATAAACCAATGACGCCAAGCATTCATAGCTATATCTTCATCACGTACTCCATATCTTACTATAGCAGTTAATGGTGAACGAATACTTTCATTTGGTTTAAGATATGTATATAAATTTTTTTGTCTAGTTTTAATGTTTGTTGCTTTATTAGAATAATTAAAATCTGCTTCCCAATTTCCTGGCCAGCCTAATGCTATAAGTGCTCCACCACTATCAGTTTCCAAATTAAAATAAGGAAAATATTCTTCATTACTGCGGCCTGTATTTGTTGATAAATTTAAATTAGTTGTAAGTAAATTATATTCAAATGGATAATATTGACAAAATTGATCCCCTAGCATTCCTTTAAGATGTGGATTTGTTCCTGCATAATCTATATCACATGCATTAAAATTTGAAAAAATGCCAGTGTTTTCCTTTGAAGTGTTTTCAATATTTATTGTCCATTCATAAGCTCCATAATTTATATAGAAAGCAGCTTCTAATGTAACTTGAAATTCATCTTCATGGTTTAATACTATAATAGTACTTTCTTTTTCATTTTCTTTAGTTGTAGCTTTTGATACAATAGAAAATCTTTCATCAAATCCTTTATAAGATTCATTATTGTATGTAAAAGATACAGGAAATTTAGATAAATCCTTCATAAAACTTAAATATTCATATTGAGCTATTTTCCAGCCTGTTTTGTTAACTATCTCATTATCATTTGGAATAACAAGGTCGTCTTTTACTACTGACTTACTTTCATCTAACGCTTGTAAAGCAAGTACACCAGTAATAGTACTTGCTGTTAAGCAAAACGATAAAGCAAAAAAACGTGCTTTTTTCTTCATAAAAATCCTCCATAACTATTGTGGTGTGATAACACACTAAATAAAACATACTGCTTTAATAAGATTATAAATAAACAAACAAATAAATAAAACACCTTTTAAGTAAACCGTTTTACTTAGGAGAAAAGCTATATATTTAGCAATAATTATATTAAAAAATGTTAAAAACATTTTTCAAAGGCAATATTAAAATTAGAAGATTTTTATAAAGTTGATATAGTTATTAATTATAAATCTTGCTAATTTAGTATTAAAAGAGAACTTAAAACTTGTATCATTCACTTAATCATTTCCATTGTTGTATAAAGTTTTATAGTAGACTATAAAAACTGTAAAATTATTATATAAGGTTGTTTTTATTTTTAATGCTGTTATAATGCTTTTTTATATTTATATTGCGCTTTTCGGGATTTTTAAAGGATTTTTCATTGTGTTTTTCGGAACACTACAAAATATTGATATATTTTTGGCTAATTTTCATTACTTTGAAGTACTTCAAAGTTTCGTTGAAGTAACATTGAAGTTGACATTGAAGTTGTGTTGAAGTATACTTAAATAAAGGAAGTGAATAGCTATGGAACTTAATGATATTTATAAGGATTTTGAAATAGAAAATGATTCATTTGAATGTAAGGCTAGATTAGATAAAGAAAATATTTTGGGTTGGCTTAAAACAATCGATGCTTTTTCTAATACAAAAGGTGGAATATTATTTATAGGTGTTGAAGATAAAACAAATAAATTAATTGGCTTTGAGCTAAAAGAGATTGATAAAGAAAAGCTTTATTTATTTAATCAATTAAAAGAACATTTTGTAACAATGCCATATGTTAATATTGATTTAATTCCATATATTATAAATAACAAGAAAAGATATATTCTTAAAGTAAATGTTGCTGAATCAGATACAAAGCCTATTATGCTAAAATATCAAGGAATGCCTATGATTTTTACAAGAAAGGATGGCTATACTTCTGCTGCGACCCCTGAAGAGATTATCTTTATGAGTACAAATAGTAAGCATCCAAAATTTGACTTACAAAAAACAGATATTAAGTTTAACATCAACGATTTTACTATGCTTTCTAAGTTTTATAAGGAAAATACTAATAATGAACTAAAAGAAAAAGAATTAGCGGCAATTAATTTTTTTGATGAAAACCATTTTTTAACAAATGGAGCTTTACTTTTTAAAGATGATTATGATGGAAACGATTCTAAGGTAGTATGTTCACTTTATAAAGGATTAACTAGAGGGGATAATCAAATAATAGCTAGCAATTCATTTCAAGGTAATCTTATAAAATGCTATGAATACATTTACGAATTTGTTAATCAAAGAATGAATCATGGCTTTATTAAAAAGGAAACTAAAAGAATAGATATTGACGCTTTCCCTAAAAGAAGCTTATTTGAAGCAATTATTAATTCATTAGCACATAGAGATTATTTCATTAGCGGTAGTGCAATATATGTAGATATGTTTAAAAACAGATTAGTCATCTCATCACCTGGTGGATTATATGGATCTGGTGATGTAAAGAAGACATATAAGCTGGATTACTTTATTTCAAGAAGAAGAAATGAACTTATTTGTGATGTTTTTATTATGTGTAAAGCTATGGAAGCAAAAGGAACTGGTTTTGAAAAGATTATGGATGATTATAAGAATGAAAATGAAAGCCATAAACCATTTATTTTTTCAAAAAATAATCAATTTTCTATTGTTTTGCCTGATTTAACTTATGAAGATGGTATAACTCTTGATGATGAATCCTTACAAATTTTAGAAAATATCAATAACGGTAGTAAATATGATATTTCAATATTAGCATTTTGCTATAACACTAATAAGAGTATTAAAGATATAACAAATTATTTAAATGTTTCTAATTCAACATTCTTTAGAAAAAAGATAATTATGAATTTAGTCTTGCAAAATTTTTTAATTGAAAAAGAAGAAGGAAATACTAAAACTTATTATACTAATCATAATTTAGTATTAAGAAAATAATATATAAAGGTTTAATAATTTTAAGCCTTTTTTAATGATAAAAAAAATATGCTTATTTAGCATATTCTTTATATAAACAAATCAACATAAGCCATGTTCTGTCGAGGATGGTCATTTATCTATGCATAATGCATCTTGCTTGAAATTCATTTCTTTCTTACAAACTCCTCTACCAAATTTGAGTTTCTCACTTGCGGGGCTTGCCTCGTTTCATCTAATCGTTTCCAATTAGCTCGTCTCTGTGGTGCTTTATCGAGCATCCATGGTTACCTTTAGGAATACTCTTTGCCGTCAGGAATACCTGCCCACCCTTATTTATTAAAGTGGCACAAACACTACAAGCATCTCAGCTTGTGTGAGCATGGACTTTCCTCTTTTAAAATTAATTAAAAGCGACCATCTATGATTTGTCTTTATTATTATCAAGTAATTGTTGAACCATACTTTCAAGATTAGCAATTCTATTCAACAATTCTATATTAGAAAAATTTGCACTTGATGAGCTTTCAACAGTTTTACTAGCCTTTAACTTGCATAGCTCTAAATTTAGTTCCTTATATTTTTTTTCAGCACTTATTCTTAATGTTTCACTTGTTCTATATTTTTCAAGCGAAGTAGCAAGTTCTCTTTCAAGCTTTGCAATTTCAACATTTATTTCATCTAAAAAACGGTCTACCTCTTCACAAGAATAGCCAAGTGATTTTATTGAAAAATCCTTCGAATAAATTTTAGATGATAATTTAACTTCCTTCATGTAAATCCTTCCTTTTTTTAAATATACCACACTAGTATATTTACGTAATCATTTTACCATTTTTTTACAAAAAAAAATAGTGTATAATGTAATAAATATAAATATTCTACCAATAATATTATTGGTGGTAAGAAGGTGAAAACATGATAAACTATCCCACATTAAAAAAAGTTGAAGATTATAAAAAAAATAAGAATGACTTTAGGGCCAATCAAGGAATGGGCCTTGAAGAGATGATAAATAAAACCAATGCATACTACTTAAATAATAATATTGCTTTTGTTAATAAAAGACCAACAAGCATTAAGGTTATTAAAACAAGTAGTAAATATACAATTTCCGAAGCTGTTTTTGAAGCCCCTTCAACGCTTGATTACGTGGGTGTTTGTGATGGACATTACTTAGATTTTGAAGCGAAAGAAACAAAAAACAAAAAAGGATTTCCATTAAGTAATATTGCTAATCATCAAATAAATGCTATGAAGGCAATAATAAAACAAAAAGGTATATCTTTTGCTATCATCTATTTAAGAATGTATAATGAGATATACCTACTTGATGCAAATATTCTAATTGATTATTATGATAACAGCAAAAGAATTATCCCATATGAAGACATAAAGTCAAAAGGAAATATCATCAAAGAAGGATATTTTGCTTTAGTTGATTATATAAAAGTTGTTAAAGAAAAGTATTTTGAAAAGTAAAAGCAAATTAGTTTTATCTTTTATCACCAATTTTTTTACATCTATTGTGCTTGTTACTTTCATAATAAGCACTTTTTACTTTATAAATATTTCAAATAGCTTTAATGATGTGAATATTAGTAATATAAGTAGAAAAAAATCATCAAAAATATATGATAATAATGGTGCTTTCATTAAAAATCTAACGAAAGAGGATTATGAAAATATTACCTATGATGATCTTCCTGATGTTTTTATTAATGCTTTAATTAGCTGTGAGGATGTGCGCTTTTTTATGCATGAGGGTATTGATATTCCTCGTCTTTTAAGTGCTATTAAAAATGATGCTTTATCAATGTCTTTAAAGGAAGGAGCATCAACCTTAACTCAGCAATTAGTTAAAAATATGATGCTTACTAATGATAAATCATTAACTAGAAAACTAAAGGAAATGTATCTTTCTAAAAAGATTGAAAAGCTATATTCAAAAAAAGAAATTCTAGAATTTTATTGTAACTATATTTGCTTTGATGGTATAAATCATGGGATTTCTAGTGCTTGCCATAAATTCTTTAATAAGCCGATTAATGATGTTACCTTACCTGAAGCTGCTTTATTAGCTGGTATTTGTAATGCTCCAACAGCTTATTCTCCTATTAATAATAAAGAGGCGGCCTTTAAAAGAAAAAATATCGTTTTATCATTAATGAAAAAGCATGGCTATATTAATGAAAACGAATATCAACAAGCTAAAAAAATAACTATTGATGAAATGCTAGTTTTAAATAATAAGCAAAATAACCAATCATATGATTATCAAGCATATATTGATATTGCTTGTAAGCAAATATATTTACAAACATCCTATGATCCTTATATTACTCCTATGGAAATTCATACCTACATGGATGAATCAATTCAAAAGCTAATTGATTCTATTCAAAAAAATGAAAATGAAAATATTATTTTTAATAATCCTTATCAGCAATTTGCATCCTGTATAATAAATAATCAAAATAATTCAGTAATTGGTGTTTTTGGTGGAAGAAATTATAATGGACAAAAAATATTAAATCACGCTTATGATGTAAAAATTCAACCAGCTAGTACTATTAAAGTACTACTTGATTATGCTTTAGCCTTTGAGCATTTATCCTATAATAATTATGAAATAATAAATGATAATGAAATAACCTATCCATATAGTAATAAGGTTATTAAAAATGTTGATAATACCTATATGGGTGAATTAACTATTGATAAGGCTATTGGCTATTCAAGAAACACTAGTGCTATTGAAACATTAAATAAGGTTATTAATAAAATAGGCACTAGTAATGTTATTAATTATCTAAAAAGCATTAATTTAATGGATGATGGGAAGTTTTCTTATTCCTATGGCCTTGGTGGCTATAGCTATGGAGTTAGTGTTTTTAATTTAGCTAGTGCTTATAGTATGCTTGCAAATTATGGAACATATAAAGAGCCATTGCTTGTTAAATCAATTAAACTTCTTGATGGAAGTAATAAGGTTATTAATTTTGAAAACGAAGGTAAAAAGGTTCTATCTGATGAAAGTGCTTATTTATTAATTGATGTATTAAAGCAGGTTATGAATAATAATTATTGGTCAATAAGAGATTGTAAGCCTAATAATATTAATGTATATGCTAAAACCGGCACAACATCCTTTGATGAATCTATAATAAATAAAAATAATTATCCTAAAAATGCTTCAAAGGATAAATGGCTAGCAAGCTTTAATAAGGATTATACTATTGTTTCTTGGAGTGGCTTTGATAAGTATTTAAAGGATGAAAAAACATATTTTACTAGTAATAATACTGATGCTAATATCTTAAAAAAATTTACTAAATTGATGTATAGTAGCTTAAAAAGTAGTAATACTGATTTTACTATGCCAGAAGGCTTAGTAAGTAAAAAGGTAGTTTTAGGTAGTAATTTACTTGCAACTCCACAAGTTGCTTCTAATTATATTGTTGATGCTTTATATAAAAAAGATAATACTCCTACTACTTATTTTATAGAACCATTAATTGAAAAATATGTTGATTTTGATTATTTCATTTTAAACAATGAGTTAAATATTATTTTTAATAGTAAAGAAGAAAATATTAATAAAATATATGATATCAATAAAATAATGGGTGGTTTAAATATCATTGTTGATATTTATGAAAATAACAATTTAATTAATTCCTTAATATTAAATGAAAAAGAAAAAATAATAACTATTCCTTTAAAAAATAGTTATTATAGTTTTAAAATTTATTATAAATATACTAATGGATTATTAAATGGAAATGCTAAAAGCATTGATATTTACTTGTAGTTTTTTCGACACTTTCCATTTAATTTACATTCATCACATAAAGGATTAATAGCCTTACAAAAATATCTTCCAAAGAAAATAAGTGAATGATGCATACTTATCCACATATCTTGGGGGATTTTTTTCTTTAGCTTTCTTTCAACATCTTCTACAGTATCATTAAGCGTTGCATAATATAGGCGTTTGGCTATTCTATTTATATGAGTATCAACTGGAAAGGCTGGTATTTTAAAGCCTTCAGCTAAAACTACATTAGCTGTTTTATTTCCAACTCCTGGAAGATTAACTAATTCTTCTTTACTTTTAGGAACAACATCATTATATTCATTATGAATAGCCTTAGCTAAATTAATTATGTTTTTAGCTTTATTATTAACCATTCCTATTGGCTTTATTATTTCACTAACATCTTTAATATTAGCATTAGCTAAAGCTTCAATTGTTGGATATTTTAAAAATAATATAGGACTACACATGTTGACTCTTTTATCGGTTGTTTGAGCTGATAATGATACAACTACTACAAGCTGAAAAATATTATTGTATACTAATTCACATTTAGCATTAGGATACATATTATGGATATATGTTAGCTTTTCATCCATATTACTTATTTAGCCAATCAACCTTTGATAATTCTATTGTTTCTTGTTGGCTCTTTTGATATTCTTCAAGTCCTAGCACTTGCTTTTTGTTTTCTTCAAAAATAATTGTATCAATATATCTAATTGATTTGTTATTATTTTGCATAGCTAGCTCACAGGCAGCCTTTATAAGCTCAAAGTCATATTTTTTATTTTTCCAGCCTTGAATAACATCATATTCAAGCGGTGATAAAGGACGAGAAAAGAACTTTTGCATGTATTTAAACAAATCCTCTTCCTTAATCTTTTCTTTTTTACTTAAAGCATCCTGAGTATCAACAATATTATCTAAGCAATCAAGTAATCTTTTAATAATTCCATCAAAGCTTGTATACATAGTATTATTATTATCAAATTGATTCTCAATATATTTTTTAGCAATTAATCCTGAGTAAATAACATCTATTTTCGTTGGAGTAAAATTACATAAAAAAGCTAAATCTAAGGGATTTACAAAGACAGTTCCTGTTTGTACTAATTCATAAGTAATTAAAAGTAAAACAAATTCATCATCTGATAAACCAATTTTTTTATAATTTAATGTCAATAATCTTTCAAAATTAATATAACGATTTATATTCATAGCTTCTCCTTTATTTTATATTCTTCTAATATTTTATTAGCTTTAACTTCTCCTATTTCATCCTTCATTTTTAATATTTCTTTTTCATATTTACTTTTTGTTAATCGCTTTAATTCATCTTTATTTAAAATAAAAGCATTTTTAGTATTTTCTTCAATAATAAAGTTTAATTTACTAGCAATTCTAAGCCCTCTTAATATTCGAGTTGGATCTTCTTTAATTCTTATATTTACATCACCTATTAATCTAAGTGTATAAGAAAATAAATCTTTAATTCCATTGTATGGGTCAACTATTTCATTGTTAGTTAAATCTAAATATATAGCATTAATAGTAAAGTCTCGCCTTTTAGCATCTATTTCTTCATCATCTACAAATTCACTTATATGTGGATAAATTGAATCATCATAGGTTTCAATTCTAAATCTTGTTATATCTATTATTATACCTTTGTAATTTATTTTAATTGATCCTAAATTATTTCCTTTATCCTCAACTACTTCAAATAAGCTTTTAATAATATTAAGTGGAGCTGATGTAGCTATATCAATATCATAAAAATTCCTTTGAAGTAAAAAATCACGAGACGAGCCCCCAACTAAATAAGCTTTATATTTCTTTTTCTTTATTATTTCTATTACTTCTTTTATTTTTTTTATATCCATATTATTCTAGTAAATTAGTTATTAAACCTTCATCCTTAGTTTTTAAATAGTTTAATAATCCTATAGCAAATGCCTTTCTGTCATCTACTATATATGTTATTATCATTTTATCATATTTTGCTAGCATTTTAATAATATAAACTATGGTATTTTTATGTGTTTTATAGGATTTTACTATAAATTTATCATTTTTTAATAAAAATAAATAGGTTGTACCTGATACCTTATCGATTTTTGAGACATGATGAATATCAATATATTCCATTTCAGTAAAGTATTTTTTAAAATAATCTATTTGCTTTAAAATAATATTTATAGGTATAGCAAAGTTATAGCATATTATGCCTTTTACATTTTCTTTATTACATAATTTCTTTATTAAAGCTAATTCTAAACTTGTAAAAGAGGTTGTTCCACAAATAAATGGTTTATGATAATCAATACAAGTATAAATATGCTTTAAGGCTTGATTTTTATTAGTAAAATCAATTACTAAATCAACATGTTCAATAATTTCATGTAATGGCTTACTATCAATATCAACACCAATTACCTTATATTTATTTTCCTTTAATAAGGAATAAACCTCTTTTCCAACCTTTCCTTTATATCCACAAAGAGCTATTTTCATTATAATCACCTATTAAAAAATATGAAAAAAGAAAAAAAGTAATTCGTTAAAAATTACTTTTTCTTAATATTAGTTAATAAAGCTAAATTATTTTACTTGATCCTTTAAGTTCTTAGCAGGACGGAATCCAGCAATTCTATAAGATGGAACAAGTACTCTTTTTTCTGTATTTGGAATTACAGCTACTCTTTGCTTACGTGTTTTAACAACGAAGCTACCAAATTTTGGAACCTTTACAACTTCGCCAGCTTTTAATTCATCAACGATAGTTGAGAATACTGCATTTACCATAGCTTCAGCTTTAACTTTAGTAATATTATTTTCAACAGCTATCTTCTCAATTAAGTCTCTTTTATTCATAGTGTCAATCTCCTTTTTTTGCCTTTATATAGCCTTATAATAACATTATATATTATTTTTTTTTACTAGTAAAGTTAAAAAATTAAAGGAGACATTTAGAAAACGAATTTTATTTTAAAAAACAAATACTATGATATTATTTTTTTGCTTAGTTGAAGCTATTTTAATAGCATGCTGCATCTTTTGCTTACAATTATCAGGAAGGTTTTGTAGCTTAGCATTAATGCCATCACTTAGCATATCAATTAATGGCCTTCCAAACATATTCATTGAAGTAATATTTTCACTATCTTGATTTAAATAATCAATCATAGCTTCAGCTTGTTGCTTTGAACCTAGAATTGGTGAGAATGAATCTTCAATATCAACTCTTATCATATGGATTGCTGGAGCCTTAGCTGTTATTTGAATACCATAACGATTATTTTGCTTAATTAATTCTGGTGCTGATAGTTCAATATCTTTAGTTTGTGGATAAGCAACACCATAACCAGTTTCCTTTGCTTCATTAAGAGCTGGAATTAAATTAGCAAGTTTCTTTGAATACATCTTATAATCTTGAAGGATTTTAATTAAATCAGCCTTATCATTTATTGGTGTATCAAGGATTTGATTTAATATTTGCTCATATAAGCCATCAACAGCTTCAAGGGTAATAGTAACATCACCAGTTGCTGTATCAATTAAGGTAATATCAGCACTTTTAACATTTTCATTTTCCTTTATCATTTCAGCCATTTTTTTAGCATCTTTAACCTTTTTACATTCAACTAAAGCTTCGGAAATAGTATTTTTAAAGGAAATCTTTAATTCGTTTTCATCATCTAAAACACTAATCCATTTTGGTGTTATAATATCTACATTATTTACTGGGAATTCATATAATGCTGTTAATAAAACATTTGTTGCATCCTCTTGCTTCATGTTTTCAACAGACATTAAAATAGCACTAACATTATATTTTGTTTCTATTTCTTCTTTTACCTTTAAAGCTTCTTCACTTTCAGGATTTTTACTATTAATAACTACAATAAATGGCTTATTAATACCTTTTAATTCATTAATTACATCCTCTTCAGCTTTAACATACGCAGAACGAGGAATATCAACTATACTACCATCTGTTGTTAAAACAATTCCTATAGTTGAATGATCATTGATAACCTTATTTGTACCAATTTTAGCTGCTTCATCAAAAGGAATAGCTTCTTCAAACCATGGTGTTTTTACCATTCTAATTTGTTCATTATCCTTAAAGCCTAAAGCTTCATCAAAAACATAGCCAACGCAATCTACAAGCCTTACATTTACAAATAAGCTTTCATCAACCTTTATGCTGATAGCATTATTTGGTACAAACTTTGGCTCACAAGTCATTATTTGCTTTCCAAGTCCAGCTTGTGGTAATTCATCAATTGCTCTTCTTTTTTCATTTTCATCAGTTATATTTTCAAGTACAACTAATTCCATGAACTTTCTAATAAATGTTGATTTTCCACTTCTTACTGGTCCTACAACGCCAACATATATATCACTATTCGTTCTATTTCCAATATTTTTTAATAATTCTAATGTGTCCACACTTTCTTCTCCTTTTTTATCAATAAAATGATATGTAAAAAAAAGAAAGATTAGAACAATCTTTCAAGTTTTTATATTCCCATTAAGATAATTAGGAAGAATGATAAGCCATTATATGTCATATGCATTAATATTGAAGTTATTAAATTCTTAGATTTATAGCAAGCATATGTTAAAGCAAAGGCTCCGATTAAATAAGTTGGAAATGATAATAAATCACTTGATAAAACATCATAGGCTGAATAGTTATAATAATATGTAGGTACAGGAGATTCAATGTTAGTAACTCCAATTTTTTCTTCAATCATTTTTCCATCTATTGATAGGTATAATTTATCGCCTTTATGATATTTATAATTTACTAAAGAAATACTTGTACCATTTTTAAAGTCATTAGTATCAGCTTTTACATTTACTTCTTTTAAGACATTCATATCTTTATCATAAACAATTATCTTATGATCTAAATTATTATCAATTAGATATGATTTTTCAGCATTTTCATATATTTCACCAGATAGTTCAACCATACATACAGGACCCTTAGCAACTGTTTGGAATGTTGCTACCATATGAACTGAAGCAAAGATTAATGCTGTTAAAAACACACCTATTTTTTCAAGCTTTTTATTTTTAAAAGTAAATGATCTAAAAATACCGAATCTAAAGATAATTTCTTCAAATAATGGCGCTGCTAATACTACAAACAAAAATCCTAATAGTGGAGCTCCAAATATTACTTCATTTACAGCATTTTGATTACTACTAGTTGATGATAAGCCAAGAATAGTTATAAGCATATTATATACCATATTTCCACCATACATAATAGCTAGGCCTATTCCAAAGTATTTCCATGTTACCTTATCCTTAGCCTCTTTAAAGAAGGTTTTTAAATGCTTTCTAAAGATAATAACAAGTATAGCAACCACTAGTAGCTCTGCTACAACCTGGCCAATTGATGAAATTTTAGTATAAACATTTTTAACTGCAATACTACATGCTTGAGCATTTCCATTCATACATGAAAAATCATATTTATTTGAATAGATTGCTATAGCAATTGTTGAAGCAACAAGCATTAAAACATACATTAATAGATAGCCACCAGCAGCAATTAAAATATGATGGAAAAATTGCGTTTTAAGATCAATATAGCCAAAGCTATTTCTTAGCTCAGCCATTGTGTTTTCATCTACTGGCTTATACTCCTTATTTACTTGGTTTGGCGTTTCATTATTATTTGTTCCACAAAAAGGACAAATACTTTTACCATCTGGAATTTGAAATCCACATTTTTTACAATACATATAATTCACTCTCCGTTTGTATTAATATTACCATATAAATTAAAATAATTAAATTATTTTGATTGTTTTTGTTAAAATTGGTGTAAATGCATCCTTACATATTTCAATTTTATAAACTCCAGGATTTACCTCCATAGAATTTGTACCTATTGAATAATATGTTAAATCCTCTTTATTTATTGTCATTTCAACTTTTTTACTTTCATTTGCTTTGATAAAGACCTTATCAAAGGCTTTTAGTTCTCTTATAGGCCTATATACCTTACTTAGCATTTCACTAGCATATATTTGTATTACCTCTTTAGCATCATAAGCTGATGTATTAGTAATAACAAAGCTTATTTTTATTTTACTTTCAGTAACACTAACATTTAAATTTTCATATTTAAAGCTAGCATAAGATAATCCATAGCCAAATGGATACATAGCTTTATCCTGATGCTTTAAAAAGTAACGATAGCCAACATCTAAGCCTTCACTATAGCATGTTATTCTTCCATCAATGTAAGAATTAACTGCTTTTATATCTTCAAGATGATTAGCAAATGTTTCACTTAATCTTCCATTTGGGCAAGCTTTACCACTTATAACATCAACAATTGCTTCATCACCATATTGTCCACAAAAGCCAGCATATATAATAGCTTTAACTTTATCCTTAAATGAGGAAATATCAACTGCACTACCAGCAAAGATAACTACTATTGTATTAGGATTTAAAGAAGCTAAGGTTAAAATTGCTCTTTCTTGAACAACACTTAATTTAATAGTTTCTCTATCTCCGCTTTCGTATTCATAAAATGGACCTGTACCAACACAAATAATATTAACATCATTGCTTAAGGCATTATTTTGACTTTTTAATGGATTACATATATTTGAGCCATGATTAGCAACACTATTAACATAAAATGCTCTTTCATAGTCAACATGAGCAAATCTTTCCTTTAATTCCTTTTCTAAATCAAATTCCTTATCAATCCATCTTACAAAAGAACTTCCACCACCGACAACAAAATTTTCTTTTCCTTTAGCATAGCAACCACTTAAAGCAATAGAGGTATTTTCCTTTAAAGGTAATATATTATCATCATTTTTAAGTAATACAATACTTTCTTTAGCTAATTCTTTAGCAATTTTTACTCTTTCATCAAAGCTTAATGTTATTTTTCTTTTTTGTTTATCATCATTACATTTATAAATAAGATTCAAAATATTATTAACTGAATTATTTAAGCATTCTTCATCAACTTTATTATTTTTATAATCCTCTAGTAATTGCTTATAATTTCTTTCACTATATGGAAATTCAATATCAAGGCCAGCGTTTAATGATTTTGCTCTATTTCTTACTGCATCCCAATCTGAAATAATAACTCCTTTATAATTAAATGAATTTCTTAATGTATCAAAGCCAACCTTATATTCACTAGCATATTCTCCATTTATACGATTATAGCTACACATAATAGTATAAGGATTAGCGTGAAGTGCTATTTCAAATGGCTTATAATATATTTCATGTAGTGTTCTAACATCAACCTCACTTGATTGATAAAATCTATTATATTCTAAATTATTACAGCAAAAATGCTTAATACATGCTCCAATATGATTATCCTGTAAGCCTAAAATATATTGTTTAGCAAGCATTCCAGCAAGATATGGATCTTCACTAAAATATTCAAAATTTCTTCCATTTAAAGGATTTCTTTTTATATTTACTCCTGGAGCTAATAAAATATCAACATCTCTTTCTATAGCATCATTAGCTAAAGCTTCTCCCATTTTATAAGCAAGCTCTTTATTAAACGTATTAGCTAAGCAAGAAACTGAAGGATATGAAATACTTTTTAATGTTATTTCATTATTATTTTCATCCTTAACCATTGTTCTTAAGCCAACTGGACCATCAGATACCTTTACTTTTGGTAATTTATTATCAAATGTTACTGTTTGCCAGCTATCATAAGCACATATTAATCTTAATTTTTCTTCAATGCTTAAATCGTTTATTGTTATTTTTTTCATCAGTTTTATTACCTTTCTATTTTGCAAGGATAGTATAGCATATTTAATTTTTAAAATAATTAAATTTATTGAAAATATATAATTTTATAAATTTTTAAAAATTTATATATACAAATATAAACTTATTAGTACTATTTTATTTCTTCAGTCCAACCTTGAATTAATACATTTATGTCTTTTAATAAATCATTTATATTTTCATAAAATGATGTACAAACATATTGTGGTTCCCAATAGGCATTCTTTTTAAGGAAATATGCCTCATATTTATCTAGTATTATTAGTTTTTCTATATAATAAGAATAACTTTTTACATTATTTTTAAAGGCTACTAATCTTTGTGTTTTATCTAAGGAATAAAATGTTTTTTCAGATTGTTCTATTGTTGGTTCATTAAACATTATTTTTATTATTTCATCTTTATTTATTTTTTTTGAATATATAAGCTTTTTGTTATCAAAAATTAATTCAATATTTTTCTCTTTTAATTTTTGATATGAATAATTTGATTTATTAATCATTTTAAAACATTTTGTTTTTAACTTTAAACTTTCATATTGAATATATATAATATCATCATTCATTAAAAAGTCATAAAAATAATCAAATATTTCTTGCTCTTTTACTTTACTATAAAGCTTATTATTAATATAAATATTATAGCCGTTATAGCTAGCAATAAAACTATCATGTATCTTTAAGATAATTTCATTATCATTTATAGTAATTTTATCTTTAAATATTTCATTTTCTTCAATATTCTTAAAATAATCAGTACCATGTAAATAAATGTTAACTTTACTTGCAATAGCAATACATTCCTTTAAGCTTATGCTTTCATTAAATTGCTTTTTAAATACTTCTTTAAGACATTTAACTGTTAGTTCATTATTCTTCATCTTTTTAGCAATTATTGTTGCTTCATTAATATATTCATCCTTTGGACAATCAATTGCTAACAGTTTCATAGGATCAACATCATCAATAGCTTTTTTAATAATTTGAATTTTATCATCCAATGTTAAATGGCGATTAAGTGTATAAGAATAGTTCATATATACTGGTCCAAATGTTATTAAAAAATACTCGTCATTTGTTTTTAATAACGGATATCTTTCTTTATTACAAGATGTTATTTTTATACCATCAATTGTAGTTTCAATTGCATTATCAATAGTTCCAAATACCACATAAACACAATCTAAATATTCAATCATTTTATCTTTTTCATTAAGTATTGATACTAATTCATATGGCTTTAATGGATTAATATTAAATGATTTTAAATATTTAAAAATATTAGCTTGGTTATTTTCAATATTCTTTATAAAAAATCTACAATCACCACAATTACAAGGATTATAGCTTTCATAAAATTTATTGGTAAGTTCTTTATTAATATTCATTTTTCCACCAGCCTTAATTTATTGTAACAGCATCTATATTTTTTGAAGTTTTTATTGCTTCAATTATTTTATTTTGAAAATAATTTATATTTAATTTCAAGCACAAATAATCACATTCCTTGCTAATAAGTTTATGAAACTAATAATTGTGTAATACGTTCATCATAGTATGTATATCTTAATCGTATTGCTCTATTTTCACTCTTTTACCATCTTTTGTTTTGAAATAATATTCAATATAATCATGATTGTTAGGAAAGCCTGTTTGATATAAAAATTTCATTGGAGTACCATCTTCTTCAATTGGCCATTCACTCGTATGCATCCATCTAGGAGGATATTTTTCATATTGGTATATCTTTGAAAAATAATCTCGATAATATTTTTTAGAATGCCTTTTTCCGTTTTCAAGATTTTCAAGTAAATAATAAATTGAATCATCATATGGTACAAAACTTGGTATATAGTCATTCCATTTTTCATATAAATAATATTCTTTTTGAGAATTTATATAACTAATATTTTTTTTCTCTAAATAATAACATATAGACCACTGTAATAAATATTTTGCATGAAATTCTGGATTTTTTCTTTTTGATGGGTAAATAGTAAAATAGTATTCATCTACGCAGCCAATGTTTTTTCTTTTTGCCGTTCTTGATAAGTATTTCATTAAATATTTGCAAGAGATATACTCATTCCAAAACACATCAAAATCAATCGCTCCCTCTATATACATTTTATATTTTTGAATAGCTTCTTTTTTCTTTTTGCTAATAAATAACATTTATAGATGCTCCTTTCCTAATTGATTTTATTAAAAATTATAGAATTTTTGCCAATACTGCTAGTATAAAATTGTATAGCATAAATATAATTCCTATAACTGTAGCTATATAGACATATACGTTATCCTTTATAAAATCAATTAACAATTGATCTTTCTTTCTTTACCAATTCTGAAACCTTATTTATTAATAGTGCCTCAAAGCTTGAACATTTAATACCCGAATCCTTAGAAAAAGAAATATATAAGTTGTTTTTTGCTCTAGAAAAAGCAACAAATAATTTCCTTTTATATTCATCATTATAATTATATGGAAGTTTTCTAAAAACAATAAATACATTATCTGATTCCAATCCTTTAGAAGAATGTATTGTCATTATTCGATTAACATTTTCAAATTTTTTATAATGATTTCTATAAACATCATCCTCCAATTGTTTTGAAAGTTCCTGCTTTATAGATTCATTTACTTTGACATTAAATATTTTTAAAATCTTTTCTAAATATTCAACAACATTAGTTTCAAAATCCAATAAAACGGCATTTTTTATTTCTTCTTCTAATATAAAGTTACTTAGATAAGTTTTAAAATCATCAATTCTATATGTTAATTTTAAATTTTCATTTTCCCAATTATAATAAAACAATAATATTTCTTCGATTAAATCAAAATATTCATCTTTAAAATCCTTATCTGATAGCTCTATTGGTTTAGAATAAATAACTTCGATATCATTTTTTACTAAATATTTATACCACAATAAAGCACTATCATTAGTTTCAAACAAAATCATAAAATTACTATTTATAGAACGCAACTCTTCAGCAGTTGGGAGTATATTAATTTTCACACGCGATTCATCTGAACCAGTGATAACATATTTGTCATCCACTATTGAATTTGCAAATTCTAAAATACTTTTATGACATCTTACACTAACATTTATTTTATATTCTGTGTATCCTAAATTGCATAAATTGTAGAATTGTTCTGGGCGTGCCCCTCTAAATTGATATATTGATTGATTTTTATCACCAATCAAAAAGCAATTCAATTGACATTCATCAACTAAAACTTTAATTAACATATGTTGAAATTCGTTTAAATCTTGAGCCTCGTCTACATAAATACTTTTATATTTATTTGATAAATATTCCTTCACTTCTGGCAAATTTCCAATCAAATAAATAGCAACTAAATAGTTTGCGAAGGATATTTCATATACTCCATTTAAGAAATCGTTCTTCCACTTATTTAAATAATTTTTGTATGCAACTTTATCATAATACTTAGTGCCATACTTTGTTATTTCTGAAGCTAAAGATTTCATCTCAGCCATCCTAATTTTCAGTTTTTTAATGTATTTTTTTCCGCCCCAATGTTTTATCAATCTATTTTTATATGGATCAATTATTTCCATTAATACAAAAGAATCTATAGTACCTATAAATGAATTAGAAATGTCGCATTTTTGATTTAATCTTTCTTCGAGTTGTTTTGAAGCTTCTTTAGTAAATGAACAAGCTATTATACCTTGATTAAATTTAATATCAGACAATTCTTTTGTAATTCTTTTTACAATGGTATATGTTTTACCAGAGCCAGGACCTGCAGATATAACAACCTTTTTATCGTCGCAATTAATAATTTGCCCCTGTTGAAAATTCAATTGTTCTATTAACTTAGGATCAACATTACTCATTCATAAAACCTACCAAAATAGAATTTTTATTTTGTTCATTTATTTTAAGATCAATTTGGTTATCTACAATATATGCATGTAAATTCTTTAATTTTGCTTCTCTCAAAAATTTTAAATCTTCTATGTTATCTTTTCTTCCTATAAATTCTAAAAAATCTCTTTCAAATCCGTCATGATGGATAGATAAAATTACTCCATATTCTTTAAAAAGTGATACAATCTCAGGCATCTTATATTCTAACAATGTATTATTTTGCTCGTTTTCACTAAATTTGAAAGTATCTTTTTTTAATTCTTCTATTTCCAATATCTTACAAAGTCTATTTTTCCCATTTTGATCTAAACATTCAAGAACCCTACATATTCCTGCATATCTTCTTTGGTTTGGAAAAATATCATTATCAGTTTTGATAAAAACTTCAATTCCTAGTTTATTTAATATGTTTTTAGCCGGTGAAAAATCTATACCATATACACTAAAAATCCCCATTTTATTTCTCACTAAATAACTTTGGAAATTTTCATCTTTAATTGTTAGTGCGTTATAAAAATATTTTTCACTATCACCTTCTACTAATAATACTTTGTCGTAGAAAAAAATTTCACTTATTTCTTCGTTTAGCATAAAACCAAAGGCATTATAGTCTTCCGAATCTATGTTTAGAGTTTTACATATTGTTTTTTTGTGTTTACCATTATTAACAATCACAAATTTTAAAATTTGCCCCATTTTTCTATAATCAATAATATAAGGGGAATGAGATGTATAAATCATTTGATCTAGATTGAATTTAGATGTTAATTTGACATAACATTTTTGTAATAATGGATATAAATGATTTTCTGGTTCTTCAACAATCAAAATTTTTCCTTTATCATCGTTATAAGAAATTCTTTGTAATAACATTGATAATGTCTTACTTTTTCCATCTCCAATATTTATGCTATCTTCTGTGCTTTTAACATATGGAATAATATCTAAAGATTTATATATATTCGAAATATCAACGTCACTTTTAATTTTAAACTCAACATCTTCAAATATTTCGCCAAAACCTTCTTGATCATTAATTTCATTTGATAGTCCTATTATATAATCATCATTTTGAATAGACACATTTAATCCTTCAACACTTTTCTTTATTAAAGGATTAATTGTTTCGTTCCCATCAATACTTTTTTGTTGTCTTAGTTTAAAAAAATTTTTCTTATCTTTTTCAAAATCATAATTTGGATTTATATAAATTATATCTAAAACTTTATCCAAAGGATTTGAAATATTTGTGGCATATTCTTTAGAATCCAATGAACCGATTGTAATACTTTCATTGTAATGCAATGTATCTTCACTAAATTCAGCATTGAAATATACATTTATATAATCTTCATTATCTATTTTTTCTATATAGTGACTTAGATTATTTCTATTCGCCAAACTTATATTTCCAAGCTTGATTTTTAAATAAATAGAAATATCACCCTTGTTATAATTACTTGAATCACTTATAGTCAAAGGTATTTTCCTAATATTATAATCTAAAACTTTTCTAATAGCATAACAAAAATTAGATTTTCCCGAATCATTTTTTCCAATAATTAAAAAATCTTGTTTTAATTTATTAATATCTATATCTAAACCTCTAAAATTTGTAATTTTAACTTCTTCAATAAACATTGTATCACTCCATTTTAATAATTAGTAATCAATACTTCACGTGTCACAGATTCTTTATCCTTTATTTGATAATTTGAATTGCTATAACTTGCTTTTATGTAAATTAAATTAAAATGATTCTTATCAACCCATTGTTTCAATTCTTCATGAACTTTACCCTTGTGTTCAATAACATTAGATAAAGCAAAAGGTATTCCTTCTTCATTTAATTTTTCTAAGAATTTCAATAACTTCCTTTCCTCTTTAATTGTCCATCCATTATTTTCGTTATATGAAGCTATTCCCAAATAATACGGAGGATCACAATAAAAGAATGGATTTTCTAAATTAGAATAATCTATTTTATTAAAGTCTTTATTTTGAAATAAAATAGTTTTATTTTTAATTTTTAATGCAAAGTCCTTAATATTTTTTCTAGATGATGAATTGAAATCTCTCTTTCCTACAGGCATATTAAATTCACCATTAGAGTTAAATCTAATTTGATTGTTAAATGAGAAGATTATTAATGTTAATAAAAGAAAATCTTTTTCTTCACTATCTCTTGCTAATGAATTATAATCTTCTCTTAATTTAGTGTATTTCTCTTTATTATAACTACCAACACCTGAATCACTTTCACAATTGTAATATTCATATCCATTTTCATAAGTGTTAGATAATTCATACTTTATAATATTTTTTTCTATTTTTTTTATAATTACTGAATAATCATATTTGTAGAATAACTTTATTAATCGAGCAACTTCTTTTTGCTTATCATTATAAGCAATTGTATCACATTCAATATTAGCACCAACATTAAATCCACCACCAAATAAATCAATAAATGAATTAAAGTGTGTCGGAAATTTTTCTAATAATTGAGGCAATAATTTATATTTGCCACCAGTATAATTTAAAGGCGATTTAGCGTAACCATTTATTTTTTCTTCACTTTCATATTCTGTAGCATGTTCACCTACAAAACATAAAAATAATCTTTCTTTATGATCTTCTATATCTGTTTTACCAGTATTAAATTGATTAAACTCTTTTTCAAACACTTTAACCTTACCTTTAGCAGATAATATTCTCATTATATCATCATCACTAATTTTAGCTTGTGATCTTCCAGCACCCTTAGTTCCCATATTGTTATATGAAACCAAAATATATCTAGCATTAATATTATTAATTAAATCTTCAAATTGCTTTGACGCAGTATGTGTACAATATTTACTCTTCAAATTACTTCTATCCATTTTTTTTGCAACACCAAACACTTCTGGTTTTTCCCAAGAAGCAACATTTTCTAATAAATGATAAGCATCACAATATTGTCGAGAATTATAAGGAGGATCAATATATACCAAGTCTGCAACAACTCTTCTAACTAATGAATTTGCATCTTCTCTATAAATAATATTGTTTAAATTTACATCTCTGGTTGGTAAGTCTAGTTCTTCTAAAACTAATTCTTTATTTAAATCGCCATTCATTCTATAAGCGTCATAATGACCTACAGTGTTTGCAATTCTATCCATAGCATATAGTAATGATGTTATTAAAATCGCTCTCTCTCTTTCGTTTATTTCTTCGTCATTATATTTACTTTCTATATCTTCTCTAATGTATCCTATTTTTTTACAATTAAGTTCACTAAAAAAAGTATTAGAGAAATTGTTTGAAAAATAGTTATCTTCCAATATTTCTAATGCATTATAATTTCTAATTAAACTACTTATTTTTTCTTCATCAATTTCTTGACTACCAAACCAAGCAATATATGAAAGATAATTAGACATTAAAATATCATTAATCATTATTGTTGTATATTGATTATTAAAATTCCAAGCAACATTTCCTGTTCCACCAAATAAATCTAAGAATACATTTATATTCTCACATTCCTTATTTACTACTTCCGTAATAAATGGTAATAATTTTGCTTTACTTCCTAAATATCTTCTGTTTTTAATATTGAATTTACTCATATAATTCATCATTTCCTTTTTAGGCATCTTATGCATCTAATTATAACAAAAAAAGCCTTATTTTACAACAATAAGGCTAATTTAATTTTTATATTTTTTGGACTAATGTATTGTTATACCAATCTATTCCAATTTGAATAGAATTATAAGATTCATCAAAGATTTTATATAAATCATCGTAATTCTTTTTCTTTTCTATTATAACTTTAATCAAATCAACATCTATAGGTATGATTTTTAGTCCTATGTCCTCACCTCTAACATCAATTTGATAATTTTTCATAACTCTAAATGTCTTTAATGTTCGTTCTTCTAATTGTGAAGCTATGAATAATACATAATCATATTTGTTATGAGTTTTATTAATATGAGTTTCTAGATGTCGAGAAACTGGTTCCCATTCCATTTGTCGTTGACCAGTAGATTCACTTAGAGTGGCTTCTAATAACATATCATGCTTAGGATAAGAGTTAGATTTAGGATAGTTAAATACTAAGTCAGCTTCTCCCCCTGGAGCATGTGTTTTAGGCATGAAGTTAGCATCTAAAGTTAGATGCATATACTCTTCTAATCTACCTATTTTTCCACCAACTTGATACCAAATAACGCCAAGAATGTATTCAAATATAGTAGATGGAGTGGCATCATCAGTCACCAATTCTTTAATTCTATTATCATTTCTAGTTTTAAAACAATCTAAGAGCTCAAGAAGCACTTCTTCTTCAAATTTTTCTTCTATCATTTTGATAAAAGCATTATTTTTAATATCCTTTAAATATTCTTCTAATTTTCCCGGAACAATCGTTCTTCCATACTTACTGTTAATAGTATTAGTAATATCTGTTTCAGTTTTACTACATTCAGGATATATATTTTCTATTTCAATATAATTTGTAAAATATTGTTCATAATCATTCTTAGAAATCATCGGTTTAAATAACATTTTTTCTACGATATCATTAAAATAATATTCTGCAATTTCAATCAATCTAAATCTACCGTTTTCATATTTAATAATATCAGTTAAATTGAAATAGCGTTTATTTAAATCATAGTAATCCTCTAATGTGGATTTCCACTTCATTAAATGCCATGTCTTAAAGAAACAATCTTTAAACTCTTCTTCAGTATTACACGAGCAAATACTTAATCCATAAAAATATAGTAAATATTCTTGATTAAATTTTGTGTTTTTATAAAGTTTAAACATTGATCTCCAATTTGAAGATTGATTTGCATTAATTTTCGAAAAAGCTTCTTTTAATTGTTTTAACAATAATATTTTTTCATCGTCATTTAAACTATCTCTATCTATAACTAAAGGTTTCAACACATTATATACTTTAGCAAATGGTCTATCATAAGTGCCACTTTTTCTATTCATCCCAATTTGTTCCATTATAGATTCATCTATTACATCGCTTATCATCAATAAACTGTATGCTTCTTGATAATTATCCATAGACATCATTTTTTTAATTAACAAATCATCAACAGAAATCTTTCCTCTTGAACTTAAAATATCTACAGTTGTCTTTAATACATCATTATTATTCATACAAGTAGGATATAAATAAGTGAATTCTTCTCTAGTCAAATATTCAAGTTTTGATAACATATATAACAGTGCAACAAAAGGTCTTATTTGAATAGTGTTATCATTAATTTGATATTTTAAAAATTGCAAAAGATATACATAACTATCCTTTGGAATTTCAAATATATTATTAGAACTAAAATCACCTGATAGAGAAATTTTGTTAATCAAATCTCCTATTGGTGTAATTTGTCTGGTTTTTCTATAAACCAATCCAATATCAGCTAATCCAGATGTTTTTTCTCTTGCATCTTTATCTTTTATTGCTGCATAATCCTCAATAAAGTCTTTAGAAACCAATAAATCAAAATATTTTGCTTGTAGCGCTTTGTCCCATTTCATATCAGGATTTGAAGTAAATAATTCATTTAAAAATCTTAATTGACATTCATTTTTATAGTTTAATTGATCAACTCTAAAACTTGTTGTTCCAATACTCCAACAATAACTTTTAAATCCCATATTATCTTCACCACTACTTTCTACTTTTTTCGATTAATTGTACTAAAATTATATCATAATTTTCTCAAAAAAATATATAAATTAACATAAATATATTCCTATTGTAAATGCTAAACTGAAAATGTCATAAAACGCCAAACTCAAAATGTCGTTTTTTGGAACATTCCACTATAATT
>CAKPXF010000029.1 GCA_934201705.1 uncultured Bacilli bacterium | reverse complement strand
TTTAGGTAATATCATTAAAATTGTTGATGAAGGAAATGTATGTGTGGTAGAATATGAGTACGATGCATGGGGTAATTTTACTAGAAAAGTACGTGTTGATTGCTATGTTTCTTATTTTAACCCATTTGTTTACAAAGGTTATTATTATGATAGTGAAGTCAACTTATACTACTTGAATTCAAGATACTATGACCCTAACATTGGTAGATTTATTTCTGCTGATGATGTTTCTTACTTAGACAATAATTCTTTATCTGGTTTAAATCTATTTGCTTATTGTGAAAACAATCCTATTATGTATTCTGACGAATTTGGAAATATGCCAAAGTGGCTTGGGAATGTACTTAAAGGAGTTGCAATAATTGCTGGAACAGCGTTAGTTGTTACAGCATTAACATTTACAGGTGGAACTGCAGCAGCATTTTTTATAGCTGTTGGTAAAGCTACACTAGTTGGATTAGAAATATCAGCAGTAGCGGGAGCAACTTCTGGAGTGATAAGAACGGGGAGAAGTTTAGCCAAAAATATTAGCGAAGGTAATGACTTTTCTGAAACAATGTCAAATGCAGGTAAATCGTTCTTGATGGGTTTTGGAGATGGGTTTTTAGCTGGATCTCAATATTATATGGTGACAGCCTTACTATCATTTGATGCATATCGTTCCGTTGGATCTTTTAATAGTGGCTTTGGATTTATAATGCCAACTTACATGATTGGATATCAAAATCCAAATGTACTTGGAGTTACTATTTTTTCTTCAAGAACAGGTGGTAGATTTAGAATAGATTTAGATCCAGCACACTCTTTTCACTATCATTATGGAAATACAAAAGCTAAAAGAAGTAAACACAAAGGTAGTTGGATTGTTGGAATATTGGTTGGCATTTATGCTGGATTTAATGGAGAAGTTTATTAATAAAGAGGTGAATCATTGTGTTAATGAAAGTATCGAAATTAAGCAAATTAAATAAAAAACATTGGTGTTTTAAATATTCAAATTTAAATTTTGATGAAATTATTAGTTTAATGATTAATAATTTAGACTATGATTATATTGAATTGTTGATTTGTTCATTTGAATTATATTTATTTAATGACATTGATTATATTTTGCTAAATGATGATAGTAAGTATTCAACTATTAAACTTGATAAATCAAATAGTATTAAGCTATTAGAACCAAGTATTTATGAATCAATAAGACATTTTGAAATCAAGATATTTAATGAAAACAATAAATTATTTGATATAGTAAGCGATAATTATGGTGAATATACTTCTATAACTATGGATAAAACTATTGATGAAGAGAGGCTAGCGCAAATATTAGATAGTATCTTTATAAGAAAAAATTAAAATGAAAAATTTTTATTTTGTATCACTCATAACAAATCTCATGTGCATTTTTAACGAAACATCATCTCAAAATAGATTTGAAATCTTCTGTAATAGTGTAAGAGTGTACTTGTATATCTAAATACCAAGTAATGAAGGCGAGTTAGTATAATTAATATTAATTAAAATTGATAAAAGTATATTTTTCAAGAACTGGATAAGTCATGATTCACTTTTGCATTACATGTGGATATTTCTTAACTAAAGCTCTAACTTACGACTTTAAAAAGAAAATGACTAAAAACAAACAAAGAAACAAGTTAAATAATTGAAAAAAGTGTAAGTGGTGTTATTGATGCAACTAATGCGAATGATTGGATGGCAAGATTTTTTAATGAAAGGACTGGATGGTAAATGAAAAAAAACTATTATCAAACAAATATTTTTTATCAATTATTTTTATTCATATTATTTATATTATTTTTAATTATTCAATATTTTGCGGTTAAAATAGGAATTTTAATTTTTTCATCAATTACATCTGGAGAAAATAAATATATTATTGATAGAATAGTTATATTATTAATATTTGAAGTATTTGCGTTACTGATTTTAAGAGCATTTCTTAGATTAGAGCATAATAATATTCATATTAAGGAAAATATCATTTATATGAACGACGATTGGACAAAGAAAAAGCAAAAAATACAATATGCAACAAAAGTAAAAATAAATGATATTCAGGCAATTGATATAATTTGGTCAACAAAAGATTCATTATTAAAAAACATACCTAGTGGCACTTTTGGCAATATGCTTCCTAAAGCCTACATTTCTTTTTTAACAATAGATGGCAAAATAAATAATATGTTGATTTTATACATGAATAGTAAAACTATCAAAACTCTTATAGATGACATTAAAAAATTGATGATTGAATATAATAATCACAATAAAATTGAAAAAACAGATGTTTTAGTAAAAAAGTACACATCACAAATAAGGTTTAAAAGAAAATAAAATTATTTCGGTTATATTGAAGTAATATTTATAATGAAAAAACGACTTTAATAACAAGAAAAATTCGTTTCCTTTTAAAAACTGAAGTAATGAATAAACACAAATTATTTTATGTTATTGATTCAATGTGTTGGCACCTAATTCTGACAAACAAATAGTTACACTGACACTAAAATACAACGTAATATTAAAATGACTAATTTTTAATCCTCCTTTTACAATTGTAATTGGAGGATTTTTATACAACAATAAATCATAAACGAAATAAGGCACTATTATATATAAAAAGTTAGTAATTTCTAGAACAAAATTTTATTTTAAAATTTATTTGTTTCTAGCAATTGATATATATTTTTCAAAAAAATACTTCCTTTTAAATGTGTGCTAGGCATGATGTTAATCTTGCTAGTGAAAATCTAGTTATTGCAAACTGTAAAGGGAAAGAATACTTTTACGTAAGATACATTTAGGTAATATCATTAAAATTATTGATGAAGATAATGTACATATGGTAGAATATGAGTACGATGCGTGAGGTAATTTTACTATGGATAAAAAAATAATTGATGGGATGAAAAAAGAAGGAAAACTAAGTCTTGTTCTTACGATATTTGCTTTAACTTTATTTTTATTAACGCTTGTATTCATGCATAAAAATAATAAAAGTTTTCAAGATAGAGAAGTGCGGATCATATTATTAGTATGTGGTACATTTATGCTATTTGGATTTTATGCATGGCTATATTCTTTAAAGTATAAAATAATTATTAGTGACACTCATGTTAGCCTAACAACTTTATTTGTAAAAAAAGAAATTGATTTATGTGATGTTGAAAAATATACTTGCGAAAGATATAGAAAGTCTGTTTTTTATCAATTTACTTTATTCATAAATGGTAAGAAGTTATTAATAAATACAAGATATAAAGAAGAATTTGAAAATATTTTGAAATATAATAAAATTGAACAAATTACTAAATAACAAAATTTATGGTTTTCATAAATGTAAAAGTAACTAATAAATTAAAACACATAGGAGACACATATGAAAAAAAGAAAAAACCTTGGCATTATATTATTTATTGCAACTTTAATTTCACCGCACACTGCATTATTAATAGCAAGTCAAATTGGAGAAGTAAATATATTTTCTACTGCTGGAATGATTAGATATTTATGGATAATGTGGCTATTTATCCCAATCGGAATTTTATCAATTATAGTAGGAATAAGTCTTAAGAAAAATAATCAAAAATATAAAAAAAATTTTGTTATTGCTTTTATTTGTATACCATTACTTATAATCTTTGGTTCATACAGATTCATTTTTAATAACATTTCATATGATACTAATAAAATAGTAGATGTTGAAAATAAAATTAGATTAAGTCTGCCGAACGATATAAAAATAGCTACGACCAGATATGAAAACTATACTACTAGCTATGTCAAAATAATCAATGATGATGAAAGCAAGGTATTTCAAAAGAAAATTGAAAATAATCAATTATGGAAAAATGAGTTATCCTTTAAAATGAATAGCTTATTACCTTTATTTGTTCAAACCGAAACGTCCAAATTTGATCATTTTTTAGTCTATAATGTTACAAATAATGAATACAATAATTATCCAACTGATGGAAAATATGAATTGATATTTATTGCATATGATTATGATTTAAATAGATTGCTTATATTAGATGATTATAAAGTTAATATAAACTAAATTCAAACTACTAATCATATTATGAAAGGTAATTTTTAATATGAAAATTTATTATATAATAATGTTATCAGTACTTTTTATAATTACTGTAGTGGTTAATAAACTCTTGAAAAAATTTGAAAAACCTATTAAAAAAAATGTTATTAAACAGCCATTTTCAAAATTCAATCAAGATATAACTACAACAATTATGTTTGTATTCTTTGGCATATAGATGATAGTAGTACAGGCTCCACCAATATATGCTATATTATTTTTTTTGCTTGCCGTTATTTACATTTTACAAATTATATATTATAAAAATTGGAGAATTGAATTTAATAGTTCAAAATTATTATTTACAAATTTTTTTAATATAAAAAGAGAATACGATTACAAAGATATAGAAGTTAAAGAATTAAAATCTTGGTTAATTTTATATAGTAATGGCTTTAAAATAACTAAAATAAACTATACATGTGATAATTCAAAAAGATTTCTAAGAGTGTATAATAATTGGCAAAGCACTTTAAACCCTAAAACTAATGAAAAAACATTTAATAGTTTATAGATTTAAAATAATTTCAAGTATCTTTAAAAATTATTAGTAATGGAGGAACTAGGTATGAAGCTTTTAAGAATTATAATAATAGCTATTATTTTACTTATCATAGCATTTTTTAACATCATACTAAAAAATAAAGATGATAAAAAAATGAATAAAAATATCATAAAACAACCATATTTTTATTTCCGTTATAGTTTATCAGCGAGTATTATTTTATTTTTGTGTGGGATATATGGATTAACAATACAAAAATCGTTAGTTGATGGTTTAGGTGTTATAGGAATGGCTATACTTATTATTCCTGTCACTATGTTTTTTCACAATTGGAAAATTGAATTTAATAGTTGTTGCTTTTCATTGACTAATTTAGTAAATAAGACAAAAGAATATAAATATGAAAACATAGAAATTAAAGAAGTTAATTCTGGCTTTAAAATATATTATAAAACAAAGAAAAAGAAAATAGTTGAGGTACCTTTTATGCTTGAAAATGCAAACGATTTTTTAAACACATATGAAGAATGGAAAAATAACAATTAGATTTTAAAAACTACAAATAATATTATTACTATAGTAAATTATGCTTTTATTAATGATGAATTGGTAAAATGCTTATTATTTCAATAATAAAACATTAATAACAAGCGGTTCTAAAACACTTTATGGATTGTTTACACTTGATGAAATTATTAATTGCTTTTAATTCTCCTTTTACAATTGTGTAATTGGAGGATTTTTATACAATAATAAATCATATAACATTCATTAGTTATTAATTGTGCAAAGAAGTAAGTATATGATAAAATAGCGTTATAAAGCATTAAAAACGTTAATTACTATTTATAATGCTTCAATAGTAATTAACAAGTGTTATTTAAATAGAATTAAAAACAGAAGTTAAATAATGCTATTTATTATTAATTAAAGCTTTTCTTAAATTTAATTAAAAATGAAAGGATTAATGAATTAGTCTAAATTCATTATATTGGTTTTCAATCAATGAATAAAAAATTTAGATATGACTATACTCATAAGTTTATATTTATTAATACTTTTTTAATACCAATATTTTTAGCGATTTTTTTTGCTTTGTATTCTAAAGAGTATGCCCTATATGTTATTTGGGGCATAGGTTTAGGAGATTATTTATTTAAGACTTTTGTTTTTACATTTAATCAAGGAATTACTGTAAAGAAATCATATATAAAAGTCGTAGATAATTTAAGTATTTTTAAAATCAAATGGGATACCTTAGATTATGTTGAATTTAAAGAATTAAAAAAGAAGAAAAAAGATAATTTATATGGATTTTTTCACGAGTTTTTTTACCCAGGAACATATATGACTTATTGTGATTATGTTTATAATAATGGCAAAGTATTTAATATTATTTTTCACAAGAAAAATGGTGGCTGTGTAAAAACTTATTTTGGTTGGATGTATAAAGAGAAAAAATTAGCAAGAGTAAACAAGGTAACAAAGAATTTAGAGAAACTTATTAATGACATTAATCAAATAATAAAAGAACAAAATGAAAAAGATAATTTGAAACGAAAAAAGATAAGTTAAATATTAAATTACCAAAGTAATACATGATTATAAATAGTTTTACGTATAAAGTATAATAACTCCTTTTACAAAATGAGAATAGAAATATAATACCTAATGTTGTTAGATTAACTATGGAGGATAAAACTTAATGAACGTAAAAAAAGAAAAAAGTAAAATCAATCAATATTCAAATGAACTTGTATGGTTTGTTTGCAAGCCATTAATCGTTACACTTTTTATTTGTTGCCTTTTAGTTGCTTATTTTTTACTTGCTGGATATTTATACGATAATAAAGCATTAAGATATGGCTATTGGATGATAGGAGTAGTTGCTTTTATTATTATTCTTATTATAAGAATGCTATTTTATTATAAAAGCAATTTAAAAAAATATTTTTCAAATGCTGATCAATTTGGAAATATTGAATATGTTATATCAAAAAATGATGATGAATATGTTTTAGAAGATATAACTAATAAAAATATAAATAGAATTAAGACAAAAGATATTAAATTTATAAAATTTTCAAAAAATTTGATTTTTATAAAAAAACACACAAATGAAATAATTTGGTTACCAAAAACTAATGAATTAGTTCAATTCTTTTGCCAAACATTTAAAAGTACGAAGTAATATATGTAAAAAGAAAGGATATAAAAATGTATGATTTTTGATGAGCTATACCAATATTCATTACATGATACTGATTTAACTGATTTTTCATTTGATGCTATAGAAAATAGATTTGTTTTAGAGTTTAAAAATGGAATTTATAATTATAGCCATGATCCTATGCAACACGAAGATAATACTACAAAAAAATGTAAACTTTATATTAGCGTAAAAAAAGTTAATAAGATAAAGGAAATATTAACTATTACTCGTTATGCTACAAAAGAAAGAAATATAAATATCAAAGCACTTAACAACAATATAAAAAAATATGGCTTAGAAATAGATAATTGGTTTTTAAGTAAAGTAAATAATTCAATAATGCTTTATGCTTATTATACAAGAGGCGGATTTAATATTAAGATTAGCTATTGTACAAAAGTTGAGTATGTTTTTGAAGATTAATACTGCGGAGGTAATTGTATAATGGTTTTTGATGAATTATTTCAATATGGTTTACAAAATGCTTTTTTAAGTAGAATATCAGGAAATAATGATAAAAATTGTTTCATTTTAGAATTTAATGATGGCATTTATGAGTTAAATGAAAATATAAAAGAAACAAAAATCACTTCAAAATGCACTATGACCATAAATATAAAATCAACTGATAAAGCTAAAGAATCTTACAATATTCATAGATGGTTTGCTAAGTACAATATTATTAGTGTAGGTAAACTAAATGCACTAGCAAAGAAATATAAAATAATGATTATTGATGTTTTTTATAGCATGTTTGATAATGATACAATATATTTTAAGGCAAAGTATAATAATGTCGCATTAGAAATTCAATTATATAATTGTGAATCTATTGAATATAGCTTTGAAAAAATATAGGGCATTGCTATCTAATTTTAATAATTACAATAAAAATGTCTTTTTCAAAAAAACAAAATAGTTGTAAAAAAAATGTGGGGTTAACTCCACATTTTCATTTAGCATAAGGGGTATCTCCATCCTTTATAAATTAGTTGTAATAAAGGAAGGAGAGATACATATTAATAATACAAATCAATAATACACTACTTTATTTATAATTAAAAGAAAATCTTTAGAAAACTTTAAAACTCTTGCCAAAGCATAGTTGTTCTTTTAACAAACACTTTCTTTAATAAATTAGTTTTATTTTCATTATTAACCTTTATTAAATTAAGCTTTATAGCTTCTTTAGCATCTATATGCCCATAAATTAATTGAGTAATTCTTTGAATTGAAATTTCAAAATCAGCTTTTTCTTCAACTTCTTCAACTACTAACTTATTATTTAAGCAAGTAATTTTAAATATTTTATTATTCCATAAAGCATGCTTATCTTCAACATTAATTGTAAATGAGCCTTTAAATTCTTCTTCAATTCTTAAAAGTTCTAAAGCTTTTTTTACATTAACTACTCTACCCATTTTATTTGGCCAATTCCAATATTTAATTCTAGGAGAAGGCAATATATTTCTAATTTCATCATCATTTGCAAGAATTAATTCAATACTATCAGTATTAGAGCGATGCCTATATAAAAAGGCTAGTAAATATTGACGTGATATTTCATCCTTAAAATACATTTCACTTACTTTTATTTCTCTATTTTCTTGATGATATACCATTGCAGAAACAATTTCATTATTTTCATTTTTAGCAACATAAACATGAGATGTTGAATTTACATATTGTTGCCATTTATCATTTAATAGTTCTTTATCTCTAATTATTGCACCATTAATATTTTTAATAATTTCATTTCTAAAGCTATTAAAAATAGCAAATTTATCTTCATAAATATGCTCATAGGTAAAAGCACTCTTAAAATTTTTTAAATCTTCAATAGGAATACTTACAAGTTGCCAAGTATAGCACCATTCATAACCAAATTTTCTATAATATTGAAAAGCAAAGGGACCAAGAGCTGAAAAGATAAAATCATTATCATTCATATACTTTAAAGCAAATTTAAATAAATCTTCAATATTTCCTTCTCCTCTATTTTCAGGAAGAGATGAAACACCAGCAATACCAGCCATTTTAGCTATTTTTCCTTCAAAGTATGTATTGTAATCTATTATGGCAAATAAGCTTTTAATATCATTATTATCATCAACTGCTACAACAAATTTTTCATTTTTAGCAAAGCTTCCATTTTCAATATTATTTTTAATTGAATTATAAGGAGTATTAAAGCAATATCCCATTGTTTTATAAATTCCAGCCTTATCATTTTCATTAGCAAATCGTATTTTCATAATCAATTCTCCTTGTTTTTATTTATTATACTAATTTATTATTTAAAATAATAGGTCATTATTTTAGTATCATATATACTATTTTGCTAATATTAAAAATATTATTCGTTATCTAGACTTTTTGTGTTTTCCTTTATATAATTATATAGATAGGGAGTGGTAGTAATATGTATCATATTATATCAAATCCAACCGCTGGGAGAAAAAAGAAATCTAGCAAAGGATTAAAGAAAGTATTTGATTACTTAAATACAAATAATATTGAATATAAATTATATGAAACAAAATATAAATTACATCCAACAGAAGTAGCAAAAAAAATAACTAGTGAAAATGAAAGTGGAGATATTATTGTAATTGGTGGAGATGGAACCTTTAGTGAGGTAATTAATGGAATAAGTAATTTAAATAAATGGAATGTTTCATTAATACCAGCTGGATCTGGAAATGATTTTGCTAATTGCTTAAAGCTACCTAAAAAACCTCTTTTATGCTTAAAACAAATTTTAAAGAAAGACTTACATAAGGTTGATTGTATTAAAGTAAATGATACAATATGTGTTAATGTTTTAGGAACAGGAATTGATGTAAAGGTTCTTGAAAATTTTGAAAAGCATACTAAAATGAAAGGAAGCTTTAGATATTTTTATTCTTTAGTAGAAGCTTTATTACACGTAAAATGGCATGAATTCGATGTATCACTTGATGATAAGGAATTCGTTCATAAAAAAGGCTTTATTATAACATTATGTAATGGATCTAATATTGGTGGAGGCATTCCTATTTGCCCTAATGCCAATCCTTTTGATGGAAAGCTAGAATTTGTATTTGTAAAAGAAATGAAAAAAATAAAAATACTTGGCTGTTTAGTTAAATTAATGAGTGGTAAAGTATTTAAAATGAAGGAAACAGAGCATTTGTATTGTAAAAAAGCTATCTTTAAAAGTAATGAGAATCTAACAATTCAAATAGATGGCAATATCACAAGAAGTAGTAATATTTATTCTTGTGAAATAATTAATGGTGGTTTAAATATGTATCTATAAATGGATACAAACGGAGGAAATAAATGAGTAAATTTTTAGTAGAAACTTCAGCTAGACATGTTCATCTTACTGAAGAAACATTTAAAGCATTATTTGGTGAAAATGAACAATTACATGTTAAGAAAATGTTGTCACAGCCTGGACAATTTGCAAGTGAGGAAAGAGTAACTGTAGTTGGCCCTAAAAAAGAATTAGCAAATGTTTCAATTCTTGGACCTTTTAGAAAGGCTAATCAAGTTGAATTAAGTATGACTGATGCTCGCTCAATTGGAATTAGTGGTGTTTTAAGAGAATCTGGCGATACTAGCAATACTCCTGGATGTATTTTAATTGGTCCTAAAGGGCAAGTTGAAATTAAAGAAGGCGTTATTGTTGCTAAAAGACATATCCACGCGACTACTAAAGATGCTTTAGAATTAAATGTTAAAAATGGTGACATTGTTGCTGTTAAGCTTGAAACAAATGGTCGTTCTTTAATCTTTGATGATGTAGTAGTTAGAGTTTCTGATTCTTATGCTTTAGCAATGCATATTGATACTGATGAATCAAATGCTGCTTTATGCAATAAAGAACAATATGGTGAAATTGTAAAATTATAATTATGTATAAATATCACCAAGAAATACAATTCTTAGGAAATGAATATTGGTGGGGAGGCATAGTTGATGAAGGAATCAATATGCCTTTTTCAAATTTTTATTCATTAAAGGATATAAATGAAAATAACTATAACAATCAAGTAACTTCATTTTTTATCTCATCATCTGGAAGATTTATTTATTCATCACAGCCTGTTAGATTTAAAATTGATAATAATGTTTTAATTATTGATTCAATTAATAAAATAAAGGTTGATGATTCTTGTAAAAATATTAAGGAAGCTTATTATAAATGTGCTAAAAAGAATTTTATTAATGAAGCTAAATATCCATGCCTTGAGATGTTTAAAATACCTCAATATAATACTTGGATTGAAATGAACTATCATGTAAGTGAAGAAAAAATTCTAAATTATGCTAAAAGTATTATTGATAATGGTTTTAGACCAGGCATTTTAATGATTGATGATGGTTGGCAAGAGGATTATGGAAAATGGGATTTTAATATGAAAAACTTTAAAAATCCTAAACTAATGATTAAAAAGCTACATAAAATGGGCTTTAAGGTAATGCTATGGGTAGTTCCTTGTGTCTCACCAGATAGCTATATATTTAGACAAGGTGAAGCTGAAAATATTTTTTATAAGGAAAGAAAAAGTAAAGATGCTTTGATTATGAAGTGGTGGGATGGTAATAGTGCTGTCTTAGACTTAACAAATAAAAAAGCTAACGATTGGTTTAAAAAGCAGCTTGATTATTTACAAAATGAATATGGAGTAGATGGCTTTAAGTTTGATGGTGCAGATTCTCATTTTTATCCTAAAAATGGCGCTTTTGATAAAAACATGCCAAGAATTCATCAAGCTCGTCTTTATTCAAGCTTTGCAAGTAATTATAATCTAAATGAAATGCGTGCTTGCTTTAATTGTCAAGGTATGCCACTTGCTCAACGTCTTTGTGATAAAGCACATTCATGGAATGATAGAGGTATTAATACCTTAATTCCTAATGGAATAGCTATGTCATTACTTGGCTATGTTTATTGCTGCCCTGATATGATAGGTGGAGGCTTAGTTGGAGATTTTGTTAATAATAATTATCAAAATATTGATGAGAAACTATTTGTTCGTTATGCTCAGGTTTCAACATTCTTTCCAATGATGCAATTTTCATTAGGGCCTTGGAAGGTATTGAATGAAGAAAATTTAAAAGCTGTAAAAAAATGCTGTGATATTCATGAAAGCATTTATCCTTATATTAAAGAATTAGTAAAAAAAGCTAGTATTGATCATTCATTAATTATTAGACCACTGATATTTAACTATCCAAATAAGGTTGAATATGCAACTATAAAGGATGAATTTATGCTAGGAAGTAAATATTTAATAGCTCCAATAACTAGTAAGGATACTTATAAAAGAGATGTTGTTTTACCTCCTGGCAAATGGCTATCAGATTTAAATGAAGAATTTATAGGAAATCAAACAATTACTATTGATGTTCCACTTTCTAGAATTCCTTACTTTAAAAAGATAAAATAAGCAAAAAATACAAATATTAGGGTTAAAAAGCCTTGGTATTTGTATTTTTATTATATAAAAATATGAAAAAAAGCAATTTTTTATGGTGAATTCATTAATTTCTCTAGTCAATTAATTTTACTTAGTGTATAATATTTACAGGCCATTAACATTTAATGTTAATTGTATGCGTTAAATTATTTTTTAGGAGGAAAATTTATGGCAAAACAATATGTTTTCCACTTCAAAGATGCTTACGGACTAGGTAAGGAACTTTTAGGTGGTAAAGGTGCTGGCCTTGCTGAAATGACACACATTGGTGTACCAATTCCACAAGGTTTTACAGTAACAACTGAGGCTTGTACTCTTTATTACGATTCAGGAAAGAAATTACCTGATTATGTAGTTGAAGAAATTAAAAAAGCAATTTCAGAAGTAGAAAAAGAAACTGGTAAGCATTTTGGTGGAGATACAAATCCATTATTAGTATCTGTTCGTTCAGGTGCTAGAGTTTCAATGCCAGGTATGATGGATACAATCCTTAACCTTGGTTTAAATGATAAGACTGTTGAAGTTTTAGCAAAAGAAACTAACAACGTAAGATTTGCTTACGATAGCTATCGTCGTTTCATTTTAATGTTTACTAACATTGCAAAGGGTCATCCAAGAACTGCAATGGATAAAATGCTAGAAGAACTAAAGGAATCAAGAGGCTATAAGCTTGATACTGAAGTTACAGCAGATGAATTAAAAGAATTAGTAAAGAAATATAAAGAATATTATAGAAATACTTTCAATGAAGATTTCCCAGCAGATCCATTTGTACAATTAATGGAAGCTGTTACAGCTGTATTTAGATCTTGGGATAACCCACGTGCTAACGTTTATCGTATGATGAACAACATTCCTTATTCTTGGGGAACAGCTGTCAACGTTCAATCAATGGCATTTGGTAATAAGGGTGAAACTTCAGGAACTGGTGTTGCATTCTCACGTGATCCAGCAACTGGTGAAAATAAAGTATCAGCAGAATATCTTCCAAACGCTCAAGGTGAAGACGTTGTTGCTGGTATCCGTACTCCATTACATATCGATGAATTAAAGAAACGTATGCCAGAAGTATATGAACAATTCATGAAGACTATTAAGTTAATGGAAAATCACTATAGAGATATGCAAGATATGGAATTTACTGTTGAAGATGGTAAATTATATTTCTTACAAACTCGTAATGGTAAGAGAACTCCTGCAGCTGCTTTAAAGATTGCTTGCGATTTAGTTGATGAAGGCTTAATCGATGAAAAAGAAGCTGTATTAAGAATTGACGCTATGTCATTTGATAAATTATTATTACCAGGATTTGATAAGGCTGATTTAGCTAAGGCTCAACCTATTGCTAAAGGCTTAGCAGCAGGACCTGGTGCTGGTACTGGTAAATTAGCATTTACTGCCGAAGAAGCAGAAGCAAGACATAACAATGGTGAAAAAGTTGTTTTAGTTCGTGCTGAAACTTCTCCTGAAGATATCGTTGGTATGGTTGCAGCTGAAGCTGTATTAACTATGCGTGGCGGTATGACATCTCACGCAGCTGTTGTTGCTCGTGGTATGGGTAAATGTTGTGTTTGCGGCTGTTCAGCAGCTATCATTGATGAAGATGCTAGAACAGTTACAATTGATGGTAAAGTATACACTGACCAAGATGTATTCTCAATTGATGGTTCAACTGGTAGCATCTATCTTGGTGCTATTAAGACAGTTCAACCTGATTTAACTTCTGGATACTTTGGCAGATTAATGGGTTGGGTTGATGCTAATAGAGCATTAGCTGTAAGAACTAACGCTGATACTCCACGTGATGCTAGCCAAGCTAAAACATTTGGAGCACAAGGTATTGGCCTTTGCCGTACTGAACATATGTTCTTTGATAAGGATAGAATCTTCTCAATGAGAAAGATGATTTTAGCTGATACAGTTGAACAAAGAGAAGCTGCATTAGCTGAACTTGAACCAATGCAACAAAAAGACTTTGAAGGTCTTTATGAAATCATGGATGGAATGAATGTTAACGTTCGTCTATTAGACCCACCTCTACATGAATTCTTACCACAAGATGAAACATTAATTGCTGAACTAGCTGCAGCAACTAATAAGACTGTTGATCAAGTTAAAGATAGAATTGCTGAACTTCACGAAGCTAACCCAATGATGGGCCACCGTGGTTGTCGTTTAGCTGTTACTTATCCAGAAATTTGTAAGATGCAAACAACAGCTATCGTTAAGGCTGCTATTAACGTATCAAAGAAAACTGGTAAGATGGTTTCTCCAGAAATCATGGTACCATTAGTACTTGAAGTTAAAGAATTAAAGTTCGTTAAGAATATTATTTGTGAAACAGCTGATAAGCTAATTGCTGAAGCTGGAATCGATATGAAATACCATGTAGGTACTATGATCGAAATTCCTCGTGCAGCTTTACTTGCTGATGAAATCGCTAAAGAAGCTGAATTCTTCTCATTTGGTACAAATGACTTAACTCAAATGACATTCGGATTCTCTCGTGATGATGCTAGTAAGTTCTTACCTGCTTATTATGAAAATAAGATTCTTGAAGAAGATCCATTTAAGACATTAGATCAAGATGGAGTTGGAAAATTAGTTAGTATGGCAGTTAAACTTGGCCGTTCAACTAGAAGTGATTTACACGTTGGTGTTTGTGGAGAAACTGGTGGAGATCCAAAATCTATCGAATTCTATCACAAAGCTGGACTTGATTATGTATCATGTTCACCATTCCGTGTACCTGTTGCACGTTTAGCAGCTGCTCAAGCTAACATCAAGAACCCTAGAAAGTAATTTCGGGTCGAAATTAGTCTCGATCGGCTGAAAAATCTTAAATAAAATTTTAAAAGGCAATCGTTTGATAATGTAGCGGTTGCCTTTTTTCTTATTTGAAATAAAATATGCCATAAAAAAGGCGGGCGGTCAGCACTTTTTTACACACAGCAATAGGCACTGCTGTATTATAGAGGGGCAAGGAAAACTTTTTACGTAATGGCAGGATCTTTTGATATGTAAAACAAAGACGATAAAGGAATAAAAAACTTATACAAGTTGTTTTATATGTACGTTTGTAAAAATATTTTTTCCGAAATGGCATATAAAACTTGACAAATGGCTATTATAATTATATAATGCTATACAAGGAGGCAATAAATTATGTTGTGTCAATTCGGGTTTAAAAATTTCAAGTCTTATAAGAATGAAACGATATTTGATTTTCAAGCAGGAGAATTAAGTGAATTTAAGGATTCTTTAATAAAAGTTGAAAGAGCGACGCCGTTATTACCCGTTAGCGTTGTTTATGGCCCTAATGGCGGAGGGAAGACGACGTTATTGCAAGCTTTATCTTGTTTAATAACTATGGTTGTTTTTCCGATTCACGAATTAAAAAAGAATCGAATAAACTTGATAGTACAGCAAAAAGTTAATTGCGAGCCGTTTTTATATGATGAAAAGTCCAGAAATGAACCTACGGAATTCAATCTGTATTTTAGACAAAACGGCAGTGATTACAGATATTATGTGGCTATAAAAAACGATATTGTTATATCGGAATCGTTATTCAGAAGAGGAATTGGAGCGAAAAAATCAGCAGTCCTTTTTGAACGTGAAGAAAATAGCATAGAATTGGGCGCAAGTATAGGGAAAAGCGGTATTAACACAGAAGTTAATCCGAAAATGTTATTTTTGTCGTTTTTAGCGATAAACTACAATATACCTGTAATAGTTGAGGTACAAGAATGGTTTGAGTCTTGTGTGATTAGAAATTATGCAAATCCGATTACAGACTTAGACGTTATGATTGCAGAAGATGAATCATTTAAGAAACTCTTTATAAATCTGTTGAATGAAATGGGTATAGATATTTGTGATTACCACTATGACAATGACAAGAAAGACTTATTGTTGACACGCAATGTAAACGATGGTGAGTATTCGCTATTATTAAGTAAAGAATCGGCCGGAACAAGAAAACTTTTTGGTTCTCTTCCGATTTTAATGATTGCTTTGCAAACGGGACGATTGGCAATTATTGATGAACTTGATGCAAAACTTCATCCGAAATTGTTAAGATATATTATTTCTTTATTTACAGATCCGAAAATAAATAAATTCGGAGCGCAATTACTGTTTACTTCGCACGATATGTCAACAATGAATAATGAGGTGTTTCGGAGAGATGAAATATGGTTTGCCGCTCTTGACAATGAACATAGCAGTGAATTATATTCTTTATATGAAATTCGTAAAGAAGATGGGAAAAGAGTAAATGCGACAGCCTCTTATAACAAGCAGTATTTAGAAGGAAGATACGGAGCAGATCCTTATTTTAAGAAAATGCTTGATTGGGAGAATTTCAAATGAGTTTAAAGCCTGTAAAAAAATCCGATCGAGATAAGGATTGGTTAAAGAAAAGAAACGACAAAAAGATAAATATATACCCTGAGTATCATTTAATTATTACGTAAGGTACGAAAACAGAGCCTAATTATTTTAAAGCAATAAAACTTAGAATAAACGAGAAGTATAAAAATCGTATTAGTTTAGAAATAAGAGGCGATGGAAAAAATACTGTCGGACTTTTTGATGACGCAAGAGGAATTGTGGAGAGAAGTCAAAAACAGTTTAGTTTTAAACATATTTGGGTTGTGTATGATACAGACGATTTCCCGAAAGACAAAATAGATAGCGTGTCTGAATTATGTAAGAAAAACAGTACATCATATTGTCAGTATCACGCGATATGGTCTAATCAATGTATAGAACTTTGGTTTCTGTTGCATTTTGGTTACTATCATTCTGATTTGCATAGAGATTATTATTTTCCGAAACTTGATAAGTGTTTGAAAAGTATTAACGTCGGGAAATACGAAAAAAATCGAGAGGATATGTTTTCTATTCTTGAACCATATATTGATGATGCGATTAAAAATGCTGTTCGTTTGCAAAAAGAACAAAATGGAAATAAATCCCCGTCAAATTCTAAACCGGGAACAAAGGTTTATGAATTGATTGAGAAGTTAAAGCCATATTTTTAATATGACATCTAGATAGAGGATACGTTGTTATATAAAATAGATTTCTATCGAATGAAAAGTAATGTCGTTGAAAATCAATGCGGAAATGATTGGCTAAATAACAATTTTATTGTAATATATATAGGGTGTGTCGCACTTGCTTGACACATAAAAATAGTGGTTTTATGCTATACAGACAGACTATAAGCCTGAATGTTTTACCTTTATAACACAGCAACACAAGCTAATATTAAATTCCCAAGAAATAAGTAATTTAATAATAAAATAAATAAAGGCAGTCATTTTATTTGTAATAAAGTGATTGCCTTTTATTTATTAGAAATCCTATTTTTATAGAAGAGTCGAAATAGTAATAGTTGATTGTGAAGTGTTGACTATTATTCCTTTCTTTATTTATTTTATTTCCATAGGAAAGCAATGTTTTTGTGTTAAAATCAGTAATAATGTAATATCGCGAAAAGTAAACAATATGGTTATTTTCTAGGAAATTGTATTATAATGGTAATAAAAACAAAAAAGGTCGAAGTTAATGAACCTAAAGCACAAAAATGATTAGTTATAGTTACAATTCTAATCTTTTCTAATTATTTCTTCTGCAACATTGTTTTTTTGTTGCAGAATTGACATCTAATAAAAGAAAGTAAATCCTTAAACAAGTAATGATTATAACCATACATCATTAAAAAATTAGATTTCCATCCCATTTGTGATTAGAAATCACTTTTGTTCTAACTCGTACAAGTAAAAAAGTCGCCATAGTTTTACGTATTTATTGATATAGGGAACCACATTTTAAGTATTAATGAATTTCATGATGGGAAATATTATGTTTTACAAACTATATGATAATTTAGTTATGTCATTTGCTTTGCGTTTCTTGTTTCAGCAAAGTTGCGTAGCGTAACATTTGTTTGCGAGAAGACACGCTAAGTTTTTCCAAAATATTGTGATTGTGGAATTTTAGCGTACTTTCTCTTATATTAAGTATAGTGGCGATTTCTTTTGCGCTTTTTCCTTGTAGATAAAGGTTAAAAATATTTTTTTCTGTTTTTGTAAGCTCTTTTAAACCTATTTTGAATGCTTCATAATTATCTGGATCAATCTCGTTTTTGCGAGAATAAGCTAGACGGTCGATTTCTGTTTGACGCTTGTCGATTTCGTTAATCTGGCTTTCTGTTACGACTGCAAGTTCTTCGTTTTGACGTTTCAAATTTTCCGTTTCGAAATCGCGTAGTCTGTCCTGTTCAGCAAGATAAACGAATAAGTCGTCAATTTCGATAATATCTGATTTGGTTCTAGCATGCTCCTGCATACGTATTTTTTCAAGACTTTTTATCATAGGAGAAACGAATTTTTTTGAAAAAATTACACAAAGTGCAACGGCGGAAAAAACAAGTAAAAAGCATACCAATACGATTTTTGTGACATTTACAGCCACAGTTTTGTCAAATTCACTTTTAGGTTGCATAACTACAAGGGTGTATGGCGTATTGCAAATAGTAACCTCACTTTTTGCAGCAACGAAAGTGTTTTCTCCTAAAAGCTCGGTAAGAGAGTCGTTAATTTCTTTGGGTACGAGTGTACCACTAGGCTTCAAAGAGTATCCGCCAAGGACACCTGCCCAAAATATGTTTTCACAGTCAATTTGGCCATCTTTTGTCGTTTTAGAAAATGTGCAGGTCAGTTGCTCTAATCTTGTTGGTTGAGCAAAGAAATCTTTAAAGTAATTTCTCGAGATTTCAAATCCGCAAACGCCATAATACGAGCCATCAGTGCCAAATAATGGAGTAATGAACGCCATTGCTTTTTCACTTGTTCCGTTAAGCGTAAAAATATCTGTTAGAACGGATTTCTTTCCTTTGGTGATTGTTTTATTGAAGAAGTTTCCTGCTTGTGGAGAGAAATCGGTTCTAAATTCCAATCGCCATTTACGGTGTGGCATTATGTTGTTTTTTCTTCCTAGTTCCGCACTGCCCCGAAACAGTAGTAGTGTTTCATCCGTTCTATCAAGGGTACTGCGTTGAAAATATAATCCTGTTTTAGATTTATCTGAATTGGCTTCACCAGTATTCACTGTGGCGTTAAGCATAATAAAGGCGCCTGAAGCATCCGCTTTAAGTAACTCTTCTTTAAGTTTAGGAAAAAGTGCTTCCTGCACACCTTCCGTATACAATTGAGAATCGTTAAGTGCACTTATATGAATTCCTTTTTCATTTAGATAATCGTCTATTATCGCTGATGAATCATTTGCTAACATCTCACTCATCATTGAAAGATCATCAAAAAATTTTTCAATTTGTCTTGTATAGAACTCGTTTTGAAAAGTCAGATTGTTTGAATATTTTTCCTTCGTTGTAGAAAATTGTCCAATGAAAAACAAACCAACTGCGATAAACATAACGACAACGAGGACAAGCGTAAGCATATATAACAAAAGCTTACGATGCATAGAGGTTTTCTTTTTTTTGAAATCGATGAGTTTCATATTTCGATTACTCCATTATTTTGTGCCAAGCGATGTTAGAGCGGATATCATTTTTGCAACGATTTGTTCTGTGGTTTTGCCAGTTGCATATAGTGAAGAAAGATTTTGCTGGATTTTGCGGATTTCGGTGTATAGCGTTTGCACTTTAGAATAATAGCCGTCGAAGTTTGGCTCTTTTACAAAAGTGCAGGTAGCGACGGTTTTCGATAAGGCACTATAAAGTTTTTTGTAGGCGATAGACTTAAAAGAGTTTTCATTTATTTTTTCGAAAGCCCCGGTTCTTACTGGCATATATCCAGTTGAAAGGACGAAGTCCACATTACGCTGTTTTTCAGTAAACCATCTCGTGAAAATTGTTGCAGCCTCGGCTTTTTGGTCGGTCGTTTTATAAGCACAAAGTCCGACGCCTGATTGCGTTGCGACTTTTTGTTTTCCTGTCTGCTGTGGCAATGGTAAAACTTGCAGATTCATTTTTTCCGACGTATTGTCGGGGTAGGTGATTTCGTCATTGTAATAAAGAATGGAAGCCGAAGAACCGATACCTGCGCATGTCTGACCTGTCATAACCTGTGTGTTGGAATACAAATCTGATACGACAATATGTCCTTTGGCGATAGATGTGACAAACATATCGTATGCTTTTATCAAAGCTGGGTTATTCGCATCGTACCAGCCGTCTTTATAAGAAATATTTTCTCCTTCGGATATGGCACATAGTTCAGCAAGCCTTATCAGATAATCTATTGCGCAAAACGGTTTACCACCTGACCAATCGTAATACTTTTCGGCAACAGAGAAAAAACCTTTCCAGGTTCCAAGATCGGATAGAGAAACATCTTTAGCGACAGCAAATCTATCAAAAACTCCACCTGCAATGAAGAGCATATATGTCGATTTTGAAACAGGAAAAACAACAAGATTATCGTCGACCAATCCATCGCTTAAAAAATCAGGTACGAAATTGTTAAGTTCAGACTGGGAAAAACAATTGCTCCAATTTAAAAGATTATTCGCACCTAGACCGCGAGCGTCGCTTGAATGACAAAAGAACAAATCAGGCATTTCCTTAGATCCTGCTTTGTCTGTTTGAGCGTCTTTCAGCTTTTTTCCAATTTGTGATGCGTTTGACATTAGCGTAACGTTAATAATGATTCCTTTTTCTTTGCCGATGGTTGCATTAAATTGCTCAATAAAGTCGTTCATTGGCGAATTAACCTGCTCGCCGTAAACGTGCCACATAGTGAGAGTCGTCGGTTTTTTTGGGTCGAGTAATGTGTTTCTTTTATTACAGGAAAAAAAAGTAAAAGATATTGCGTACGTTATCACAATGATGATAAGCAATGAAACATTTTTTTTGGTCTTACATCTCATATTTGTCCTCCATTAACGGTTACATGAGCGCTTGCCCAGCAGATTTAAAAATTTTTTTAATTTTTTTTCAGATTTCCCCACCTTTTTAAGATTTGGGTGGGGGAATTTTTTATTTTGGCTATGCTATACTCATGATGCTTTAAACGTTGCAAGTAAATACAAAAACACCGCGTGTATATTTTATATACAATATTTATCACACACGCATGCGAAAGTCAAGTGCCATTTGCAACAACAAGCAAAATTTCAAACATAACAAAACGGACTGAAAAGGAGCAGCGATTATGACACACAACACAAGAAGGGCAAAGATATTTACGCTTGCATTAGGACTGGCTATGTGCCTTGCATTTATACTTGGCATTGTATTAACAGGACCAAAACTAGCGCACGCCGAAACGACGACGATTGATACGCTCGAAATAGCGTTCGGAAAAACAAACGTCGGCGATAGTCTTGCCACCGCGTTTGAATTCGAGGACGAAACAACAAAAACACTCAAAGTAGCAGACGGAGCAAACTATACTGCAACGCTCATATTTGTATCTAAAAACGGACAAGCAACAACGTTGTGGGAAAAAGACAAAGAGTCTTTTCCATGGAGCAGGGTTGAAAATCAACTGATTGAGCAAAAAGTTGCGTATTGTATACGAGTCTGCTTTACAACGAAAGAAAACTATAAACTTTCCAAAGATGTCGACCTACTTAAAAGGAATCTACAAGTTTTAGGTGCAAAACTCGGCAAAGGCATGGATATAGAACTTTGGGACACCGCAGGGCAAAACAACATTTCAACAATAATATATATGGATTTTATCATTTCCAAAGGAATGACGTATCTTGGTTATCCGCGATACATATCTCCTAGAATCAACGAAAAGGTATCTGGCAAAATTAGCACAGATTTTACCGACACAGGTATGTGGATCAGTGGTGCTCCTGCTCCTTATACTTATGCGGCAAAGATTGCCCCAATAGGAATGGTAATTCAAACTGTCAATGTTTTTGATGAATCGAATTGTTACTATCAAATAATTGCCAAAAATGCAATGGGCGGCGGAATGATGTATATCACTGCAACGGCGGCGGATGGACAAACTTGTGATATTCCTGTTACGATTGCAGAAGTATCGGGCGGACATGAGCATACATGGGTTGAAGAAATCGGACAAATAGATTACGAACATCACGGATACACCAAATGCACTGATCCTGCTTGCCCTGGCGTTGCCCCTGCTTTTGACAAAGGCTCGCAGTATGCAAGACACGAGTTTTATCCTGACTGCAACGCAAAGTGTAAAACATGTGGCGAACTTGGCAACCCCGATGCAAAGCACAATTTCTCTGCTGTCGCAAGCGAGGATGATAAAACTTCTCACTTATTTAAGTGTGCTTGTGGCGAGATTGAAAAGGACGTAAGTGGTAATGTCATAAAAGAAAAACACAGTGGAGGCATTCAAACTTGTTTAAGCGGCGCAAAGTGTGACACTTGTGGTGAAGAGTATCTTGCGGCAACAGGGCATAAATTCGAGTTTAGGTCGTACAGAGTGCACGGTGAAGACAATCACCTTGGATTTTGCAAACATTGTGGAAAAGAAGATGCTAATTTGAGACACAATCCGCGTGGTGGAACGGCAACTTGCCAAAAGCGCGCAACCTGCACATATACAGCCTCAAACGGCGACATTTGCGGGTGTGAATATGGAGATTTTAAGACACATAATTTCGTTAACGGAATTTGCACGGAGTGTTCTTCAGGAGAGTACATTAAAGAAATCTTAATTGACGTGCCTGAATATCATTATGGTATGCCATATAAACCACTATTTTTTCCGACGATAAAAAAAGGTAACGTTATTGTGGGTGACGAAATCAATCTTCAAGCATCGCTAAGCCGTGATGGCAACGGCACCTTGTGTAATGCCAACGAGTATGAAACCGTACTTGTAAAAAACAACAGCGTGATGAGATACGTTTTCACCCCACAATCAAATTGCAAATTCCCCGAAAATCTTGACGAACTGAACGTCATGTCAACAAGAGGGGAAGTGTTGAGTAAACAAATAGACCATCTCGGAAATTTAATTGTTATTGTGTTGTTGCGTTTGGATAACGCTGTGCAAAGCGTTGACATTGACTTTGAACAACCATACAATGACAATTTTGCCGCAAATTATCAAGTAAATGAAAAAAACGGATATGCGGTGACGTTGAGCAATTGGGATAACGTGTACGATGGTAAGTTTATGACAAACGCAGCTTCTACTGTTGACGTTATCGTCACAGCACCAGATGGAATGGTTATGCCGTCAGCTAATAATGTGAGTGGCCTTAAAAACTGGCTTGGTAAACTCACAATCTCAGGAGCGACACTAGAGTATTGGAAAAAAAGCACAAATGACAAAGAAATAGTATTTCGTGTGCAATTATCCCGCACAATCGACTGTCCGCACGAAACTGTTATTTTAGAGGCAGGTAAACCTGCAACTTGTACCGAGGACGGAATAAAAGATAAGTACGTTTGTAAAGGGTGCAAAAAAGCTTTTTTTGACGCCAATCGCACTATGATGTGGTACGACGTGATTGCGACAATTCCTAAGGGACATTTAGTTATACGTCACGATGCAAATCCATGCTCAGAGGGCAATGACGGCAATATCGTGTATTTTAAGTGTCAGCGTGAGGAGTGCAGCAAGATCTTTACGGAAGCCACTTGCAGTAATGAAATCACACTTGCAGAAACCATAATTCACGATTTTAAGACCAAATGGTCGTCAAACAAGGATATGCATTATCATGAGTGTAAAAACTGCAAAGTGAAAAACGATATTGCTACTCACCGACCTGACAGGATGGCTGCAACTGATGACGATCCTGTAAAATGCCTTGATTGTGGCTATATAATAGATCCTGCGCTCGCGCATAATACGCACCACACCATTTTTGTTCCTGGTGAGGACGCCACTTGTACGAAAGAAGGCAAAAAACCATATTACAAGTGTGACGGCTGCGAAATGAAATTTGAAGATGAATTGGCAACTAAGCTAATCGTTGACGAAAGCACGCTTTTAACTCCTAAGGAGCACCGTTTCGGTGAATGGGTAGACGAAGTATCGGCAACTGAAGAAACGGAAGGCATAAGAGGACACAAAGATTGTAGTTTCTGCAAAAAGCACTTTGACGAAAACGGAGAAGAGATTGCCGACCTTACGATAGCAAAACTTGTTAAAGCGGAAGTTACCATTATCGGTGGTTCGGGTGGAGGAAGGTTAACAATTGGGGACATCGTAACCATAATGGCAGATGCTCCAGTAGCAGGCAAAGTGTTTAAGGGTTGGAAGGATGCAAGTGGAAATATTGTGAACACCGATGCTGAATACACTTTTACCGTAACGGGCGAAACAACTCTTATAGCTGTATACGAAGACGTGTTAGAAGTCAAACTAAGCAAAAAAGAGGGGCTTTCAGGCGGAGCGATTGTTGGCATCATTATTGGAAGCCTTGCAGGCACAGGAATTATCGGGTTTGCGATATTCTGGTTTGCAATTAGAAAAAAATCGTTTGCCGATTTAATCGCTATAATCAAAGAAATTGGCAAGAAAAAACAATAAATAAAATAGAAACAATTTTAAGTCGAAATTTTCAGCGATTTGAAATAAATAACTTAAATACTTAAATCAAAGGAGCAAAATTATGAAAAGAAAGTCGTTTATAACAATTATGACATTAGTGCTGACAATTGTCCTTTTCACAGCTTGCAGCAATGGTGGAAAACATAATTATTTAAAAGAATGGAGCTATAATGAGACTCATCATTGGCATGCGTGTGCAGACAATGGTTGTAAGGAAACTAAAGATAAAGATGAGCATTCTTGGAATGATGGTAGCGTGAGTGTTGAACCGACTACAGAAAAAGAAGGTGTCATGGTTTACACATGTATGGTTTGCCACAAAGAAAAGACTGAACAGATTGATAAACTTGTCGTCGAAAAAGAATATACAATAACCTTTGACAGCAAAGGCGGCAGTGTAGTACAACCAGTTAAGGCAAAAGCAGGGGAGGCAATCACGGCTCCTACTGCTCCCATCAAAGATGGCTTTGTTTTTGCAGGCTGGTATGAAAGTATAGATGGCGGAGCAACACTTTCCGACACGGAATTCAGTTTTTCATATATGCCGGCAAGGGTGTTCACACTTTACGCAAAGTGGGCGACTGCCGACATTAAAGGCAAAGTTTTCAACAAGATTGACGCTATTGTCGAGTGGGAGTCTATAACAGCCAAACAAGCGGTTCTTGCGGGAATGGAAATGACGGAAGAACAGTTTATTCAATTACATAACTTATCAAAGATTTCATTTGAGTTTGCAACTGACAAAAATACCGTGACGGTGACCTTTGATCAATCCCCTGGCGAAGAAGGCGGTCAAGGCATCTGTGTGTTGTTGTACAAAATCAAAGGTACTGCAATCGTGTTCTACGACAGTCAAGAAGATATGGAAAAAGAAATCACAGCTCACGAATTCGGATTGTTCCATGGATCAACATTTGAGTTGTCAATAGATAAAGCAACCATTATCCAGACCAATATCGTAGAGGGAATGGGCACAATTAAATATAAGTATGCCGTTGTAGTAAAATAACCTAGCAAAGGCGTACTGAATCAAAAAAGGCAAAAACCCACCTATAAGTCGATTACTGACACAAAAAGGCAGGGTAAAGAATAATTTTGCAGCACTTAATAATCAAAATTTAATTTTTGAATTACAAATTTAATTTGCGGTTTAAAAAAATAAAAAAAAGAAAAAGGAGACAAAATATATGAAGAAAAAACTAATTTGCATCATATCTGCGATATTTGTCGCGATAGGCCTGTGCATTTTTGCAATCTGCGTTAGTTACAACGACAGAGGCAAAACGAATGAACTAAAAAGTAGCACAGGAGTTACGCTTACTGGTGGAAATTTCGAAAAAAAAGCAAAACTTATAACCGAAAATATGGAAATGACTGAAGAAACCGTCAAAAGCACGATTGATAAACTGCCTGATGAGTTCAAGTTGCTAGTCGACGAAAAAATGGCGGTAATTGACATTTCAGTAGAATCGGATGGATTAAAAGTACAACCAGATGGAAAAGTTAAAGTATCTGTACCAGCGCCTATAGAAGGTGTCGAAGAATATATGGTTTTCCACATCAAGAGTGAAACCAAAGTCGAACTACTTGACTGCGAGTTCAAAGACGGGAAAGTTATTTTTGAAACGGACTCTTTCTCTCATTACGTTTTTCTTGACAACTCAAATAGTTCGACGCTCGTTATAAAGAATCCCGGTCCGTGCGAGGGAACGGTTATCGTATCATCTGAATTCAAATTTTATAATAGGTTAGAATATAGTGTAATTGACGAAATCTATTCCGGCGAAGAAAAGACAATCTATTCCAAAGCGAACAAAAAATTGAGCCTTTCCGTTGAATGCGGATATGATTTTGTTCTTGGCGGCTGGTTTATGGAGAAAGACGGAAAAATCGAAAGCACTCCGTTTTCAACGGAAAGCCTCGTTGAACACAAAACCGTTGCCGGCACAACGACGATCGTTTGCAAATTCGCAGCTGATCTTACCGATATGGAAAGCATATGGGCGTTCCCCGGTACTTCAAACATGCCTAAGGGCTATACGGACGGAAGAGCCGCTACATCGGTATACATCAAACCCGGCAATCAGACGGCAATCGACTTAAGCAAACTTATAATCAAGGGTAAAAAGAGAAAATACTTCAGACATGTGTACACGCTTCTTGCGCCCGAACAATTCGTTGTTTCGGGGCTTGACGAAATCGATTATTCCAAAGAGGGCGAGTATCGCGTGGAATATAAGGTCAGAGTCAGCGACGAAAAAGAACTTACTCTTGTTATAACCGTTTATGTTTCCGAGAAGAACAGCGACATTATGGTTAGAGCCGGAATAGGCGGACACTTCTATATGAAAGAAAAATATGACACCTACATCAAAAAACAGCTTATCTTCACCGAAAAAGATCAGAAGTACAGCATTACCGCCGTACCCGCTCGCGATTTCGAATTCGACGGTTGGTACAGATGGTATGCCGGCGGCGTTCTCGGTGATCGTATCTCCGAAAATGCGACTTACGAAGTCGGCATGAGCGACTATGATTTAAGCATTATCGCTATGTTCAAAATCAAACCCGAAAAATCCAATCTCAAAACCGACGTTTATCAGTTGCATCACTGGGTGGGCCAGTCGGGACTGCCTCGGGCAGGCAAAGACGGCCCAGTATACTTTGAAGCGAAGAGCGTATTGTATTACAAACCCGGCACGCCCGAAACCGACTTTTTGAGGCTGGACGTAAGAGGTCTTCGCCGTAAAGATCCCCCGAGCGTCAACGAGTTTGAATACGTACAATTGTCCTTCGGCGATTATTCCATAGATTACGGCGGACTGGACTTCAATAAAGAAGGCCACTACCAAATAAAATACACTGTACATTTCAGCAGGATAAACAAAGCGATGAAAGATGAAGTATACAACGCTTTCATCGTGTACGTTTCGGAACGGTTCGCGCATCTTACAGTCGAACTCGGAGGCAAAGGCTCTATCACAGAGAAAAACAATGAGTTTAACGAAATTAAGACGAGTAACGATCCCCTTGTTTTAAATTATTTCGCTCTCGGTTATTCAAAAGTGTTGCAGGCAAAACCCGCCGAAGGATATAAATTCGCCGGTTGGTATCTGGTGGACGAAGAGGGTAACCTTTCCGAAGAACCCGTTTCGACGGAAACCGAATATGAGTTCAGACAGAACGGCGTAGACGTGCATATCAAAGCCTTATTCGTTGAAGAAATCAAGACGATTAAAGTAACCTGCGATGAGTTTGAATACGGATTCTTCCGTTACGACTTGTCGACCAAAAAACAAGCCGACCTTACGGGGCTTACCGTAACGACTAACAACGGCAACGTTCTTGACGCGTCTGAATACATTGTAGACGCAAGCAAAGTAGACTACACAAAGACGGGCAATCATGAAATCGTAATTACTTACAAGTATGACAAGACCGTAAGTGCCACGCTCACGGTACACGTACCCAAAGCCGAAACGTATTCGTATCTGCTAGATAGGGACGGCACGCAGGGCGTGATACAGAAAGACGGCAAAGTCGTGGTAAAAGATCCCGACGGATACAGAGAAGAAGTCGACCTCGGCGGAACGCTCACGCTGACGGCTGTACCCAATGAGGGATACAGGTTTGCCGGTTGGTATATAGCCAACTCCAACTCCGGCTCCGAAGGAAATCGCTTCTATTCGTCGAATGTGACCGAAACCTTTACGATAACCGACAACACCTATATTTTCGCGCAGTTTGCCGAAAAGGAAAGAGTTACCTTAACCGTTATTGCGGGCGAACACGGAAACATTTACAACAATAATATCGAGGGTTATTCTCCCGCCGAAAAACAACTGCAATTTGTGGTTACCGAGGGTTCCAAGGTTAAAGTTTCTGCAAGCGGAGAGGCCGTTTACTTTAAATTCCTCGGCTGGTATGACGGCGAAGGCGAAAATGCCGCGCTTATTTCCGACAAAGAAGTTGCCGAGTTCACCGTAAACAAAGACGCTACCATCTATGCAAGATTCGACTATTCGTTCTTCGTCTATGCGAGAATAGAAAATGACGGCGCGGGCGAGTTCGTAGGCGAAGGCGTTACCGAAAACGGCTTTTATGTCGGCGATCTGCCCAACAATGCAAGTGTTACCATTGAAGTTAAACCAAACGAGGGCTACCGCTTTATAGGCTGGTTCCCATCTTCTGATAGTGAAGGTTACAATGCGGACTCGTTACTTTCAACTGACCTTAAATACACGTTTATAGTAAGTGAAGAAACAGGCAATGTTAATCTGACTGCTTTGTTTAGAAACACTGTAACCGAGATTAAGCTTCATGACCTTAACGATTACGGCTTTGAAACTGACGAAAATGGCAACCCAAAAGAAGAATATATAATAAATCTTAATAGCGAAACTTGGGTTGGTTTTGAATATGTCAACGTATTCGGAAAAGTCGGCGACAGGTACGAGAGACTTTGCCGTGGCTTGGAATACAGTGTTGAAAGTACAATAGGTGTCAATGAAAACAACATGCTCGATACTAGTAAAGTTGGTTCTTACACTGTTACTTACACATATCTTGCCAACCCTACGTTAAAGGTAGTAATCAATATCAAAATAGTGGAAAAATTCAACTTCCTTGCCCAGTGTTACGAGTATAACTATGGTTATATTACCGAAAATGGTAGAATTGTTGAATTTGGAAATGGTAGAGCAGTTGAAAAAGGAACGAAGATAACTCTTACTGCTAAGGCAAATGAAGGATTTAATTTCGTCGGTTGGTATTTCTATAACGAGCATCAAGCCGAAACGCTTATATCTAAGGACGCGACTTATACATTTACGGTGAACCACGATTGGTACGTTTTCGCTAAGTTTATAGAAAAAGAAACGCATCTTTTCAATGCTTATGTAGCTCCTTATAATGGAGGTTATATTAGCGAAAATGGTAAAATGGTTGAATTTGGAAATGGTAGAATGGTTGAAAAAGGAACGAAGATAACTCTTACTGCTAAGGCAAATGAAGGATTTACTTTTGCTGGCTGGTATAAATCTATTGATGATCAAAGTGAAGAATTAATATCAGCGGACTCAACTTATACATTTACCATTAACGAAAGAATGTATGTGTACGCAAAGTTTATAGAAGAAGAAATGCATCTTTTCAACTTCCTTGCACAATGTTACGAGTATAACTATGGTTATATTACCGAAAATGGTAAAATGGTTGAATTTGGAAATGGAAGAGCAGTTGAAAAAGGAACGAAGATAACTCTTACTGCTGAGGCAAATGAAGGATTTTCTTTCGTTGGCTGGTATTTCTATAACGAGCAGCAAGGCGAAACGCTTATATCTAAGGATGCGACTTATACATTTACGGTGAACCACGATTGGTACGTTTTCGCTAAGTTTGTAGAAAAAGAAATGCATCTTTTCAATGCTTATGTAGCTCCTTATAATGGAGGGTATATTAGCGAAAATGATAAAATGGTTGAATTTGGAAATGGTAGAATGGTTGAAAAAGGAACGAAGATAACTCTTACTGCTAAGGCAAATGAAGGATTTACTTTTGCTGGCTGGTATAAATCCATTGATGATCAAAGTGAAGAACTAATATCAGCGGATTCAACTTATACATTTACCATTAACGAAAGAATGTATGTGTACGCAAAGTTTAATGAAAACTCGAATGTCTAAGCGTTTGAGTAAACGAAACAATCAATAAAACAAAATAACATTTAAGTTATTAGCAGGATAAGCGGGTGTAAAAAACCGCTTATCCGTGTAATTTTCATATAAAAATAAAGGAGGCAGCAATGAAGAGAAAATCGTTAATAATATTTATACTTATGTTGGTTTTGCCGTTGTGTCTTGTGCTTTTCGCTTGCAATGGTAAAAACGGACATGTAAACAAACTAACTGCCGAAAGTGGCATTACCGCGGATGGTGTGTTTGAAAAAGATTTGACATTGAACACCATATACCATTCCTTGGAAAGTGAACAAGGCAAGGCGGCTATTTTAGCAATTGACAAGCCTTACGATAGCGCAATGGTTGCCGTTTTCGACATCGGCCTTATTAAGGAGGGCGAAAAGGTACAACCGAGTGGCAAGGTCAAAATCACTATGCCGAAACCATTCGAGTCTAATGGATACATCACTTATCACGTCAAGGGCGATAATGAGGTAGAGGAGCTCGTAACAGCGATTGACGGCAACAATATATACTTTGAAACGACAAGTTTTTCTTATTTTGTCGTTACGGGCTTAGTAAATGCCGATCAACAGCATATACACAGTTATGTCGAAAAAGTTACGGATAGAAATCTGGTTGACAATGCAACATGTCAAAGAAAGGCTGTGTATCGGCTTGTTTGTAGTATTTGTGGCAGTTTAGGTAGGGAAACGTTTGAGTATGGTGAACTTGCAGATCACAACCTACGCGAAGAAAAAGGTTACGATCCGCAGTGCGAAAAAGAAGGGCTTACTCACGGCAGACGTTGCATAAACCCGGGATGCACTTATACTGAGCAGACCGTTATTCCTGCTATCGGGCATGACATGCAAGACGTTGCCGCAAAAGAACCGACTTGTACGGAAATCGGCTGGAAAGCATACAAAAGGTGTGCCCATTACTGTGGAAAAACCGAAGGGTACGAGGAAATTTCCGCCACGGGACACAATTTATCTATAACCGTTCCGCGCGTGGAGCCAACTTGCGAGAAGTGGGGCAACGAGGAATACAAAAAGTGTTCCAACCAAGGTTGCAATTATCACACCGAATACAAGGAATTACAAGCTTTAGGACACGACAAGGAGTGGCACGAACCATACGACGCAACTTGCATCGAAGATGGTTATAATGGAAACTACTATATCTGCAAACGCGCTGGGTGCGGTTACTGTTCTAAGGAAGATAGATATATAAAGCCAGCATTAGGTCATTTTCTCAAACACTATGAGGCAAAACAAGCGGACTGTTTGCCAGGTTGGGAAGCGTACGACGAATGTCAACGCGATGGTTGTGGCTATAACACTAAAGTAGAAATACCAGCCAACGGCAAGCATAGTTATGTTTGTGACATCTGCACGACCTGCGACGAGATTAACCCCATCAGGTACACGCGCGATGGCAAATATATCTATTTCGGCTATTGGCCACAAACCTTAGAGCGCGACGAGAACGTAATTGCAAAACTTAACGAAATAGCGGGAACTCCGCCACTTCCGCGTGATAAGGAAAATCCTTATAATTGGGAAAGTCACGAGGGTACTACTTATATGTGGCAAAAAATCGTTATATATAACGGCACGAAATACCTCGGCGTTCAAATGAACGACTATCGCGCGTCGGGGGTTTATGCTCTGAGCAGCTACATCATGAAAAACGGATATTTCACGTTTGAAGTGTACTGGTTCAAGTATGAACCGATAAAGTGGAGAATCCTCACGACAAGCGGAAATTCCGCCTATATTATGAGCGATATCGCTTTGGATTCCTTTTCGATACAGCCCGACAGATACCAAGGCTTTTATAACGAAAAATACGGCGTTTTCAGAACAGATCAGAATGGTAATATGGACGGAACTTATGCCAACAACTGGGAATATTGTTTCCTGCGCCGTTGGCTGAACGTGACCTTCTACAACGAGGTGTTCAACAAATTGCAAAAGGAAATCATACAGACCACGCACCTCGACAACACCGCGAGAAGTAGCAATCCGAACGACTACCCGAAGTATTACGGCTACGGGGAAAACGCAGGGAAAAACAAGTTTGCAGACCAATGCAAAGATACGGACGATAAGATATTTTTGCTGTCTTTGAGAGATATTACCACCACGGCGTACGGATTTAATAAGGACGTAAGAGCAGAAGATCCCGCAAGAAACCTGCAAGCAACCGATTTTGCCAAATTACACGGTGCGCCGATGAATACCAACGATAAAAAATACGTTACCTGGTACACTCGTTCGCCCGCTCCCGCCAACGG
>CAKPXF010000028.1 GCA_934201705.1 uncultured Bacilli bacterium | reverse complement strand
GATTTATCTTATATTAAATAATATTTACTGTCTACTTTTACCCCTTTCACTGTCTACTTTATTAATAGCACAACAAAATACTTTTCTTAAATTTATGTATAGTATTGAAGGCATAAAGGATGATTCAAATCTTAAACAGTTATTATCTACGATAAGTAAAAATGAAGCAATAGATTTATATAGAAAAAAAAGCAAAAACAGTACTGTTACAATTGATGATGTCTTAATTAATACTTTAGCAAGCAATGATGATAATAGTGATTTATATGTTATTTCAACATTGAACAAGGTATTAAATAAAAGTGAAGCTAAAATAATGACATTAAAAATTGTATTTGATTATTCTTTTAAAGAAATTGCTGATGAATTTAACTTATCTATAGGGATAATACAAGCAACTTACTATAGTTGCTTAAAAAAACTAAAATCTTATTATAAAGGATGTGAAAGTAAATGAACTATAAGAAAAAATATAAACTTGATGTTATCAATTCTTTAAATAATAAAGATAACTTTGATGTTTTAAAAAATAAGTTAAATCTAAAAGATGACCATATTCAAAGAAAGGAAAATTATTTTATGAAAAAAAGTGTTGTAATTTTATCAGGCGTTGCATGTGTTGCAATAGTTGCAGGTGTTACTACTGCAATAGTATTAAATTCTTCTTCAAATAACAATAAAGATGGACATGTTGCTTCATTAGTTACAATGGATTTAAATCCATCTGTTAGCTTCTTAGTTGATAACAATAATAAAGTTGTTTCAGTAAAAGGCGAAAACAATGAAGGAAAAATGATTATTGCTGGTGAAAAAATTGAAGGAAAAGATTTGAATGAGGCAATAGAAATTGTTTTAACTATCGAAAATGAAACAGGCTATTTAGTTTCTGGAAATGCTCGAATTGAAGACAATAAGTTAAGCTTTTCAATAACTACAGATGATGAAAAAATTAAAGAAAGCATTAAAAATACAATTGATTCAACTGTTAGTAAAGTATGTGACAAATTACATGTAAATGAAACAATTGCATATGTTGAAGCAATTAGTCGTGCTAATCTTGAAAAACTTGCTTTAAAGTGTGATCCAACATTAACAGAAGAAGATGTTAAAAAGATGACATATGAACAATTATTTAATGTTGTAAAGATTTATCATATAGAAACAGCAGAAATCTATAGCAAAGAATTAGAAGAGCTATACAATCAAGTAAAAGAATATGATATTAAATTTGCTGAATCTGAATATACTAAGGATGTAATCTCAGGTATGGGTAAGATTTATGAAATTTATATGGCTGGTTATGATGCAGTACTACAAGGCCTTAAAAGCTCAATAGATTATTTAAATGAAATTAAATATAATAATTTCGTAAAAGAGGATTGTTTATATCAAACTATTTCTAATAGCTATGCTAGTGCTAAAGAAGATTTAATTAAATATAAAAATCAAATTGCTAGTGCTGATGTAAATGACAAAGAAACACAAGAAAGATTAACAAAATTACTAGATGCTCAAATTAATGTTGTTGAGGGATTGCAAGAAGGCTTAGATGATGCTGCAACTGCTGCTAATAAATTAATTGATGGTGCTATTAAAGGTATTAATTCATCAATTGAAGCTTTAGAAAAATATAAAAATACACTTCCAAGTCAAGATGAAATTGAAGCTAAATTAACTGAAAACGCTAAAACTCTTGAAAACACAATCAATGCTAAAAAGGATGAAGCATTTGCAAGCTTTGAAAAAGCATATGGCGATGATATTAAAAAAGCAAAAGAAGATGTATTAGCTTATAAGCAATCATTAAAGGATTCTTTAAAAAATAATGCTTAATGCAGTTAAATAATTATAAAAAATATTTTTAAATAATTTAAAAGCTATTTTTCTATAATATAAGTTATAGATAAAATAGCTTTTATTTATTAATTAACCTAAAGAAACATCAAGAATCATCATTATTATAAAACCTAATGTAAACAATAAGGTTGAAAAATTTTTATTATCATTACTAGCTTGTGGAATTAATTCTGATACACATGTAGCAATCATAGCACCAGAAGCAAAGCTTAATAAAAATGGTTGAAATGAATTGACATAAAGAGCAAAAATACAACCAATTACTCCAAAAAGTGGCTCAACCGCACCACTTGCTTGCCCATAAAAAAATGCTTTTCCTTTTGAAACGCCTTCATGCCTTAATGGCAAAGCAGTTGCCACACCTTCAGGAAAATTTTGAATACCAATACCAAATGATAGCATAATTGCAGCAATTAATATTTGTGTATCTTGATTGTTTATTAATCCTGCAAAGGCAATGCCAACGGCCATTCCCTCAGGAATATTATGTAAAGTAATCGCTCCAAATGTTAAAATACTTCTTTTTTTATTATTTACTTTATTTTTTGCTTTTAAGATTTTATTTAATACTAAATCGGCAAAAATTATTAATAAACCACCAAGTAAAAAGCCAATGCTAACAATTATCCAACTAGTTTTATTTAATTCTTCAGAAAGTGAAATTGCTGGATTCAATAACGAAAAGAAACTTGATGCAATCATTATTCCGGCTCCAAATGCTAAAAATGAATTTAATACCCTTTTAGATATATTATTGAAAAAGACAACGGTTAATGATCCAAATAAATTCATAAGATAAGTAAATAATGTAGCTAAAAAAGCCAGTAAAATAGGATTAATATTTAATAAAGATTCCATAATACATCACCATGTTATACTATGCTTACTTAATAATATTAGCAACAAAAAAATGCTCTTACAATTTGTAAAAGCATTTAATGAAACTACATATTTAATCCTTTGTATTGAGTTTGATAAAGCCTATTATAAGCGCCATCCTTTTTAATTAACTCTTCATGGTTACCCATTTCAACAACCCTTCCTTGATCTAATACAACAATTAAGTCAGCATCTTGAATTGTTGAAAGACGATGGGCAATAATAATTGAAGTCCTATTTTGCATTAATTTAACCATTGCATCCTGAATTTTCTTTTCAGTTCTTGTATCAACTGATGAAGTTGCTTCATCAAGAATCAATATTTTAGGATCAGCAAGTACTGCACGAGCAATAGTTAGCAATTGTCTTTGACCTTGAGAAATATTTGTTGCTCCTTCAGTTAAAATTGTTTTTTCCTTTTCAGGAAGCTTTCTTATAAAGCTTTTACAGTTTGCCATGTCAATAGCCTTTAAAAACTGCTCATGTGTGGCATTTTCTTTTCCAAATTTAACATTGTTTTCAACACTATCTTCAAATAAAACAGCATCTTGTAATACAATTGATATAGCATCTCTTAAATCTTTTTTAGACATATCTTTTATATCAATACCATCAATTTTTATACTTCCAGAATCAATATCATAAAATCTTAATAATAAATTAACAATAGTAGTTTTACCACTACCAGTAGCTCCAACTAAGGCAATTTTATGTCCACTTCTAATATCTAAGGTAAAATCTTTTAAAACTGGCTTATCTTTAATATATGAAAAATATACATGTTCAAAATCAATAGTTCCTTTAGTTTTAGTTGGATCAAATTCTACTTTACTTGTAAAATCTTCAACATCTTCATTAAGTAATGAAAATACTCTTTCACCACCAGCTAATGCTGTAATTAAGGATGAATATAAAGAAGCGACCTCATTTATTGGACGAGTAAATTGCTTGGAAGTATTAATAAACATAATAACAACAGCTATTGTTAATGGTTCATTGAATAAAGAATTACCAATTCCATTTATTACAAATAAAGCTCCAAAGTAACAAATTAAAAAGTAACTAACATTACCAATGAAGTTCATAATTGGACCCATTGAACCACTCCATATTTGAGCTTTCATTCCTGTTTTGCATAAATCATCTGAATACTCATTAAACTCTTCTTTTGCAGTTTTTTGATGATTATAAGCAATAACAGTTTTACAACCAGAAACCATTTCTTCAGTTTGAGAATTTAAAAGGCCTAAAACAGATTGCTGCTTTAAAAATAAAGGACGCATAAATTTTGACATTAATGCCGTTAAAATAATTGTTAATGCTAATGTAATTAATGAAACTAAGGTTAATAATGGTGAATAATAAATCATAATAGCTAAACAGCCAAAAATAGTTAATACTCCTGAAACTAATGATGTAATTGAAGAGGATACAGCATTTGCAATATTATCAACATCATTAGTCATTCTTGACATTATATCACCATGTGGATGACAATCAGTATATTTAATTGGTAAAAGAGCAATTTTATTAAATAAGTCATTACGCATTTTCTTAGTCATACCAACTGCAATATAAGCTGCTAATAATGAAGTGAAATATTGTAATACACAATAAGATAGATAAATACCACCAAGCAACAATATATTATTCATAAAGTTAGTTTTGTTTGGATTTACGACCCATTTTTTATCTTCAAAATTATATGATCCAAGGGAAGCAATTAATTTTTCAATAACAATGTTTGTTGATAAACTAATAATTGTAGAAACTAAAACGATAACAACTAATACTATTAGTGTAATTTTAGAAAAAGAAACGTATTTTAATAATTTTTTTATAGTTCCTTTTAAATCCTTTGGCTTTTCCTTTACTCCCCCAAATCGTCCTCCAGGTCCGCCCTTATTTCCTTGTTGTCTTTGAATATCTTTTAATTTATTTTCATCAAGTTTCCTTCTATTCATCAAATACACCTTCTCTCTTAAGTTGTGAATTATAAATATCTATGTATACTTCACAATTATTCAATAAGTTTTCATGTGTATCAAAAGCAATTATTTTTCCGCTATCTAAAACAATAATTTTATCAGCATTTTTTGCTGTTGCAATACGTTGAGCGACAACTATTCTAGTTGTGTCATTAATATTTTCCTTCATAGCTTTATATAGCTTTGCTTCAGTTACTAAATCTAGTGCTGATGTTGAATCATCAAAGATTAAAATTTCTGGTTTTTTAACAATTGCACGAGCAATAGAAATACGTTGTTTTTGTCCACCAGATAAAGATGTGCCTTTTTCTTCTATGAATTCATCATATTTATCTTTTTTACTTAAAATGAATTCTTCGGCTTGAGCAATTTTAGCAGCATTTTCTACTTCTTCATCACTTGCATTTTCCTTACCCCATTTAATATTATCTTTTATAGATCCAGCAAATAATTCTGCTTTTTGCAAAGCAATTGCAATTTTGTTTCTTAAGTCCTCTTGCCTATAATCTTTAACATTGACATTATCAACAAGAACTTCTCCTTCATTAACATCATAAAATCTATTAATTAAGTTAACAAGTGTTGTTTTACCACTTCCTGTTGCACCAACAATTGCAACTGTTTCACCTTTGTTGATTTTAAAGTTTAAATTTTCTAAAACATTTTCACTCGCTTGAGGGTATTTAAATGATACATTTTTAAATTCAACAACACCTTTTTCTTTTATGTCATTAATATTGATATTTCCATCCTCAATTTCAAGCTTGCAATCAAGTACATCGTTAATTCTTTTAGAAGAAGCAGATGCTCTTGCAATACTCATAAACATCATACCTAATTGAATTAATGAAAAACAAATCATTAAAATATAAGTTGTAGCTTGTGATATCATACCAATTGAAATTGTTGGGGTCTTATTATTAAAAAATGCATCTAAAATATTATTTCCACCAATAGCATAAATAGCTATTTGTGCCGCATAGATAATTAACATAAAAATGGGCATTAAAACAGCCATCATTTTATTAACATACATTAATGTAGATGCGTATGAATCATTAACATTATAGAATCTATTAATTTCGTAGTTTTCTTTACAAAAGGCCTTAACAACTCTAGCTCCAGTTAAATTTTCATGAACAACAGTATTTAAATTATCAAGTTTTGTTTGAATTACATTAAATATAGGAAACGCTTTTCTAATAAAAAATACCATAACACATATTTCAAGTGGTAATGCAATAGCAAGTAAAATAGCAAATCTTGAATCAATTTTAATAGTTAATAAAATTCCTAAAAAAAACATTCCAAGTGATCTAACAAACATTCTAATTATTTGAGCAATAAAGTTTTGCATTTGTGTAACATCGTTTGTAACTCTAGTAATTAATGATGATGTTGAAAATTTATCTGTTTGATCAAATGATAATTGCATTATTTTATTAAACAAATCTTTCCTTAAATCATTAGCATATTTACAGCTTGCAATATTTGCAAATACGCCTGATAAAATACCACAGCTAACTCCAATTAAAACTAATATTAGCATATTTAAGCCAACAGTTTTAACAACATTTAAATTGCTAGCTTGGATGCCATTGTCAATCATTTGTTGCATTTGCTGTGTTATTAGCATATCCATACCGACTTCGCCGACCATAAATAAAGGCGCAAGCAGCGTAGCCCACCAATATTTTTTTAAATATTTAAATAATTTAAACATTTAGCAGCCTCCTTTTATTAATAAGTTAGTTAAAAACTAACTTAAATTATTATAACTTTTTTTTATTAAATTTTCAATGAATAATATTACTATAGTAAACAGGCATTTTTGTATATAAAAGTAAAAATGCTTTTGACTAGTATATGTTTTTTATTTATAATTTATTTATGGACGTGATAAAATGTATAAGAATTTAATTTTTGATTTTAATGGGACTTTACTTGATGATTGTACTTTATGCTTAAAAATATTAAATGTTTTATGTAAACAATACAATATTAAGCATGTAAGTAAAAAATACTATAAGGAAATTTTTACTTTTCCAGTTATTAATTATTATAAAATTTTAGGCTTTGATGTAAGTAATGATAATTTTAAAAAAATAGGAAATGAGTTTCATAGTATGTATAATGAGCTTTCATATTCAAAAGCAAAGCTGTTTAAAAACGTTAAAGAAATACTTACAGAATTAAAAAAATCATATACTTTAATATGTTTATCTGCTTCATTAAAAGAAACATTAATAAAGCAATTAAAATATTATGAAATATATGATTTATTTGATTATGTTGTCGGACTAAATGATAATATGGCTAATTCAAAAGAGCAAGTAGCTATAGATTTTATTAAAAATGAAAATATTAATCCAAAAGAAACATTACTAATTGGTGATTCTTTACATGATAGTGAGGTTGCTTCATCGATAAATACAAATTGTGTACTTATTGCTTCTGGTCATACAAGTAAAGAACGCTTATTAAAAAGCAACAATGATGTAATTGATGAATTTACTGATTTATTAAAGTATTTAAATAAATAATTATTTAAATATTTTTTTTATAAATGTTAGCTACACCTTTTAATGTTAATAAAGGATCTATTAAGTCAAATTTTTCTTCGCAAAAAGAAGAAATTAACTTAATCAATCCACCGGTCGCTATTACTTTTAAAGATGGATTATTAAGTTCCTTTTTAATTCTTTTAATCATACCATCTACCATTGAAGCATAGCCATAAATAACTCCAGATTGCATACAAGGGATTGTTGATGAATTTAATACTTTTTTAGGGGCAATTAATTCAAAATTAGGTAGTAGTGCTGCATTTTCAATCATTGCATTAGTAGAAATAACAACTCCGGGAGCAATACATACTCCAAGCAAACTTTTGTTTTTAAAATAAATAAATTTTGAAGCAGTACCTAAATCGATAATTAATCCTTCATCGTAAATACAACTAGCACCGCTAACATCGCATATTAAATCAGCACCAACTGTTTTTGGATCATCTGCAATAATATTAATTCCTATTTTTAAGGAGTTTCCAATGACTTTAGGATCAATATTATAATATTTTTTTAGCATTTGAACCATTGCACTTGTAATGACTGGTACAACAGAACTTATTATTGCATCATCAATATTTTCATTAATAAATTGTTTAATTAGAATATAAAACTCATCGCAGCTTTTATTTTTAAATGATTTTATGCGGAAATTATTATAAACTTTATCATCTTTTTTAAACGCAAAGCAAATATTTGAATTCCCAACATCTATTAGTAATACCATATTAGTTTCCTTCCTTTACATTATTCGTAATTCTTTCAATCATTTTATTATTCTTTAAAATTAAAATTGCCGGTGGAATAACAATGACACTTAATAATGTTTCAAAAAGGCAAGAGAACATAAAAGTGACAAAGCAATAAAGGCTAAGAGGTAATGTTGTAGTGACGCCTCCAATACTACCAGTAAAATCTTTGAAGAAATCTCCATCACTATACATAAAAACAAATGTTGGTAGATATACTACAAATACTAGTAATGTATGAATAATTGTTGAAAGCATAGCACATAAAAATGCATTTAAGTATTTTGACTTAAAATGCATTTTTTCATATATTAGACCAGCTAAGTAGCCAAATAATACTCTAGGTAAAATGCTAACCCATGGCATAATGAAAGTTTGATCTCCCATTGTTCCAGTAGCCATTGATTTAATCATTGAACTAACTCCCATAAATAAGCCAAGTAAAGCTCCATAATTCTTATTTAAAAGAATAGCTCCGATTATTACAACTACGTGTATAATTGTAACCGACATAAAACCTAGTGGTATAAAGCCGACGTAAGGTACAAAAGTAAAGATAGCGATTAACGCCATAAAGCATGCCATAATGGCAATTTTCAAATTTAAATTTTTATTTTTCATATTATTTCCTTCTACGCTATTTAATAGTCGCTTAGTATTATTATTTTATATTTTTTAATTTTTATTAAAAGCATTGCATAGCTGCACCAATTATGCCACAATCTTGGTCATATTTAGCACAAACTATTTTCACATTACTTCTTAAAGTTTGATAAACATAATCATCAACCTTTTTAATAACATCATCTAAGAAGTACTCCTTTGATTTCATCAAGCCACCACCTAATACGAATATATCAGGTTCCATATAGGCCACAATACTTCCTATTAATGCAGCAATATCTAAAATGAAATCTTCTCTTAGCTTTAAAGCTATTTCATTATTTTCATTTGCAAGTTTAAAGACATCACCAGCATTTTCACAATGAAGCCCTAAATCATTTGCTTTTTCTGTTAAAGCAGTTCCACTTGCTTCACCTTCAATGCATCCTTTTGCTTTAAATCTAGATGGTGCTCTACCACCATTTCTAATTATCATACTACCAATTTCTTGAGCTAATCCATATTTTCCTGTAATTATCTTTTTGTTTATAATTAACCCACCGCCAATACCAGTTGATAAGGTAATGTATTGAACAACATCATAGCCTTTACCATTTCCAACTCTAGCTTCAGCTAATGCAGCAACGTTTGCATCATTTGAAACGAATACAGGAATTGTAACCTTTTCTTGAAGCATAGTTTTCAAATTGAATGACTCTCCAATTCCTAAATTACCAATATAGACAACTGTTCCATCTGGCTTTACAGGGCCTGGTACGCCAATTCCAATTCCTACTATGTCGATATTACTGTAGCTTATGCGATCAAGCAATGATAATATTTGTAAAACTAAGTCATTTGGCGTATGAGCCTTCGTTTTTTCTTTGATAACTTGACTCATATTTCCATTTTCATCAACTAATGCAATACGAATATTAGTTCCACCAACATCGATACCTATTGCATGTTTCATTATAATTTACATACTTTCATTAAGTTTGTATTTCCAATTCCATTACCACCAGTAATGATGAAAGTATCTCCTTCTTTTAAACCATAAAATACAGCGATTTCACTAGCTAAAGCAATGAAATCAATTTCATATGTCTTGTGGCTTGCAACAATTGGATAAATACCCCAATTTAATGTTAATGACATTCTAATTGATTCATCAGAAGAAACTGATGCAATTGGACAATTAGGACGATATTTAGAAATACGTTTAGCTGTAGCACCTGATTCACTAAATGCAACAATTAATTTGGCATTAACTTCTTTAGCAGTTGTAATTACAGCATTAGCAACTGCATCATCAAGTGGAAAGTTAAATGCATCACTTGCATCATTTATATTTGCTGAAGAGTGATTTAATTCATAAATCTCATATGAATGAGCTTCAGTAGCTTTAATAATTTTAGATAATTCTTTTACAGATTTAATTGGGTATAAGCCAATTGTTGTAACATTAGTTAATGAAATTCCATCAACACCATCTAAAACTAAGTTTGCAACATCAGATACCTCTGCACGACTTGGCTTTTTATTTCTAGTCATTGAAGAAATAATTTGTGTACCAACAATAATTGGCTTTCCTTTCAAATTACATTTTCTAATCATTTTCTTTTGAACAATTGGTTGTAATTCATAAGGATATTCAATTGCTAAATCACCACGCGAAATTATAATTCCATCAGCAACATCTAATATTTCATCAAAATTATCAACTGCTGCTTTATTTTCAATTTTTGCAAAGACTTTAATATTTGAATTTTGTTCCTTTAAGAAGTCTTTTATCGCAATAACATCCAATGCATTTCTAACAAATGATGCCCCAATAAAGTCAACACCAGCACGTGTTGCAAACTTTAAAACAGCAGCATCATCTGCACTAATTATAGGCATTGAGCTTGTAATGTTTGGAATATTAACTAAGCAATCATCTTGTACTGAACCTGATTTTAATGCTTCACATTCAATTGTCTTATTTTCATTATTTTTCTTTTTAACGATTAAACGAACGCTACCGCTATTAACTAATATTTCATCATCAACATTAACATCATCAAATAAGTTTGGATAGTTAACGGAAAACTCATGTGCGTTTCCTAATATTTTCTCTTGTGTATGGATAATTACTTTGCAATCCTTTCCGATTGCATCGATTGAATTTACGAATTCATGTGTTTTAACTTTTGGCCCATAAGTATCAAGCATAATTGATAAGGCTCTTTCATGAATTAAAGAAAATTTCTTTACCATATCAATATAACGTTGTTGAGTGCTTATTCCACCATTTGCAAAGTTAAGTCTTGCAACATTCATCCCAGAAAGAATCATTTCTTCCAAGACTTTTTCGTTATCAGATTGTGAACCAATTGTACAGATGATCTTTGTTTTATTTAGCATAATCTTCCTCCTTAAATAAAATGTTCAAATTGTTCAATTAATTTGACAGGCTTTTTCTTTGGTAGTTTATTAGCTTCGATGATATCCATATAAGTTAATGTTTCACCTTTAACTCCTACACAAACACCTGTTTTTCCTTCTTTTAATAGTTCAACAGCATAATCGCCAAGGCGAGATGCTAAAACTCTATCAAAGGCTGATGGAGTTCCACCACGTTGGATGTGGCCTAAAACATTGCTACGTGTTTCATAAGTTCCATCTTTGTTTAATAATTCTTCAATATATGTAACTGGAATTGTATGCTCACATACGACTATAATACAATTTTGTTTATGTAAGGCTTTTGCCTTATGAACTGCCTCTAATAGTTTTTCATCACTATATTCTTCCTTTGATGTAACAACAAATTCAGCGCCACAAGCAATACCTGCTCTAATTGCTAAATCTGGATTATATCTTCCCATTACTTCAACAACCATACAACGATTGTGAGAATATGAAGTGTCTCTTAATTTATCAATGCATTCAACAATTGTGTTAAGGGTAGTATCAAAGCCAATTGTATATTCTGTTGAAACAATATCATTATCAATAGTTCCAGGCATTCCAATACAAGGAAGACCCATTAATGATAATTTGTATGCTCCCATATAAGTACCATCGCCACCAATACATACTAAAGCATCAATACCAAATTCCTTAAGCTTTTCTATTGCTTTTTGTCTTACTTCTTCTTCTTTAAATTCTGGAAATCTTGCAGAAAGTAACATAGAGCCACCTCTATTAATAATATCAGCAACATCTTCACGTTCAAGTTTTTTAATCTGACCTGTTTCTAAACCTTTATAGCCATTATAAATGCCATATGCTTCAATACCATAATAGTTAGCAGAACGAACAACAGCCCTAATTGCAGCATTCATTCCAGGTGCATCGCCACCAGATGTTAAAATACCAATTTTTTTAATTTTCATAACATATCTCCTATTTTTTTATCTCTTTTATTTTTTCAATTATTTGATTAGCCTTAGCTTCATCATTATAATTGATTCTATAAAGTTTTTTTAATTCATCTAATGAAAATTCACTACATAATATAGTGACTTTATCATTTTGAAGCCTATTATCAAGCAATGATAATAGGATTTCATCTCTAGACCAAGAAGTGATTGATTCGTTTCCAAGTCCATCTATTATTAATATATCACTTTCTATAATAATTTTAAATGTGTTTTGTGCGTTATTTGACTTAAAATCACTTTTTATGTCCTTTAACATATCAGAAAACTTAACAACACTTAATTTATTCTTTAATAATAAATTATAGGTAAGTGATTTTATAAGTTGAATTCTTATTTTGGAATTTGAAATACTTAAAAAAGCACCATTTGATTTTTTGAAGTTCAAAATGTCAATTATTTTTTTTACAAATTCAATTCCAAGCAAGTTAGCGTTATCAATTACGAAGTTTTTTAATGAAGAGTCAAGTAATTCTTTTTCATTAAAGGTTGTGTATATTAAGTTCTTTTTTCTAGTATAGTAATCCTTATATTTATCACATATAGAAAACATATCACTAAATGTATTATCATCATTTTTAATTAATTCATAAACATAACCTTTTGTTGAATGACGACAATTTTCCATTTTATTACAAGTAAGACAATCATCATTATATTTAACATAATTGTTTATTAATTCATAGTTATTCTTAATATCATTATCATTTAGATTTAACTTTTCAATTAATAAACAAGCAGTTTTATTTGCTTTAATGCTTTTTATTATTTCATCATAATCAAAATCACCATTATATTTAAGATTAATCTTTTTTAAATCATCCATATATTAGCCTCCTAAAGCTTCTTTAAAGCTATTTAAAAGGTCACTATCTATTTCATCATTTTCATTAGTTTTATTCTCATGCATAACTTTTACTTCTACTTTTTCAACTTTATTAGTAAAGTTCTCTTTATTTTTATAAGATTTAATACGATTGTTAAGATTTCTAAAATAATTCATTGCATCAAGTGTTGTTTTAACATTGGCAATGAGCATATCTTCAATAATTTTAGCAAAATAATTCTTAGGAAGTCCCATCGTTTGCTTTTTATAGGTAAAATAATAATTAATAACAACATTTAAAACACCCTCACTTATTTGGTATTTGTCTAAAAGTTCATTAATCATAGCTGTTTCACTTGGAAGCAAAGCACTTCTTCCTGACAATTTTTTATAATAAGCAATAGATCTTTCATTGTTAAAGGCATTTTCAATCATTTCATCTGATTCTTTATTTTTGTCTTTAAACTTTTGCTCAACAAATGCATTAAATTTATTTAAATCAATAACAAGCTGATCATTTGAATAATCAAAAGAGTTCAATAAAGAATTTTCAATTTCACTATAATCAAGATTAAATAGTTTCTTAAGCCTTGCTATTTCTTTTTTTGTTTTATCATTAAAAGCGGTTGAACTTGAAATAACAGGGTACTTTTCATAAAACTGCTCATAAAATTCTTCTTCACTTATATCTTTTTGTGATGATAATTCATCAATATCAACATATTCATCCTCATTTATAGCACTGCTCATAAAATAATCATAAATTTGTTGGTAATATGTTTCATCTACAAGCACTTGTAAAGAATTATTAAGCTTGGCAGTATCAAAGAATTCCAAGGCAGTTTTTGTTGGATAAACAACAAATAAAAAATCATTTTCTTTTTTAGAATTAGCTTTGTATTTTATTAAGGAATATTGTTTTAATGTTTCAATAGCTTCATTAAATTCATCTTCCTTTAATTGAAGTAATTTCAATAACCTTGAAATTGAAAAACTAACCTTTATGTTTTTATTTAACGACATTTCACTTTCAAACAACAAATAAATACTTAAAGCATTACTGCCAATAATTGGACCATAAAGTCTTACTAAAACTTTATAATCAATAACAAGCTTTTGCTCTTTTTTGTTATTTGATATCTTATAAGTATCATTTTTTCCAAATGTATACATAAAATCACATCCTTTTTACAATATCATCTATTACTTTTTTTAAACTATTAATATTTTTTAAGTCATCCTCACTACTATTTATTACATAATCAGCATTTTTTATCTTTTGATAATTATTATACTGTAGTTCTTCTAATTTTACCATATATTCATAAGAATTGTTATCCCTTTTTTTTAAACGTTGGTGCCTTAATTTGTCATTTATAGAAATTGCTATTACATAATCAAATAAATCCTCCATATTACTTTCATAAAGAAGCGCAACCTCAACGAAACAAATAGGGTAATTTTTCTTAAGTTCAAGTATTTTTTCTTTGACAAATGGATGTATAATCAAATTTAATAGTTTAATGTTATTTTTATTTAATTTACTTTTTAATAATGCTATATCAACTTTATTATTATTCACACATTTAAATGATTCATCAATTCTTTTTATAATACTTTTATCATTATAAGCATCTTTAGCAATTTTATCTGCATCAAATGTAGGATAATTATATAGCTCTTTAATTTTGTTTAAATAGAAAGATTTACCAGAGCCTATACAACCAGTTAAAGCAACTATCATATTTGCTCCTTTTGGCATGTTGGACAATAGTGAGTTCCTCTACCATTTACAAACTTTTTAACAATTATACTATTACAAATTAAGCAAGGTTTATTCTCTCTACCATATACTTTTAATTTTTGCTGAAACATTCCATCAACACCATGGGTATTTTTGAATGTTTTAATACTGCTTCCACCTTCCTTAATGGCTTCGTTTAAAATAATATTACCTTCCTTTATAATATTTTTACAATCTTCAATTGTTAAAGTATTACTTTTTCTTAAGGGATTTATTTTACATGCAAAGCATATTTCATCAGCATAAATATTACCAATTCCGGCTATAATACTTTGATCTAAAAGTGCTGTTTTAATTGGCTTTGTAATTTTTTTGAATTTGTTTAAAAGGTAATTTGCATCTTTAATTTGACTTAATTCTAGCCCTAAATTGCATAATGGTTTTTCTTTAAATATATCTATTTTGTTATCAAATAACCACATGCGGCCAAATTTTCTAACATCATGGTAAATTAATATCTTTTTACTATAGAAGTAAAAAATAATGTGTGAATGCTTATCAATAAGTGATTCAGATAATTTGAATTTACCTTCCATTCTTAAATGTATAAGTAAAGTATAATCATCGAGCGTAATTGCTATATATTTTCCGTATCTTTTAAATTCTTTTATAGTTTGATTTTTCAAACTATTAGTAAATGTTTCTTTATCAGTATTTGCTAAGATATTTTCATAATTAACAATAACACTACTAATTTTTTCATTTAAAAAATCTTCCATTAAAGCATTTTTTATTGTTTCAACCTCAGGTAACTCTGGCATATTATTTTGCCTCCAACCAATTTAAACCAACACCACATGATACCTTTAAGCTTATTTGTTGGTTTTCTAAAACATTTTCCATTGCATGTTTAATTTCGCCTTTAACGGCATCAATAATTTCATCTTTTACTTCAAATAATAATTCGTCATGGATTTGACAAATCATGCGGCAATCATTTTTATATTTACTAATTATCTTATCAACCTTTATCATCGCAAGCTTCATAATGTCTGCTGCGCTTCCTTGAATTGGAGTGTTCATAGCAATACGCTTTGCACCTTCTTTAGTTTGATAATTTGTTGAAAATATATCAGGAACCATTCTTCTTCTTTTTAAAATTGTTGTAACATATCCAGTTTCTTGGCAAATTTTTATTTCATTATCCATAAATTCCTTAACCTTAGGATATGTTTCAAAAAATTTATTAATAAAGTTTTTAGCTTCCTCTAAAGAAACATTAATTTGCTCAGATAATCCCCAAGCTGATATTCCATAAACTATTCCAAAATTTGTTGCCTTAGCAATTCTTCTTTGCTTATCACTTACCTCACTAATTGGAATATTATAAATTTTTGCAGCTGTAGCAGCATGAATATCATAGCCACTTTTAAAAGCATCGATTAAATTATCATCATTTGATAAAATTGCTAATATTCTAAGCTCAATTTGTGAATAATCAAGAGATAAAATCTTATATCCGCTAGGAGCTATAACTAATTTCCTTATTATACTTCTTTCATCATCCCTTACAGATAAATTTTGTAAATTTGGTTGTGATGATGATAGTCTACCTGTCATTGTAACGCATTGATTAAACATTGCATGTATTCTACCATCATTAAATCTAAATGATGTAAAAGCATCAATATAAGTGTTTAACAGCTTTGAATATTTTCTATATGATAAAATTAGGCTAACAACTGGATGATATTGGATAATTGCCTTTAAATCATCAGCCCCAGTTGAACGTTTTTTATTACAAGGTAATTTTAATTCATCATACAATAATTCAGCTAGTTGTTTTGGTGAGTTAATATTAAATTCGTGGCCAACTATTTGTCTTATAGTACTTTCAATTTCAAATAGCTTTTGAGTATACTCCTTCTCTAATTCATTAAGTAAATTGTTATCAATTAATACACCATTACCTTCCATTTTAGCAAGAATTAAGGCTAGCGGTTGTTCAATATTATACAATAAATATTCATTTTCAATTTCTTTTATTTTTTCAGACACTAAGTTTTTACATGTTGCTGAGGCCTTAACAATTAATAAGGCATTTTTAATACAATCATTATAGGAAGAGCCTTTATTTAATGGCGTGATTTCAATATCATAGTTTTTAAATATGTCTAAATCGTTTTTAATGTCTGGATCTATTAAATATGAGGCCAATAAAATATCAAATCCTATATTATTTAATTCCATTTTTTCTTTTCTTAAGGACAAGTAAGCTTGCTTACTGTTAAAAACATTTTTCTTTATTTTTTCATTTTTTAAATAGTCAATTAAATCAAAATCAAAATAGATATAATTAACAGGAATATATTCAGCTTTAATAGTATTTGCAATACTAATGCCCCTTAAATTTCCAAAATGATAATTTTCATTATCACTATCAACATATATAAAACTATTCTCATTTAATAAATCTAAAGATACTTTATCAACAATATTAATTTTGCAATCAAATTTATTAGTACTTTCTTCTTCAATAGTATATTTTAATAATGATTTTATATTGTATTGCTTGAAGAATTTATTTAAGCCGATTTTATTATAGCCATTATAGGTTTCATCTAATATTGACATATCAACCGGGACATCATTTACAATTGTTGCAAGCTCATATGATAAATAAGCCATATTTTTATCATTTTCAAGTTTTTCTTTAAGCTTTCCTTTTATTTCATCTATATTTTTATAAATATTATCTAATGTTTCGTATTTGTTTATTAAATCAAAAGCGGTTTTTTCACCAACGCCTTTAACACCAGGAATATTATCGCTAGCATCACCCATTAACGATTTTAAGTCAATAACTTGCTTTGGCTTAAGATTATAAACCTCTTTTAAATGTGCTTCGTTAAAAGGCTCGACCTCTGATAAGCCCTTATGCATCATATTGATTGTTGTATTATCATTAATAAGCTGTAATAAATCTCTATCACCAGTAAATACCTCAAGTTTAACATTATGCTCTTTAGCTTTACTTGCAATTGTTCCAATTATGTCATCAGCCTCATAGCCTTCAATTTCAAGAGTTTTGATATTACATAGATTTAAGAATTCTTTAATAGGTTGAAATTGCATTTTTAGTTCAACAGGAATTTCTTTTCTATTGGCTTTATAGTTTGTGTATTCTTTATGCCTAAATTTTTTTCCAGGCGAATCAAGTGCTACTAAAATATCATCGAATTCCTTCTTTTCAATTAACTTTAAAACAATTGATGAAAATAAATAAATAGCATTTGTTGGAGTACCATTTTCAGCCATACTCATACGCATTGATGTGGCATAAAATGCTCTAAATATTAAACCATTTCCATCAAGTAAAATTATTTTTTTCATTCTAATTCCTCCATCTTTTTAATGTTATTTATATAAATTCTTTCATCCTTTTTAGTTATATTTAATAAAATAACATCATTTTTCCCATAATTATCTAACATATTTTTATACTCATATATTCTTATATTACTAGTTTCATCCTCTATACTTAAAACAACATAATCATTTCCTTTTTTTGTTTTCTTTTTTTCAATTTGTGTAATTTTTCCAAGTATTACATAAACTCCATTTTTATTTATTGATGCAATATCAGAGCATTTAATCTTTAAAGAGTTCTTAATTTCTATAAGTGGATGAATTTGAAAATAAACTCCTAAAAGTTCATATTCTTTTTTTAAAAAGTCAACATCGTCATTTTTTAAAATAAGTAATGGGATATCGATGTTACTATATTTTTCACTATTATAAGAATTAGGGGTATAGTTTAACCCTTTAAATAATGAAGCAAAGTTATATAAATTACTTAAATTAGCAATTAAAACATTTTTACTTATGTTAAAACATGATAAGGCATTAGCATAGGCTAAATCAATTAGTACTTGTAAAGAAACATCATTTAATGCCATTCTTATTACAAAATCATAGACATCATTAAATTTCTCTTTTTTTCTTTCTTCAATAATAATTTGAGCAATATTTCCCTTTATTGTTTTAATATTTAATAATCCAAATCGTAATGAATCGTTAGTTGATGTAAAGTAAGCATCAGATTCATTAATTGATGGAGGAAGTATTTTAATATTATTAGATTTTGCTTCATTAATTATTCTTCTTAGCCTTTCGTTATTTTCCTGGTTAACATTAATTAGGCTTTCATAAAAAGTCGCCTTATAATTTGCTTTAATATAAGCCATCATTACACTAATTTTAGCATATCCTACAGAATGTGCTTTATTAAAGCCATATTGAGCAAATTTTTCAATATATTTAAATAATAATTCAGCTTTTGCTTTATTAAAGCCATTACTAATAGCACCGTTAATAAACTTTCCTTTTAATTTATCAATTTCTTTTAATTTCTTTTTAGAAATTGCTCGTCTTAAAATATCTGCTTCTGCCAAAGAAAATGAAGAAACACGCTGACATATTTGCATAATTTGCTCTTGATATATAATTATTCCATATGTTGGATTTAAAATATCATATAAAGAATCATCAATTAACTTATAAGGCTTTTTATTTTTTCTATCTATATATTCTTTAATATTATCCATCGGCCCTGGCCTATATAAAGCAAGTAAATCAACAACCTCGTTAAAAGAATTTGGCTGTAACTGGCTAATTACCTTATTAATACCAATTGATTCTAATTGGAATAAACCAATTGTTTCGTTTTTACAAATCAAATCATATGCTGAGCTATCATCATAATTAAAATTGTCAATAGTATAATCAGTTTTATATTCTTTATTAATTTTTTTAATGGCATAATCAATAATAGCTAAATTTTTAAGGCCTAAAAAATCCATTTTTACTAAGCCAATTTTTTCTGCATAAATATAGTCATATTGTATAGCTAATGTATTATTATCGCTATAAAAGCAAGGAATATATGATGTTAATTTTTCTTCACTAATTATAATTCCAGCCGCATGTAAACCAACTTGCTTCTTTAAACCCTCTATTTTACTTGCAAGAGAGCATAACGCTTTATATTGTGGGTGAATATCCAACATATTTTTAAACTTTTCATTCGTTTTGTATTCATTGTTTAATGAAGAGCAATCATTTGAAATATTTTTACAAACATAATCAATATCTTCGTTATTAAGACGCATAATTCTACCTAAATCACGAATAGCTCCCTTGCTTCCATATGTTTGATATGTTGCAATTCTTGCTACATTATTAACTCCGTATTTTTCTTTTACATATTCAATAATCTCATCTCTTTTAATATCTATAAAGTCAACATCAAAGTCAGGGTAATTTATTCTTTCGATATTTAAAAATCTTTCAAATAATAAGTTGTACTTTAAAGGATCAATAGTCGTAATATTTAATAAATAAGCAATTAAAGAAGCACCACCAGATCCACGAGCTGGGCCTACTGCAATGTCATGTTTTTTTGCATAATTTACATAATCAGCAACAATTAAATAATAATTGGCAAACCCCATTTTGGAAATGACGTTATATTCATATTCAAATCTTTTTAAGTATATTTCATTGTTGATTAAGTCAAATTCAATTAGCTTTTGCTTTGCTTTATCATATAAAGCTTTATTTGAATCATCATATAATGAAGGTAAAGAAAATTCTGCATTTTTTAAAACTAAATTTATTGAATTAATTAAAGAATTTAAATTATCAAGTTCATCAGTATCATAATAGATTTTTATTTGCTCATATGTTTTTAAATAAGCTTCAGCAATAGAAAAATTGCTTAAAAAATCTTTATTAGCTGGTTTATTATATTTAATTGAATCAAGTAAATTTAAAACAATGCAATCCTTTTCATTTTTATGAGTTGCATATTGAAAGGCAATGCATTTAATATTTAATACATCTGCATATTCTTTAAAATCATCAAGTTCCTTTTTATTTTTATTTCTATATCTATAAATTCCAAAATAAATATCCTTAAAGGCCATTTTTAAGGAGTCCATAAATTCATTTGCAGCAAAGATATTATTATTTTTTAGAAGATGATTAATATAACTATCCTCACTTGAAATAATAACAATAACATTACTAGCATACATTGATAAATTTTTAAATTCAATAAAGGAGTTATAGCTAGATGTTGAAATATAAGAAATATTTTTAAAGCCATTTTCATTTTTGGCTATTAAAACTAATGGGTAAATTTCCTCTTTATATTTAACTTTTACTTCAATACCAATAATTGGTTTAATATTAGCATTAATACATGAGTAATAAAATTGTAACGAGCCATGTAAATTATTATCAATTAAAGCAAAACTATCAAGCTTGTATGTTTTACAAAATGAAATAGCATCATCAATTGTAATAGTTGATGATAAAAATGAATAATCTGATTTCATTTTGTATACAAATGACATGGCTATCACTTCTTCCTTTTCTTTTAATTATATTACCATATAATTAGCTTTAATAAAAGTTAATTAGCAATAATTTTTTAAAATTATTAAACACTTTAGAATAAAATAATATTTTCCTTTTTATCAACTTAAAAATATTTGTAATTAAAATAACTAATTTAGACATAATATGCTAAGCAAATAAAGGAAAAGGCTATTTACTTAAGTAAAATAGTGAATTATAATAAGGTTGTAAATACGGAGGATATTTTATGATATTACCAGTTTTAGATAAAGAATTTAAACCAGCAATTATAGAGCTTAGAAGGTTTAATGAAGATGTATTAAAATCAAATAACATGCAGCATTTAATTATTGCTGTAAAAAGAAATTCAGGATACGTTTATCGTAAGGAATTTGATGTTTTTAAGGATGGCATTGATGATGAAAGAAATGTTTTCATTGTAGAACGTTTAATTAAATCCATTTTATGGGTTGTTGGCGGTTATGAAATTTATATTTCAGGATCAAAATATATTTATGAAAAAATCAAAGATTTCTATAGAGTTGGCGGCTTAAGAGAATTTGATTATAACTTTATGAGTAATGTTTATGAACATGAAGTAAAAGTTATTTATAAAGAAGAAAATGAAATGCCTAAAGAAAAGAAATCATCAGTTCCAGCCGGGGGCCATTTAGATGGTAGACGTATTGGCTTTGATGCCGGTGGCTCTGATAGAAAGGTTTCAGCTGTTGTTAATGGAAAAACGATTTATTCTGAAGAAACTGTTTGGTTTCCAAAACTAAATAGCGACCCTAAATATCATTTTGATGGTATTTATGCTGCTATGAAAACTGCAATTGATAAAATGGGTGGAGATGTTGATGCAATTGGTGTATCTTCAGCTGGTGTTTATATTGATAATAAGGCCATGGTTGCTTCATTATTTATAAAGGTTGCAAAGGATGATTTTGATAAGCATATTAAAAATATTTATATGGATGTTACCCATAAGTTAGAGGAAGAATTAGGTCATAAAATTCCTTTAATTGTTGCTAATGATGGTGATGTTACAGCTTTAGCTGGAGCTATGGATTTAAAAGATAATTGTGTACTTGGAATTGCTATGGGTACAAGTGAAGCTGTAGGCTATGTTGATGAAAATGGTAATTTAACTGGTTGGTTATCAGAACTTGCCTTTGTACCAGTTGATTTTAATAAAAATGCTATGGTTGATGAATGGTCACTTGATTTTGGTGTTGGTTGTAAATACTTTAGCCAGGATGCAGTAATTAAGCTAGCTTTACGTGCTAATATAAAGCTTGATGATAATTTATCACTTGCTGAAAAATTAAAATATGTACAAGGATTAAATACATCTACTTCTAGTGAAGCTAATAAAATATTTGAATCTATCGGTGTTTATTTAGCTTATGCTTTAGCATTTTATGCTGAATTCTACCAAATTAAGCATGTACTAATTCTTGGAAGAGTTACATCTGGAATTGGTGGAGATACTATTTTAAGTGTATGTAAGGAAACATTAAATAAGGAATTCCCTGAATATAGTCATTTTAATATTCAAATGCCAAGTGAATATATGAGGCGTGTTGGTCAATCAATCGCTGCTGCTTCACTTCCAAAAAGTAAATAATATTTAATTGGACTACTTTAAAAGAAGTAGTCCTTTTTAAAAGGTATAAAAATAATGATTATAATAATTACAGTTACATCATATGCTAAAAGCTTCCTTATAAAACTAAAAAAAATACAATTGAAAATAGATTTACTCATGATTTTTCAATAAATGAAGCAATTAAAGAGAATAATTCATATTTAAAGCGTTTAAAGAAATATAATATTGAATATATTTTAAGTATAATTTAAAATAATTATTGCTTTATTATGCTATAATTAAATAGATAGAGGTTATAATGATGAATAGAAAAACATTAACAGAACTAACTAATTTATGTTTAATTTATAATACTAATAATGAGATATTAGTTGAAGAAAAAATTACTAAATATGGTAAAAAAATTGTTTTACCTGGTGGACATGTTGAAAATAATGAATCATTAAAGGATGCCATTATTCGCGAAATTTATGAAGAAACTAATTTAGTTATTTCTAATCCAATTCTTTGTGGGATAAAGGATAAATGCAATGCTGATAATTCTCGTTTTATTGTCTTTTTATATAAATGCAATAAGTTTGTTGGAGAAATAAAGCCATCAAATGAAGGAAATGTTTTTTGGATGAAAAAAGAAGATTTTATTAATCTTGATACTATTTGGAATATGAAGGAAATATTAAAGGTAATTGAAAGCAATCAAGCTGATGAGCTTTATTTATTTGCTGAAAATTTTAATATTTTATAGAGGATTTTATTATGTATAAAAATTATCAAACAAAAAAAATAAAAGTTAAAGATATTTATATTGGTGGAAGTAGCAAGATTATTATCCAATCAATGTGCAATATTAAAACGTCTAATGTAGATGAGGTTGTAAAGCAAATATTAAGGCTTGAAGAATATGGCTGTCAGCTTATTAGAGTATCAATACTTGATGAAAATGATGCTAAATCTATTAAAGAAATAAAAAAGTTTATTCATATTCCTATAGTTGCTGACATTCATTTTGATTATAAGCTCGCAGTTTTAGCTATAATTAATGGCGCTGATAAAATTAGAATTAATCCTGGAAATATTGGTAGTGAAAGTAATGTCAAAGAAATTGTGGAAGTTTGTAAAAAATATGATGTACCGATTAGAATTGGAATCAATTCTGGCTCTTTAGAAAAAGACTTAAAGGAAAAATATGGTGTTAGTGTTAAAGCAATGATAGAATCTGCTAAAAGAAATATTTCATTACTTGAAAAATATGATTTTACTAATATTGTTTTATCATTAAAATCATCATCATATGAATTAACAAAAAATGCTTATATTGAAGCTAGTAAGCTATTTAATTACCCTTTACATATTGGAGTTACAGAGCCGGGTCCATTAATTGGCGGAATAATTAATTCAACACTTGGATTAAGTGAACTTTTAGATTTAAAGATTGGTTCAACTATTCGTATTTCCTTAAGTAATGATCCACTTTATGAAATAAAGGTTGCTAAGCAATTATTACTGGCTAAAAATTTAATAATTATGCCTAAATTAATTTCTTGTCCAACCTGTGGTAGAACTCAAATTGATATGCTAAAATATGTAAATATAATTGAAGATTATTTATACAAAGTTAACAAAAACATAAAGGTTGCTATTATGGGCTGTATTGTTAATGGACCTGGAGAGGCAAGTGAGGCTGATATTGGAATTGCTGGTGGTAAAAATATGGCTGTTTTATTTAAAAAAGGAAAGGTTATTAAATCTATTAAGGAAGAAGAAATTGTTGATGAATTAATAAATGAAATCAACAAAATGTAATTAATATAAAAAGAAGATTCATATAATACATAAGGAAGTGATTATATGAATCTTTTAGCATTAAAAAGCTATTTATACAAAATAAATGAAAATAATATAATAAATTTTGCAAGCAAAAATAATATTTATTTAACAAATATTGAGGCTAGCCAAACATTATTTTTTATAAAAAATCATTTTGATGAAATTATTAATTGTTATAATATTCAAGAATATATCTATTATTATTTTTCTGATCCTCTTGCCTATAAACTTTATATTCTTTCATCAATTATTATAAGTAAGTATAACTGAATAGTAGCTAATTAGCTTTTCTAGTGAAAATGAAGCATTAGCTGAGCTTGTTGAAGGAAGATAAGTTGCTATATTTAATAATTCACTAAAATTATTTTGAAACAATTCATAAGCTTTTTTTCCGTTTAAAAAGATATGCTTAATATTATTTTCTTTAACAATATTATAAATATCATTATAAATGACATTTTTAATAGTTGAATCAGAAGAATTAGTAATTTCACATTCTTTTATAACATCAAATAAGCCAATATGGTATTTACTTAATAATTCTTTTTTAATTTCTATATCTTCATTTAAAAAGTTTTCATCAAGTAAAGCAGCTAAAACCTTATAAAAACGATTATTTTTATTCATGTAGTAAAAATTTTTATTTCTAGATATAACACTTGGAAATGATCCTAGTATTAAAATATTACAATTTTGCGGAATATACTTATCAAAAGTATGATTTTCTATACTCATTTTTTATAAAAGCTAATAATATCGTTTCTTAAGTTAGAATTAAATTCTTTATTTAATATTTCACTTATTTCAAATTTATAAGGAGGATAAGAAATTTTATCCTTTTCATTTTCTTTAACATATGGAGTTTCTAAAATAAATATCTTATCCTTTAGTAAAGGATTATAAATAAAATTAATTAAATTTGTAAAGCCAATTGTACCAAGTCCAATATTTTCATGTCTATCCTTATGTGAATTTAGTGGGTTTTTTGAATCATTAATATGACAAACATATAAATATTTAAGGCCTATTATTTTATCAAACTCATTTAAAATATCATTTGTATTATTTAAATTATAGCCACCATCATTAATATGACAAGTATCTAAGCAAACACCAATACAATTTTTATTTTCAATTTGCTTAATAATATAAGCAATTTCTTCAAAGGTTTTTCCAACTTCACTACCTTTACCTGCCATTGTTTCAAGTAGAATAATAATATTAGGATATAAGCTAATAGCTTTATTTAAATAAGAAGCAATTTGATCCATTGCTTTATATCTATCATAATCCATTGAAGCTCCTGGATGTAATACAAAATATTTACAGCCAATGCTTACTGTTCTATTTATTTCATTAAGTAAAATATTGTAAGAAATCTTACTTTTTTCTTCATTTAAATTGGCAAGATTAATAATATATGGAGCATGAACTACTACATCATTAATATCTATATTATTTTCTTTCATTAAAGATTTGGCTTCATCAATTTTAAGCATATTTAATGGACTACGTGTAGAATTTTGTGGGGCTCCTGTATAAAACATAAAGGTATTAGCCCCATAACTAATAGCTTCCTTAACAGAGCCTAATAAAAAATTAGGACTACTCATTGATACATGACTTCCAATTTTAATCATTTTGCTCACCCTTATTCTTATTTATTGCACGTTGTCTAATCCTTTTTTGAATATCATTTTTGATTATTTCACGTTTATGCTTTCTTTTAACTTTTTCAACCGCCTCTTTCATTTTCTTTTTATGATTTGGCTTTACTTTTTTTGATTTGTTCATACGAACAGCTTTAGCAATTTCGTTTTTTAAAGGATCATCGATTTTACCTTTGCCTTTTCGTTTACTTCTAGCATCAAAATCTTTTAACTCTTTCCATTCATTATTTTTAATTTCCATTCTTTTAAAGATGATACCTTGATTTGTTAAAGCTTTAATTGATGCTTCATCATCCTTATCATATAAGGTAATACAAATACCATCAAGATTCATTCTTCCAGCTCTTCCTGCTCTATGAGTATAAAATTCTAAATTATTTTTAGGAAGATGAACAGATATTACATGGCTAACGCCTGGTATATCAATACCACGAGCGGCAATATCTGAGCAAACGATAAATTTATACATCCCACTTAAGGCTTTTTTAATATTTCCTTTTCTTTCACGTGCTTGTAAATCACCATGAATAATTCCACATTCAACGCCATTATTAATTAAAAACTTATAAATTTGTTCGACATTTTCTTTTTTGTTAGCAAAAATTAAACAAACATAAGGATTGATGTTTTTAATGATATTCAGTAATTCATTATTTACATCTTTACTTCTTAAAGGATATAAAATATGTGTAATGCTATCATTATTGTTTGATTTTTCATCTTCAATAATTAATGGTGATTTAAAATATTTTTTAATAAATTGCTTAATACCAGCTGGAAGTGTTGCTGAAAAGACCATCATTTGAGCATCCTTACATAAATATGCTATTCTATCAACCTCATTTAAAAAGCCCATTTCAAGTGTCATATCAGCTTCATCAACAACAAATGTGTTAACATATTTTAAATTAATTAAGCCACTATTAATAGCAATATCACAAATTTTCTCAGGAGTTCCAATTAAAATTTGAGGAGTTGTTTGAATTCTATTTTTTTCACGAAGTGTATCAACGCCACCTGTAAGGCATGAAATTTTAATATCATAGCCCTTAAAAAACTCTTTACATCTTTGATTTATTTGAAGTGCTAGCTCACGGGTTGGAACTAAAATTAAAGCTTGAAGATTTTTTGAATTTTCATCAATTTTATTAGCAATTGGAATTAAAAAGCAATGGGTTTTTCCACTACCAGTTTTCCCCTTACATGCTAAATTTTTTCCATTTAAGGCATGAGGTAAAACTAATTGCTGAGTTTTTGTTGGTTCTTTAAAGCCTATATTATTAATAGCGTTAATTACTTTATCCTTTAAGTTATATTCATTAAAGCTTGCCATAAAATCACTCCTTTATTAATTTGCATACTTAATAATTAAATAAGCAATAAATACTAAAATTATTAAAATTAAAATAGAAAGTATAGTTACTTTAACTGGTGAAACAGGGCTCTTACCAGTAAAGTTTCCATTTTGTCCATTGCATATAAAATTATATCTTTTTTTGTTATAAATATAATGACCATTATAAATTGGTGCCATTATTTGCTTAAAAGTTACATCCTTATAATTTGTTTTAAAATTTAAAGCTCTATATGTATCGCCACCAATGTCACTTACACATAGTGATCTAATTCTATTACACATAATATTTTTTGCTTCATCAAAGCCACTTTCTAAAGAAATTGATGACCTTTCAGAATAATAGCCAAGTAAAAAGTTTTCTTGATATTTTTCCATTTTAGTAAAATCATAGTTGTTTATTTTATAAATATATGAATTCAAAGCATTTGATGTACCACATACTAAAACATCATCAAATTCTTCATCAATTTTTCCAGAAACATAAGTCCAACGTGTGTGACGTTCAGTTACAGTTCTAGTACCATTACTTGTTTTTACAGTTTTAGTTGTATAATAATAATCTCCTCTATAAGCTGTATATAATGATGAAGTATTGCTATCAAATGTAAAAAATGGAATATAAAACCCTTCAAATGAAGGCTTAGTTTTTCCTTTTTTTATTTTTCTTGGAACAAAGAATTTTTTCTTTAGCCATTTTTGGAATAATTCATAAACGTCATTTTCAGTCAAAGCAAATGGAACAACACCATTAATTTTTAATGGCTCGTCTTGTTCATCTTCAACTACTACTCTACTTGAGCCGCAAAATGGACAAGATGTAGAAATGGTTTTAGCGTGTAAAGTTATTAACCCACCACAATCTTGACAATGTATAACTCGTTCTTTATTTAAAGATACATTTTCATTTTTTAGCTTTTTTATAGTTGAAGCATAATCAATTTCTTCATTATCAAGTTTTCCTTGCTCAAGTGAATTTATTTCAAATTCAGAGTCACAATTAGAGCATTTAAGTTTATTAGTACCAGGTAAAAACTTTAAGTCGGCCCCACAATTTGGACACTTATTTTTTATATAATTTTCATTTTTTACTTGTTGCATAAAGTTCTCCTTTATTCAAAAATAAACTGCAACTTTTTTGTTGCAGCTTATAAATTAATTTAATTTTTCACCACACTCTGGGCAAAACTTAACATTTTCATCTACTTGCGCATGACATTTTGGACAAGTAACCTTACTAATTTCTTGCTTTGCACCACATTCTGGACAAAATTTAGCACCTTTATTAATTGTTGCGCCACATTTAATACATTTTGCTTTTTCAACAACTAATGGCTTACCACATTCTGGACAGAATTTTCCTTCAGGAACTTGTGCATTACAATGTGGACAAACAACGTTAGCACTTTTAGCGCTACTTGCATTACTCATAGCATTACCCATAATTTGACCAAAGCCAACACCAGCGCCAAGGCCTACACCCATGCCAGCAACTCCACCTTGATTTTTAGCAGCATCAGAAAGTGCATTAGCAGCTTTATATGATGTATATGTATTCATATTACCAATAACACCCATTGAGCTTCTTTCATCAATTGCTTTTTCAACTGCATCAGGAAGAGAAATGTTTTCAACGATTACATCTTTAACTTTAACTCCAAGTTGAGCAAATGTATTATTTGCCCCATTAGTTGCTCCAACACCAATTTCTTCATATTTTTGAGGAATATCTAAAACTGGCATTTTTTGTTCAGCTAAGAAATCAGTAAAAGATGAAACAATAATAGATTTTGAATAATCAGTTAATGATTTAACGCTATATTGCTTTGCTGTTCCAAATGCTTGCTTTAAAAACATTGCAGCATCATGAACTTGTAAAGAATAAGTACCAAATGCTCTAATTCTTACAACGCCAAATTCAGCATCACGTAATGCAAATGGATTAGCAGTTCCCCATTTTAATCCTGTGAATTGTCTAGTGTTTACAAAGTAAACTTCAGCTTTAAATGGAGAATTAAAGCCATATTTCCATGATTGTAGTTTTGTTAATACTGGTAAGTTTTCAGTTGTTAATTTATATCTTCCAGGATTGAACACATCAGCAATTTCACCTTCATTTACAAAAATTGCAACTTGTGATTCTCTAACAGTTAATTGAGCACCATTTTTAATTTCCTTTCCATCCACTGGAAAACGATATACCATTAAATCGTTTGCTTCATCATCTGTCCATTCAATTACATTGATTAATTGACTTTTAATAAATTTAAATAATCCCATATCTTTTTTTCCTTTCTTAACCTTTTAGGCCTTTTTTAATAATTCTTGTTTTTGTTTATTTATTTTAATAACATAGTTTTTATAACTATATTTTAATGCTCCAAGTCCAATATTTAAAATCCAAAAAATAATTATAGCTACATAATAGCCAGTTGCAGAAGTAATTAAGCCTGTTGCACTAAATTGTGATATTGCAAAATTTTTAAATAAAATAAATAAGCCTAGAACTAATGTTGAATAAATCATACAATAAATTTCTCTATTTTCAAATCCTTGGAATAATACAAATAAGCATTCGGCTCCAAAAATTATAATTGGCATAATTTTTAATATCTTAGCTGCATTAACATTTCTTTCAGTAAAGGTTATAAATTCATTTAACTGAGTATTCTTAGTAGAATAAGCTATAAATGTATTTGAAAAGTCGCTGATTTTAAGTAATGAATAGTCATAACTCATATGAGTGTACATCTTAAAGTCTCTTACTGTACTTTCAACACCGCTTAATAATACTTGTGTAAAGCTAAATACAATTGCTAGTGTTGCTAAGACTAAAATAATTGTTTCAAGTGAAATATTAATCAATTTATTAAAATTCAATGAAATCTTTAAAAATCTTTGCCATTTTGCTTTGATTTTTTCTTTAAAGCTTACTTTATTTTCATTAGTATTGTCCATTTTGAGCACCAACCTTTAATCGAATATAATTATATAATAATTATGATTCTTTGTAAATGTTTTAAAATAAATTAAAAAGTCATTATTATTTTTTGATATCTTCTTTTTCATAGATTTCATATACTGTATTTCCAATAAAATCTAAGCCTATTAAAATAACATCCTTTTTACCTTGCTTAAACAAAGTCTTTCTAATTATTAATTTAATATAATAAAGTGGATTAATAAAATTTATTATCATTATTATAACTTTTGAGATTTTGAAAGAATATTTAAAGGCTTTATTATTAACTATTTTGAAAACAGGCTTAGCAAAGCTTTCTTCAAGATTAATTAATGTTGCAATGTGAACATTTTTAATATCCTTAAGTAAAGGATTATTAACTAATTTTTTGAGTTTTTGTTGAACAATTAAAACGCCACTTAAAACCTCATTTATCGATAATTCGTATAAAGGGTATTTTGTATTTGGACAAGCAAGAGCACATACTTCATTAATTTCATAAATTAATGAGCAAATTGTCCTTTCTTTAAAGGTTGCATCCTTTTTAAAATAAGTTGTATAGGCTTTAGATGAAATGCTTCTAATTTTATCATTTTTATTATATTTTGATAAAATTTTAGAAATTATTGCACTTGTTAATGTAGTAAAAAAGCAAATTGAAAAAATAGCCCCAAAAAATATTGATAAAAAATTAAAAAATGTAAATGAATAAATTACGATCATATATTTCCCTACTACTTTCTACTATTCATATTTTGCTTACTATATAAGCAGTTTATATCTTCGCCGAGAATTTGTATAATATCTTCAAACTCACTATTAATTATTTTGCCTCCATATTTAATAGCAAGCTTTTTTCCAATATTTAATGAGTGCTTTTTTATTTTACTAAAGAAGCCTTTTTTTTCTATATTTTCTTCAACTTTATTTTTATCAATCATTTCTAAGACGCTTGATATTCTTTTATCCTTTAAGGAACGTTTTGTTAATACATTTACAACGCTTAATCTTTCCTCTAATAAATGATCAATTATATTATTAACACGGTAAACAAAAAAAGATAAAAAGTCAACTAATTGCTCAGTTGATATTTCAAAAATTGGATCATTTGAATTAGGATAATAAATTGATGAAATTGAATCTAGCATATTTAATGTGATTTGACCAAGCCCACTTACTCTTTCTTTTATTGGTTTAGTAGAATAAACATCTTTATATATAGAGATATTTTTACTAATTACTTCTTTATATGCATTATCAACGATGGCATTTTTATTGTTAATTAGCTTTTTAATTTTACTTTTACTTATTGAAATTATATAGATTATTAAAAATAATAAAATAAAAATAATCAAGCCAATAGCAAAACCAATAGCAAAATATATCAAATTTGGGATTTGACCTTGAAATCTATCATTTAAGTAATTATAAAAATCATTAATTATTGATAGCATTTTTCATCACCTTTAATAGTATATCATTTTTTTAAAGGAATTAAAAATTTGGCGGCAGAAATCCATTTGTTTAAAGTGAATTCATAGCCATTAATTAACACATAGTTTTCGTATACCTTAATAAATAAACCTTCTGAGCCCTCTTCAAACTTATCATCATCATCCCATAAATAACCAACAGATGCACAATTAATATAGGTTACATTTTTCTTTTTAAGTATTGGCCTATTGCTATTTAATGTCCAATGTGTATGACCAGAAAGTACAAAGATATTTTGATATTTATCTAATATTTTTTTGATTTTTAAGCCACTATCAATTCCATGCCAATTTTGTCCTTTCAAAGAGCCAGATATTGTATTATAAAAAGGTTGATGAATAAATATAAATGTTGGTTTACTTTTATTTACATTATTTAATTCATTTATTAGCCAATTTATATGTTTATCATTAATAGTTCCTTCACCAACAATACTATCAGAGCCAAGCATTATAAATTTACATTCATTAATAACAAACGAATAATATACCTCTTTTACATTTAAATTGTTAAAGTATCTATTTATTGACTCATCATATGTTTGATTATAGATATATTCGTGATTTCCTAAAGCAAAATAAATTGGAATATTGGCAGTATTTTCAGCATTTATAACCTTTTTTAAACAATCATAGTTTTCTTGCTTTCCATGATTTGTTTGATCACCAATACTAATTATAAATTTGCAATTCTTCTCTTTATTTTTAATTGCTTTAAAGGCGCTTTTTAAATGTGTTATATGCTCAGCTTTCTCAGTAAATGATTCAATATGAAAATCCGAAAATGCAGCAAATTCAAATAATAATTTGCTTGTTTTTCTTTTAATAATATCACTAGTGATATTAAAATAATATTTATTATCATTGACAACTAAGCATAAACCATTTGCATATTTAGGCATAGCTAAGCAATTATTAAGTTTTATTTCAAAATGATTATTACATCTTTTGTTAATACTTTTTATAGCTGTATAGCTATTTAATATTTTATTATTTTTACACCAAAATAATTTATAGCTTAATAGTTTTTTAGTATTAGGATAAATTATTATTTTGCTATTAAATATTTCATTTTTATTATTAAAAACCACATTGGCTTTATAAAGCAAATTATCGTTAATTATATAAGACTTAAAATATTCATCCATATGCTTTTACCTCATTGCATTTTCTTTTATGTTTATTTTAGCATAAGTATTTATTTAGTACTAGAACAAGAGTGATTTTTAATCACTCAATGGGATGAAAATCCCATTTTTTAATGATGTACAGTTATAATTATTACTTGTTTAAGGTAAATAACTATAATCTTACCTGTACTCGATATGGTATTGTTAGACCCCTATCCCTCAAATTTGATATTATCTCATCATTAGGTTTACTTTTTCTTAGTATGTTACATGCTGCATTTAAATCAGC
>CAKPXF010000027.1 GCA_934201705.1 uncultured Bacilli bacterium | reverse complement strand
AAAGCACTAATATAGATACAAGATTCAGTTATTTCAGCAATTATTTGAATTTTTAAAATTTGGTTACTATTTCCAAGTAAAACGAATTTTTGAGAAAAATTATCATATTTTAATAAATTATTAGGGTTATAATTTATTGAAATTGTTTCTTTATTTGAAAAATAATTTTCACTACCATTATTTAATATACATTTAAGAAAAATATAATGTCTATCAAATAATTCAATAGTACCTTGATAAATTTTTGGATTATAGGCTTTAGTTTGGCTATATTCAAGCTTTTCTACACGTTCTACAGATGACAATGGAAAACTACTATTATTAGATAGAAGTACTTCAACTTTTGAAGCATCATCATAAAAGTTTCCATATTTATACATGTAATTATAATATAATCTATCCATTCTTGGCATATAACTTACTAGCATTATAGAAATTGCTAAGAAAAGTAATGCTGAAAAGAAAATTGGCAATTCACTACCTTTTAATTTAGCTTCCGGAATGGCTTTAATAAAAGTAGATGGTTTCTTACAAAGTTTTTTGCTGCTTGCAAGATCTTCAACAGTAACATTAAATAATTTAGCAATTGTCACAATATTGTCCCAATCGGGAATTCTTCTACCTGTTTCCCAATTAGAAACTGCACTGCGTGTAACGTTACATACTTCAGCTAGCTCTTCTTGCTTATAATTATTTTGAATTCTAAGTCTTTTAATTTTTTCAGACAATTCCATAATGTTACCTCACTTTTTAATTGAAGTGCCGATTGTATTTTAATACTAAATTCTTCTAAAAGTCACGACACACTTAGAAACCTTTTAAAAATTTTTCTAAAATAATTATAACAATTTAATGGGACAAAATAAATACTTTTTGTGGAGTTTTTATAGATTTTTTATAGATTTTGTCGAAAAAAATGCTATTTATTTACTTTTAATTGGTTTAGATATTTATAGAATGATGATTTTTTCATACCTGTTAATTCTAATGATTTTTTTATTGTTAATTCTTTTTTCATAAATTTTTCACAAACATCATAAAAAATAGTGGGAAGTTTAACTTTTGGCCTGCCAAACACTATTCCTTTTTGCTTTGCAATCATAATTCCTTCAGCTTGGCGTTGTTTTATATTTTTTCTTTCATTTTCTGCAACAAAAGAAAGAATTTGTAAAACAATATCAGATATAAATTTACCAACTAAATTTTTATTATCACTTCTTGTGTCTAATAGGTCCATATCAAGTACAACAATATCACAATTAATTCTTTTAGTAATGCTTGACCATTCCTCGATAATCATATCGTAATTTCTACCTAAACGATCTATTGATTTAATTACCAATAAATCGCCTTCTTTTAATCTATCTTTTAATATCTTATATTTTACTCTATCAAAATCTTTTCCGCTTTGCTTATCGTAATATATATTTTCACTTTTTATACCAAATTTTTCGAGCTCAGCAATTTGTCTATCCAGTTTTTGATCCTTTGATGATACTCTTGCATATCCATATGTCATTTAATTTCCTCCTAAAAAACAAAAGTCGTATAATAAAATATAGATTTTTTGTTTATAAAAGTAAACTTTTATAAACAAATTCAATTTTTTGCTTATTTGCTTACATTTTACAACTTTCTTAAACATTTCTCAACATTGTGTTTAAATATTTTGAAAACAGTTCCATAAAAATGTTTTTTTTCTTATCTAAAAATGTTTACCTTTACGAACAAACTAAATTAGAAATGGAGTTTCTCTAATAATGAACAACACTTTCCTGTTATCACTTTTTAAAAAGAAAAAACAAATAAGAAATATATATACTTTAATAATTATATTTAATATCATTTTATACATCTTAACTTTCATTAGCTTTATTGAATCTAGTTATATACTTATAAGTTTAATATTGATTATTTTTGATATAATACTTTTAGTCTTATTGTGGTATTTTCACTTTAGATTAAATAAAATTATAGATGAAATTGAATTATATAAAGCAAATTTAAATAAATAATTATTATTTTTATACAAGATAATAATAACATAATTTTAGAAGTTTTAAACAAAAAAATTTAGAGTAATATATGACCCTATAGGGTCATATATTTTTTGTTTCAAAAAAGTTTCATATTTGTTTCAATTTTGTTTCAAAATAATTTTATTTTGCAAAAAAATAAAAAAAATTAGCACTTAGGTGTTGACAGTGCTAAAAAATGGTGTATAATATAATTAGCAATCGAGGTAATCGAGTGCTAAAGATAAATAAAAAAGGAGATAACTTTTATGAGTAATAATTTAAATAGACGTAATAATTTTGATGTATATAATGATGAGGACAATTTCTTTAACAATTTCTTTGGTACAATTTCAAAAGAAAACAAATTAATGAAAACTGATATTAAAGAAAGTGAAAATGAATACATTTTCATGATTGATTTACCAGGATTTGAAAAGAAAGATATTAAATTATCTTTAGACCAAAAATACTTAACTGTTAGTGCTATGACTTCAAAGGAAGAAGATTCACCTAAGTATTTACGCAAGGAAAGATTTTATGGAACATGCTCACGTTCTTATTATGTAGGCGATGTTGAGCAAAGTGCTATTAAAGCTAGCTTCAACAATGGTGTTTTACAAATCTCTGTTCCTAAGAAAGATGTAAAGAAAGAAATTGAAAATAAATATATCCAAATCGATTAATTAATGTCAAAATAAAAGCAAGCCATCTTGTGTGACTTGCTTATTTTTTTTCCAAACGATTTTTAAGTGTCGTAAATATTATATCTTTAACATTTTCAGGGACATAATTATCAATACTTGAATTAAACATAACTAACTCTTTAATTGATGATGATGATAAAAATAAATTGTTAGCTGAAGGAAATAGAAGAATTGTTTCAATTGAACTATCAATTGTGTGGTTGAATTGAAATAATTGCATTTCATTATCAAAATCATTATGATTTCTTAAACCTCTAATAATAGAACAAGCATTAACTGTTTTTGCAAAATCTAAAACTAAGGCTTTTGAAGCAACAACTTCAACATTTTTCATTTCTTCACATGCTTTTTTTACAATTTGTACTCTTTCATTATCAGTAAATATGTAATTCTTTTGAGGGTTAATTGAAACTAACACATAAACTTTATCAAAAAGTTTACTTGCTCTTTTAATAATATCTAAATGGCCATTTGAAATAGGATCAAACGATCCAGGGTATATTGCAACTTTCATAATAAACTCCTTTATCTTTGGACGTATATAATTATACAACATAAAGCATCATCGTTAAATAAGAATTTTATTTTATTGAAAAACAAAATAAAAACAATTATAATTGTTTTAAGTATAAAAAGAGGGTGATTAAATATATGGAATACAATTATCATACTCATACTAAAAGATGCAATCATGCTTCTGGAACTGATGAGGAATATGTAAAAGAGGCAATAAAAGCTAATTTAAAAGGCCTTGGCTTTTCAGATCATGTAATTTTACCTTATATTTATAACACCCATGTTAGAGCAGATTATACATTAAAGGATGATTACTTAAATAGTATAAGAAGGCTACAAAAAAAATATGAAGGAATAATTGACATTTATGTAGGATTTGAATGTGAATGGGACAATCACTATGCTAAATACTACAAAAAATTATTAGATAATAAAGAGGTTGATTATCTTATATTTGGAAATCATGCTTTATATTTTAAAAATAATGTAGAATACCATTTGAAAATAACATCCTATAATAAATTTTTAAAAATATACTTAAATAAGGCTATAAAAGGATTAAATAGTGGATTATTTAAGATATTTGCCCATCCTGATTTATTTTTATCATTTGGACCGTTTAATGAAAATGCTAAAAAAGTATCGAGAATTATTTGTGAAGAAGCTAAAAAAAATGATGTTGTTTTAGAAATTAATTGTGGATGCATAAACAATGAGGAAAAGAAAGTACATTATAATGAATATAGGTACCGCTATCCTCATAAAGAATTTTGGAAGATAGCAAAGGAAGTTGGAAATAAGGTTGCTATAGGAGTTGATGCCCATACCCCAAAAGCTTTATCGTCAAGTAAAATACAAATAGCATATGATTTTGCAAAAGAACTAGGAATTGAGGTTTTACCTAAACTTGATATTGAAAATACTTTAAAGTAAGAAAGGAGATTGGATGATGGAAATTAATGAAGATAGAATTATATTAAAAATAGATGAAAATTTGTTTGAAGTTTTTTGGCAAACGTATGGAGAAAAGCTAAACTTAAATAAAGAATTCATAAAAAAGGTTTTTATAATGGTTGATGAAAGATATAAAAAATTAATAGCTGATTCAACAGTCTCTGATGCTTTACTTAAAAACGTTAGCGTTTTTGATATGGTAAATTATATATGTGCAGAGCATAGATTTCATTTAAGTATTATCAAGCCAGAGTTAAAATGCCAATTAGAAAATGATGAAAAATATATTAATCAATTAATTAATATTTGCTATGATAAATTAATAATTAATGAATATCAAAGTATTGAATCACCAGCTGTTATTTCAAAATACAGTGTTGAAACATCTGTTTTAACAATGTTTATTAATAGAATGCTTGTTGCGTTAAGTAATGCAAAGCTTGATCCAACTAAGGCTAAGCAGCGACTTCAAGCTGACATATATGCAAAGTGCTTTATGCTAATAAAATCAACTCTAAATCAATTGTGTGAAGGATTGGAAACAGAAGCAATGAGCTCTTGGAGAACATTCCATGAATTATTATGTGTTTTAAGAGTTATAACAAAGGGTAATGAAGAAGTTTCAAGGGCGTATTATAGACATTTAAGATATGGATCTTACAATAGAGGTGAAATAAAAGACCCACAGGAAATTGAAGAAATTCAAAGCATGATGGAAAAGGATATGCAAGCCTTAGAGGTTAAAAAAGCTAATAAAGAAAAATTTATTAATTATGGTTGGATTCATTGGGCTTATAAACGTTACAATGATGAAGAGGTAAAAATGAACTTCTTAGGAGGATTGCAAAAGGTTGCTGATTTAACAGAATATAAAAAATATTATGAAATAGCTTCTGATGTAACACATTCAACGCCTTTGCTTGTCTATGCTAATAAAATGAAGCTTACAACAACAACGCTTAAAATAACATATGAGCAATTCTTTATAATTGAGACAATGTTTACAAATTTTTTATTAAAAGACTTAAATATTGAAAATACTAAAGATGAATTTTTCTATGAATATGCAATGTTTAGAAAGTTATATAAATCAAAAATCGAATTAATTTATAAAATAATTAATAAAAAATATGAAATGCTACAATAGCTAATCATATTTTTTTTTACTTTTTTCATAATATTAGTATATATGAATGAAGGTAAAAAATGAAAGCATACGAAATAAAAGGAAATCCTACAATTAATGGAACTATAAATGTTCAAGGAAGTAAAAATTCTTCACTTGCAATAATTGTTGCATCATTACTTTGTAAAGACGTTGTAATATTAAGTAATGTACCAAAAATAAAAGATATTTATGAATTATTAATGATTTTAAAAAAAATAAATGTGAATGTTTCATTTATTGATAATAATTTAATAATTGATTCAACAAATATTATATACAAACCATTATTAATGGAAGAAATTCAAAGATTTAGGGCTTCTTATTATTTTATTGGAGCATTTTTATCATTATTTAATGAGGTAGAAATATATTATCCTGGAGGTTGTAATATTGGCAAAAGGCCTATTGATCAGCATATTAAAGGATTATCAAATTTAGATGTTAGCTTGGTGCTAACAAGTGATGTTATAAAAGCTTATGTCAAAGAAAAAGTAAATGGAGGAGTTGTAAACTTTGATATTCCTTCAGTTGGGGCTACCATTAATATTTTATTAGCATCAGTATTTGCAAGCAAAAAAACAATTATTAAAAATGCTGCAAAAGAGCCTGAAATAGTTGATTTAATTAGTTTTTTAAATAAAATGGGAGCTAATATTGTTGGTGAAGGAACAAGTGTTATAATTGTTAATCCAACGTTAAAACTAAATAAAACAAATTATAAAGTAATGAGTGATAGAATTGTTTGCGGTACATATTTAATTTATGGAGCATTATTTGCTAAAAAGTTAACATTGAAAAATGTAGATGTAAAAGATAACTATACCTTAATAAACCAACTTATAAATTTAAACGTTAATATGGATATAAGAAGAAATGAAATAACAATTTATGGAAAAAATGAATTTGATAAAGCAAATATAAAAACTGGAGCATATCCATTATTTCCAAGTGATTTACAACAAATAATGAGTGTATATTTATTTGCAGGAACTGGCGTATCATTAGTTGAAGAAACATTGTTTGAAAATAGATTTACCTTTCTAGATGAAATAAAAAAAATGAATGGAAAGTTTTTAGTCGTTGAAGATAAGGCATTAATTATACCTAGTAAATTATCTGCAAGTTCGTTAAGTTGCAAAGATTTAAGAGGAGGAGCGGCTTTATTACTTGCCTGTTTGTTAGCAAATGGAACAAGTATACTAAAAAATGTTGAATTCATTGAAAGAGGATATGAAAATATTGTAGAGGTTTTGCAAAGTGTAAATGTCAATATTAAGGAGATTGAACTTCATGAAGCATAAAAAAGTAATGTTTTTTTGTATAGGAATTGTAATTATAATAATTGCATCATTTATAAGTGTGATTAGGTATAAAACTACTAAACATGAAGATTTTATAATAATGCTAGGAAATGACTTTACTAATGTACAGGTAAACACTCCTATTGATAAAACATTTGTTTCTAATTTTATGAAAAGTGATTATTTATTAAAAATAATAAAAAGTGATGCTTCAAAAATTGTTGATGATAAGATTTTAAAAATATCAGCGCTTGTAAAGAAAAGTAATATAGCTTTTATTTCAATTGGCACAAATGATATAAAAAATCAAATTAAAGTAGATGAAAGCTTAAAAGCAATTTCCTTTGATGATGATATAATTAATAGAAAAATTGAAATACTATTATGTAATGTTAAAGAAATAGTAAATCAATTAAAAGTAATTAACCCTAATATTAATATTTATTTGCTAAAGATAGATTATTTTTTAAATTATAAAAATGAAAAAATTGAATCATATATTGATTTAATTAATCAAAATTATAAAAATATAACAAATGTTATTTAATAAAAAAACACATATTATATTCAATGTATATTGAATATATTTTATTTTTTGTTATAATAATATTTGTATAGGTTTTAATAAAACTAATACATTGGCAAAAAAATATGTGGAAAGCATATATTGAAGCCATAAACAATGGCATTATAAATAGAACAAGACAAACTATTTATAAAAATAAAAAGAAAGGAGTGTCGAGATGTCTACTCGACGAATTTAAATGAACGATAATAATTTTTATTCTGAATATCATGATAATAATTCAAAAAGTTATGTCAATGATATGTCTATTGCAGAAACAAGTGCTGCTTTAACAAAGGCTTATTTTTGGATGTTTATTGGAGCATTATTAACATTCCTATCAGGCATTTTATTTTCAAGTCTTTTTGCTAATATAATAGTTAGCAATAATGCTGTTGGCTTATCATTCTTTATGGTTTGCTTTGTAATTTCGTTTATTATTGAAATGGTTTTATGTTTTACAATAAATAAAAATGCTTTAGTAAAAGCAGATAGTAAAAAGGCCTTAACTGGATATTTAATTTATTCATTACTAAATGGCTTTACATTCTCATCATTTTTTATTTACTTTGACGCATCAGTTTTGGTACAAGTATTTGGCGTTGTTGCTATTTATTATTTAGTTTTAACTTTAATTTCTGTAGCATTTAAAAACAAAATTCATAAAATTGCAGCCTTTGCTTGGATTGGACTTATAACTTTAGTAATTGCTAGTGCAATTGTTTCAATTTATTCATTTATTGCTTATAGTGTTACTGGCAGTGTTTCTATGCCTTTATATCTTGGAATTTCAATTTTTGGTTTAATTGTTTTTTCGATACTAACTATCGTTGATATAAAATCAATGACAAATTTAATTTCTAATTCTTATAATAAAAAGGCCGCTTCAATTGCTGCTGCATTTAGTTTATATTTAGATTTTATTAATATCTTTGTTTATGTTTTAAGAATTTTATTGATTTTGGGTAAGAATTCATCTAGAAATAAATAATTTGTTGATGTATAATATTTAAGACTTAAAAAAGAGGAATAGTATTATGAATAAAATAGAAGAATTAGCAAAATTGATTTGCCCTAATGTTACATTAACTATTAATGATTTAGAAAACAAATATCCAGCAAGAAATTTACCTACAGATGCTAAGGTTACAAGATTTGCACCAAGCCCTACTGGTTTTTTACATACTGGTTCTTTATTTGCATCATTTGTTGCCTCAAAATTTGCTCATGATTCAAATGGCGTTTTCTATTTAAGAATAGAAGATACTGATACAAAAAGAGAAGTAAAGGGCTCAATTGAAACAGTTGTTAAGCAACTTGGATTATTTGATATTAATATTGATGAGGGCTATAGTATCGGTGGAATTTATGGACCATATATTCAATCTGAAAGAAGCTTTATTTATGATACTGTAATATATGAAATGATTTTAAATGGCATAGCATATCCTTGCTTTTGTACTCAAGAAGAATTAGATAAAATTAGAGAAGAACAAATGGCTAACAAGGAAAGACCAGGCTATTATGGAAAATATGCTAAATGCCGTAATTTGACTGTTGATGAGGCAATTGAAAAAATAAAAAATAATGTACCATATGTAGTTCGTTTTAAAAGCAATGGTAATTTCTTAAATCATATTGATTTCCACGATGAAATTAGAGGTGATTTAAAGTTATCTGAAAATGATTTAGATATTGTCATTCGTAAATCAGATGGCTTACCAACTTATCATTTTGCACATGCTTGTGATGATCACTTTATGCATACTAATTATGTAATTCGTGGTGAAGAGTGGCTACCTTCTGCTCCTATTCATGTTCAATTATTTAATGCATTAAATTTCACGCTTCCTCATTATGCTCATTTGCCAGTTATTATGAAAAATGATAATGGTAACAGAAGAAAATTATCAAAAAGACTTGATCCTGAAGCTTCAGTAACTTATTTTATTGAACAAGGTTATCCAACTTCAGCATTATTAATTTACTTGTGTACAATAGCTAATTCAAATTATGAAGAATATCGTTTAGCTAATCCAGATTCAAAGATTTCTGACTTTAAATTATCATTTGATAAATTTTCTTTAGATGGTGCTTTATTCGACCTTGAAAAGATTAATAATATTTCAAAGGATGTCATCTTTAAAACTCCAATAAATGAATTAGTAAGCAGTATTAAAGAATGGGCTTCATCATATGATAGCAAACTATTATCTTTAATTAATACTGATGAAGATATGTTTGCTAAAATAATGAGCTTTGGTAAAAATGATCCTCAACCTAGAAAGGATTATTATAAGTTTGCAGAAATATATGATCATATTTGTTATATGTATAAGGATACATATGATGAATTAGCATGTGAAGAATTACCTTATGATGAAACATTAATATCTACATCTTGCAAATTGTTTAAAAATGATTTATCATTATATAAGCCAAATAAAGATGATTGGTTCAATCATCAAAAGGAAATTGCTCGTAGTATTGGTTTTGCTAACAATAAAAAAGACATGAAAGAAAATGGCTTTACTTATATGTTCAGCGAATATATGGCAATAATTCGTGTTGCTTTAACAAAGAGAAAAAATGCCTTTGATTTGGTTGATATTATCGATACTATTGGTATTGATGAAGCAATTAGACGATTAAACAATTTTATTAAATAAGAGGATTTTCCTCTTTATGGCCTATTGGTGAAACGGTTTAACACATCGCCCTCTCAAGGCGACATTCACGGGTTCGAATCCCGTATAGGTCACCATAAGTAAATATAGGTTTGATACAAAGTAAATAGCGTATCAAGCCTTTTTTTGTACTTAAAACGGCTATTTTTTGCGACATTTTTGGCTTTTTTAAGGTTGTCAGTCTGAAATTTGAACATTTTTGTATCATTTCTTAGTATATGTCAAAAAATATCACTCTAACAAAAAATAAAAAAATTATATCCTCTTAGTAGAAAACAAGGAGGATTTTATGGGAAAATATTATACAAAATAATAAAATTATTCAATTGATTGTGTACAAAAATATTCTATGGTAAAATGTGTTTGTAAGCAAATGAACCCTAGATAGTTGTAACAATTACCTAAGGCGGTAGAATAAAGATACAAAAATCTCTTTAGGTAAAACATGGAGTTTTTTTTGCTTATAAGCATAGGATGAAACAAGGAGGACATCATAATGCTAAAAAGTAAATTTATAAAATTATTTCTTATGTTAGAGGTGATTCTCTTGAGCATCATTTGTATAGGATGTGAAAAGAAAAATAATAATAGTATAAATAAAATTGATGATAATGAAACAAAAGAAGCCTTAATCGATTTTAAATTTGATTATAAATTTATTATTCCAGATAGTGACTTATCCTATAATTATTTGTGGGAAGGATACGACTTGGAAAATAAGTTTGGACCTTCTATTCCAAAAGAAGAACGATTATTTACTTATTTGACCGAGTATTTAGAAAAAGATAGTCAGTATTATTTGGTTTACTTAAAAGAAGATTTAATTGAAGAATATGAGGTATGGCTTCAAGAATATGAAAATAATTTTTCTAAAGATGCTGATAATTATCATTTTACAAAATATAATGAACGACACATTATTGATGGAAAATATTATTTTTGTTTTCAAAAATTATCCAATAAGGATACTGAAAATATTGCTTATTATACTACTAATCGTTTAGATAACATAAAATATACAATTAATGATTATCAATTGGTTTTTTGTGCTACAAGTAAACAAGCTGTTATCAAAGAAAACATTTCAAACCAGGAAGTAATTAATAAAAATATTACTTTATACAAAAGGGTTGAACTAATATTTGATGATTCAAATAAAACATTAAAAGAGTATGCATTTACCGATGAAGAAAGAATCAACCAAAATATGGTGAAAGAGATGTTTGATTATGTAGGTGAAATGATAGAAGTATATCCTGAAACATACAAAAAAATGAAATATAGTAGTTATCCAATTTTAGGAATGAAAAATTACTTTTGCCAAAAAAGTGTAAGAAGTAAAGTGGTCATCGAAAATGGAAAAAAATATTTTTTACTTCCAAGATATATCATTTCGGATGATGAAACATTAGATTTGCTGAGCTATGAAACTGATTTGTTCTTTTACGATGATGTATTCAGAAAGTACAAAGAAGAGTTTAAAAATGAACTGATAAAAGAAACAGCAATTACTGAAGGTAGTTATTTGTGCGCACTCTATGATTATGAAAAGGTGATTGACATTATAAAAAGAAAGGAATAAAAATTATGAAGAGAATTATAATATTATTACTATTGGGATTAGTATCAATTATAAATGTTAAAACAGTCTCTGTTTTTGCCTATGTTGAAGATAATGAATTTGATGATTCTTATGTCTTTATGACTGAAGAAGAATTTAATAATAATTTTGAACAATTTGAAAATGAAATGCCAAGTAATTCTGGCTTTAGCATGGTGACCTATTTTCAAAATTTGTACACCTATTCACCCATAAATTCACATGGTTCTTGTGGATATGTATCTTTTATTCAATATTTATCATATTTGGATGCTTTTGTAAATGATGATATTATTCCTACAATTTATGAAAGAAGCCAAGGAAATGCAAATAGTATAGTTGCTGCATTGTCTATATCTCCTGGTGTATTAAGACAGTCATACCCTAATACAGATCTTTATACCTACATTCAAAATAATAAATCGACTGACTTTCAAATGTATTTAATGGATATCGTCAATTCCTCTATAGGATCTTCAGCAAGTGAATATTCTTGCAGTATAGGTATGTGGGATTATTATAGGATTTTAAATGCTCTTTTTCCATCAAACAATGTAACATTCTCATATACTAGAGTAAATGATTTTGGCAGTAATGCTAAACCCACAGATGAAAATGTAATCAATTGGTTTGATTCATACGTAAAGGGACAATTAGATTTAGACCATCCTGTAATGTTACATATTGCCGATTACAATGAAGTTACTGGCAAGAAAGAAAATTATCATTCTGTTGTGGCATATTATTATGATGCAAGTGGTATTCATGCACATTTTGGTTGGGGTAGTAATTCAACAGATGTTGTGATTTCTTCAAAATATCAAATAACAGAAGCTGGAGTTATAGATTTATCAAACATAGCAGTAACTCATTCTAATAATTATATTATAAATAATATTGAATATTGTGGCTGTGGTATGAAAAAGCATTCACATCATTATGAAGATCATTACTGCACTATTTGTAATAATTATACAACTTTACATGATTATCATGAGCCATATACTTGGATCAATTATACCCAACACAGAGCAATATGTGGATGTGGAGCAACGACTCAACAGGGACACGCTGTAGCAAGCGATGCTTTTTCTGGAGGAAAAAGATATGCCACTTGCTTAATTTGTGGTGGGCTGGCAGAAAGAGGATTTATACAACTTAACAGTTTATCAAATGAAGTACAATATGTAACAAATAATGGAAGTTATATCTTACCAAATGGAGTTATTGTATTAGTCGATGGAGATATTGATTTATATTTAGATGGCACTTTAGAATTTCATAAAAAGAAAAGCCATTTATTAGGTAATTAAAGTTAACAAACATAAACTATCCTTATCAAATTACAAAAATAGCCATTTAGTATTCGTCATACAATGAAAAAAATTAAGACTGGTATTAAAATGCTAGTCTTTTTTCTTGCTTGATTCATCAAGTATCGATAGTTGGTGTTCAATCTACATATAAGAAAATTGTATACGTCAAAAAATAACACGTGCAAGAAAATAAAAAGATAATCAAATATTATATAGTACTCGTAACTGTAATAAAAAGATTATCTTTTTTGTCTTTTAATCCGCCATTTTCCGCCAGGTGGGAGTTCAACCCACCATTGAATAAGGAGTTTAAAATTAAAAAATGAAAAAAGGAAATAGATGTTACTGATCTATTTCCAATTGAATTTTCATAATGATGAGTTTAATTATTTTCAATATCGAATTTTTTCTTATCAAATACTGCACGTTCTTTATATACAAGAATAGGAACAAGAGTCATTTGTTTTAACTTTTCATAAATGTTTTGACTAATTTGTTCTTGGCTTTCACATAAATTTCCAAAATCATCAGTATATTCAAATTTTAAATTGTAAATCATATATCTTGAAACACTTCCATTATTGTTTTCAGTTACTTCAGTTTCTGTTAAATCAATAATTCTACCAGTTTCACAATGTCCATTACGAGTAACATCTAATGATTTTTTACCATCAATAATCATTTTTATTCCATTTCCAATAAAACCAATAGCAGCAATAATCATTATTCCACCTATTAAACACATAAATATAGTTCCAAATTTATCATCTGAATCATCTGCTTTAATACTTGGAACAATAATATTAATTGCAATAATTATTGCAATTACAGCAATTATTATTCTAACAATTCCACCAGTCATTGTTCCACGATTGAATTTTTTCTTTTCCATTACATTGTCCTCTATCTATTTTATTAAAAATTATGATGCACTATTTTATAAAACAAAATTTAAATAAATTTAATGTCGGTTTTGGCGGAGAAAAAGGGATTCGAACCCTTGCAGGCGTTAACCTCTAGCAGTTTTCGAAACTGCCCTCTTAAACCACTTGAGTATTTCTCCATCACTATAATTATAAAAAAGCTATAAAATAATTTCAACATTTTCCTTTTTATTTTTTTAATATTTTGACTTTTTACTATATAAATAGTAAAATTAAAAGGAACTAATTATGGAGGATTTATTATTATGAAAATATTAGCAGTAAATGCTGGAAGTTCATCATTAAAGGTACAATTACTAGAAATGCCTGAAGAAAAATTAATTGCTAAGGCAACAGTTGAAAGAATTGGAGCAAATGATGGAATAGTTACAGTAAAATATGATTTTAAAAACGGAACAAATGAGACTTATTATAACAACAATTATCCAATTGCAGACCACGCAGCAGCAGTAAAAGCAATTACTGATAAATTTGCTGAATTTCATGTAATTGAAAATGTTGATGAAATTAAAGGCGTTGGACATAGAGTTGTTCAAGGTGGAGAATATTTTAAGAAAACTGAAGTTGTAACTGACGATGTTTGCAAAAAGGTTTTAGAGCTTGCTGAATTAGCTCCACATCATAACAAAGCAGAATACAATGGCTACATGGCATTTAAGGAAATTTTCCCAAATGCTGTTCATACTATGGTTTTTGATACAGCCTTCCATCAAACAATTCCAGCAGAGCGTTATGTATTTGCTCTTCCTTATGAATACTATGAAAAATATAAAATCAGAAGATATGGCGCTCATGGAACATCACATAAATATATTGCCTCAGTATTAAAGGAATACTATGGTAGAAATGAATTTAAGGCAATTTCTTGTCATTTAGGAAGTGGAGCTTCTTTATGTGCTATTGAAAACGGAAAATCTGTTGATACATCGATGGGCTTTACTCCACTTGGAGGAATTGCTATGGGGACTAGATGTGGTGATTTAGATCCTTCAACATTATTTTATATTATGAATAAGGATCATTTAACTCCTGACCAAATGAATCATATATGTAACTTTGAATCTGGTTTACTTGGAGTTAGTGGTGTACATGATGATATGAGAAAAATTGATGAAGCAGAAAAACTAAATAATCCAAGAGCATTTTTAGCTCGTAAGGTATATTGCACTAGAGTTGCTCAATTTATTGGCTCTTATTTTGTTGAACTTGGTGGTGCTGATGCTATTGTCTTTACAGCTGGAGTTGGAGAAAATTCTATTTCTACAAGAAGCGTATTAATTCCAATGATTCAAAAGGCTTTAGGTATTGAATATACAATTGGTGAAACTGATAAGGTTGAAATTTTAAATGGGAAGGGCTATAAAATCTCTGGAGCAAATTCAAAAATTGATGTTTTCGTAATTCCTACAAATGAAGAATTAATGATGTGTAAAGACACATATGAAATTGTAAAAGGTTTAAATAAATAATGAATAAGGAATATAAAAAGGTTTTAAAGGCAATAAAAAAATATGATACTATTGTCATTTTAAGACATGAAGTACCAGATTTTGATGCTTCAGGCTCACAATTTGGCCTTAAAACTTGGATTGAAGATAATTTTAAAAATAAAAAAGTTTATGCTTTTGGCTTACCACATAAGTTCTTTTCACCATCTTTATATCCTATAACTGATGATGATGTAGAAATAAATGAAAAGTATTTATGCATTGTTGTTGATGTTGCAAATACTCCACGTGTTGATAAAAAGCAATACATAGAAAAAGCAGATTATGTTATTAAAATAGATCATCACCCATTATGTGATGAGTTTGGGGATGTTGTAATTATTAATGATCATGCTGCCGCTGCTGCTGAAATAATTGGCGATATGCTTATATCATTTAAAAAGAGTATTTCTAAGCAATGTGCTTATTATTTATATAGTGCAATTGTTGGTGATAGTGGACGTTTTCAGTACTCAGATACTAATCCTACAACATTTAAGGTTGTTTCAAAGCTATTTGAGACAAAGTTTGATTTTATAGATGTTTATAACAAAATGTATTTAAAATCAATTGAAGACATTAAAATTGTTAATTACCTATATAATCATTATAAGATGACTTCTAAGGGCTTAGTATATGTAATTATTACAATTGATGAAATAAAATCACTTAATATTGAACGTGAGCAATTAAAGGCTTATGTTAATTTGTTTTCAGGATATAAAGAAGTAAAAATCTGGGTTCAATGTACAGAGGATGAAACGGCAACTGATGAATATAAGTGGCGTGTTTCAATACGTTCACGAGGTGTTAAAATAAACGATGTGGCTAGTAATTATAATGGTGGTGGACACGATAATGCTAGTGGAGCAAGATGTCAAAATATTGATGAAATATTAAATATGGTAAAGGATTTGGATGAGTTAATATAATTATGAAAGTAACATTTATATCTTTAGGCTGTGCTAAAAATTTAGTTGATAGTGAATATATTTTAGGGCTATTACGCCAAAATAGTGACATTGAGGTAATTGATGATGTAGCTAGCTCTGATGCTATTTTTATTAATACCTGTGGTTTTATAAATGATGCTAAAAAGGAAGCAATTGATACTATTTTTGAAGTTATTAATAGCAAAAAAGAGGATGCTTATTTAATAGTTGTTGGTTGTCTTGCTAAACGCTATAAGGAAGAATTAAGTAAAGACATTCCAGAAATTGATTTAATCGTTGGTGTTGATGAATATAATACAATTGGTGAAAAGCTAAATAAATTATTTAATGTTAAGCTACCAATTACATTTGATCCGCTTAAAAGAAGCTTATCTAATCCATTACCTGTAGCTTATTTAAAAATAGGAGAAGGTTGCTCAAATAGATGTGCTTATTGTGCTATTCCTTTAATTAGAGGAGATTATTATTCATATCCAAAAGAACAAATACTAGAGGATGCTAAAAGACTAATTAAGCTTGGAAAAAAAGAAATAATTGTTATTGCTCAAGATCCAACTCGTTATGGTAAGGATTTATATGACAATTATGGAATTGAACAATTAATGGAAGATTTAGCAAAATTAAATAAGGATACTTATTATAGAGTGCTTTATTTATATCCTGATAGAATAAGTGATCAATTAATTGAAGTTTTTAAAGAAAACACAAATATAATGCCTTATTTTGATATTCCAATTCAGCATAGCAGTAATAAAATACTTGCTTTAATGAAAAGAAGTGGCACAAAGGAAAAATATCTTGAAAGAATTGCTAAAATTAGAAAGGAAATTCCTTCTTGTGTTTTAAGAACAACCTTAATAGTTGGCTTTCCTGGTGAAAGTGAAGAAGATTTTAATGATTTATATAATTTTGTTAAGGATGTAAGATTTGATCATTTAGGAGTTTTTGCTTTTTCAGATGAAGAAGATACAAAGGCTCATTATTATAAAAACAAGGTTCCTCATAAAATTGCTGTTTCTAGGGAAAAGAAAATTATGAAGCTTCAAAAGGAAATTTCCTTAGAATTAAATAAAAATAGAATAAATCAAGTTCATGATGTTTTAATTGAAGACTTTGATGGCAATAATTATTATGGAAGAAGCTACTTATATGCACCAGATGCTGAGGATGGCAACTTTATTGTAAAAAGCAACAAAAGCCTAATAATTGGTGAGTTTGTAAAGGTAAAGATTAGTAGTGTTGATGCATATGATGTAAAAGGAGAGCTATAACTTCCATCGGGGTGATTTGTTGAAGTTTAAAAGTGATAAAAGAGCTTTAAGTAAGTTTAATAAAATCACTAAAAACATTGAAAAAAAATTACAAAATATTGATAGTGAAGTGGCTATGGAATTTGTTGAATGGTTTGACAAGAAAACAACATATCTTAAGCAATCATTACAAAAATCAAGCTATTTACCACAACCAGATGATTTAAAAAAAGGTGACATTGTTTGGGTTGAATTTGGAATTAATGTTGGAACTGAATTATCTGATTTAAACAAAAAAGGTCATTATGCCTTAGTTTGGGCAATAGATCTTGGCAATGTAATTGTTATTCCTTTATCAAGTAAGCCTGTATTATATTCCAAGCTATGCTTAGATATTGGTGTTATTGAAGAATTAAATGCTGATAATTCATTTGCTCATTCTTATCTTAAGGTCGATGCAATACGCTCAATTTGTAAAAGACGAATTTCAAGAATGAGTAAGCAAAGTAATGGTAAAGTAACACTTCCAGAGCAAACAATTAATTTAATAAGTAATTTTTTAAAAGAAAATTTCATATAAAAAGCAGCTTAATGGCTGCTTTTTAAGTATTCATCAATATATTTAGCGGCATTTACTCCATCCTTTGTGGCGGTTGCAACATACAAAGGGCCACTAACACAATCTCCACCTGCAAAAACATTTTCTATGCTTGTTTGGTATTTATCATTAATGATTATTCCACCCCAAGAATTTAAGCTAACTTCATCTAAGACATCAACATCAATATAAGATGATATAGCAAGTATTACTAAATCGCTATCAAGAGTGATAAAGGCATTTTCAATTGGAACAGGCTTTAAGCGATTTTCATCACTTTGTACTAGTTTCATTTTTTGACATTTAGTTTTACTTACCTTATTTTCACCTATAAATTCAACTGGATTAGTTAAAAAGTTAAAAGCAATACCATCATTTAAAGCATTTTCGTATTCATTTTTACGTGCAGGCATTTCATTTTCACTTCTTCTATAAACAATAGTAACATTACTATTATTACTACTTCTTTTAGCAACCCTTGCTGCATCAATAGCAGTATTTCCCCCACCTACAACAATAATATTTTTATATAAAGAATTATTAAAATTATTTAAGTAATTTTCCTTTAAGTAATCATTAGCATCAATAATATTTTCTAATTCTTCATTTTTAATATTCATTTTTTTCTTCTTACCAGCACCAATTCCAATAAATACTGCATCATATTTTTCTTTTAAGGAATTGATAGTAAAATCCTTTTTAAGCTCTTTATTTAAAATAAAATTAATTCCTAGCCTTTTTAAATAATTAATTTTGTCCTTAACTAGTTTTTTATCAAGAACGAATGCAGGGATACCATATGTTAAAATGCCACCAGCTTCACTAAATTTTTCATAAATATCAACTTTATAGCCAAGTAGCGCTAGCTTTTCTCCGCAAGCAAGTGAGGCAGGACCTGAGCCAATTAATGCTATATTTTTATTATTATAAGGCAAGGGCTTATTAGTGTTCTTAGCATGAGTTGCGATATAGTTTTCAATTAAAGGAATGTTCACGCTTTTATTGATTTTACCTTTAACACAGCTATTCATACAAGCCTTTTCAAAAGGGCAAACAATACTACAAATAGATGGTAATGTAGATTTTTCATCAATAATTTTAAAGGCTTCATCGATTTTATCTTCCTTTAATAGTTTAATAAACAGAGGAATGTTATTATTAACTAAGCAACCGTTAACACACAAAGGCTTTTTACATTGAAGACATTCGTCACACAGCTTCTTAATTGTTTCATCCATAATCCATTCCATCCTTTAATATATCGTAATGAATATTTTAACATATTTATGGAAATTTTGCACAAAATAGTTTATTATTATTAAATAAAGGAGTAAAAGATATGAATAAAAAATTAATTCAAAAATATGCTAATGTTATAGCCAATAAAGGAATTGGTTTAAGAAAAGGGCAACAGGTATGTATTTATGCACCAACAAGTGCTTATGAATTTGTTGAAATATTAGTAAAAGAGTTATATAAATGTAATGCTTCAAAGGTTTTAATTGAATGGAGTAATGCTAATATTTTAAAAAGTAAAATAAAATATGAAAGTGAAGAAAGCTTAAAGGAATTACCACGCTATCAAATTTCAAAGGCTAAATATTTCTATGATAATAGAATTGCTAGAATTTCAATTTCATCAGCTAATCCTGATGGCTTAAAGGGTATTGACTTTAATAAATTAAAAATAGCCAATAAAGCTAAAGCTAAGCTAGATAAATATCTACATGAGCCTTATATGGCTTCAAAGGTTCAATGGTGTGTTGTAGCTATTCCAAATGCAACTTGGGCCAAAAAGGTTTTTCCTAATTTAAGTAAAAGTAAAGCAATAGATGCTTTATGGGATGCAATATTAAAGGCTAATCATGTAACATTAACAAATGATCCAATAAAGGAATGGATAGAGCACGACAATAATTTACATCAAAAGGCCACTTTATTAAACGAATATAATTTTAAATATTTAAAATATAAATCTAAAAATGGTACAGATTTTAAAATAGGCTTAGTTAAGAATCATATTTGGGCTGGTGGAAGTGAAGGAAACGTTGCTGATATTCCAGAGTTTAACCCTAATATGCCAACTGAGGAAGTATTTACAATGCCTCATAATAAGCAAGTTGATGGTATTGTTTATGCTACAAAGCCATTATCATATCAAGGTAATTTAATTGAAGATTTCTATTTAGAATTTAAAGATGGTGAGGTTATAAATTATGACGCTAAAAAAGGACATGATGCTTTAAAGGCTTTACTTGAAACTGATAGCGGAAGTAAAAGGCTTGGGGAGGTAGCATTAGTTCCATATCATTCTCCAATTTCACAATCAAATATTTTATTTTATAATACCTTATTTGATGAAAATGCTAGCTGCCATTTAGCCTTAGGTAATGCTTATTCTATGAATATAGAAGGTGGAGTAGATGCAAAAGAAGAAGATTTAATTCCTCTTGGTTATAATAAATCGATTGTTCATGTTGATTTTATGATTGGTAATAGTGATTTATCAATTATTGGTGTAAAAGAAAATAATGAAGAGGAAGTCGTTTTTGAAAATGGCGATTTTAAAATATAAAAAGCACTAATGTGCTTTTTTAGTTTTTATTATCAACCCAAATGTAATCATTTAGTGTATTGAAGTCTTTGGGAGAAACTTCAACTTCAATCATTATACCTTCATTGCAATTCTTTTGTTTAATTACATTTGCCTTATCCTTTAAATATGAAAGTATACTTGTATTTTCATATGGAATAAACATTTTACATACCTTCCAATCACTAAATAAAGCTTTTTTAATTTCTTTTTCAATTAAATACAAATTTAATCTATTTTTAGCTGAAATGAAGACCTTATTTTCATCAGTTGGAATTGTAGCAAGCCCTATTTTATCAGCTTTATTAAAAACATAGATAATCGGCACATCATTTCTTAAGCCAATATTATCAAGTGTATTAAGGGTAACCTCAATTTGATTTAAAACCTCATTTGAGGAAATGTCAGCAACTAAAAGAATCAAAGATGCATTTAAAGCATCCTGCAATGTGCTTTTAAAGGCTCTTATTAAATCATGAGGTAATTTATTAATAAAGCCTACAGTATCAGATAATAATATTTCCTTATTATCTTTAAATTTTATATGTCTTGTTGTTGTATCAAGGGTCGCAAATAGCATATCCTTTGAGACAACATTTTTTTTATTATATGAATCATATTCTTCAATAAAGGCATTAAGTAATGTTGATTTTCCAGCATTGGTATAGCCAACAATTGATACTAAAGGAATATCACTTTTTATTCTTTTTTTGCTATCAACACTCTTTTTTAAAGCAATTTTATCAAGTTCAGTTTCGATTTGATTTATTTTATTACGAATGTTTTTCTTATCAATATCGCTTTGTTTTTCACCGCTTCCTTTATTTTTAAATGCTCCACCGGCTTGTTGCTCATAATTTGCATCATTATTATTTATTCTAGGAAGCAGGTATTTTAATCTTGCTACTTCAACCTGAAGCTTAGCTTCTTTTGTTTTAGCACGATTTTTAAAGATTTCAATTATAAGTCCTGTTCTATCTAAAATTGTAATATTTAATTCGTCATTTAAATTTTTATATTGAAGTGGTGATAGTTCATCATTAAAAATAACGACATCAGCTTCATATTCATTTACTAAAAGCTTTAAGGTTTCCACCTTACCATTACCTATAAAAAATTTTTTATTTATAGATTTTGAATTTTGAGTTAATGATGAGACAACTCTATAATCATCAGCCTTAGCTAAGCCCTTTAATTCTTTCATTTCTTCTTCAAAAAATTCATTATTATCTATATTTAAGCCAACTAATATTGCATTTTTCATTTTTGACCACCTCAAGACATATTTATTTTATCATCTTTTCTTACTAAATAAAACGATAAATTCATGAACAAATAGTGGGAAAATAGAAAAGGCCATAATTATTAAAATTTCCTTTAATGACAAAATAGATGTTTTAAACATAGTAGCTAAATAAGGAATAGTTGTTACAAGTATTTGAATTAATATGCCGCTTATTAAAGAAATAATCAAAAGTTTATTGTTTAATGTGTCCTTATTAAAAATTGATTTATTTATATTTTTAATACCAATGCTATGGAATAGCTGTGATAAGGCAAGCGATGAAAAAGCAAATGTTTGTGCCTTTATTAAAACATCTTTATTATTAATTAATGTATAATTAATATTTGCAATTGTTAAGTCAATATTGTTATTTATTAAATAAGATAATGGTACAAACAAATAAGCAAAGAAGGATAATAAGCCAATTATTGAACCATAAAGTAAAATCGTATTCCAACCATTATTTTTAAAAATAGATTCATTTATACTTCTTGGCTTTTCATTCATAATATCATCATTTACCTTGTCTTGTCCTAAGGCTAAGGAAGGTAATGTATCTGTAAGTAAATTAACCCAAAGAATATGAATAGCAATTAAAGGAATTGGAAGGTTAAAGATAATAGCTATTAGCATAACTAATACCTCACCGATATTAGAAGAAAGTAAAAATAATAGTGTTTTTCTAATGTTGTTATAAATGCCTCTACCTTCCTTTACGGCTTTAGTAATTGTTGTAAAATTATCATCCATTAAAATCATATCACTAGCGTTTTTTGCAACATCGGTGCCATTTCCCATAGCAATGCCAATATTTGCTGCCTTTAAGCTTACAGCATCATTAACGCCATCACCAGTCATAGCAACAACATTACCTTTTTGCTTTAAGGCCTTAACAATAGTTACTTTATTTTCAACTGAAACCCTAGCAAATATCTTATAATCTTCAATTTTATTAACTAATTCATCATAGCTTAGTTTATCAATTTCATTACCTGTAATTACTTCATTTTCATTATTTACAATATTTAGTTTTTTTCCAATTGCATAGGCTGTTTTTTTATGGTCTCCAGTTATCATTTTTGTTTCAATATTTGCTTTTTTAAGAGTTTTGATTGAATCATATACTTCTTTACGAGGTGGATCAATTAAAGCTGCCATACCAATAAATATCATATTAGTTTCAGTTATTTTATTTGCTTTTTTATAGGCAAGAGCAATAACCCTTAAGCCTTTCTCTGATAATGAATCATGAATTCTATAGATATCAACTATATCCTTTTTACTTAATTCTACTTCTTTATTGTTTATAGACATTTTATTACAGTTTAATAAAACATAATCTAAAGCACCTTTAGTAAATTGATAATTACCATTTAATGTTGACATCATTTTACGATTACTATCAAATGGTAGACAATCTATTCTTTTAGCAACTTCTTCCTTATATGGAAGAGCAAAACGTAAAAGAGCAACCTCTGTTGGATCTCCAATTTCTTTATTATTTATAATTGAAGCATCATTACAGGCTAAAAATCCTCTTACTAATAAGCTACAATTATCAATTTTATTTGTTGTATCATAAACCTTGTTGTTAACAAAGATTTTATTAACCTGCATTTGATTTAAGGTTAATGTTCCAGTTTTATCACTACATATAACATTAACACATCCTAATGTTTCAACGCTGTGTAATTTTTTAACAATAGCATTTACCTTACTTAGACGTTGAACACCAAGTGATAAAACAATTGTTACAACAGCTAATAATCCTTCAGGAATAACAGCAACTGCTAAAGAAATAGCCGTAATTAACATTTCAACTGTATTTCTGTTTTGTAAAAAAGCAATTAAGAAAATCAAAGCACATAAAAAAACTGTGGAAATAGCAAGAACAGTTGATATTTCATTTATTTTATTTTGAAGAGGTGTTTTAGCTTTCTTTTCTTTTTTTAATAATAAAGAAATTTTACCAATTTGTGTATCCTTACCAGTGCTTGTAACTATAGCCTCACCACTTCCATTAATGACACTAGTTCCACTAAATACCATATTCTTCATATCACCTAGTGGAATAGTTTCAGTATAAACTTCATTTTCATCCTTTAATACTGGTACTGATTCACCAGTTAATAAGGATTCATCGACCATTAATTTACTTGATTTTATAATTCTAGCATCGGAAGCTATATTATCACCAGCATTAAATACTAAAATATCACCAATAACTACCTCATTTGTTGGTATTTGAGTAACTATATTATTTCGTCTTACATAGCATTTAGCTTGAGATATTTTACTTAATGATAAAAGTGCCTTTTCCGCTTTCATTTCTTGATATGTTGATAATGATGAATTTAAAATAACAACACCTATAATAATTAAAGCATCACTATATTCCTTTAATAAAAGTGAAAGAATAAAGCCAACTAATAAAACATAAACAAGAGGATCTATTAGCTGTTTAAAAAATATTTTAATAGGATTTTTTACATTATCTTTTGCTATTTCATTATAGCCATATTTTTTAATTCTTTGGTTTACTTCAAAATTATTTAATCCTGTAAAGCGAGTTTTTTTAATTTTAAATACATCATCAATACTTTTTCTATACATTTAATCACCAATTAATAATATGATTAAATAAAAACAAATAGAATGATAAAAAAGAAAAGTATTCACATAAATAATTTGTAAATACTCTCTAAAAAATTAATTTTGTTTTTTCTTTTTAATAAATCTATCAGAAAACTTAAGTAAAGCATTATTTATCTTTTCTGAATTTTTATAAGCTATAATAAATAATATAATTGAAGCAATTCCGATAATTATTAAAATAACTAATCCCCATCCATGATATGGTATTATTTCACCTGACATAAATAACAAAGTTGCTAAAATTGAAATTGATCTTGTTATTAATTGCATAGCAATAAATAATGGATAGCTTATTGGCATTATTCCAGCAATTGAACACAATGCATCATCGGGGAAAAATGGAAGTAAAAACATAAAAAACAAAACAACAATTTCTTTTCCTTTTAAATTATTTAAATAATAATCAACAGTTTCTTTATCATTAAAAATCCAATTAACAAAAGGTCTACCTATTTTTTTACCTAAAAAGAAAGCAAAAATTGAACCTAGCATTATGCCAATTAATGAATAAATATAAGACATGAAAAAGCCAAACACGTAATTACCAGCAAGAATTGTAACAACACTAGGAAGAGGAATAAATGTTACTTGTAAAAAGGAAAGTAATATAAATATTAATGGCCCTAATGCTCCAGCACGGGCAATTTTTTCTTGTAATTGCTCACGAGTTAAATCAAATACTCCAAGCAATTTAAAAACTAAAGCAATAATACCCATTATTAAAGCAATTAATAAAAATGATAAAATCGCTCGTTTTATAGTTTTTTTCTTATCAATTTTATTGACAGGTTTTTCACTCATTTTTAACACCTACTACCTTATTATTAACCTAATTTACGTTGTTAATAACATCAATTGGTTTAATTTTATCAATTTTAAGTATTGGAATAATAACAGAAATAAATAGTATTATAAATGTTGCAAGTATCATTATTAAAATAGTTATAATATTTGGAATAAATATTGCAAAATAGAAGGTATAGAATAAATTTGTAATTATTCTATTTAATAATAATCCTCCAAAGTAATAGCCTAAAACACCAAAAAATGTTGTAAAAATACCAATTATTATAGCTTCAACAGCATATATTTTAAATATATCATTTTTATTAGCACCAAGTGCTTTTAAAATACCTATTTGCTTTGAATTATCCTTAATTGAGCTTGACATAAATGAATAAAGAAGAATAGCCACAATTATAGTCCAAATTATTGAAACAGCATTAATTAATGAGGAATATTTTTTAATTTGTGAATCAAAATCTAAAAAGTATTTGACAAATTTATTGTTTATAGTAAAGCCTTTATCATATAATGTTTGAACAATTTTGGCATAATTTTCATTACCATTCATTTTTAATAAAGCACGATTAGGGCGGTAATAATTATCAATTAATTCTTGATATTTATCATTTTGTATATAAATGCTTTCTAAGCTTGTATCACTAGGATTATTTAATACAATAACACCAATTACTTCAACCTTATCTATTGTTTGATAAATATTTTTCTTTTCGCTACTTTTATATGAGCTAGATTGGATGTTAATATATTTATTCATAGTATTGTATGAATTAATATTTTCTTTCATTGAAGCTGCATCGCTTTTATTAAATGTATGTGGAGTAATTCTACCAAATAATGTTTTACCAATAAATATTTGATTTGGCTTTAAGCTTTTTATTTTTTCATTGAAATTATTATTATTCCAAGAGGAATCAAAATAATATAATTCCACCTTATCACTTTTTATATCAATTGAATTTATACTTCTAATATCATCACCACCGGCTTTAGCATCAATTAATGATGTTGTTTCAAAATATACACCATTTGTGCTATCTAAGCTTGTTTTTGATTTTTTATAATTGTTAAAGAATTCATTGCTAACAGCAAGCCTTAATAGAATATTATTAGAAATACTATTATATTCACTAATTATTTCACCATTTGCTGTTTTATCAGAAATAGCTTTAAAGCGTTTATAAAGTGATTGATTATCGTCAATATCATAAATTCCTAAAACTAAGTATTTATTTGAATCGACAAAAATATTTTTGCCAACTAATTCACTAATAGAATTGTAGGATACTATATGTGAATATTTTGAATACTTGACAATTGTATTGGCAACAATTGATGAAATATAAACGCCATTTAATAAATCTTCATCTTTAATATTTTCATATTCATAGATAATTTTAAAGTTTTTGTTTTTATATCCTAAATTAGTGATAGAATCAGTAACTAAAAAGCCTTTAAATAATTCGTTTTTAAATAATTCATCCTTAGCCATTTGCTTGTCTACATTATTAGTGCTTAAGGAATAACGATAAGGCAAATTAATGTCATATGAAAATGTAGTATTTTTATTTAATTCCTTTAAAGATTCAATTTCTGAATTTTGGAGTGTATACGTAGGATTTGTTAATGAAAAGCTTGATGAGACCTCTAAATATTTACCGCCATCATGCTTTATTGACATACCAACAGCCTTTGATAAAGAGTAATTAGTAAAGTTTGAAGCAGTTCCTGTTAATAAAACAGCTAAAATTGAAAGCAATATAGTAAATACTAATTTAAATTTTTTCTTTTTTAGATTTGAAAGACTAAATTTGATGCTTTTCTTTAACGGTAAATTAGAATCAATATGATTATCATTTATATTGCCATCATCTACATATTTAAAAGGAACAAATGCATCCTTTTTATCATCGTTAATAACCTCTTTAACATTTGGATATAAAGACATAACTCTATTTTTATCATTTTCCACTAATAAATAATAGTCCTGTCTTTTTTCTTTGATTGTCATATTTAATTCATTTATATCATTTTTACTTACCTTACATGATAAAGGAACAATCACTAATGATGAGGAAACAACATTTGTTGATATCTTTTTATCTTTTATTAAAGAAGCTCTTAACAAATCCTTTAAAATAAAGCCATCACGTATTTCAATTATACGATCACCATTTTCATAAGCCAAATCCTTATTGTGGGTAACAACTATAACTAAGCGTTCCTTAGCTAATTTTTTTAATATTTCAATAATAGCATCGCTAGTTTCACTATCAAGTGAACCAGTTGGTTCATCAGCTAAAATAATGCTAGGGCTTTTAATTAAGGCACGCGCAATAGCAACACGCTGCATTTGCCCACCAGATAATTCGTTAATCTTTCTATTTCTTAAATCATAAACTTCCATTTCCTTTAAAATATTATCAACACGTAAAGGATCATTAATGTTTTGTAAATCTAATGATAGGCTAACATTTTCAAAAACAGTTAGGTTGTTTAAAAGATTAAATTCTTGGAAAACAAAGCCAACACAAGAATTTCTATAATAATCATAATCACTTTCTTTAAAGGAAGAAAAACTTTTATTATTAAAAATTATTTCACCACGATCATAATTATCAAGTCCACCAATTAAATTTAAAAGTGTTGATTTACCACTACCACTTTTTCCTAAAATAAATATTAATCCAGTTTTATTGAATTTTAATGAAACATTTTCAAGGGCTCGATGGGTAACCCCATTTTTAGAAGAATAAGTTTTATAAACATTTTTAATTTCTAGCATATTTTATTCCTCCTTTATATTTTCCTTATTGCTTCAATTGGCTTCATTGAAGCAATTTTAATAACTGGAAGCAATGTTGTAATAGCAAAAAACATAATAGTTCCTAAAAGCATTAAAAGAATAGATATAAAGTCAAAGCTTACAATTTGAATATGTAAGTCATTGTTCCCTAAAATACCATTTATGATTTTACATATATTTGCTGTAATAATAATTGAAACACAAGAAACAAATAATGCAATTATCCCTTCTTCTACAGCAAAAATCTTAATAATATCATTACCTTTTGCACCAGTCGCTCTTAAAATTCCAATTTCTTTCATTCTTGATTTTATATTAGTTGAAACATAGCTTAACATAATTAAGAAGGCTAAAAGAATCATAACTATTGAAACAAGTAAGGCAATTGACTTAATAGCTTCAATATTTGATGATGAAAATTCTGAACCATCAATATTTAATATGCTATAGCCATTTTTACTAAAACTATTCATTTTATTTATATAGCTTAATTTACCACCTGATAGGGTAAATAAAACTTGATCATACATATAAAGTGATGATGATAATTCATTTGCAAATGAGGAAGAAAACATCATTGAATATCTATTAAAGTTTTCAGAAAAGATACTTGATTGTGATTTCATTGTAAAATCAATTACTGCAACAACCTCAATTGGCTTATTATAAATTATAGAGCTAACATTATCATCATTATATTTAGATATTTTACAATTATAATTGATTTTTTCAATAGCCCTCGTTATTTGGCTTGTGCTAGTTATACCAATATCCTTTAAAAATGAATATGTTAAAACCACTTGATTATCTTTTAGCTCGCTAGGGTATGAGCCATAAATAAATTTATAGGTTGCTTTTCCAAAGCTACTTTGAATTATATCTTCAAATACAGGAAATGCTAAAAAATCATCATATTGTAAAGTTGCTAATGAATAAGAATTATCAAGTATATGTCCATTGCTATCAATTTTATATACTGGAACATCATTAATAGTAATGTCAAAAATCTTTTCATTTTTATAGACATTATTTTCATCAACATATTGCTTATAAAAGCCTGTTGGCCCAAATATTCTTGCAAAATAATATGATTTTAATGCATTTAATGAAGATGATTGCGAGCTTTCATTTGAAACATAGCTTTCAGATACTAAAAGTTCTAAATAATCTTGGTAATTTGTTTTAAATATTCCAACAATTAAATAAGAATAGTTTCCAAGTTTAATTGAGGTATTAATTACCTCTTCGTTAGATGTTGGCCTATTTACACAATAATTATTATTAATGTCATAGCCTAAATATCCAGTTCTTCTTAGCTCAAAGGCAGCATAATCTGATATAATTATTTCATGATTTTTTAAAGAATTTTCATCAAATTTTCCTTTACCACAAATAATATTTAGCTTTAACTCACTTACATCATCACATTCAATAATGCCTTTAAATGATTTCATTTCAAATGATGATTCACCCTCTTTTATACTTGATGTATAGCTAATATCAATAACCTTTCCAGCAGCAAAGTTCGTATTTTTATATTTATTATTTAAATCATTGACGACATCACTATTTAATATTTCTTTTTGCCCATCATTTCTTTTTTCCATTATTCCAAGTGACATATCATTATTTTTCAAAGTATTAGCGACAATTGAATTATTACTAATTGATAAGCTTAATAATGAAAAGCTAAGTAAAGAAACAGCTATGATTGTAAATATTAGTAAAAAAGCAATTTTTCCTTTACTTTTTTTGAACTGACTAAAAGCCATTTTTAAGCATTCCTTAAAACTTATTTTAGCCTTTTTATTTATTGCATCAGTAGAAGCACTTTCATTTTTTTCTTCATTATATGAAGCATCATTTAAAACAAATTTTTTAGATAGATCATTTTCCTTAAAGACTTCATTATAACTATCAGGATAAGAAATTGTAACATTTTCAGGCTTTGATGTTAAACAAATATAATTTGTTTGATTATCCTTAAGCATATTATTAATAATATCTTCATTATCAATAATATTACCGCTTGGAATTTTTATAATATTATTAGAAATCTTTTCTGTTTTTGGAGCAACGTAATCCTTGGAAATAACATAATGTCCAACAACTACACCATCGTTTAGCTTAATTATTTCATCAGCAAAATTATTAGCGGCTTCTTCATCATGGGTTACAACTATTACTAGCTTGTCCTTAGATAGCGTTTTTAAGGAATTCATAATTTCATAGCCAGTATTTGAATCTAAAGCACCAGTTGGTTCATCAGCTAAAATAATATTTGGATTTTTTACTAATGCTCTAGCAACTGATATTCTTTGTTTTTGCCCACCTGATAGCTCCTTAGGGCTACGATATCCAAGTCCTTCTAAATTAACAAGCTTTAAAGCCTCATCAATTGTTGTTGTATCAATGCCTTTTGCTTGTATTTTTAAAGCAATGGCAATGTTTTCTTTAACAGTCAAATCATCAATAAGATTAAACTCTTGAAAAATAAAGCCAATATGATAGTTTCTATAAGCATCAAAATCATTTTTACTAAAATCATTAGTTGAATGATTGTTTATGATAATTTCGCCACTATCCATTTTATCAAGGCCACCAATAATATTTAAAAGTGTAGATTTACCAGCACCAGATTTACCAACAATAAAGACCATTCCTTTACTTGGAAATGTTATGCTAACGTTTTTTAAAGCGACAGTTTTATTTGTACCATTTATGTATGTTTTATTGATATTTTTTATTTGGAGCATAATAGCACCTCCTATATTTTTATATAAAAATATATTGCATATCATTTCAATTATATATTTTTAAAATAAATATAACAAGCAATATTTAATTAATTAAGTGACAATTAATTGTTACTTATATATTCAATTATAGTGTGCTATAATTAATAATATAATTAGTGGAGGGGAAAAGGAAAAATGAAGGCTAAAATTTATCCATATGATACTACTTTAAATGAACTAGAAGCAATTAATTCCTCTTTTTGCTTACAAATTGAAATTATTTGTGCCTCATTAGCTAAGGGCTCTTCAACAATTAAAGGCTTAATTTTTAATAAGGAAGTTGATACTACAATTGCTTGGTGTAAATCAATAGGAGCAAATATTAAAAAAGGAAATGATAAATTAGTAATTAAAGGAATTGATAATCATGCTAAAATATCAAATGCCTTATTTACTTGTGAAAACACCTCATCAACAGCAAAATTAATGATTCCGTTTCTTTGCTGTAATCCTCGACCATTTGGTATAAAGGCTGACGAGGATGTCATTAATGAAATTTGTAAATATCAACAAATTTATGAAAGCTATGGCATAAAGTTTTATGTTGAGGATGATTTAATTCGCTTTGAAAGGAAAATAGAGGCTAAATCTATTGAACTTGAAGGTGATATAGATATTTATTTTATGGCAGGGTTATTTATTGCTCTTCCTTTACTTGATGTAAACTCACAAATTCAACTTCGAGCGCCAATTAGATATGAAAGAAATTATCAAACAATTGTTAAAATATTAAAAAGATTTCATGTTGATGTTAAACGTCCAACAACAACAAAATTTGATTTTCCAAGTAAGCAAGCATATTTTCATGGTAATATAAAAACTGAAATAGATAAATTTTACTTAGCACATTTAGCCTTATTATCAGCATTTATAGATGATGATAGTAAAATATTAGTAACTAATTATAACCAAATTACAACTCAAGATGGCGACTTATTATTTGAATATTTAAGAAAAAGTTCGTTTAAGTTTTCTTCATATTTTTTCAAATACTATGTAAAGAAAAAGGAAAGTAATATTTATAACTTTTCTTTATCTTCAATTGATTCTTTACCTCTTATGATGGTAATTGCTACATTTTCAAACAATAAATGTGTTATAAGTGGTGTTGATATGAATAAACCAGTTATTAAAAATGAATTTGAAATTATGGAAAAGGCTTTTAAAAAATTAAATATTTCTTGTACTTTAAAGAATCATAACTTAAGAGTTAATGTTAATGATGTAATTGTAAAAAAACAAGTCGATTGTCAAAATAATCCGTATGCTTTAATGGCTTTAACCTTTATGGGATTATTAGGAAAGGTACCAATTGTTATTAAAAATGCAGATTGCATATACAATAAAAATTATGATTTTTATAATTATTTGAAGAAAATAGGAGCTAAAATAGAATTTATATATGACTAATATGGAATACACTACAAAAAAAATTGATAAAGATACTTATTATATTAATGACGATGATATGTGTACAACTTATGTTATAGTTGGAGAAAATAAAGCATTAGTAATTGATTGTGGATATTTAAATGAATTGTCTTTAATAGATGAGGTAAGGAAAATAACAAATAAAGAATTGATAGTTGCTTTAACTCATACTCATTATGATCATACTGGTCATCTTAATGAATTTGCTAGTTTTTATGTAGCTAAGGATGAATTAGATGAAATAAAAGATGAAAATTTAAAGAAAAAAGCAATTATTTTAGACGACAATCATATTTTCAATTTAGGAAATAAGAATGTAATTGCTAAAATTTATCAAGGCCATACTAAAGCTAGTACTATATTTTTTGATATTGATAATAAAAATGTTTTCACTGGTGATCAATTTGGCTCTGGATGCGGTGTTTGGATGCAAGTTAAACAAGCCTCATGCCTATCAACATATATAAAAGAAATAGATAGATTTTTAAATTATTTAGATTCATTTGACTTTACATTTAATTTTTATGGAGGCCATTTAGGACAAGAATATACTAGTAGAATTGGTAAATACAATCCTTTGAATAAAGAATTAGTAATTAATTTAAAAATTTTATCACAAAAATTATTAAATAATGAAATAGAATTACAAGATAGTAATGCAACTATGTTTACTAATGAAAAGTCATATTATGCAGTTTATGAAACCGCTGAAATGATAATAAGAAAATCATTAATTAAATAATAAACATAAAGAAATGCTTAATGAATAAATTATTTATTAGTATTTCTTTTTTTAATTTTAAAAAAATCAATAAATTATGAATGATTATAAGAACTAAAGTTGATTTTTTTTTGTATAATTTTTTTGACTATTATGATAAGATAAATGTAGACTAACTAATGGCAAAATATTAAGAAAGAAAAAACTACTAACTAAGTGAAATTTTATGGAAAAAATAAATAATATAATTCTTATATGTAGTTTTATATTTGCATTATTTGTTAGCTTTGTAAAATATGTTTTATTTTTCATTTTTATTATTTTTAATATTCACTTTCAAGATACCACTATTGATATAATAAATATTCTTGAAGATTTGCTATATGATTTATTTTTAATTTCTTTAGTTGCTAAATTTATTATATCAAAACTAAAATAGTTAATGATGATTTTAATATACTAACCTATTATTGCGATTGCTAATTTTAAAATCAAATCTATATCAAATGAATTTAACTATTAAACATATTAAAAATATTATATAATGGCATTAAGAAAATTTATTACAAAATAATGCTAAAAATGATGTTAGATTGAAATGCTTTAGGAGGATAAAATAATTACTATGCAAAAATTTGTAGAAATTTTAGAATCATACAAAGATTTTAACTTTATGGAAGAGTATGATAAAAGAATAGCAAATAGTAAAAGAAAAGAATATAGTAGAGGAGGATTAATGTATACTTTAGGTATTTATGGACCAAGTTTATTGTATAAGTATATAATAACCAATTGCACTTATGGCAAAAAAATAAAAAAACCTAGGAAGGCTTTAGATTATACTTATTATTTTGATAAAGATGATAAATTGATTCTTATTGATAAGGAAAATTATACTGTTTCGTTTTATTTTTATGACTCAAATGTAACAAAAATACTTACTTTTTGTTCATTTAAAAAATCCCCACGCATATCTGTTTACTATGAATGCACCTATGATGAATGCTCAAGAATTAAGTATTATTTAGAGGTTGATAGCGTATTCAATACGGAGCAATATTATTCATATGATTCACCTAATACAATTGAAGTTAAAGAAATAATTACTTCTAATTCGAATAAAAAGCCTCCAAGAATTGATAATTATTCTATTCCAGTTAGCTTTTTTGAACCTAAAGATTATAAATTAAAAGATATTAATGTTTCTGAAATGCTTGAAAGCAGTATAAAAAATAGAATAAGTGAATCAACAAAAACCAATATTAGATCAATTAATTTCATCTTGTTTGAAGATAAAATTGATATTGATTTTAATAATGATGTAGATGCAATAGATGATGAACTTCTTGATTATGCAAATTGGAAGCAAGATTCAGTTAACTTATTTTCTGATGAAGATTCAAAAAAATTTGAATATTGGGTGCTTAAAACAAACAATAGTAGTTATGGCTTAATTGAAAATAAAAGATTTATTAATATACTATGTAAGGTAATTAATAATTTAAGAAGTAACCATCTAATAAATGAAAATGTATTAATTATGATTCATAATTTAGAATATTATGATGAAGTAATAAATATTGCTAAAAAAGTAAATTCTAAGGAAAATATTGAAAGAATACTAAAATGGTATAGATAAATTTAAGGATTATGAAAATTCTAAAAAATAGACTTCATAATCCTTTTTACTTAATAAAAAAAGGGTCTCCAGAATTCTATGTGGTTTTATGGGGTTTAGAGAAATGACTAATAAAAATCTATGGAATTCTATGGGGCAA
>CAKPXF010000026.1 GCA_934201705.1 uncultured Bacilli bacterium | reverse complement strand
AATTATTTAACTCCAAAACAATTTAAAGATCTTTATTATTCTAAATAAATATTGTCTACTTTTTCTTGACTAGTACAGTCATAATAAACAATTGTTTGGACAAAATTTAAGATTTGCAAAAATAATAAAGCATTTAACTTTCTTATGCAACTAAATAATTATTTCTGTTGAATAATTTAGTTCTTTAAATCTTATTTTATTTATAAAAACACGTTAAAATAATTTGTTTAACAATACATTCGCTAGTTTTTCTATAAAATTTTGAATTATAAACAAAAGAAAATGCGATAGTATATTATTTTGTTTATGCATAGACAAAAATTTAAAAAATTGCTATTATAAGTATAATAAACAGCTTAAAAAGGAGAACAATATGCTAGAGTTTGAAACGAATAGATCATTTGAAAATAACTATATATATCACCAAAACGATATTAATTTATTTTTTAAAGCACATTTACATATGAGTTTTGAATTTGCATATGTTAAAAATGGTAGTATTTCTATTACCATTAATGAAAAGAAATATCAAGTTAATGAAAAAGAGGCTGTTTTAATTCTACCTAACCAAATTCATTCTTATGAAACAAACGATTATTCAGAAAGCTATCTTTGTGTTTTTTCAACATCCTATATTTATGATTTCTATCAAAAAACAAAAAATATGGATTCAACTAACCCTGTTTTCAAATTTGATAATGAAAAAATAATTGAAAGATTACAGCAAGTAAATGATATATATGAGTTAAAATCTATTCTATATGAAATAGTTCATCTTTATAATAAAAATAATACTTTTTTTAAAAACAATAGAGAAATGCACGAAATTGTGGAAAAAGTAATTGAATATTCAGAAAATCATTTTTCTGAGGAAATATCGCTGGTAAAATTTGCTAAGGAATTTGGTTATAGTTATAACTATTTATCTAACCTAATTAATAAGACATTAAATATGAATTTAACAACATTGCTTAATGTGCAAAGAATAAATCACGCAAAGCATTTATTAAATTCTTCAAGCCAAAGTTTAACTGACATTGCTTTTGCTTGTGGCTATAAAAGTGTTAGAAGCTTTAATAGAAACTTTAAAAAAATTGTTAATGAAACCCCTAGTGATTATCAAAAGAAACACATTATAAATCATTAGAAAGTCCACTATATATGTAAAAAGCTAATGGTATTTTTAGTATCATTAGCTTTTTATTTATTACCTTCCTCTTTTATATGTTGCTTTAAAATTATAAATTGGTTTAATGATTTTTATAACATCTACAGTATCAACTATATTAGGTAATATATCGTCAATTGATTTATAAGCAAATGGTGATTCATCAATTGTATCAATTTGTACAGATGTTGAATAAATTCCACTCATTGCTTTTTTAAAATCATCAAGTGATATCATTTCGTTAGCTTGCTTTCTTGATAAGACTCTTCCTGCTCCATGAGGTGCTGAATAATTATATTTTTCATTTGATTTTCCTTTTGCTATAATAGCACCATCCTTCATATTAATAGGTATTAATACTACTTCATTGCTATAGGCTGAAATTGCACCTTTTCTTAAAATCAAGTCATCCATATTAATATAATTATGTATTGTTTGAAAATATTCAAAATCATTTAAAGAATAGCCTAAAAAATTCATAATTTCTTTAGCTATTTCAATCCTATTTTCTAAAGCAAATTCTTGGCATATTTTCATATCATGTAAATATTTTTTAAATGATTCACCATATAAAGGAATTAATTCTTTTTCTATTTCATATCTTCTCTTTAATTTATCTAAGCCTTCATTAATCTTTGCTTCCTTGTTTAATCTTTTATATCTCTTTACTAAACTATCTCTAGCCTTTTCATATTTAGCTTTATAATCTAAATATGCTAAATCAATATAATATTCACAAACCTGCTTTCCTAAATTACGACTACCTGTATGAATTATTAAATAATTATTTTCATCATCATCCTTATCAATTTCAATAAAGTGATTTCCACCACCTAATGTTCCAAGTGATTTTTCTATTCTATCCTTATGCTTTAGGCTATTATAAGCATATAACTTAGTAATATCAACATTACTTTTTATTGTTTCATTTCTAACATCGTTTCCAAATGGTATTTTTTTTCTTATAAAACGATCTAGCTTTATTAAATTAATATCCATTTTCTTTAAATTAACTGTTATCATTCCACAGCCAATATCAACACCTACAAGGGATGGAACACAATTATTAGTTATTTTCATTGTTGTTCCAATAACACAACCCTTCCCAGCATGGCAATCTGCCATAATAGAAACATATGTATCTTTTATAAACTTTTGATTCATTAAATTTTTTATTTGCTTTTTTGTTTCATCATCAACAATTGAAGCAAAAACATTTGCAGTTCCATATTTTCCTTTTATTTCCATTTTTATCATCTCCACTAATATTATATGAAATTAAAATGTTCATAAAAATGTGCAATTAAAAAATATTATTTGTTCACATTATTCAAACTAGTATAAATTTTGCTTGATTTTTGAACACATTTAGTGGACAATTATATTATGGGGTGACAAATAATGGAAAAAATAAAAGTTAATTTAAGCTATAACACCTATAATTTACTAATTCATGATATGGAATCATTTAGCTTTAATTTAAAAGATAAAATTCCAAATAAAAATCTTTTTTATAATACTGTTTGTTGTGGAATGTATGAAATATATAAGCAAGAATCAAATAAGCTAAGAAGCGAACTATATAATATTTTAGAAAACAAAATTAGTGACACAGCTATAAATGATATTCTTAATAGTATTGAACAATTATACAATTGCAAAAATGAAGATAAAACAAATAGAAGCCATGGCTTTTATATTTCATTCCGTCCATCAAAAGGTTTAATTAATATGTATGAGGAAATAGAAGTAGAAGAACTAAAAGGCAATAGCATTAGTAACTTTTATCGTAACTTATTTAATAGCTACGCTAAGCTTCCTCAAGATGAAAGAGAAAGAATTGTTTTTGCAAATGATTTAAAAACAATTGAATCAGCTATTTCAAATAAAAAGACTATAATTATTAGCCTAAAAAACTCTAAATTAGAATTAATTCCTTATAAGGTTGTAAGAACAAATGATGAATTATATAACTACTTAATCACTGGAATTAAAAGAAATAATGTTTTAAGGATTTTTTCACTTCACCTTTTTAAATGTAATAATGTCATTAAAAGTAAAAACAGCTATCAATTATCTAAAGAAGAAATAGATAAATTTGATAGCTGCTTAGAATATGGTCCTAGATATATTGAGTATAGAATTATTAAAACAAAAATAAAGCTAACCAAAAAAGGTCAATCATTTTTTAAAAAGTTTTATTTAAATAGACCAATACCTGATAGCATTGAAGAGGATATTTATACATTTACTTGCTCAGAGGATGAGCTAGCATTTTACTTTTCAAGATTTGGAAGCCATGCTTTAGTTATTGAACCTATTAATCTTAAAAATAGAATGAAAAGCTTTTATAAAAGAGCTTATAACTTTTATGAAAATAATTAATTATTTCTTTAAATATTTTTCATTAACATATGTAGATTGATAAACACTAACTTTATCTATATACATAGCAATTTCATTGTTTTTTTCAAATAATGTTGGAGAAATAGCTCCGCCCATATTTCCACCCATTGCAATATTAAAAATAAAATGGAAGGAATAATCAAATGGCCAAATATCTGTTGTGATTTTTTCACTTTCACTACTTAAATAGTATTTTGGTTGGTATGTAAAATACTTCTTATCATCAAAATAAAAAGCAATACGATCTGGTAGCCATTCAATCGAATATTTATGATATTCACTATCTATAGTATTACAAAGTATACTACTTCCTTTTTGCTTGCCATTCATTCCATTAAAATTATTAACATGTACAGTTCCTAAAATTTTTCCTAAAAACAAGTATGAGGTTTCCATAATGTCAATTTCTCCGCATTTTGGCCAAGCACCATAATGGTAATAATCATTTGGCATCATCCAAATTGCAGGCCAAGGTCCTTGTGCTTGAGGAACTTTAGCAATTACTTCATATTTTCCATAAGTCCAATCCTTTGAAAGAGCATTTGAAGTATTAAGCCTTGCTGAATAATAAGTATCTCCATCTTTGACAACAGAAATTTTTAATTTTCCATCACTTACGTAGCATGTTCTCTCATTCTTTTCATATATTTGGACTTCATTATTTCCCCAGCCACCGCCACCAAGCTGATAAGTATATCCATTATAATCGTTTTCATTTTCGACAGTGCCAGGTGCTCCAGTATAATTATAATCTTCATCAAAGACTAATTTATAAGTTGAAGATATTTTTTCATATTCACTTTCTGTAATGTTAGGAAATGCTTTTAAATTACCATTTTCATCTAAATTAGCAACAGGATCTCCAACAATTATATAATTTCTTTCTACAGTTTTATTACCATTACTATCTTCAACATAATAGTTTAATATATATTTTCCATCTATTGATAAATCGATTACATTTACTTCTTCTTTAGTATAATAATTGTAAACAGAGAAAGTAATCTTACTTGTTAAATCGCCATCTTCTTTATCATTAGCTGTCGTTTTAGCAATAAAATCATATTTAGAAACAACAAGTGGAATGGCTTGCTCATCAAGTGCAAAAATAAAATCTCTATTTCCCTTGAAAACAGGGCTTTCGCCAATAACATTACTTGATTGCGAAATATCATGAATAGATGAATCATCTATTGTTGAATTATCAACACTGCATGATGCTATAAGTAATGACACTAAACATGATAAAATTAAATTGTTTTTTTTCATTATTGTACTCCTTTTGATGAATTTCTTATAATAAGTGTTGTTTTAACACGAGTGATTTTTTCTGTAAGTTCTACTCCATTTAATTGGCCAAGTAGAATTTTTGCTGCTGTTTCGCCAATTTCCTTTGTATTTTGCTTTAAAGTTGAAAGAGATGGGGTTACGTATCTTCCAAGTTCAATATCATCAAAGCCAATTATAGAGCAATTATTAGGTACGTTATAATTAAAGTCTGTTAAAGCTTTAATTGCTGCAACTCCAAAAATATCAGAAAGAGCAAAAATTGCTTCTGGAAGCTCTTTTTTATTCTTTAAATAATTAGTCATTGCTTTATATGCACTTGAAAAAGAATAATCAGTAGCAACAATTATATTTTCATTAGCAACTTTAATATCATTTTTGATACATTCACTCAAAAAAGCGTTATATCTTTCTTTAAAGCTTCTAACACCATTAGGAATGCATAAAATCCCAACATTTTTAAAATTACATTTTTTAAAATATTCTATTAATTGCTTAACAGCATCATAATTATCTGATAATACTGTTGGGACATCATCATTAATGTAATCAGTAGCAACAACCTTAAATGAGTTATCGCAAACAAGTTCTTTTAATAATATATCATCCTTGCTTGCAGAAACAACAAAAATACCCGCAATATTTCTTAGTTCACAAAATTCTGCATAGCTTGAATAATCCTTTGATTTTGAGTTAATAAATATTAAATCATAGCCTTTATTTTCTAAAAATTCCTTAGCGCTTTGTAAAACAGGCGAAAAAAATGGATGCTCAAGACCTATGTGAGATTCTTCTGAATATAATATTCCTATAGTAAAATTTCTTTTGCTTTTTAATGCTCTTGCGGTTGGATTAGCAACGTAACCTGTAGATTTAGCATACTCCATAATTCTTTTTCGAGTTTTTTCATTTACCCCTTTAACATTATTTAAAGCCTTAGAAATAGTAGATGGTGCTATTTCAAGTTCTTTTGCTAATTCATAAATTGTTTTTTTTGCCATGATTAATCATCCCACTTATATATTTTAATAGATTTTATGTCAAACTCCATTGGAAAAGCCTTATCATCAATTTTTCCACCCCAATTTCCACCAACTGCAAGATTACAAATTAGGTAGAAAGGTTGATCAAAAGGCCAGCTTTCTTTGCCTTTTGTATATTTTACATCATTTTTATAGAACTTAGCAAACTCTATTTTATCAATATAAAAGCTAATATAATCTTTTGTCCAATCCATTTCATATAAATGGTACTTACTAGCTGTATTTTTAATTTTTATTACAGCTGTTCTTTGTGTATCATACATATGATTATATTTTTGTGTATGTAAAGAAAAATGCATAGTATTTGGGTTTCTTCCAACACATTCTACTATATCTATTTCTCCACATAATGGCCAAGGGTCTATTTTTGAAGTTGGCATCATCCAAACTGCAGGCCATGCACCATTTCCTTTTGGAACCTTAGCAATTATTTCAAAGTGCCCATACATAAAGCCTTGCTTTGTCGTAATTTTAGCACTAGTGTAGTGCCTATTTTTAAAGTCTTCCTTTAAGGCAATAATGCGTAGTGTGTTATCTTCTATCTTTATATTTTTAGAACTACTTGTATAGTATTGATCTTCATTATTTCCAAAGCCATTTCCTCGTTCTATAATATTCCATTTATTTAAATCTAAAGAATTGCCAGAAAAGCTTTCATCAAAAATCAATGTTTTTTTACCGATTTGATCACATACATTTTTTAAAAAATACCCACTTTGCTTAATAGTCCTTTCATACGTATTAAAATCAACATATACTATTCCAAATCTTTGACTATAGCCATATGCCCATTCAAAGTTATCAAGAAGCGACCAAGCAAAATAGCCTTTTATTGGCATGCTTTCATGGATACATCTTTCAACAACCTTTAAATAATCCTGATAGTATTTTACTCTTTTTGTATCGTTTATTTCTTCATTTTTTGAATTATTAGTTGCAGTTCCATTTTCAAGCACATATATATCTAAATCAGTTTTACTAGTGATTTCTTTTAAAACACGATATAGTCCAATAGGCTCGATTATCCAGCCCATTGAATTATGATCTAAATCGTTTCTTGCTATTGTATTGCCATTTTCATCAACATATTCAGGATTATAATGATTTAAGCCTAAAAAGTCTCCTTTTGTTGTAATAAGATTATAATCTTCTTCACTTAAGGAAGGAAATACATTTTCTTTTTTAAAATAATCAATGGTCTCTTTTTTTAAATAGCCACAAGCTGTTGGATAAAAATACCACCATAAACCTCTATCTTTTATATTATTTGCTGCAGTAATTGCTTTTTCATTTATTGGTTCAATGTCATTTATATTTAAGCAAATACCAATTTTACCTGAATAATTTAAGCTTTTATAAAGCCTTATTGCGGCACCATTAGCTTTTAAAACATTTATTGATGCCTTAACTTGGCTTTTTAATGAGCATATACCTGGGGCATGCATACCACTTCCATAGCCTAAATTCACTATACAATATGGCTCATTTATTGTTACATAATAGCTAACATCATCCTGAAAAGCATCAAACACCACCCTACAATAATACAAAAACCATTCAACAATTTCATCATTTTCCCAACCGCCTTTAGCTTGTAAAACACTAGGCAAATCCCAATGATAAAGAGTGACAAAAGGAATAATGTCATTTTCTTTTAATTTTTTAATTAAATACTTGTAATAATTTATACCATCTTGTAATACTTCACCAGTACCATTTTTTATAATTCTTGTCCAACTAATTGAAAAACGATATGATTTAAAATGCAATGATTTAATTATTTCTATATCCTTATCAATTAATTCATAAGATTTACAAGCATTTAAACCATCCTGATGATTAAATACCTTACCGTCAATTTTTGCAAAATCATCCCAAATACAATTATCAAGTTTTTCTCTACTTCCTTCTATTTGGTATGATGCCGTTGCCACACCTAAAATAAAATCTTTGGGGAAATCATATTTTACCATACTAAACCCTCCTTATTTAATTACAGCAATTATTTCATCATACTTCAAATTTCTAATATCAATAGCATCTTGATTTTTAATTTCGTCTATTGTTTTACTTGAATTTTTATTTTTCAATGTATAAGAGATAACTTTACCTTTGTAAGTATCGATGTTATTTTCATTTACATATGTTACTTTTATTTTCGAAAACAATGTAAAGCTTAATGTATGATCTTCTTTAAAGAATTTTTTAGTTAAAATTGGATTTAATGAAAAGTATAATATATTATTTTTATAAGTAAATGGCTGTTTACCAATCATCATATATAAATAAACACTTAACATTTCTGCTGTTGAACCTGAAAGACGTGCAACAAAGCCTTGACCATGAACATTTTTATCTAAATTATTGCTTGTGGCAATAAATGAACAATGCTCTAGTGGACTTCTTCCATACAATTTTGGATTCATATTACAAACCATATTTGTTTTAATTTCTTTGAAAAATTCATCATATAAGTTAGCATTTAACAAGCCGTATAAATATTTATAAGTCATGTGCATGAAATTAGATTCTCTTTCAAGCCAGCCCTTATTAAAGCCTCTTATTCTACCAAATTCGTTATTTACATTATCTAAAGGCTCACTTGTTTTATACATCTTCAATTCGCTATCGTAAATTCCACTATCTTTTATCTTTAAATACATATTTTTCAAATAAGTAGTGTCATCATCTATTTTCATCAATCTTGCAGGACCTTCTAAAAAATATGGAGGTATCTGCAATTTAAATTCTAAAGGCTTTACAAGTTCATAGCCATTATAGCCCTTCTTATTTAATTTTTCGTATTTACTTACTTCATAAACAAGAAATGTTGGTATAATTCCCTGACTAATATTTTTAGCCTTATTTATTGCTGCTTTTAATTTCTTATCCATTAAATCAATAATTTCTTTTAATTCAACAAGTGATAGTTCTATATTTTCACTTACTCCTTCATGAAGATAATTACGATATTTTTCTCTTAAAGCTGCTGCTTTATCCCAATAATTAAAGCAATCATTTTCTTCTTTTAATAATTTTTCAGTTTCTCTTACGAATGCTAAAAATTCCTTTGGAAGATATAATTTTTCTCTTTCATATTCATTTAGTAATCCAACTAGCATTTTAACTATTCTATATGTTTCAAATGTTTCACCAACTGATGAGCCAAATAGTCCTGGAAGACCATTACATGCATCATTCCACCCTGGCTTATTAGCTTCCATTTCAATGCCAATTTGCATGTTATCTAAAAGATTAAATTTAGTAAATGCAAGAAGGAAAAATTTACTTATTAAATTAGTAGTAATGACATTTCCATCTTTATTTTTTACCCAATTTGTTTGATTAATTTTTAAATTGAATTTATTAATTTTAATTTCATCATTACCAATAGCATCATATTGTCTAATCGTATTATTTTTTGTTAAATAAATCTTTTCATCTCTATTTTTTACATAAACATGTGATTCAAAGAAATTATATGTTTTATCATAAAACATAGTTTCTTTAATCTTATCCGGATATACCTTAATATAAGATTCATATAAATCTAATAAATAAGTAAAGTGATCACACCAATAGCCTTCATTAAATGAAGCTTCAATATTTAGCTTACTAGCACCCAAAATATTTTTAATATATGTTTCATCAGAAACTTTAGCTATTATATTATTATTTATTTGTCCATTTAAAATACTGCCAGGAGTGAACTTACTTGAAAGAATTTTTTTCATGATGTCATTTCTATCATTAAAATTATTTTTTACAAGCATGTCTATATCAACATCTTCTTTTAAGCTATACGTAGCCCCATTTACACCTAAGGGATTATAGCCATCTAGTTGAATAAGATTCATAAAATATTTTAAATTATAATCCTTTACGTCTAAATTGATCAGCGAATCATTTCTTCTATTTTGGCATATATCTCTAAAGTTTCCGTTTCCTTGAGAATAAAATTCATTTTCAATATTAAACCAATTGTAATCTCTTTCTAAATCTCCATGCTTTCTAGAAAACAAATAATAAATATGATCATTTTGCTTATCATCCTTGAAGTTAAATGGATATCCACCACGTAGCATATTATCTAAAAATGTTGCTTCGATATATTCATTGAACAAATCGTTTTTAGTTGATGTTTTAACATCATTAGTCATTAAAGAAATTAATGCAGCATTTTCTTCTTGCTTTTTATTTAAATAATCAACATTTAAAAGCCTATCAATTGCATTTAAATATGAATCGTATGAATGAATGTTACCTATTATAGTATCTATTCTTACCACTTCTTTAGCATTTAAAGTAATTTTAGCTGGTGTAAAGCCACATAATACTTTATTAACAGGGTATTGATTTATTTTTAATAAATTATCAAGAGAATTGTTTACAAAATTAATTGCTCTTTCATAGGAAGTATCATAGCCAAAAATTGTAACAGGATCAACGATAGGCTTAGTCTTTTTACCATTTACCATTGACATATAAAAGTTGCCCTCTATTACTTCATTTACTTCTGCTGAATCGGCAGTTGAAGCACTATATTTATAAAAAGCAGTATCTGTTTCCTTTAAACCAATTACCTCCATCCAGCTTCTTTGTAAATTAGACATTACCTTAAATGTTCCATGCTCTGTATGTGGTGGAAAAATTTGACTTAATCCATCTAAAATTTCTATATTTCTTTTGTATGGTGCTAGATTTGTTATTTTAACGTTTCTAATTAAAGCAGCAATATTTTCATTTGGAAGAGTATAATAAGTCACTTCAACCTTAAGTTTTAAGGAATAATTGATTTCTTCAATACTTACTTGCTCTTTTTTTATTTTCATTCTTCTTTTGCATTTTAAAGAATTGTTAGCAAATATTTCGTGAACATTGTTATTTATTCTTACAAAAGTACGAAAGCCAATTCTATTAATAACCTCATAGGCAGTATAAGCTGGGAAGAATTCCAGTATTGCGCCATTTTTATCTTTTACACCAAATGAAGACATTATTTGTCCTCTATTTACATAAAATGCCCATAATGGTATTCCTTTTTTACCAGCAATTGCTGGTAAAAAGCTTGAAAATACTCTTTGTTTATCATAATTTTCAATAATAAATTCACCATTTTTAAAATAATATTCTCTCATAAAAAACCTCCTACATACCGGTCATTCCAGTGTTTTCAATTCCTTCAACAAATCTCTTTTGAACAAAAATATATAATATTATTAGTGGCAAAATAGATAGAAAAGATCCAGCCATTTTATATGCTTCAATAGATTTATCGTTAGGATTTGATATATTAAATAATGTATTGAAAGATGCAAGCTGAGTTGGAAGTAAATCAAGTGCACCATTTAAATAAAAGTTCATACTAATCGTATCATTCCAATTCCAAACAAAGCTAAATAGAAATACAGTAAAAATAATAGGTGCTGAAAGTTTTAAAATAATATGATAAAATGCTTGAAATGTATTTGCACCATCCATAATTGCTGCCTCATCTAAAGCAATTGGAATTTGTTTAAAGAAATTAATAAAAATTAATATAAGAACTGTTGAATTAATTCCTTGTCCTAAAATTGATAAAACAATTTGAGGAACAACAGTTGACATAATTGTAATATTAAACATTTTTTGAATTATAGAAATAATCATTCTACGGGGAATAATTAAAACTTGAACAGGAATTAAGAAAGTAATAATTAATACTCCATATAAGATTTTCTTTCCCTTAAAATTATAGCGTGCAAATGCGTACCCTACTAATGCTGAAACAACTGTTTGAAAAATTGCAAGTAAGCCACTAAACCATATTGAATTAAGTAATGATGGAATGTATTTCATTATCTTAAATGATGTGGCATAATTTTTAAAGGTGAAATGCTTAGGAATATATATTACTTCTGGATCAATAATATCACTGCCTTCCATAAAGGACGTAAAAAGCATTGAAAGAAATGGCTCTAAAAATACATAGCTTAAAAGAATTAAAAATACATAAATAAATATTTTAAAAACTATGCCATCCTTTTCGCCATTTCCTAGAAATAGTTTTTTACTTTTGGAAGCATTTTCTTTTAATTTTAAAAGCTTATTTTCCATTTGATTTCACCATTCCTTTCATTGTTTTTTCATATTGTTGTTTCATAGTTTTAGTGATATATTCTTCTTGCTTTTTCTCACGAGGAAGTAAAATAATCTTAAATAAACCAATAATCAATAAAATTAAAATTACATATAAAATAGAATAAGAACAAGCTAAACCTAAAGCATCTGATTTCGACAAAGCATTTGAAATTAATGTGAACAAATTAGAAAGTGGAAGCGTTGAAATTTGAACAATAGTAAATATTGCACTTACAAAAGCAATTCCTAAAACATTTGGAATAGTAATTTTCCATAGCATTTGCCATTTATTAGCGCCATCTATTTCGGCTGCTTCATATAGTTGCTTATTGATCTTTTGTAAGCCATTAATAAACAATATAATTGGAATACCTGTTAACCATAATATAATTCCAAATTCATTAAAAACATCTATTAATGCATCAGCTAAATCATATGAATATGAAGCAATAATTCTATATATAAATGATGAAGTTAGCGGATCTGCAACTGCCATTGCTTCTGATGAAGTAGTTGTATCTGTTTTAAAGACAATACTTATTAACGTACCAGACATAATAATTACTGGCATAAAGAAAATTGTTCTAAATAATGTTTTCCCTTTAATGTCTTTAACTAAAATCGTTGCAATAATAAACGCCATAATTAATACAATTGGAACATAAGTTAATTCAACCTTAATAAATTGGCCAATTGCTGGAATTACCTCTACATTTCCAAATAAAACATTTGCATAGGTTTTAATTCCCACAAAGTCAAAAACGTAGCCTGTAGACGTATACTTAATTGTAGTAAATGAAAAGGCAAAGCACATTATAAAGGGAATTAATGATAAGAATAATACGCCAATTAGCCAAGGAGTCAAAAACAAATATGCTATCTTATTACGATGCTTTGTATTAGTTAAATTAGCAACATATTTTTTGTTTTTAGCCATTGATATTCACCACCTTATAATCTTTTGCTTGAATGGTAATACCATTAGTATTTATATCATAATCATTGTAGTTAATTATGATTTGTTTGTTATTGCTGTATGTGTTATAGACAACATTGTCTTTTACTTCCCTTTTAATCCAAGAAGCATTTATAACACTTGATAAAGCACTATTTACATGATAATAAATCTTTTTCATTATTTCCTTATAATAATCATATTGTGTTGAAAAATAGTTACTTGAATTTGTTTTTAATAGATAGTAGGCTGACTTGGCTGTTAAAACAAATGATGGATATACATTATAATCAACCATCTTTAAAATAGCATTTTGATCATAGAATGAAAAATTACAATATGAAGAATAAAGCTCCATTGTATTTTGTAATACTAATTGAATAAATGGAATTGTTTCAGATTCAATTAGAAGTGATGAATCATCAACATCTATATCATAATATCTATCTACATATTTCCATAAATAATCATTTGGAGTAACAACATTGGTAATAACATTATTTGTTTTTAAATAAGAAAACGCATCTATAATATATTGCTTGGCAATTAGCCTTGAAATATTATTCCCATCAGATACAAGCCCTGCTCCTATTCCATCAAGAGTCATACTATTTGCATTCATTTTTTTGTTAATTGCTTGATATTGCTTTTTAATGAACTCATTTGATTTGTTAGCTTTAGCAAAAGAAAATGTATCAACAAAGTTCATATTTTCATCATAATACTTATTATAATAACCATTTATATGCTTTGAGGCATTGTTTAAATAAGCCATTTGTTTATTATTTATCAAATAATAATTTTCAGCTAATGAGAAATTATAATTTACAAAATCATTTTGCAATTGCTTATAAGATGAAGCACTAATAATTGATGATGACAAATTTGCTTTAGATGGATTTTGTAAGCCTTTTCCTTCTTTTTGCCAACCAAATAAAGAAATATTTGCATTATTAATATTTAAATTATCCTTAATATCAAATAAAATATTACTTAATTCCTTAGCGTTTGTTACTATAGATTGTTCACTTCCAAGCAAAGATTTTTCGGCATCTGCCATAATAAAATCTAAACGCATAGGAATATTAGTATCGTTGGATGTACGTTCGTGAATAATACCATTCGTCATTAAGTAATCACGATATTCTTTGGCCATTCCAACATAATTTGCTCTTTCGTTTGCAAGGAAACTGTATTGCATTTCTAATGTGAATTTATTAATATCATTCGCAATTGTTGAATAAAACTCCCCAGCAGAATTATAAACCTGATTATATTGGCTATTATAGGTAAATGATGGGTAAGCAAATACATATTGAAATTTGTTAGAGTTGTCAGGATTAACATTAATTGTCATGTATTCATTCCCTTGCTTTCCAAAAGCAACAAATGCAGCATTATCATGAGCGATTCCAAATACTGGTAATTTAGCATCTTTAATTGTCATTAATGAAGAACTATAGCTTTCATTTGAGACAGCAAATGATGGGTCCTTTCCATAAACATTGCTTTTATATGGTGTTAAATCTAAAACAGCATTATTAGTCATTTTTACAATTGAGCCGGCGCCATCTGGAATTACAATATAGCCATCATTCCAGGCTTTTTCTTCAAAGACATAATCACCATACTCCTCATCATATACGCCTATATATCCTCCAGTTGCTCCTAAAAATGGAGTGATGAAAATATCTTTTATATATTTAGCATCATTACCAGAGATATTACTATTTAATATCTTAATATCATATCCTGATTCATTAAAATACAAATCTACTTTTATTGTTAAATCAATAGATTTTTTACTACATGTTTTATAATCAACAACAAATTTAAAATGATTTTTTTCATTTTCTACGTTATAAAGCTTGCTATTTGTTCCAAGCATTGATGAGCCATAAAAGGCTGTTGAATAGTTAGAACCATCTTGAGAATATAATTCAATAGAAATCAAAGAATTAGCTAAGCTTAAATAATATTCTGAAGACATTTCACCCTCAACAATATTATTTTCTTTATAGCATTTTTTTCTTTCATCTCTACTTAATATTGAACAATAATCAGAAGTATAAGGAACCATATCTATTCCAGTTTTCCAAGTATAATCATTTCGCTTATCATATATTTGTAAAACATCATTACTATCTTTAAATGAATAAATAAAGTTTTCATTTTCAAATATTTGTTGGAATTCATTTTTGTGTGAGTCATTTAGTTTATATACTACTACATCATTATCTACATTTTCTTCAAATGAAAAGCTTAAGCCGTTATTACCACAAGATGTTAAAGATATAATTGTAAACAAGATAAAGCTAATTTTACTTTTTTTCATTATCTAAACACCTCCTTCAATAATACTTCAATGAATTGCCATAATTTTGTTGAAAGAATAATTATAAGCAAAGCTACAAGAATTATTACAAAAATTAATAAAACAGTTAATAAAATAGAAATGATTGTCTTTTTAAAAGTGTAAAAATGAACATTCATTATTCCTAAAAATAAAGTAAGTAATGATAAAACTATTCCAACATATTGAATTAATTGTAAAATAAATACCTCGTTAGTTGTTGCAACATATGAAAGTAATGTTACAACTATAAGTGAAATTGCATAAGGAATTAAAGATACTACAACCATTCTAAAAATAGCCATAAACGTACCTTCACCATCTTGAATGGAGCTCACAAGCCAATTACAAAATGTTAAAAGGAATATGATACCAAAATAGCCGAAAATAAGTGCTAATATATCAATATCATCTGCAGTAGTTGTTCTAAAAATATATCCTTTTCCTATAATGCTCCAAATAAATATGATGAATATTAAAAACATAGTAATAACACAGCTTAATGTTGAGCCTTTTTTGTTAGTCCTTAAATAATAAAAGTTATCATATGGATGTGTAAGAATTGAAGTGTTAAATTTCATATCCTTTACTAATTTTATATTATTAACCTTCTCTATTAATTTTCCACCAACAACTATTTGCTTTCTAATTTTTAATTGCTGACAAATAAATAAGAATAAAAGCAAAGCTATTAAAACAAATACTATTATCACCATATTTGCTTGTAGCCAGCTATTTCTTACTTCCCAAAAGGCTTGAGAATAGTTTTCTTTATCATTTACAAGCTTTAAATGTTCCATTGCTTTTTGGTATTCTTGTGAATATAAATAATTCAAACCAATTTCATAATGAGCTATGGCTGATACTTGATTTAAAGCTAATACCTGTTCCCATTTTGATATTGAATCCTTATAATTCCTTTGTTGATATAAAGCTAAAGCTTCAAAAATTAGATTGGTGTATTCTGTTGGTACAAATTTATGTATTGCTGCTTTTTTGTCATCAATAGCATAAATATTATTATTAGAATCAACTGCTAAGGAAGAAATAGATGAAAATAATCCTGCTATATCATCATTCGATGAGCCTGCAAATGAGAATAAAATTTCTCCATCTTCTGTATAAGTTGATATTCTGCCATTACTCCAAGCAACATATATTACATTATTATTTCCAACATAAATGTCTATTGGTGTATAACCAACACATACTGCGTTAATTATATTTTTACCGGACGTGTTATGCTTTTTTATACGACCATAATTATTATTCAAAGCATAGGACGTCGTTGAATATACTAATCCATGATTGTCGACATACACATTATTAAAAGCTGGTGGTTGAGTAGAACCAAGCAAGTCTAATATTTCATCATCATAAATTAGCTCTTGCATCTTTTCTTTTAGAGTTTTATTAACCTTATTTGATGAAAAATATCCTAAGAATGTCCCTTCATCTGATAGTTGAATAATACCTTCTAAAACTGATTCCCCTATTATAAACATGTTTTTTGAACGATCAACAGCAATTTTTGCTGGCTTAAATTCTTGATTTTCAAATAAAGGAGATGTTGGCTTACCAAATTCTTTTAAATAGTTAAAATCATTTGTTACTTCATTTTTTTCAAAAACAAATACCTTATTTGCAGAAGAATCAGCAACATATAATAAAGTATCATTTAATAGCCAAATTCCTTTAGGTGATTTAAAGCCATTATATGTAAGAGTATAAATAATTTTTTTAGTTTGATTATCATATAAGACTACATTTTTATTTTTTGTATCACAAATATAAATATTATTCCTTGAGTCAATAAAGATATCACTTGGCGTAGAAAGGCCAATACCAACAATAGCTTTTTCAGGCAAATATGCATCCTGCGTAACTGATAAATGTGATGAGCGAATATCTTTAGCATAAGTACTTGATGTCGCATCAGCTGCATAAGTAATGTTATTATCCTGAGGAAGTATCATACAAAGTGAAGATAAAATAATTATAAATAAATTTATAATTGAAATAATTTTTCTTTTCATATTATTTAATTCCTGAATATGCCATAGTAGACATTACTTGTGATTGTAAGATCAAAAATATAATTAAATTTGGTAAAAATATAATAACTGTTGAAGCAGCTTGCATTCCAACACCAACAATTGTATTTCCTGTTGTAGACATTGTTAATGTATTTAGATAATAAGCGAATGTTTTTAATTTTTCATTTGTTATATACAAAGTCGATGTGCTTGTATTATTCCAAACTGCCTGAAATGTTAATATTCCAACAGTTGCAAGTGATGGCTTAACCATTGGAATAATGATTTTCATAATGATTTTTAAATCATTAGCCCCTTCAACACTAGCAGCTTCAATTAAATCATTTGGCACCTGATCCATAAATTGCTTAACCAAAAATAAACCTACTGGCATCGCAATTAAAGGAATAATATTTGCAAAAAATGTATTTGCTAGGCCAATTTTAGAAATAACTAAATAAGTTGGAAAAGCTACAACTGTTGAACAAAACATTAAAGCTGTTTGATTTATACTAACAAGCTTTCCAGTAAATTTATATTTTTTCTTTGAAAGTGCATAAGCTGCACAAACAGTAATCAATAAATTTAAAACAACAGTTATAAGAGTTACAATAATCGAATTAAGAAGGTAAACACTCATTGGAATGATTGTTGTAGAACCTGCTTTAAATAGTCTAATAAAGTTTTCAAATGTTGGTTTTTGTACTAAAAACTTTGGTGGAAAAGCAAAAAGCTCATCTAATGGCTTAAATGCATGGTTTACAATATAAATTAAAGGTAAAAGCATTACTAAAGCAATTATAATCAAAATAATATAATACTTTATTTGAGACGCAGCAAATTTTTTAGGATTCATTCTAGAACCGGCAAGTACTGACATTTTTCTACCTCCTAATCTTTATTAGCAAATAGCAAATATGCTATTTTAGACATAACCCATACAAGTAATAAAAGTGCGACAGCTAATGCAGCTGCATATCCCATTTCATAACGAGCATAAACATAATCATCTATATGATTAATCATTAATTGAGCTGCATAGCTAGGAGTTGGATTAACACCAGATAAGGTTACTCCTATGCCGCCATTATTAAAGGCATTAACAATGGCCATAACCGCTCCAAATAGCATTTGTGGTTTCATATTTGGAATTGTTATATACATCATTTCTTGAAATCTATTTTTAACACCATCAATGGCTCCAGCTTCGTATTGATCAACTGGAACATTTAATACACCTGCAAGTAGGGCTAAAAAGCCAACGCCCATTGATGACCATAAGGAAACAATAATTACTATTGAAAGTAAATATTTTGGTGATTGTAAAAATTGAATTGGTGTATCAATTATATTTAATTGTAATAATATTGAATTTAAATATCCTTGTTCATCACCAGAGAAGAATGTTTTCCAAATAATTGAAATAAATACTCCTCCAAGCATACTTGGAAGATAAATAATAGTTGCTAAAATTGTACGTGGTATTTTTTGTATTTGTGCTAGCATCCATGCTATTAAAAATGAAAGTGCATAGCCAAATGGGCCAACAATTAAAGCATATTCTATTGTGTTTGGTAATACATATTTTAAGAAAACCTCATCATTGGTAAGCAAAGTAATATAATTAGTTAAACCAGTAAAGCTTGGGCTTTCAATTGCATTAAAATTAGTAAATGACAAATAAACAGCAATAGCAACTGGAATAGCTATAAATATAATAAACAAGATTGCATAAGGTGCTAATAGTAGGATAGTGACCATTAAATCTTTAAAGGTCATTGTTTTAAGCTTTAAAAAGCTCTTTTTTATTTTTTCCTTAAGAGTAATTTTATTTTCTAAAGCATATGTATCATTTGTCATAAACTTACTCCTCCTGTATGAGCCTTTATAATCTGTTCAATCCAATCTTTTTCTCTTATTTTGTATTCTTTTATTACGTTACCGTTACTATCTAAATAATGAAATTCTTTCATTTTTTTAGTTATTTCACGATTGATTTCGACAACCTCATTATCAATAGAAAGCCCTATTGGTCTATTTTCAATAGCTACTTTTGTCCAAATGTTTGATAATCCTCTTTCAAGCATGTATTGCCCTGGAGTTCTTGGAACATCAATAATCCATTCAAGAGAATCTACTATTACTTCCTTATCATTATTATCAATTGGAGCTTGCTTGATTGCCTCAACATTTGATGATAACCAGGTATATTCTGGACCATAGGTTGATTGAAGTCTATTTGAATATTCAATTTGAATTGGCGTTGAAGTCCACCATTTTAAAAATTCCCAAGCCTCATTAGCTTTATTGGTATTTTTAAAAATCATTGCAGATGTTCCAGAAGAAACATATGTTCTATTTATTGTGTTATCTTCTCTTTTTACTCCTAAAGGACTAGATATTTTCCATTTTCCATTTATTTCAGGTGCCGCATTTTTAACAAGTAAATACTCAGAAAATGTGGCTGTACCAATTGGATGCGTACCATATCTAAATGAATTATAAAAGGAAATAACTTGCGAATCTAAAGAATAATACTTAAAGAAGTCTGTAAGTAACGTTAATCCTTTTAATGCTTCTTCACTATCAATAGTAGTTTTTAAACCATCTTCTGTATATAAAGTGCCTCCATATTGATAAATCATTGGCACTGTTTGATAAAACCATTTAGTTGAATTCTGGGCACTTATTGGTAAATAATAATTCATATTATATTGTTGTAATGTATGTAATATATCAATCAAATCATCCCATGTATCAGGAACCTTTATATTAAAGGAATTAAAGATGTCCTCTCTATATAAAGTAACCTGGAAATCAATGCTTTCAGGGAAGGCATAAAATTTATCATTTAAAACAAATGGAACCAAAGTACCAGCAGGAAAACGATTAGCAATTTCATAAAAATCAGAAAATGAAGATAAATCATAGGCTGCATTTCTTATTGCAAAATCAAATGGTGTATATGACGCAAGGCCTAAAGCAACATCTGGAGATTCCCCAGCAGCTGTTGAAAGAAGTAGCTTATTGGCATCAGGCATCATTGAAATTTTAACTTTTCTTTTTGAAGTAGAATTAAAATCTCTATCTACCATTTGCTGTAAAATATTAATATATGTTAATGGCTTATTAACCCAAACGTTTAATACACTATCATCAATTTGTGTATCATATTTTTTAGATGTATATGAATTAAATATCTTGGAAACACTTGATCCTATTTTTTTAAAGACATTAGCATTTGCACTTGGTAATTTCTTATTATTATATAAATAAATCATATCAAGGCCTAATGGCTGTTCATTTATTGTAGTAATTGAAGAGCCAAGCAATTGATTTATTGATGATGAGCCACTATAAAGATTGGCAAGATAAAGTGGTAATTCATTAGGCTTTTTCATTAGCTTTTTTAGCATTACAATGGCTTTTTTTACATAAGATAAAGTTGCTGAATCAATTCCTTTTGTTGAATAAGCACTGCCTTCATTCATAATTGATTTTAAAATAAGATCATAAGATGACAAATACTGCACTGTATTTGGTATACTTTCTGTAAGATGCCATGTCCTATCTTTATCAATTTCATTACCTGTTACCTTTAAAATTTCTAAGGCAAAGTAATTAATATGATCAATAACTGCTTGTATTTTTGATGTTAAGCTATATACATTATTTTTCTCTGCCTTAAGGGTTACATAATGTTCACCTTTAGTTAAATAAAAATACATATTATTCCCATCAATATTTAATGTTTCATTTTTCCATGAATTAGAGCTAGTAACTGGAAAAGCATAATCCTTACATTCTAAAAAAGGAATTTTACCATCAATATATATACTACGAAAAGAATCATATTCATTTTTGTCATTTTGGTAATGGAAAGCTAAGTTATATAGTCCTGTTTGTGAAGCATTTATTTTATATGTTATACTTTGCCCAGCATCATCCCAAGAATCAACACCAATTGTATTTATATAATTCTTTTTTGTTGAAAAAGGCTCAACAGTAGGGCTTTTTTCATTTGCTAAGCAAATATATGAAGAATTCTTGCTATTATAATAGACTGCATTGTATGCTTCAATTCCTGATACTGTTATTTCATTTGCATGCAAAGAAATATAATCTTTATACGATAAATAAGAGGTGATTGAATTGACAAATAAATCGCCAAAAATAATTTTTGAAGATCCAGTTTGATAGGCAATTGTAATTTTATTAATACCACTTTCTAAGTAAAATTGTAATGGACTTGATTGACAATAAGTTGAATCATATGCTTCAAGCTTTTGCCACGTTGTATCATCACGATAATTTAATGGAATTGTTTCATCACCATATGAATCAAGAGGAAAGTCCTTTCCTTCTGTTCCTTCCCAAATTAATGGCAAAACAATGTTTTTTGCTTCTTCGTATTGATAATTATCATTAATTTTAAAAGAAACTATTGGAGCATTTAAAATATTATCTCCTTTAATTAGATAATCCACATTTATTTCATATAAACCAGAGTGAGCAATATTTACGCTATATTCAATTTCTTGTCCATATTCAATTGAGCCTAATAGCGTGGCATTATTATTAAATGAACTATAATTATAATTATCACTTTCTAAATTATATTTATCCATTGTTGCTTTAGTTGAAACATTTTTAATTGTATTTTTATTACTATTTTCTAATTTGAAATCATAATATGTTTTCTTTGTTTCATTTCTAGATGTTTTCAAAAATTCATAAGCTTCATTAACTTTACTTTCATCTATGTCATACAATGGTGTTTTCTTATTGAATGATGATATTGTAACTATTATTGAAATTGAAATTAATAAAACTGCAATTAGAGAAATAATTGTTATCTTTTTTTGCTTTTTTTTCAAAATAATCACCCTCTTTTATAACGATAGAGTCAGCAATAATAATTGTTGACTCTATCAAATTTTATATTAGTTTTTCCAACCGTAATATTTTCTTAATGTTGCTTTTAATTCACTAAATGCACTATTGTACCAACCATTAACTTCCTTGTTAATTGATCTTAAAAGTGCTGAATAAGTTGAAATCCAGTTTTCTTTATCAGAAATTGAAACACCAACTAATTCTTCATTACCAAAGCCATCAATTTTTTGAAGAATTAAATAATCAGTTGAATCACCATCTAAATGATAATATCTTGGGAAGGCCTTATCAGAAATACCATATATATTTCCTTCTTGCCATAATTCTATTACCTTGTTAAAGCCTCTAAATTTTGTACTATCTTTATATGCTTTGTGGTTATCAGTTGAAAACCAAATTTCCATTTGTCTATCAAAATCTTCGCCTTGAACAACAACTGGGAAAGTGTCATTGATTGCTGGACATGAATATAATTCGCCTGTTGTTACATTAGTAGCAGTAAAATATGAATTAGCTTTAGCTTCCCATGCTCTTGTATCTGCAATCCAGAATTTTGCAAATGTCCAAGCAATCTTCATCTTATCAAATTCTGCTTGTGATAATTCAGGTTTTTTATCATCTAATGCATAGTTATAAACAACTAGTGGGTCAAGACAAACACCAATATGATTATCAACAACAATTTCTCCCTTTTCATTTTCAAATGCAGGTCTTGGATATATATCCCAATCATTTGAATTAATATAGTTTGTTGATCCTACAACATTTGATTCAAAAATCATCCATGGATCGCCATCGTAAGAAAGAAGCATATTGTCTTTAAAATAATTATATCCCCAATAACCACCTTTTTCCATAAAAGCCTTAGCTGCTGGATCACTATCTACCTTTCCAGATAATGCACCTAAAGCTGAAGCTGCTGATTGATCTGGTAAATTTTTAATTGCATTAATAAAATTATCTGTAGCAAAATCAACTTGATATTCGCTTCCTTTTTCTGTAGTTTGAAGTTGTCTTTCAATAAAAGCACCGCGAGGCATCATCATTGAAGCATCATAAGCACCACAAAACTTAGCTGCCGCAGCTTGAGATGTTGCTGCAGTAACAAAATCTGTATATTCATCCCATGTCCAATCTACTGATGGCTTACGGATATTATTTTTTTCTGCAAGTTCTCTATTTACATATACTCCCCATGGAATAGCATAGCTTGGTAATCCTGCTTGGAAACCATAATAGTTCATTAAATTCATTAGATTTGGATTGATTTTTTTATAATCAGGATCGCTTTCAAAAACTGATAAATCTCCTACAATTCCTCTATTCATGTCTTCAATAACATTAAAAGCACTCCAAATATCAGGGTATTTTCCATTATGTGATTCTGCAAAGTTAATTAATTTTTCCGTCCAGTTTGAGCCACCTGAAGATGGATCATCAACTTCTGTATGTAAATTTATTTTGATGTTTGGATAAACCTTATTAAATGCCTTAGCAATACCTTGAAGCATACCAACATTTAAGGCATTTACTTCACTTTCTGGTAATGGATTGTTTCCAACATCAAGATGATCCTTTCCATCTCCAGACCAAGTCATAACCCATAATTCGGCTTTTGTATTTTTATCTAATTCGTTATAGCTATTTGTATCTGATGTTTTATCAGATGTAGATGTATTAGTTGAGTTATTATCACTATTTGAAACATTATTATTTTGACATCCTAACAATAAAGTTGTCATAAGTGATGTTATGATAATATTCCTTAATAAATTATTTTTCATTTACTTTTATCCTTTCTTTATTTAATAATAAATGTTGTTATGGATTGATTTGGTAGATTTACATTAATTTGATTTTTATCAACAATTAATGATACTGGTTCAATCCAACCTTTATTTAATACAATAACTACAATTTCACCATTTAAATTTTTAAAGCCCACTGCTTCAATAGTATTATTATCATTGATTACAGTAGATAAGATTCTTCTAGCACCTTTATTTACAAATTTTGAAAAATGACCAATATAGTAGTACGACGCATTGTAAATAATTTTTTGATTTTCTTTATCTATCATTATTGGTGCTTCACAAAAATTACTAACATGATTTATTCCACCTTTTTCGTCTAAATATAAGTTCCAATAAATAAATCCTGTTGAATAATTATTAAAGTCATTTATCATATGGTGAGCATAGAATTCACCATTTTCATATTTTAAATAGCCATCCTTATAAATCCCATATTCAATGCATCCTTCTGTAAAAAGTAGTTCTTTATCTGGATACAATTCATGAAATGTACTTAAGCTTTTAAAATCCTCACTGCAATACCAATGAAAAGCTAAACCATGAACATATTGTGAAGCTTCCTCATCATCTAAAATTGTAATGGCTCTTTTAAGTAAAGCGTTTCCTCGATTATGATCCCACACATAAATATTAGTATCAATTTCATATTTTTTAAACGTTGGCCCTAAATAGTTTTTAACAAAATCTCTTTCTTCTATGTCACTATAGATACATGAATCCCATGTTTGTATTGCTAAAGGTTCATTTTGAATGGTAATCATTGATATTTTAATATCATGCTTAGCCATTTCTTGAATATACTTAACATAATAATTGGCCCATAGTTGTTTATATTCCTCTAAAATCTTTCCACCATAATTCATATTTTTATTATCTTTCATATATGCTGGTGGTGACCAAGGAGATGCTAATAAGTAAAAATCATTGCTTCGTTTTTTTTGTATTTCTTTTACAAATGGAATTATTTCTTTTAGATCATGATTTATATTAAATGAGTCAAGTGTATTATCATTATCATTCACATAACAATAATTTCCTCTTGAAAAATCACATGAATTAATATGTAATCTTCCTAAATTATAATTTAATCCATCCTTTGAAAAATAAGCATTAATTGCTTCTTCTTTTTTTTGAGTTGGTAGTGTATTTAAAGCAACAATAGCTGCCTCAGTTATAGCTCCACCAAATCCTTTAATTGTTTGATATTTTTTAGAAGAATCAACTTTAATAATATTATTTAAAATTTCACTACTATTATTAAATTTTAATCCTTTTATATCATCAAAAAATATATTGTTTGTTTTTCTTGATTGTATTGTTCTAATTATTTTCATATTTATTATTTTTTAGCAAGGATAGCACTTGGTATGCTACCCTTTTAGTGAAAGTTTTAGGCTTCTAACCACGAAATTTCAGAAATAACAAATGTTGCTGCATCAATTGTTGTTGATACTCCATCTTCAAATATTCCATTAATAAATGCTAATGAGGCGTGTCCATCTAATTCTGTATATGTAACGCTAATGTTATTATCACCTACAACTAAGTCTACTATTTTGCCATTTACTCTAATTTTTCCTGCAACTGTTGAATTAACCTTTAATGTTATTGTGTATGTAACGCCATTTTCTAAATCAGTATTTTTGTAAAATACTTGGAAGCCTGCACCATAGAAAGCTTTTCCTTCTGATGTGTATGTTAAATGAAGCTCATTATTTTCAATTTTTGCTTCAGATACAGTTACTGTTTGCCCACACCAATTTTGGTCATTCCAATACAAGAAGTTATCGCTTGATTTTGCTTCTTCTCCAAAAGCAACATCTCCTGTTACGTAGCTTGGTTTAATTCTATTAACTTCTGCCCATTTAATATTTGAAATAACAAATGTTGCTGCATCAATTGTTGTTGATACTCCATTTTCAAATGTTCCATTAATAAATGCTAATGATGCGTGTCCATCTAATTCTGTATATGTAACGCTAATGTTATTATCACCTACAACTAAGTCTACTATTTCACCATTTACTCTAATTTTTCCTGCAACTGTTGAATTAACCTTTAATGTTAATTTGTATTCTTCATTATTTTGTAAATCAGTATTTTTGTAAAATACTTGGAAGCCTGCACCATAGAAAGCTTTTCCTTCTGATGTGTATGTTAAATGAAGCTCATTATTTTCAATATTTGCTTTTGATACAGTTACTGTTTGTCCACACCAATTTTGGTCATTCCAATATAAGAAGTTATCACTTGATTTTGCTTCTTCTCCAAAAGCAACATCTCCTGCTTGATAATTAGGTTCATATGTTGAAGCACCTGCTTCTTTAATTCTTACAATTCTTGTTGCTGTTGATGTGTTTCCAGATTCATCAGTTACTGTTATTTCAACAGTGAATGTTCCCTTCATTCCCTTAGTAAGCTTTTCAACTGTTTCGCCAGCTTCATTTTTAATAACTTTTGTTACTTTAGGATTTTTATCTTTATTATCAATTATTTCAACGCCTTCTAAAACATTTACTTCTTCTACCGAATCCTTTACATATTCAACCTTTAGTAAAATCAGTATTTGAAATTGATGGTGGTACATGATCTGTTCCATCATCAGCTAATGCCTTTAATGAAATATCATCAGCTCTAATTACTGTAGTAGTACCATCTCCGGCAACTGTTCCCATTTCAAGAGTTAGATATGAATCTGTACATGTGTTTGATCCTAAAGTAAATTGCCATGTATGTGTTTTTCTTTCAGTTGTAATATTAAATTGATGAATTAAATTTTCCTTATTTGTATCTGTTAAAATACCCCAATAAGTAGGAGCTGGTAAAAATGTTCCAATTTGAGCTTGAATAGTCTTATTAGCATCAGCCCATAAGTCTATAGATAATTGGTATGTTACTCCATATTGTAAAGTAAACTTATAATCCTTTGGATCTGCATCAGCATAAACACCATGAATTTTATCTTGTGTTACAGCTATTGATGTATATGTATTAATTCTTGGGCTATATGTATTACCAGTAATAGATCTTTGTGTCATTTCCATATAACCTTTAGAAAAATCATATGAAACATCAGCTCCATCACTAAATTCTCCCCAACCTTTAGCTCCTTCATCAAATGAACCATTATAAATTAATTCTTCAGTTGAAACTTGTGCTTTAGAAACCACAATCTTTCTTGTTGCACTTAATGTAACATCACTAGCAAATGTAAAGCCAACAACTGATTTTGTATCAACAGTATAAGTTACAACAAATTCTCCTTCTTTTTGAGTATCAAAAGCTGTAGTAATTGTTTTCCCTTCTTGAGTAATTGTAACATATGATGTGATTACAAATGACTTTTCTGCACCATTATCTGAGTAGAATGCCTTTACAGTTACTCCCTTTTTAGGGCTAACATCATCACCAACATTTGCCTTTACATCATCAAGACCATCAAAAACTATTTTAGTAATTGTAATATCTTTTTCAACATCACTTGAACTAACATTTGTTGTATTAGATGTTGAATCTGATTGTGTATTAGATGTTGAATTATTAGAGTTATTACAACCTGCAACTAATAAGCAACAACTAAGTAAACCGACTAATAGAACTTTCATATTTTTCATTATTTTACCCTCCTATATGAAATATGGAAATCGGTTTCCATCAAAATATTTATATTAATTTACATAAATTATTTTGATTAGGAACGATTCATCTAATAGCACTATAAACTATTTTTTCACAAAATGCAACCTTTTTTTGAAACCGGTTTCAAAAAGCCTATATTTTTCCTTTTTTATTAAGATTTTGTTTATTAGTAAAAAAACACATTGAAAGCCTATATCTTATATATTAACTTTATGATAATCAAATTTTCCAATTTTGGTATCAACTAAAAGATTTTCTTTTTTTAATTTATTTAATGTTGATATTAATGTCCTTTTTGAAACATTAGTTTCTTTAATTATTTCTTCATTTGAAACACCAAAGCAAGAAAATAATGATGCTTCACTTATTAATTTTAAGATTTTTTCTTCAGATTTTGTCATTTTAAAATCATATTTTAATGAATTTAATTTATTTTTTTCAAGGTATAGCTTTTTTATTAATATATCTATCTGATTCATTAAAATTTCTAAAATTGTTTCCACATATGTATTTAAACAACCAAATTCATATCTATCATTTGCTTCTTTAAAAGCTTTGTAGTATTTATCCTTTTCGTGTAATAAAGAAATAGAAATTGTAAACGCAAAATAGCTTTTAGTTTCTAAAAACAAACCACTTGAAAACAAAAATCTTCCAAGTCGACCATTTCCATCATAAAAAGGATGTATATATTCAAACATAAAATGGCATAAAATCATCCTAACATATATATCATTATTTGAATTATAAAAATTAATAAATTCATTCATAAGCCTATTAACATTTTCTTCACCAATAATTCCAGTATGAACATTTTTAATGCCATTTGTTACATAAACTATTCCATGCCTAAAATAAATGCCATCAGGCAAATCTCCTTTTTCTATAGCACCTTTTAAAACTATATCGTATATATTTCTAATATCTTGGCAAGATTTTATATGTATTTTTTCATTTCCTAGTAAATGCTTATAAGCATTAGCAATTGATATAACTTTTTTTTCTTTAGATTTAGATATATCATTAATTATTTTAAAAATATCATGCCTAGTTGAAAAAATATTTTCAATTTTATTTGTTGATTCAATTTCATCAATCATAAAAGACTGAATTATTTGCTTCTTTGAAAATTCAGTTAAAGAATTAATAATAAAATCTAATTCTATAATCTTTTTATTTAAGATTATTAACATATTAGAAATATCAACTGATTGATTAAAAAAGAATTTTTCATCTAGTAAATGAATACTATTACTTGATCTTTTTAAGTCATCTAAATATTTATCAAAATCATCTTTATTAAATTTAAAATAATTGCTTTTTATGCTCATAGAATTGCACCTCAAGTATTATATTATCATTTTCAAGTGCAATTTTCAATATTTTTTGCACTTCTAAAAGTAAGAAATGATTTAAAAATGCAAATTTAACTATTAAGTCTTAACTTTAAATTCAGTTAAATTTGCATCAATATTTATTATTTCATTAGTTACGTTAATATCAAAATAATCATGTAAATTTAAGTGATTCGTGATAAAGTATTAAATGAGTACTAATCAAATTATTTTACAATTTACACTTAACTTTTGTATTTATATGTAAAATCATTATTTTTTTGTCGGAAAAAAGCAACAAGAAAAATTCCGACAATTTTTTGCTTTATAAACAGTTTTTAATAGTTTATAAAACATAATTAATAAATAAGTTTTCTTTTTTATACTCATGAGTATAATACTCTAAAGTATATACAATAAATTGAAGCTTTTTGCAACTTTTTTTAAGCCTTTATACAATATAAATTTGATTTGCATTTATGCAATATGCTTTTATATTTAATTAATCTGTTAATAATTATTAAATACTAAACATATCATCTAAAGATATTAGATGTAAATTATCATCTTTTATATTAAGTAATGATTCGTCAAAGCCACTTTTTGATAAAATATAATATTCAATTCTTTTAATTGTAGCAAACATCTTAATTGAAGTATTTTCCTTCATTTTTTCAAAATCTTTTATAGTTCTTTTATCATTTGTATACTTGCATTCAATAACAATAATTGAATCACCATCTTTAGCTATACCATCTATTTCAATGGATCTTCCTAGTTCTGATTTTTCTATTATTAAATTCTGAATTGGATAATATATACCATTTAGCTTCCCTTTTCTTCCTAAATATTCCATATAGGATATTGAAACATCTTCAAAAGAATATGAAATAAACTGATTAATATCTTTTTTTAATCTTTCATAAAGCATTAAGCCGTATCCTGCTTCTATTTTATCAATATTTTTTAGCAAATATTTATAGTAAAATCTTAAGATAGGATCAACTATATAATAATATGTTTGTCTTTGTGAATTAAACATTTCTTTTTTTATTATAATTTCAGCATCAATAAGAGTCTTAATATATTTGTTAACCTTAGTTGTTTCTTCATTCATTAAAGTACTTATTTCTGTTAATCCTTTTTTCTTTCCTGCTAATGCAAGTAAAATAGAATTATAGAATCCTTGTTCTCTTGATGAATTAGATAAAACTAATTTTGGCACATCAAGTAATATTGAATTTTCATTAAAAAGCAAATGCTTAACATTGTCTTCAAAGGAAAGATTATTATCTATTTTTGATAAATAATAAGGATATTCACCAAACATACACAAAAATTTCATTTTATCTTCATTTGAATAATTTTGTAAAAACAATATTGCCTCATCAAAAGGAAGCTTATTTATTTTCATTTTTAAAGTTGTTCTTTTATATAAAGGTGATTGCTTATCATTTAGTTCACGTTCCATAAAAGAAAGGTTAGAGCCAGACAAAATAAGCATTATATTACTATTTTTTATTTTATTGTCAAAAACATCTTGTATTATAGACGTTATACCATTATAGGATTTTACTAAATATGGATATTCATCTATGACAATAACCCCTTTTTCATTTTTAAAAAATGAAATTGCTGCATCAAAAGCCTTTTCCCATGTTGAATATGAATATTCATCATCTCTATTAAAGTTTTCTAATATTTTATATGAAAATGACTTCAAATTATCTTTATTAGACACTTCTTTAGCTTGAAACATTATGCATTTTTTATCTTTTATAAACTCATTGATTAATGATGTTTTACCAATTCTTTTTAATCCATATATTGAGCACAAAGAGTTTGGCTTTAAATATTCGTTTTCTAATTTTTTAAGTTCGTTTTTTCTTCCATAAAACATATTGTCACCACCTTATATACTCATAAGTATAATACTCTAAAGTATATAACATTTCAATTGCTTTATTAACTAAAAAGTATAGTACTAATTATTTTCTATCAAATGCGTTTTATTAAAATAAGTTATGCAAAAAATATTTTTATGGCATCAATTTTAATATTATTACTACAATATTTAAATAAAGAATTTCTAACCTATATTTAAATGTTTTATTATTTATTTCGGTTTTTCCAAACACTTTTTGATGTAAAAACCGGCTTTTCCAATAAAAAATTGAATATAAAAACCGGCTTTTCTAATAATTATAGTATATTTTCATTAATTATTTGATAAATCTAAGCATAAAATCTACTGCACCAATGATAGTAAAGCCATTTTCATCTCTTGTTTCAAATAATGGCCTATTTATAACAATTATTTTTTGAATTTGATCATTAATCATAAATAATGGTCTATACTCTCTTGCTTTTGTTGTTGCATCATTAATATTATCTGTTACTTGAATATAATATAGCCTATTACCTTTTCTAGCATAAAAATCAATTTCATTTGTTTTTCTAACCGATTTATTATTTTTATCTTTTTCAATACTATCAAATGTTCCAACATTTACAGAGTATCCATTATATATCAACTCATTATAAATAACATTTTCAAGAAGTTTTCCTTCATCAGTATATGCAAAATTTAATCTTGCATTTCTAAGGCCTGTATCTAAAAAATAATATTTTCTTAATGCTCCTATTTCATTTCTTCCACGCAAATCATATCTTTTAGCTTCCATAATGATAAATGCATCTACAAAATAATTAATATACTTATCTACTGTTTGTTTGTTTATTAATATTTTCATGCTTAATACTTTTAAAAGTATTTGCTATTTTCTCTGAATTTAACAAATCACCAGTACAATCGCTTATTATATTACAAAGCTCATCTAAAGATTCTGATTTAGTAAGCTTGTTATGGTCTAATATATCTTTAAAATAAGTTGTTTTAAATAAATTAATTAAATAGTTTTTTCTTTTACTTTCTTCCTTTAGCACTGCTAAAGGCATTCCACCATATTGCATGTATGAATATAATGCTTCAACCTTTGAACCACCAATATAATTATAATATTCTTCAAATGATAATGCTGACATATGTATATTAGTTGCCTTATCTCTAAATTCAGTTACAATATCAAAAGAAAGCATTTTAGAATTTGAACCAATAACATACAAATCTATATTTTTTTCATGTGATAGCCCCAAAACAACATCAACAAATGATATAATCTCAGTATCACTTTCCTTTGCTAAAGCAATTTTTCCATTAGTCAAATTTGGATTAATAATAGTATATACCCTTTGAATTTCATCTAAAATAACATAATTCATATTATTACTAGCAGTCACATTTCTAATGTACTTTCCAAGTTCAATAGGATTCCTTAAATAGGCATTTTTATCATCATCTAATTCTATTAAAAGAATTTCTTTTTCACTAACCCCATTGGCTTTAAGATACTTTGAAAATATTTCTTTTAGCAAATATGATTTACCACATCCTTTAATACCTGTTATTACTTTAGGAAACCCATCATTTTTGGCTTTTATTAGTTCATTTAAATATTTATCACGATTAATCATACAATCACCTTTTCTGTAGAATTCTACACTTTTGTCAATTTTATTTTATTAAAATTTTTTTAGTCTAGGAATCATTGCTATGTCATTAGCTAAGATATCATTAAGAGGCAAAGTAAAAGTTAAGGCTATAGCAGTTCTAAATTTCTTCTCTTTTGTAAATATTGGTGAACGTGTTGGAAGTGGATATCCTTTTTACAAAAGAAGGGAATTACCATATTCCTGAAGTCTATGATATGTTCAATTCTGATGTAACTAAACTTACAATCTTTATCAAAAAGTTACCTTTACAAGGTAAAAAATTAGGAAATGAAACTAAAATCTTAGGAAATGATAGTGAAAACTTAGGAAATAACATTTCAACTCCTAATATAATCGATAATTTAAAATTTAAAGAAGATGTAAAAAGTAATTTGAAAACATTACATAATTATTTCAAAGATGAAGTCTTTGGAAACATCAACAATCAAGAGTGATTAAAAATTAACAAAAATACTGCTGCACGTTATATTAAACCTTTATTTATCACAATTAATCATATAATCGCTTTTTTAGTAGAATTCTACACTTTTGTCAATTAATTTTATTAAAATGAAATAATTTACATAGCAAAAATAATATTATCCTTTCTTAATCAAGATAACGCTAATGTATTTAATTTGCTGCTGCATTGCATTACACAAACATAATTAAATATATTGGTAAAATAATAAGTCCATCTTTTTCTTCTACAATATTCTTATTGCCAAAAACATATCCATAAGGCAATTTATAATTACCATCTTTAGATACAAGCTTAGGAATTGCTCTAAAATTATTTTGATCTTTGCCAGATTTGATTTCAATAGGTAAAACACATAAATTATTATAGTCATTAATTAAGAAATCAACTTCGCCAACCTTTTTACTATCAAAATAGTATAATTCATGTCCATGAGCTTTCAATTCCATAGCACACACAGTTTCATATACAGATCCAAGATTAATTCCTTTATCAGTTGAACCTAAAATTGCACTTATATTATTTCTATATAAAAGATTTGTCAAAATTCCAACATCATTATAATATAGCTTAACTAAATTCTTACTAGTTGATTCATTAAGCGGAAAAATTGGATTACTAACAGCATGTGCACTATTAGCCACTCCTGATGCACAAAGGTAATCAAATTCTTCTTCGTACTTTTCTAAGTTAGTATCTTCTTTATTTTCTATTTTTTTGAATATAATCCTTTTAACTTTATTTACCATATTCGAAATCATCAAATCATAAAGCTTAGAAATTTTTAATTTATGATCAATATCATATTTTGAGCAATCATCCTTATAATATGTAAAAGTTTGTGTATGCACATTTCTTGTCTTTATTACATTTCTATTTAATACATATTCAGTAACTGCATCTGGTAATCCACCACAAATAAGGTAATCTTTGAATAATGATAAAAATGTTTGGTGAATAGCATCTTCAATCTTGCTCCTTTTTTCAAAGCAATTTCTTAAATAATCAATAGATTCATTAGAAACATTATTTGCCCATAAAAATTCTTCAAAATCCATTGGATACATTTTAATTTCATCAATTGATCCCATAGGTATAAAAGAATGCTTTAATGTTACTCCAAGAAGTGAGCCACTAGCAATATATCTATATTTAGCTTCTTTTTTTAAATCCTTTAGCATCGTGATTAAATGTGGATAAAATTGTATTTCGTCTAAAAATATTATAGTATCTTCTAAAGTGTTTAATTTGTTTCCATATAAAGAGCCAACTAATAAATAAAACGCCTTAGTTGTTTTAACATTTTCAAATAGTTTTTCACCTTCATAATCAGATTTCAAATCTATTTCAACATAGTTATTAAAATACTTTGATGCAGTATTTCTAATAATATAGCTTTTACCTATTTGTCTAGCACCATCGATTATTATAATTTTATCATTTGAATTATTATAGTAATTCATTAATGCCTTTTCTATTTTGCGTTTAAACATTTTATCATCCCTTTCGGCTTTTCCAAATATATTTTAGCACAAAAAACCGGCTTTTCCAAATATATTTTGATGTGAAAAACCGGTTTTTCCAATAAAAATATAATAATTATATTCGGTTTTTCCAATAATTATGGTTAAAATGCAGTCTATCCCCCTTGAGACTGTCAAGAAAGTTTGTGTTTTTAATAATTTGAATAAACGCGGATATATCACAGATATACCTTCAATCTCACTTTTTAAGTGATAAAGCAACTATAGTTTCTACATGAAATGTTTGTGGAAACATATCAAATGGATGTACCTCATTAAAAGTATATCCTTTAGCCATTAAATATTTAATATCTCTAACTTGTGTTTCTGGATTACAAGAAATATAAACAATCTTTTTAGGCTTAAAATGAGCTAATGAATTTAAAAATTGCTCACTGCATCCTTTACGTGGAGGATCAACAAAGACAACAGACATAGCTTCTCCATCATATTTTCTCATAAAGTCTTTAGCATCAGCACAATAAAAATAAGCATTATTAATATTGTTATTTTTAGCATTAATTCTAGCATCTTTAATAGCATCATTAATAATTTCAACACCATATACTAATTTAGCTTTTTTTGAAGCTATCATACCAATTGTACCAATACCACAATAAGCATCTAAAACTATATCATCCTTATTTAATGTTGCAAGCTCTATAGCTTTATTATATAGCTTTTCACATTGTTCCTTATTTATTTGATAAAAAGACTTAGGAGATATTTTAAAATTAATATTACATAATGTATCAACAATAAAGCCTTTACCATATAAAATATTTTCTTTTTCCCCTAAAATAACATTTGTATGACGAGGATTTATATTTTGAACAATTGTTGTAATTTCCTTTACTTTATTTCTTATAGATTTTACAAAATTATTTCTTCCAGCAAAGGAATTTACCTTAGTAACTAAAACTAGCATTGTTTCTTTACTAGCACGTCTTATTAAGATATGCCTTACAATACCAGTTTCTAAATCTTCATTATATGGTTCTATTTTATTTTCCTTCATTGCTACAACAACTGCTTTAATAATTTTATTTGATAGCTCATCTTGAACGTAGCATTTATCAAATGGAATTATTTCGTGGCTATCTTCTTTATAAAAACCAGCTATTATATTCTTTCCACTTCTTTTAACTGGGCTTTGTATTTTATTACGATAAAAATATGGGACATCTTGTCCTATACATTTATTAACCTTAATATTTTCAAATCCGGCTTCCTTATATAGCTTTTTTACAACATTAGTTTTAAATTGTAATTGTCCTTCATAGGTCATATGCTGTAAATGACAGCCACCACATTGATAATAGACATTACACTTAGGATTACATCTATAGTTTGATGGTGTTAAAACCTTATTAACGCTACCAAAAATATTACGCTTACCAACAAATTCTACATTAGCTAGTATTTTTTCATTTTCTATGGCATACATAATATACATTGGCTTTTTTTCAATTCGAGTAACGCCTACTCCTTCTTTTGTTAAATGATCAATTGTAATTTCTAATGTTTTCATATAAAATATCACCTTTATAATTATACATTAAAAGCAAGATTAAAAGCCATTGCTAAATAGTAATATTTACATATCTTTATTTAATTACAAATTATTTTTATTCAAAAAAGCATTAGTTAAGGGGGTATTTTTCTTCATTTTTAAAAAATTTACCCCCTTAACTTGAAAAATACCCTCTTAACTTGTATAATAATATTATCCAGGAGGCATTTAAATATGAAACTTGAAATTACAACTGATTTTGTTGTGCTATTAATAAAGTAGACAGTGAAAGGGGTAAAAGTAGACAGTAAATATTATTTAATATAAGATAAA
>CAKPXF010000025.1 GCA_934201705.1 uncultured Bacilli bacterium | reverse complement strand
TATTCTCAACGCCGAATTGTTTTTTGATTAGTTTAACACTATATTTTAGGGTTCTAACCTAAAGACAGGTATTATACCATATATTTTAAAAAAAGGAAGATTTATATGAATGACTCAATGAATAAATTCATGAATAATGATTATAAAAGTCTATCAGACTACCTTTTTTCATTTACAGGGAACGAATTTGCTATAATTTCATCAATTGTTGGGTTTGTAATAAGTCAAAATCTATCAATTGATGAAGTTAACTCATTAGGAAATTTTTTAGAAGCAGTTGGCCAATTTATGCTTTCTAAAGCATCACAGGACCAAGTAATTCAAAATAGAAAAAAAAAGCAAAGTAGAAATTTTTAATTTTTATAAATAAATAGCATTCTATAAAGATTATTATAATCCTTCAAAAATTCATACTTTAATGTTGGAAAAGTCTTTTTTACAAGTTCTTCTAATTTTTCTTTTTGGTCATAGCCAAATTCAAAGCCCATAAACCCATGGTCATTTAATAAATCGTCAAATCTTGTAAATATTTTCCTATAAAAATCTAAGCCATCTTCGCCACCAAAAAGCGCCATATTAGGTTCATGGCCTACAACCATTTCATCAAGAATTTCATTATTTTTTATATATGGTGGATTACATAATAATACATCAAACTTTAAATTATTTTCTAAAAGCGGAGCAATAAAGTCGCCTTGTAAAATATTAACATTTGCATCTAATGCTTTAGCATTCTTCTTAGCAATATTAACAGCAGCACTTGATAATTCACATAAAGTAACATCACAGTTTTCTATTTCCTTTTTTAATGTAATTCCAATTGCTCCAGAGCCACAGCATACATCAGCTATGCTAATATATTTTTTATCAAATATATCATCAATTCTATAAATAGTTTCTTCGACCAATTGTTCTGTTTCAGGGCGTGGAATAAAGCACCCCTCATCAACATAAAATGGATAGTTAAAGAAAAAAACTTTATTTAAAATATATTGTGGAGGCATTTTTTCTTTTATATATAAATCAATCATTTTGTTGAATTTATCTTTTACTTCTTCACTAACTTCGTTATTTAAATTACTATATCCACAAAAAAAATCACTATTAAAAAACAACCATTTGACAGTGTGCACCTCTAAATTATTTGAAAGAACTTTCTTTTCACACTCTTTAATCATTTTATTATATGTGTATTTCATTTTACATTTCGGCCTCAAGCTTCTCTTTTTGTTCTTCGTTTATTAATGCATCAATAATTTCTTGAAGTTCGCCTTCCATTACTCTATCAAGCTTTTGAATAGTAAAACCAATTCTATGATCAGTAACTCTATTTTGTGGGTAGTTATAAGTTCTAATCTTTTCGCTTCTTTCCCCAGAACCAATTTTTATTTTTCTTTCAGCTCCAAATTTTTCTTCAACTTGTGAAACATAATAATCTTGTACCTTAGCGGCTAAAATTTGAAGTGCTTTTTCTTTATTAGCATGTTGACTTCTACCATCTTGGCAAGCAACTATAATACCAGTTGGATTGTGTATACATCTAACTGCTGATTCTGTCTTATTAATATGTTGCCCACCTGCACCACTTGAGCGATATACTTCAATAGTAACATCTTCCATTTTCATTTCTGTATTGCCCAAGTCTACCTCTGGCATTACTAAAACAGTAGCTGTAGATGTATGAATTCTTCCTTGAGCTTCAGTACGTGGAACTCTTTGAACTCTATGTGCACCAGATTCATATTTAAATTTAGAATAAGCTCCTTCTCCAATAATCATAAAAGAAATTAACGAATAGCCACCAAATTCTGTTTCATTTGAATCATTAATTTCAATTTTAAATCCTTGTGATTCTGCATATCTTGAATACATTCTAAATAAGTCACCAGCGAAAATGTTACCTTCATCGCCACCTGCTGCTCCACGGATTTCCATAATAACGTTTTTATCATCATTTGGATCTTTTGGTAGTAATAAGATTTTTAAAGATTCTTCTAATTCTTCAATTTTGTTTTCAGCTTCTGATATTTCAAGTTTTGCCATTTCAACCATTTCAGCATCATTTTCATTTAATAATTCCTTGGCATCTGCAATTGTATTAATAGCTTTTTTATATTCAATATAAGTCTTTGTTGTTTCTTCAAGCTGACGAGATTCTTTCGATAATTCACTATATTTTTTAATATCTGCAATTATATCATCGTTTTGTAAGTCATCTTGTATTTGATTATATCGAGCAAGTACGGTTTCAAGTCTATCAGTCATTATTTTATCCATTTTTATATTCCTCCTTAAAATTCATCAATTTTATAAACAACATCTAATTGCAATTCCTTTGCCATATTACATATATATTTTACAGCATCATCATCTAATTGGCTAGGAGAATGTGCATCACATCCTAAAACAAATTTGATATTATATTGCCTTAGTATTTTAAAGAATTCATAAAATGGATAAGCTGGCAACTCTTTTCCATTATAGATTACTCTTTTTCTACTTCTATATCCTGATCCTGAAAGTTCTGCATATAAATTATTTTCTTCTAATAATTTAGCAATTCTATGAGTTAAGGCAATGGCTTTTTCATCCCATTTTCTATATCCCTTTAAGAAAGCATCAGGATGAGCTATGTATTTAAACATTTTTGTTTCGATACCTTTTTTTAAAGTTTCATAATATAAATCTAGGTAAGAATCATCATCAAATGGCTCTATAAAGCAAATTTGATTTTCTCTTCCAACTTGTTTGTTATTAAGCATTGTTCCATGATTTCCAAAAATCAAATAGTCAACCCTTTTATTATCAAGTAATGATTTATAATATTCAATATATGCAGGATAGTATTCTACCTCAAGAGCAATTTTAATATCAATTTGATTTTTATATTTTTCTTTTAGTAAAGCAATGCTATCAAAATATTCATCATTTCTATTTAAATTAGGTAGCATTACATGATCTGAAAATCCAAGAGTTTGATATCCTATTTTTATAGCTTCAATTACATATTGTTCATCACTACCAATTGCATGACCACATCTTGCTGTATGCGTATGATAATTATTTTTTATTTTATAAGATATAGGTAAAAAATTATATAGTTCATTGATATGCTTTATTACATAAGTAGCATGATGCATAAACACTCTTGCATCCTCATCATATAATATGCCAGCAATTTTTGCATTATACGCTGCATCAACGTCAATTGCTCTATCGCCAACTACAACACATTCATCCTTATTTAATTTGTAATCTTCAATCATTTTTAATAAAGGAAAATAGTCTGGTTTATTAGCATTAATAATACAATCAGTGATGTATTTTAAAATATCAAATTTTTTTAAATATTCATATAGTGTTTCATTTCTATTTGTAAAAATAAAGACTTTTCCATTTAAACTTACTATTGTTTCAAGAAGTCGTTTAATAGGTAAATATAATGTGGCTTCTGGTTTAAAATTAATATCTTCATAATATTTTATAAATACTTCTTTTTCTTTATCTGTAATTTTAAATTTTTTAAAAGCCGTATCAAATGACGCTTTTAAAGCATCATAAACATCATTACTATTCAATAAAACATTTCTACATTCATAAATTGCTTTAACAAAAGCATTTGTTGTATGATGGTATGAATCGCAAAGCATGCCATCAAAATCAAAGAAAAAATATTTATATGTCATATACAATCACGTCCTTTAATAAATGACTTTTTTTAAATAAAGTCCTTGTGGAGGAGCTTTATAGGAACATTTTTCATCAACATTATCTAGTAATTTTTTTACAATGAAATCAATGCTTTTTTTGTTAGTTGCTACAACTAATAAGGCGCCTACCATCAGTCTAATTTGATATCTTAAAAAACCAGAGCCAAAAAATTCAATTTCAATAATGTTTTTAGCGTTTTTTACATTGATTTCATAAATTGTTTTGACAAAAGATTCAACTTCTTCCTTTTTATTGGTTGTAAAATTTTTAAAATCATGAGTTCCAATAAATAATGATGAAGCTTCTTTCAATTTACTTATATCTATTTTTTCTTTTATATAAGCATAATAACGATTATCAAAAACATTTTCATTTTTTGTGTTTTTTATTTTATAAACATATACTTTTTTATGTGAAGAATAGCGTGCATGGAAAGCATCATCAACCACTTCAATCTTTTTAATTTTTATTGCTAAAGGTAACATTTCATTCAAAGCTTTTTTTAAATTAAGTGCTGGTATTTGTTTACTACTTTCGAAATGAAATACTTGTCCATAGGCATGAACCTGTTTATCAGTTCTACCACTTCCAAAAATAATAATTTTTTCTTTAAAAATAGCTGACAATGTTTTTTCTATTACCTCTTGTATCGTATTTTTATCGTGTTTTTGCTTTTGATAGCCATTAAAGGAATAGCCATCATAACTTACTATGCATTTATACTTCATAATTAAAACCATCCTTTTATTATAGAATCAGAAATAAAATTAATTAATATATTATTATTTATTAAAATTAATAAAGTAATAGCAAAAGCAAGAGATAAAAATGAGAAAATAATAGAAAGCGTATCTTTCACTTGCCACTTTAATTTACGATATTTACTTCTTGTTGCTAAAGGATTATAATTTCTAGCAGTTAAAGCATTAGCAAGCTCATCACTCCTTGAAATTGCAGAAATGAATAATGGGATAATTAAAGATGTAATTGCAACAATTTTTTCCTTAAGTTTTCCATTTTTAAAATCAACACCGCGTGAAGATTGAGCTTTCATAATTTTATATGTTTCATCAAGAATTGTAGGAATGAATCTAAGTGCTAAAGAAATAGTCATTGATAAAATAGAAACATTTACCTTAAATACTTTTAACCATGCAAATAAATCATCAATTGCAATAGTTATATCAAGAGGCTTAGTAGTTGCGGTAAATAAAGTTGAAAGCATAATCAATAATAATAAGCGTAAAAATATTTTTAATGTCTGCAATATCGCATCAAGATGGATTTCAAAAATCCACCATTTAGGCAATAATAATATTCCTTCCTTATAAACAAATATGTTTACAACGAATAAAAATATTAGCATAAACCACATTGGTTTTAATGAGTTAAAAATCATTTTAAATTTCAGTTTTGCAACCTTATAAAGTATTAAAATAATGAATAGGAATAATCCATATCCAAACCAACCAACAATATTATAATTTTTAATGGATGGATTGATTAAAAAGACAACAATCATTAATAAAATAAGCATAATGAATTTGCCTCTTGGATCTAGTTTATGAATAAAAGTATTATTATTTACATATTTTCCAAGCGTGTTCATAATTTTTTAATTTCCTTATAAGCATTTACAAATTGTGATATATTTTCAATATGATAGTTCTTTATTTCAGGATACTTTTTTGAAGTCAAACTAACAAGTTTAAAAATATTTGGTAAATCTAAATTGAGTTTTTTAACCAAGCCTTCATTTTTAAACAAATCATATGGAATACCATCAAATTCGATTTTTGATTCATTAAAAACAATTATTCGTGAAGCATAGTTTATAACATGATCCATTTGATGAGTAACTAAAATAATCGTTTTTCCTTCTTCATTTAATTTTTTAAATAAATTCATCATAGAAATGGCCGATTTAGGATCTAATCCTGCAGTTGGCTCATCAACTATTAATACATCTGGATTAAAGGCTAAAATACCGGCAATAGCAACACGCCTTTTTTCGCCGCCAGATAATTCAAAAGGCGATTTGTCATTAAATGATTCATCAAGTCCAACCATATTTAAAATATTTTTTACTAAATCATCAGGATTAACACCATTTAATAAATTAAAATTCTTAGGGCCAAACAAAATATCTTTAGCAACTGTTTCTTCAAATAATTGATATTCAGGGAATTGAAAAACAATGCCAATTCTTTTTCTAAGGTTTTTAATATCCTTTATTTTTATTTTATTCTTAATAACAATTTCATCAACATCAACTTCTCCAAGTGTTGGTATTAAAAGTCCATTAAGGTTTTGAATAAATGTAGATTTACCACTTCCAGTATGACCAGAAATAGCTAAAAAATCATGCTCATTAATCACGCATGATGCGTTGTTTATTGCAAATGTCTTTTTTTCATCATAACTATATGATAAATTCTTTACATCAATTTTCATAATTTTTCCACCAATTCTTCAAGTGAAAATGAAGATGAAATTTCAATCCCATTTTCCTTTAATTTGTTTTGTACATCAACAACAAAAGGAGGTAATAAAGAATTACTTGTAAGGAGATTCTCATCAAACAATATTTCCTTAGGAGTTCCACATTTTATAATGTTACCATGATTTAACACTATAACTTCATCAGCTAATAATGCCTCGTCAATATGGTGAGTAATCGAAATAATGCTTAAATCATTACTTTCTTTTTTTATTTTTTCAATTAAGGAAGTAATTTCTTTTTTTCCTTTTGGATCAAGCATACTTGTAGCCTCATCCAAAATTAAAAGCTTTGGCTTTAAAGCTAAAGCACCTGCAATAGCAACACGCTGTTTTTGTCCGCCTGATAGATTTTGCGGCTCTGCATTTATAAAATTACTCATATTAACTTTTTCTAAATATGTTTCAATAATATCTTTCATTAAAGAAGGATCAACATTTCTATTTTCAAGTCCAAAAGCTATGTCATCTTCTACAGTTGTTCCAATGAATTGATTATCTGGATTTTGAAAAACAATAGCAGCATCATTTCTTATTTCTTCTACGCTTTCTTCGTTAAGCTCTTTATCATTAACAAATATTTTACCTTTATCACATTCAAGTAAACCCATTATCAATTTTGCAATAGTTGATTTACCACTGCCATTAGGCCCTAATAGAACCGTATGTTTTCCTTTTTTTATAGAAAGTGAAAATGAAGATAAAATTGGCTTTTCATCATATTTAAAAGTTACATCTTTAAATTCAATTATTCTTTCCATTTTTTTACCTCCATGCATTTTATTATTATACCATATTAAGTAACTTAATATAAACATTTTTAACAAATAAAAGACTCAGTTTGAGCTGACTGAGTCTTATAATAATTATTTTATTTAACTAATTGACAAACAACGATAGGAGCATTGTCTCCACGTCTATTACCAAGTTTTAAAACCTTAACATATCCACCATTACGTGAAGCATATCTAGGTCCTAATTCATCAAATAATTTTTGTAAAGCTGTTTTCTTTTCATCTACAAGCATTGGTCTAACAACTGCTGCAGCTAATCTACGAGAATGAAGATCACCTTTCTTGGCAAAAGTAATCATTTTAGAAGCAAGAGAAACAACACTCTTAGCAGTTGTTTCAGTAACTTTAACTTCTTCGTTAATAATTAGATGAGTTACTAGAGTACGTAATTGAGCATCACGTTTTTCACTTGTATATGGAGATTTAAATTTAACGCCGGCTTTGCCGCGAATTTTCTTACGTGCCATATTTATATACCTCTTTCTTCGTTATTCATTATTCTTAAATGATAAACCTAAAGCTTTTAGCTTATCGCGAACTTCTTTAAGTGATTTTTTACCCAAGTTACGAACCTTCATCATATCATCTTCTGTTTTTTGAGTTAATTCTTGAACTGTAATAATATTAGCTCTCTTTAAACAGTTATAAGATCTTACAGAAAGGTCTAATTCTTCAATAGACATTTCTTGATATTTATCAACTTGCTCATCTTCAACCTCATCCATAATGCTATCAACTGGAACAAGATTTTCAATTTGTAAGAATAAATTTAAGTGATCAATTAATATTTTTGAAGCAATTGTAACCGCTTCTTTTGGTGTATATGCACCATTAGTAGTTACTTCAAGAGTTAGTTTATCATAATTATTATCATGCCCTACACGTGTAGGAGTTACTTCGTAACCAACCTTTTTAATTGGAGTATAATTAGAATCTGTAGGGATAATACCAAAAGCTTGTTTACTTGATTTATTCTTTTCAGCTAGTGAATATCCACGACCTGTTTTAACATAAATTGTTGCGTTAAGTGTTCCACCTTCAGCAACTGTACAAACATAAGTATCAGGATTCAAAACTTTTACTCCGCTTGGACAGATAAAGTCTTGAGCTGTTACTACATGTGGTCCTACGATATGCAATTTGATTTCACCATCTAAATCGTTGGCATAACTTTCAGATACATAATTAACTTGTTTTAAATTTAAGATTAATGAAGTTACATCTTCTTTTACTCCACTGATTGCAGAGAATTCATGACGAACACCTTCTATTTCAACAGCATACATTGCTGTTCCTGGAAGAGAAGATAATAAAACTCTACGAATTGCATTTCCTAAAGTTATACCAAAACCTCTTTCAAGTGGTGCGATAGAAAACTTTGCATAATTTTCTTCTACTTCAACATCAGAAATTTCAAATACTGGTTTTTTAAATTTTTCCATTTATTAAATTATCCCCCTCATATATTTATTGCGTTTATTCAAAAGTCCAACTAAAAATTAACCTCTTGGACGTTTTGGTGGACGACAACCATTATGTGGGATAGGTGTTACATCAGTGATTGCATTAATTTCAAGTCCTGCAACTTGTAATGAACGAACTGCAGCTTCACGACCAGGTCCTGGGCCTTTAACGTCAACACTTACGAACTTCATTCCTTGTGTTACAGCAACCTTAGCTGCTGCTTCTCCTGCCATTTGTGCTGCAAATGGAGTTGATTTTTTAGAACCTTTAAATCCAAGTGCACCAGCAGATGACCAAGAGATAACATTACCTGCTTCATCAGCAATAGTAACGATTGTGTTATTAAATGTAGAGTGGATATGTGCAACACCACGAGCAACATTTTTTCTATCTTTTTTACGTGTCTTACGAACAACCTTTTGTGCCATAGTATATTTCCTCCTCTATTACTTAGTAGCCATTTTCTTATTGGCAATTGTCTTTGCAGGACCCTTACGTGTTCTAGCATTTGTTTTAGTTCTTTGTCCACGAACTGGAAGTCCTTTTTTGTGACGAAGACCACGATAACAACCTATTTCCATTAAAGATTTAATGTTCATATTAACTTCACGGCGAAGGTCTCCTTCAACTTTAAAATAAGAAACACCTTCACGGATTGCTAATAATTGTTGTTCAGTTAAGTCTTTTACACGAATATCTTCACTAATATTAGCATCTTTTAAAATTTTTGCTGCTCTACTAGGTCCAATACCATAAATGTAAGTTAGAGAGATTACAACTCTTTTTTCATTAGGAATATCTACTCCTGCGATACGAGCCATTTGTTCTTAATCCTCCTATATATTAGCCTTGTCTTTGTTTGTGTTTTGGATTTTCACAAATAACCATTAAGCGGCCTTTACGACGAATAATTTTGCATTTATTGCAAATTGGTTTAACAGAAGGTCTTACCTTCATAATCATGCCCTCCTTGGTTTGAAATTTTATGTCTAAATGTAATACGCCCACGTGTTAAATCGTAAGGAGATAGCTCCATAGTAACCTTATCACCAGGTAAAATGCGAATGTGATTCATACGGATTTTACCAGAAACGTGGGCAAGGACTACCATTCCGTTATCAATTAGCTTAGCTTTAAACATTGCGTTTGGCAAGGCTTCTACGATAACAGCTTCTACCTCTATAACATCTTGTTTAGCCAAATTGTTTTCCTCCTATAATGTTGTCATAATTTCATATCCATCTTTTGTAATAGCTATTGTATGCTCATAATGAGCAGTTAATGAATGATCAACAGTTTTTACACCCCAACCATCATCTAACACATAAACATCAGCTTTACCTAGATGAACCATAGGTTCGACAGCTATAACCATTCCTTCTTTTAATTTTGGTCCATGACCTTTATGACCATAATTTGGAACATTTGGGTCTTCATGTACATGTGTACCAACACCATGTCCTGTGTAGTCATAAGGGCTTGTACACCCATGAGAAGCAACGTATTCTTCAATAGCTGCTGAAATATCACCAACTCTATTTCCAGGCTTTGCTTGTGCAAGTCCAGCAAATAAAGCATCATGAGTTACTTGCATTAAATATTCTGCTTCTTTAGAAATATTTCCAACTTTATAAGTCCAAGCAGAATCTCCATGATAGCCATTTAAGCAAGCTCCTATATCAAGTGTTACAATATCGCCTTCTTTTAATTTTGTTTTATCTGGAATTCCATGGATGACCATATCGTTTAATGATATACAAATGCATCCTGGAAAGCCATATAAACCTTTAAAACTTGGCGTTGCACCACAAGATAAAATGTAATCTTCAGCCAATTTGTCTAATTCTTTTGTAGTAATGCCAGGCTTAATAAATTGCTTTAAATACGCATGCGTTTTTGCAACTACTCTTCCTGCTTCTCTAAGAAGCTCAACTTCATGTGGAGTTCTTATGTTTATCATATACTACTTTTCTCCAACCTTACTAACGATTTCTTTTAAAACATCGTTAATATCTTGTTGTCCGTTAATCTTCAACAATATTCCTTTATTTGTATAATATTCAATTAAAGGCATTGTTTGTGATTCATATGTTGATAATCTAACGGCAACACTTTCTTTGCTATCATCTTTTCTAGTATATAATTCACCATCGCAAGCATCACATACATCTTCAACCTTTGGTTTATTATATATTACGTGATATGAAGCACCGCAGCTTTTGCAAACTCTTCTTCCTGATAATCTATTAATTAAATCATCATGTGGAACCTCAATATCGATAACAAAGTCAATTTTTAGTTTTAATTCTTTTAGGATTTCTTCCAAGCACTTTGCTTGTTGCAAAGTGCGAGGGTATCCATCTAATATAAACCCATTTTTACAATCATCTTGGGCTAATCTTTCTTTAACAAGTCCATTTGTTACTTCATCAGGAACTAATTTTCCTACAGAAATATAAGCATTTGCTGCCTCACCCATTGCTGTATGATTAGCAATCGCTTCACGAAACATAGCACCAGTTGATATATGAGTAATATTATACTTTTTTACAAGTTCAACAGCTTGTGTTCCTTTCCCAGCTCCAGGAGCTCCAAATAAAATTAAATTCATATTTATTCTCCTTAGAAGTTAAAGTCAAATGATTTATAGTTACGTTCAGAAACGTATCCATCCATTTGTGAACATGTTTCAAGGGCAACACCAACAACGATAATTAAACTTGTTCCACCAAATGCTGTATTAGCAAGTGTTGGGAAAATCATTGGAATAACATATGGTAATGCTGCGACAACTGCAAGAGCTATCGCACCTGTAAATGTTACTCTATTTAAAACTTTTGATAAATATGTTCTAGTTTCATTACCTGTACGAATACCTGGAATATATGAACCTTGTTTAGTTAAATTTTCAGAAATCTTATCACAATCTATTTGAATGTGAGCATACATAAATGAAAATAAGATAATTAATGCAATATAGAAAAGTAAGGCAACAGGCCATCCATTTTCAAGATGTGATAATGAAAATAGATTTTTAATTTTTTCATAAGCAGATGATTGTGCATCGATAAATCCTAAGATTGTTACAGGAGCTGATAATACAGCTTGAGCAAAAATTACTGGAATAACTCCACCTGGATTTACCTTAATTGGCAAATAGTTCATCTTTGTTTGCTGTGAAAATGTTGCACGTGATTGTTGAATAGGTATCTTTCTTAATGCTAATTCAAAGAATATAACAAATAAGATAATAAAGCATGTGTATAATACATAAGCAATAAATAATAGTAAGCCATTGAACATTTCAGCGCCAGCTGTTTTTGTACCAACTAAAATGTTGTAAACTTGATTATAAGATGAAGGAATTCCTTTAATAATTCCAGCGAAAATAATCATAGAAACACCATTTCCAATTCCTTTTGCAGTAATTTGGTCACTTAACCACATTACAAACATTGTTCCAGCAAGCATAATTGAAATTACATATGCGTATGTAACCCAGGCTGGTGCATCAGGAAATACACGAGAAAAGTCAAAGGCATTATTGTTATCTAATGTTACAATCATACCATAAGCTTGTACAGCACCTAATAATAAACCTAAATATCTAGTAATATCATTAATTTTTCTTTGTCCAGCTTCTCCTTGTTCAGCAAGTTCTTGAAGTTTTGGTAAGACTCCCATTTGAAGTAGTTGAACAATAATTGAAGCAGTGATGTATGGAGATACACCCAATGCAAATATTGAAAATGAATCAAGTGCACCACCAGATAACATATTCATAATACCAAGTAAGTCATTGTTAGCAAGTGCTTCACCAACATTAGCCTCAACACCTGGTACTGAAATTAATAAACCCAAAACATAAATTAATAAGATTGATAATGTGAAGAATATTCTTCCACGAACGTCCTTGCTTTTGAAAGCATCAACGAAACGATTTAACATTATTCAATCACCTCGATAGCGCCTCCAGCTTCTTCAATTGCTTGTTTAGCTGATGCAGAGAATTTTGCTGCGCGAACAGTTAATTTCTTAGTCAATTTGCTGCCACCAAGAACTTTAACACCATCTAGTTCTTTTTTTATTAATCCAGCCTCTTTTAATTCTACTGGAGTAACAACAGCACCATTTTCAAATTTTGCATCTAAGTCAGCAACGCTAACAATTGCATATTCTTTACGAGTAAAGTTTGTAAAACCAAACTTTGGGATTGCTCTATATAATGGAAGTTGTCCACCTTCAAATCCTGGGTGTGGTCCAGCTCCGTTATGTTTAGTTTGACCATTCATGCCTCTTCCACATTGCTTGCCTTTAGAGCCCATACCTCTTCCAACTCTCATTTCTTTTCTACGAGAACCTTTAGTATATTGTAATTCATTAAGTTTCATATTTAAATAACCCTCCTTAATGACTAATGCTTGATTTCATTAACAGACTTGCCACGAAGTGCAGCAACTTTTTCAACTGTCTTTAAATTTTCAATAGCATTAACAGTAGCTCTAACCATATTGATAGATGTTCTTGAGCCATAAACTTTTGAGTAAATATTACGTACTCCTGCAAGTTCTAAGACAGCACGAACTGGTCCACCAGCAACGATTCCAGTACCTTCTGGTGCTGGTCTTAAGAATACTTTACAAGCACCATGTCTTCCTACTACTGCATGAGGAATTGTATTACCTTTAATCATTGGTACAGTAATTTGAGTCTTACGAGCTCTTTCTGAAGCTTTTTTGATTCCATCTGGTACTTCCTTAGCCTTACCAGTACCCATTCCAACATGGCCTTTTTTATCGCCAGCAACGATAAGTGAAGAAAATCTTAACTTACGGCCACCTTTAACAGTCTTACAAACCTTATTAACAGCAACAGTTCTTTCTTCAATATCGTCTTGTTTCTTTTCTCTTAAAGGACGTCTACCATTTTTATTAAAAGGTCTTTTACCACGAGGAGCATCATTTTTAGTTTCAGATTTAACTTCTTGTTTAACTTCTTGTTGTTCAACAACTTTTTCTTCTTCTGCCATAAATTAATATCCTCCTTAGATCTTTAAACCATTTTCTCTTGCAGCATCAGCTAAAGCAGCGATACGGCCAGTGTAAATATATCCGCCTCTATCAAATACAACAGTATTAATTCCTGCTGCTAAACATTTTTTAGCGATATCAGCGCCTACTAATTTACTACCTTCAATATTTCCACCATTTACAACATGAAGTTGTTCAGTAGATGAAGATAATAATGTTTTTTGATTTACATCATCAATTACTTGCACAGCAATATTCTTATTTGAACGGAATACAGATAGACGTGGGCATTCTGGAGTACCTGAAATTTGCTTACGAATTCTTTGATGACGTTTTTCTCTTTTTACGTTTTTACAAATTTTGTTAATCATAATTTCATATTTCCTTTCTAACTACTACTTAGCAGCTTTCTTGATTTCCTTACGTCTAACAACTTCTGTTGAATAACGAACACCTTTTCCATGATATGGTTCAGGTCTTCTTAATGAACGAATTTCAGCAGCAACTTGACCAACAACTTCCTTGTCAATACCTTGTACATGAACTTCGTCTTGCTTTGGAACTGTAAATGTAATTCCTTTAGCTGGAGTAACAGTAATTGTATGAGAATAACCAAGTGACATAATAACATTGCCATTTTTTAATTCAGCTCTATAACCAGTACCAGTGATTAATAGAACCTTTTCATAACCATCAGTTACACCTTTTATCATATTTGCAACAATTGCTCTAGTTGTACCATGCATTTGATGAGTGTGCTTTAAAGAATCAATTTGAGTAAATGTTAATTTATTCTCTTCATTTTTTACTTCAATACAATTTTCAAATGTTTTAGTTAATTCACCTTTAGGTCCCTTAACTGTAACAGTAGCACCAGAAATTGTTACTTCAACGCCAGCAGGAATATCGATATGTTTATTACCTATACGTGACATATTTTTTACCTCCTACCATACATATGCTAGAACTTCGCCACCGATGTTCTTAGCACGCGCTTCTTTATCAGTCATAATTCCTTGAGAAGTTGAAATAATAGCAATACCTAAGCCATTTAAAACTCTTGGTAAATCTTCTGCTTTTACTTGAACTCTTAAAGAAGGTTTAGAAATTCTTTTTAATCCAGAAATAACTCTTTCGCCGTCAGCACCGTATTTTAAAGTAACAGTTAAAACTTTCTTTACGTCACCTTCAACTTTTAAGTCTGAAATGTAACCTTCATTTAATAAAACAGTAGCAATTGTTTGTTTGATTTTTGAAGCAGGCATTGAGACTGTTTTATATTTTAATTGATTAGCATTGCGGATACGAGTAAGCATATCAGCAATTGGATCGATCATAGCCATATTAGTTTTAATCCTCCTTTAAAATTACCAACTTGCCTTTTTCATACCAGGGATTTGACCCTTATAAGCAAGTTCACGAACACAAATTCTACATAATTTGAATTTTCTTAATACAGAATGAGGACGTCCACAACGTTCACATCTTGTATAAGCTCTAGTTGAAAACTTTGGAGCTCTTTGTTGTTTAGCAATCATTGATTTCTTAGCCATTGTGTTTTCCTCCTATTACTTTTCAAAAGGCATTCCGAATAGTTTTAATAATTCTCTGCCTTCTTCATCGCTTTTAGCAGTTGTTACTATAACGATATCCATACCTCTTACCTTAACTACCTTATCATAGTTAATTTCAGGGAAAATTAATTGTTCCTTAATACCAAGTGTGTAGTTACCACGGCCATCAAATGCATTAGCATTAACACCACGGAAATCTCTAACACGAGGAAGAGAAACATTAACTAGTTTGTTTAAAAATTCATACATTCTTGCACCACGTAATGTAACCTTACAGCCAATTTCTTGGCCTTCTCTTACTTTAAATACAGCAATTGATTTTTTAGCTTTAGTGATAACTGGCTTTTGTCCAGAAATTGCAGTTAAATCTTCAACAGCAGCTTCAAGTAATTTTGCATTTTGTGTTGCATCACCAACACCCATGTTGATAACAATTTTAACTAAACGAGGAATTTGCATAGTTGAAGTGTAATTAAACTTACTATGTAATGCTGGAGCAATTTCTTCGTTATATTTCTTTAATAATACTGGTTTGTATGCTTCTTTAGCAGCATACTTAGTAGGAATAACTACTTTTTCTACATCATTTGTTTTCTTAGTATTAGCCATGATTATTCCTCCTATTTATCTAATTTAGCACCAGAAGAATTCTTTCCTCTAGTAACTCTAACTTTAACTTGTTTTCCATTAACTTCCTCGAAAACATAACCAACTCTAACTGGCTTTTTAGTTTTAGGGTCAACGATTGCTACATTAGAAACATGAATTGGAGCTTCCATTGTAGTAATAGATCCTTCAGTATTTTGTTGATTTGGTTTATTATGCTTAGTAACTTTGTTTAAGCCATCAACAATTACCATATTCTTGCTAGGCATTGAATGTGTTACAACGCCTTCTTTGCCTTTTTCATGACCGGCAATAACGATAACTTTGTCACCTTTTTTAATTTTCATGTACACATCCTCCTATAATACTTCTGGAGCAAGAGAAACGATTTTCATATATCCTTCTCCCTTTTCACGAAGTTCTCTAGCAACAGGTCCAAATACACGTGTACCCTTTGGTGAACCATCATCATTAATAATAACAACTGCGTTATCATCAAATGCAATATGTGAACCATTAGCACGAGTAATTCCCTTTTTGCTTCTTACAACTACTGCCTTAACAATTTGACCCTTTTTGATATCAGAATTTGGAGCAGCTGATTTAACTGAGCAAATTATAATATCACCAATATTTGCAAATTTTCTTTTTGAACCACCTAATAATCTGAAAGCCATAACTACCTTAGCACCAGAATTATCAGCAACAACTAATCTTGATAAATTTTGAACCATAATACTGATACCTCCTATTAATTATTTGCAACAGATTTCTTAGTGATTTTAACTAGACGGAAACGCTTTGTAGCAGATAGTGGTCTAGTTTCTTCAATAACAACTGTATCACCAACTTGAGCTTCATTATTTTCATCATGAGCTCTATATTTTTTAGTTACGACAAAGTCCTTATTATATAGAGGATGCTTCTTTGAAGTCGAAACTTCTACAGTGATAGTTTTATCATTAGTGTTTGATACAACAATACCATTTAAAACTCTTCTAGTATTTCTTTCCATTTTTGCGTCCTCCTTACTTATTTGCTTCTCTTTCTTTAATTACTGTTAAAATTCTAGCAATTGTCTTTTTAATTTCTCTCATTTTACCAGAATCAGATTGCTTCATTTGTCCAGATCCTTGTTGGAAACGAAGAGCAAATAACTCTTGCTTTAACTCACTAACCTTTTTTAATAAGTCAGGAGTTTGAATATCTCTAATTTCTGCAATACTCATTATTCAGCACCTGCTTTCTTCTTTTCTACAATTTTGCAACCAACTGGAAGTTTATAAGAAGCTAAATGTAATGCTTTTCTAGCATCAGCTTCATTAATTCCGCCGATTTCAAACATAACTCTTCCTTCTTTTACTACAGCAACCCAGTTATCAGGAGCACCTTTACCAGAACCCATACGTAAACCGATAGGTCTTTTTGTTCTACATAGTTGAGGGAAAATTCTAATCCATACTTGTCCACCACGTCTTGTATATCTTGATAAACATACACGGGCAGATTCAATTTGTTTATCAGAAATCCAGCCACCCTCAGTAGCTTGTAAGCCAAATTCTCCGAAGCTTACTTCATTTCCACCTTTAGAATGTCCTTCATATTTTACAATATGAGGTCTTCTATATTTTGTTCTTTTTGGCATCATCATAAGGCTTATTCTCCTTTCGAATCATTTTTTTGTTTAGTAGGAATAATTTCGCCACGACAGATCCATACTTTAACGCCTAAACGTCCATAAGTAGTTGCTGCTTCTGCTGTTGCAAAATCAATATCACTACGGATTGTATGTAGTGGAACAACACCTTCTGAATATCCTTCAGAACGAGCGATATCAGTACCACCAAGTCTTCCTGAAACACAAGTTTTAATTCCTTTTGCTCCAGCTTTCATAACTCTCATAATAGCTTTCTTTTGAACTGTTCTAAAAGATTGACGTTTTTCTAATGCATCAGCAATTGATTGGGCAACTAATTCAGCATCTAAATCAGGATTTTCAACTGTGATAACATTTAATTTAATTTCTTCACCCTTAGCGCAGATCTTGCTTAATTGTTTTTTGATTACTTGTAGGTTTGCACCTTCTTGACCTAAAACAACTCCAGCACGTGCTACATAAAGATTTAATTTTACTTCATTTTTTCCTCTTAAGATTTCTACTTTAGAAAGAGCAGCTTCTTTAAGTTGAGTTTCTAAGTATTTTCTAATTTTAATATCTTCGTTTAAGAATTTAGCGAAGTCTTTATCTGCATACCAATTTGCTTGGAAATCTTTATTAATTCCAAGACGCATGCTTACTGGACTAACTTTTTGACCCATATTTGCTCCTCCTATTATCTTTCATCGCTAACCACTACATTGATATGGCTAGTTCTCTTTAAAATTCTAGATGCGCTACCTTTAGCTTTTGGCATAAATCTCTTTAAAGTTCTTCCAGGTCCAACCCAGATTTCTTTAATATATAAAGAAGCTTCATCCATTTTATAATTATTTGTGGCATTTGCTGCTGCAGATTTAACTAATTTTGCAATTGGTTCAGCTGCAAATTTATTAGTGAAAGCTAAGATATCTAAAGCTTCGCTAACTGATTTACCACGAATTAAATCAACTACTAATTTTGCTTTTTGAGGACTAATTCTAACGCCCATTAATTTTGCTGTTGCTTCCATAAATAGACCTCCTATTAGTTCTTAGCTAGAGCGGCTGCTCTATCTTCAGCATTATTTCCAATATGTCCATGGAAAGTTCTTGTTGGAGCGAATTCTCCAAGTTTATGACCAACCATTTCTTCAGTAACGTAAACAGGTAAATGTTCACGACCGTTATATACTGCAAATGTATGTTCTACAAATGATGGGAAGATTGTTGATCTTCTTGACCATGTCTTAATTACTTCTTTTTTACCAGATGCATTTAATGCTTCAACCTTTTTCATTAAATGTTCATCACAAAATGGTCCTTTTTTAACACTACGTGCCATGATTATTTCCTCCTATTTATCATTCTTTCTTCTAATAATTAATTTAGTAGAAGCTTTTTTAACTCTACGTGTCTTAACACCTTGAGCTTTCTTGCCCCATGGAGTCATAGGTGATGGACGTCCAACTGGACATTTACCTTCACCACCACCATGTGGGTGGTCATTTGGGTTCATAACTGAACCACGAACTGTAGGTCTTACACCTAACCATCTATTTCTACCAGCTTTTCCTAAGTTAACTAAGCTGTGGTCTTCATTGCCAACTACACCAATTGTAGCTTTACATTCGCCTAAAATCTTACGAACTTCGCCACTTGCAAGTCTAATTGTAACGAATCTTCCTTCTTTACCAAGAATTTGAGCACTTGAGCCAGCTGATCTTACTAATTGTCCGCCACGTCCAGGATGTAACTCGATATTGTGAACTAATTCACCATCTGGTACATTTTTAATGCAAAGAGCATTACCAACTTTAATATCAGTTTTTTCGCCAGAAACAACTACATCTCCAACCTTTAATCCTTTTGGAGCGATGATGTAAGTTTTAACACCATCTACATAGTATAATAAAGCAATGTTTGCTGTACGATTTGGATCATATTCAATTGCTGCAACCTTTGCTGGAATATTGTCTTTGTTTCTTGCAAAGTCGATAATTCTATATTTTTGTTTGTGTCCTCCGCCTTTGTGACGACATGTGATTTGTCCTTGGTTATTACGTCCACCGTGCTTTTTAGCTGAACTTAATAAACTTTTCTCAGGAGAACTTTTTGTAATTTCATCATATGTCAATGATGTTGTTGCACGTAAACTTGGTGTAACGGGTCTATATGTTTTAATACCCATAATTGTATTTCCTCCTATATTTTCCTATTTTAATTTTCAGATGCTTCTGAATATAAATCTAAGCTTTGGCCTTCAGCTAATTTAACGATAGCTTTTTTATAACCACTAACTTGTCCTTCGTAACGTCCCATTCTCTTTGCTCTTGGAGCAACATTAATAACGTTAACCTTTGCAACTTTTACACCAAAGATTGCTTCGAATGCATCTTTGATTTCTTCTTTTGAAGATTTTGCATTAACTTTTACAGTTACTTTATTTTGTTTTTGAGTAAGATTCATTGTTTTTTCAGTTAAAACTGGACTAACAATTACATCAAAATAACGATCTACAACTTTTTTGGCATTTTCAACTGCTGGAGTTGCTACTTCTTTTTTCTTAGCCATTATGCAAATACCTCCTCAATTGTTTTTAATGCTGATTCAGAAACTAATAATGTATCAACGTTTGCGATATCATATACATTAATTCCATTTGGATATACGATTTTAACGTATTGAAGGTTTCTTGCAGATAATACTGTTAAGTCATCTTCTTCATTTGCTACGAATAAAATCTTTTCCCCTGCTTTTACAGCATCTAATACTTTAACGAATTCTTTTGTTTTTGCTTCTTTGAAATTGAATTCATCAACAACAACTAGTCCTTCGTTATGTGCTTTTTCAGTTAAAACAGATTTAAGTGCTAATCTAGCAGCTTTCTTGTTTTGTCTAATTTTAAAGTTTTGGATTCCAGTAGGGCCAAATACTACGCCACCACCAACCATTTGAGGTTCTCTTGAGCTACCTTGTCTTGCTCTACCAGTACCTTTTTGTCTAAATGGTTTTCTTCCTCCACCACGTACTTCGTCTCTTTTTTTAGTTTTTGCAGTAGCTTGTCTTGAATTGCTTCTTGCAACCATAATTGCATCGAATACACATTGTTGATTATATTCTACATTGAAGATTGCATCGTTTAATTCAACTTGCTTAACTACTTCTCCTACTTTATTGACAACATTATAATTCATCACTTAATCCTCCTTATTCAGCTTTTGCACTATAATTAACAAGTGTCTTTGCTGCAGGAACGTTCTTTGTAAATTTTACAGCAGAACGAATTGTTACTAAACTTCTATTAGCTCCTGGAACAGAACCTTTAATTAAGATTGCATTTTTTTCCACGTCAACTGCTACAACTGTAAGATTTAAAGTGGTAACTTGTTCAAATCCGTAATGTCCTGGCATATGCATACCACCACGAACTGTGTTATTATATCTACCTGAAGTAGCTAATGAACCAGGTCCTCTATGGTATCCAGAACCATGAGCTCTTGGACCAATTGTTGCATTCCATCTTTTAACTGCACCTGTAAAACCATGTCCCTTTGTCTTAGCAGTAACATCAACTAGTTCACCTGCTTGGAAGATATCAACCTTTACAAGATCGCCAACATTGTACTTAAGCATTTCATCGCCCTTAACTTCTTTAAGAAATTTCTTTGGAGTTGCATTTGCTTTTGCAGCATGTCCCTTTTCAGCTTTGTTAGCAAGATTTTCTTTTTTATCTTCATAACCAAGTTGAATAGCTTCATAGCCATCATTTTCTAATGTTTTCTTTTGCATAACAGTATTTGGTAAAACTTCAATAACTGTTACAGGAAGCATTGTTCCATCAGTTGCAAAGACTTGAGTCATTCCTACTTTTCTACCTAAAATAGCTTTCATTTTCTTCGTCCTCCTTACAACTATAATTTAATTTCGATGTCAACTCCACTAGGTAATACTAGATTTGTTAAAGCATCCATTGTTTTTGCTGTTGGATTTACGATATCAAGAAGTCTCTTATGAGTTCTGATTTCGAATTGTTCACGAGAATCTTTATACTTATGTACAGCACGTAATAAAGTATAAACTTGTTTCTCTGTTGGAAGAGGTACTGGTCCAACAACCTTTGCTCCAGTGCTCTTTGCGGCTTCGATAATCTTAGCAACACTTTCATCTAGTGTCTTATGTTCGAATGCCTTTAATCTAATTCTGATTTTTTTTGATTTTGCCATTAAATATTTCTCCTTTCGCCTAATTCTTGGCTTAGACTTGCTCCATGCGAGAACCTCGGTACACCTATAATGACAACGAATTTCGGTGTTCCGGCAACTTCGCATATCATCGCCAAACTGCCTTTACTATCATACTACAAAATAGCAACTAATTGCAAGCATTTTTTTTATTTTTTTACACGCGCGCGCATTCCTTATTTATATAGCTAGTTTATAGTGCGTTTTTAGTATAATTTTAGTTTCTTTACTAAGTGAATCTAAAAGCTTATTATTGACTTTCTAATACCCTATAAAGAAAAAAAAGACTGCATAATTGCAATCTTAATTCTTTGCTTGTTCCTCTCTAAAGGCAAGTCTTCTATCAAGCTTTGTTAAGTTTTTCTTTCTAAGTCTTATGGCATCTGGCGTTATTTCAACAAGTTCATCATCTTCTATAAATTCAAGAGCTTCCTCAAGTGTCATAACTCTTGGGGCAGATACGCTAACCGCAACATCTGTAGCTGCACTTCTTACTGATGTTAAATTTTTATTTTTAATAGGATTTACAGATAGGTCATTTGACATATTATTAATTCCAATAATTTGTCCTTCATATACTTCAACTGATGGCCCAACTAATAAAGTTCCTCTATCTTCTAAAAATTGTAAAGAATAAGCCATTGTAGTGCCTGTAGCAACAGATACCATTACTCCGTTACTTCTACGAGGTAATTCACCAACATATGGAGCATAGCCAATAAACTGAGTAAGTAAAGTCCCTTCGCCATGTGTTTCATTTGTAAATTCTTGTCTATATCCAATTAACGAACGGGCTGGCAAAACATAAATAAGCTTTGTATAGCCATTTGTTGAATCCATATCTTCCATAATTCCTTTTCTTAAATTAAAGGCTTGGATAACTCTTCCAGCATAATGATCAACAACGTTAACTGTTACTCTTTGCATTGGCTCTAATAATTTGCCATTTTCCTCATGCATAATTACTTTAGGGCGAGAAACAGCAAATTCATAGCCCTCACGGCGCATCTTTTCAATTAAAACAGAAAGATGTAATTCACCTCTTCCTGAAACCTTAAAGCTTTCTGTAGTTGGATTATCTTCAACCTTCATACCAACATTAACCTCTAACTCTTTTAGTAATCTATCTTTAATTTGTAGCGTAGTTAAAAACTTCCCGCTTCTTCCGGCAAATGGAGATGTATTTACGCAAAAGTCCATTGAAAGTGTTGGCTCTTCAATTTGAATTAATTCTAGTGGCTGTGGATTATCTTTTGAGCAAATTGTTTCACCAATTGAAATACTTGGAATTCCTGAAATTACTGCAATATCCCCAGCTCCAATTTCACTAGCTTCTACTCTTTTAATGCCTTTATATTGATATATTTTTGCAATCTTTGCTTGAACAATCTTGCCATCAGCTCTGCAATAGCTTACAGTCTGATTTGCTTTTAGTCTGCCTTGAAAAACACGTCCTATTCCAAGTCTTCCAACATAATCATCATATGCTAAAGTTGATACTTGCATTTGTAAAGGAAGATCATTTTTACTAACGTCATATATTGGAGTATGTTTTAAAATTGTTTTAAATAAAGGCTCTAGGTTTTCACTAGGATCATCGAGCGATTCTTTAACAATACCTTTTTTTGCAATTCCATATAAGACAGGAAAATCTAATTGCTCATCATTTGCATTTAAATTACAAAACAATTCAAATACCTCATCTATTACTTCTTGTGGTCTAGCATCTTTTTTATCAATTTTATTGATAAGTAAAATAGGCTTTAAACCAATTTCTAAAGCCTTTGATAAAACGAATCTGGTTTGAGGCATTGGTCCTTCTGATGCATCAACTAATAAAATTACGTTATCAACTGTTCGAATAATTCTTTCAATTTCCGATGAAAAATCGGCATGCCCTGGAGTATCAACAATATTTATTTTGATATCCTTATACATAATTGAGCAATTCTTTGAATAAATAGTAATTCCTCTTTCTCTTTCAAGTTCATTACTATCCATTACACAATCAACAACTTCCTCATTATCCCTAAATACATGACTTTGACGTAAAAATGCATCAACTAATGTTGATTTTCCAGCATCTACGTGAGCAATAACAGCAATATTTAACACCTTTTGATAATCCATATAATCACTTCTTTCAAATAACCTCGTATATTTTATCATAAAATATAACTAAAAAAAATATTTTCTTTAAAAATCAAAAAACTTATAGCTCGAGCTATAAGCTTTTAGTTATTCTTCATAACCGTTTGGATTTTTTACTTGCCAATTCCAAGCATCTTTTGCCATATCTTCAATGTCATATTTAGTAACAAATCCCAACTCATTTCTGGCTTTTGTTGGGTCTGCATAGCATGTTGCAATATCACCAGGCCTTCTTCCTTCAATGCGATATGGAATTTCATGGCCAACAGCCTTATCAAATGCTTTTAAAACATCCATTACAGAATAGCCTTTTCCAGTTCCTAAATTATAAATAACTAATCCTGGATTTGTCATTAATTTATTAAGTGCCAAAACATGTCCATATGCCAAATCACAAATATGAATGTAGTCTCTAACACCTGTTCCATCTTTAGTATTATAGTCATTTCCATTTACGTGAACATATGGTCTTTTTCCAATTGCTACTTGTGTTACATAAGGAACTAAATTATTAGGTATGCCATTAGGGTCTTCGCCAATTAAGCCTGATGGATGTGCTCCAACTGGATTAAAATAACGAAGCAATGCAACATTTAATGTTAAATCAGCTTTACATATATCCATTAAAATTCTTTCGATAAAATACTTAGTTGTTCCGTATGGATTAGTTGTTTTACCAATTTCTGCTTCTTCAGTAATTGGTAAAGTTTTGGGATCTCCATAAACGGTAGCACTTGATGAAAAAACAAAATTTTTAACATTGTAAGTTTTCATTAATCTAATAATTGTAAATACAGAATCGATATTGTTTTGATAATATTTCAATGGCACTGCAATTGATTCAGGAACACACTTTAAACCAGCAAAATGAATTATTCCATCAATATGATTTTCTTCAAAGATAACCTTTGAAGTCTCATAATCAGTTAAGTCGACCTTATAAAACTTAATTGGTGTATTTGTAATTTGCTCAACTCTCTTGATGGCTTCATATTTTGAGTTTAATAAATTGTCAGCGCATATAACATTATGCCCCGCTTTTATTAATTCAACACATGTATGAGTTCCGATATAGCCTGCACCACCTGCAACTAAAATATTCATAAACATTCATCCCCCTTTTGCAACCCCTATCATTATACTAGTAAACAATCTAAAATTCCACATTATTTTAATTATTTTTTTTAATTTTATTACTTTTTCAACAATTAGTTTTTAGAATATGACATTTTTAGCTATTTTTGTTGAAATATTATAAAAAATATTTTATAATATAATGGTTAATGTAAAGAAGGTGCAATTATGTCAAAAGAACAATTTGAAAAAATTGTAAATCATGTTAAAGTACAGGGGTTTGTTTTTGCTGGAAGTGAAATATATGGGGGACTTGCAAATAGCTGGGATTATGGCCCACTTGGCGTTGAAATGAAAAATAATATTAAACGTGCTTGGTGGAAAAGATTTGTTAGCGAATGTAAATATAATGTAGGCTTAGATTCAGCTATTATATTAAGTCCAAAGGTTTGGGAGGCATCTGGCCATGTTGCAACATTTTCTGACCCTTTAATTGATTGCAAATATTGTAAATCAAGATATAGAGCAGACAAATTAATTGAAGAATTTAATCCTGAAATTAAAGCTTCAACTATGAATAATGAAGAGCTTGAAGCATATATCAATGAAAATATTACATGTCCTAAATGTGGACATAAAGAATACACTAAAATTAGAAATTTCCAATTAATGTTTAAAACATCTATTGGTGTTGTTGAAGATCAAAAATCTTTAGCTTATTTACGCCCTGAAACAGCTCAAGGTATTTTTATTAACTTCAAAAATGTTCAAAGAACATCAAGAAAGAAAGTACCATTTGGAATTGGTCAAATCGGAAAAGCATTCCGTAATGAAATTACTCCAGGAAACTTTATTTTCAGGACAAGAGAATTTGAACAAATGGAAATGGAATTTTTCTGCAAGCCAGGGACAGATTCAATGTGGTATGATTATTGGAAAAATCATTGTATGAACTTTTTATACGATTTAGGAATTAAAAAAGATAATTTAAAATTTATTGAATATGAGCCAACAGAATTGGCTCACTATGCAAAAGCAACTTGTGATATTTTATATAATTTTCCATTTTCAGAAACATTTGAAGAATTATGGGGTATTGCTAACAGAACTGATTATGACTTAACTAAGCACCAACAATATTCTGGAGAAAATATGACATATTTGGATCCAGAAACTAATGAAAGATATATTCCTTATGTTGTTGAACCATCAGTTGGTGTTGATAGATTAATGCTAGCATTATTATGCGATGCTTACGATGAAGAAGTAATAAATGAAAAAGATACAAGAGTAGTCATGCATCTACATCCATCAATTGCTCCATACGTTGCTGCAATTCTTCCATTATCTAAATCTTTATCAAATAAAGCTAACGAAGTATATGATATGTTAAGTAAACATTTCCATATTGATTATGATGAAGCTGGATCAATTGGAAAAAGATATCGCCGTGAGGATGCAATCGGAACTCCATATTGTATAACAATTGATTTTGATACTGAAAATGATAATTCAGTAACTATAAGAAATAGAGATACAATGCAACAAGAAAGAGTTAAAATTGAGGATTTAGTAACTTTCTTAGACTCAAAAATGACATTATAATAAGGAGAATCAATGGATAATAATACAATTGAAAAAATTAATGAAATAAGGCAGCATGCTGATATCGTTGATATAATTTCAAGGCATATAAGTGTCACACGTAAAGGTAAAAATTTCTTTGCTATATGTCCTTTTCATAATGACACAAATCCATCAATGTCTATAAGTAAAGAAAAGCAAATTTACAAATGTTTTGTATGCAATGCGGCGGGGAACGTTTTTACATTTTTACAAAAATACAAAAAAATGCCTTATATGCAAGCAGTTAAAGAAGTGGCTGATTTAGTTGGGATTGAATTTCAATTATCAAATCAAAAAAAAGATGAAGTAATTAATTTAAAAGACAAAACAATTTATGATATTCTAATAGATGCAACAACATTTTATAAAAATTCTTTATTTGCAAGTAAAAATGCATTAGATTATTGTGCAAATAGAAAATTAGACACACAAATAATAGCTGATTTTAATATAGGGTACTCTCCTGATTTTAACAAATTACCTTTATATTTAGAAAATAAAGGCTATAAAAAAGAAGACATCTTTCGCTCTGGTTTAGTTATTGATACTGATGGCGAATTAAAGGATAGATTTTCTAATAGATTAATTTTCCCACTTACTGATTTAAACGGCAAAATTGTTGCTTTTTCTGGAAGAATTATAGAAAAATCCGATATGGCAAAATATGTTAATTCTCCTGAAACATCAATATTTACAAAAGGCAAAACACTATATAATTATTCTAATGCCCTTCCTTATATTAAACAAGATAAGAAAATGTATATTTGCGAAGGTTATATGGATTGCATTGCACTTTATAGAGCAAATGTAAAAAATGCTGTTGCTTTAATGGGGACAGCATTTACAAATGAACATTTAAAAATATTTAAATATTTAGGTGTTACTATAGTTTTATGTTTAGATGGTGATAACCCTGGAAATTTGAATGCTAATAAGTTGGCTAACGAATTATTAAATTTGGATATAGAAGTAAAAGTTATACCTCACTATAATGATGTAAAGGATTTGGATGAATTTATAGATAAATATGGTGGTGAGGCTTTACTTAAACACTTGCATGACGTAGAAATGTCAGCATTCGATTTTAATTTTTATGTAGCTTCAAAACTAAATGAATTAGATAACAATGAAAGTAAAAAAAGCTTTTTGAAAAAAATGTGCAAACAAATTTCCAAAATGAGTGATGAAGATATAGATTTATATGTTGATAAATTACATAAGGAACTAGGATTTTCAATATCTACTATTAATCAGCTTATACAAAGCGAAAAGAAAAACAATACAAATTCGCCAATACTCGAAATAAAAAATTATGTTAAGCTCAATAAATATCAAGATTTACAATTAAGGGTTTTGACACAAATGATTGATTCCCCAGAAGCAATTGAAATTTTTATAAACAGTACAGTATATTTAAAAGATGATGGATATAGAAAGCTTGCCTTTTTAATAAGTGATTATTATAAAGAAAATAAAGAAAAGTTTAATTCAGATTATATGATTGCTGATTTATTTACAAAGGTATCTACAGACTTTCAAGAAGATGATACTTTAATAAAAACACTATCATTTATTGATGAAAACAAGAATAATTATCCAACCTTTTCAAAAAGATATTTTAACGATTTAATATATGAAATAAATGAAATAACCCCTCTTGAGGAAGAACTAGAGAAAGTAACTGATGAATTAAAATACGCTAACTCAACATTAGAAATGAATGAGTGTATAAAAAAAGCTATAGTATTAAAGCAAAAAATAGCAAATAAAAAAAGTGGTAAAATTGGAGGAATAAACAATGGACAATAAAATAGTATTTGAAAATGCAGATCAAATTAAGGATTATTTTGTATCTTTAATAAAAAGTGGTAAAAAGGTTAAGGATGATGAAATAATTAAAGCTTGCCAAACTATTGATATGGATGATGAAGAGATGGCTGACTTAATTGATGAAATTTTATCTGCTGAAGAAGATATTGAAAATATGGATGTTGACTTTTCAAAAAATCCAGAGCTTGAAGATAACCTTCTACTTGATGATGATGTATTTATTCCAGCAGAGGACGATGAAGATTTAATCAACGATGTTGAAATCGATGATTTGAGTAAAATTGATATTGATAGCAATGCCAAGATTAATGACCCTGTTAAGATGTATTTAAAAGAAATTGGTAAAGTACAATTATTAGGTGATAGAGAATTAGAGCTTGCGCAAAGAGCAAAAGAGGGCGATGTTGAAGCCAAAAATGAACTTATATCTGCCAATTTGAGACTAGTTGTTTCAATTGCAAAGCATTTCTTAGGTCGTGGACTTTCTTTTTTAGATTTAATTCAAGAAGGAAATATTGGCTTAATTAAGGCAGTTGAAAAATTTGATTATACAAAAGGATTTAAATTTTCAACATATGCAACATGGTGGATTAAGCAAGCAATAACTAGAGCTATTGCTGATCAAGCTCGTACGATTAGAATTCCTGTTCACATGGTTGAAACAATTAATAAAATGACACGTATTCAACGCCAATTAACTCAAGAATTAGGAAGAGAGCCAACTGCTGATGAAATTGCTGCAAAAATGGATGGAGATATTACTCCTGAAAGAGTAAGACAAATTCAAAGAATCAACCTTGAGCCTGTTTCACTTGAAACTCCAATTGGCGAAGAGGATGATTCACATTTAGGCGACTTTATTGAAGATAAAGAAGTAATGACGCCAAATGAATATGCAAGTAACGAATTATTAAAGAATGAGTTACAAGACATATTAAAAGAGCTTACCCCTCGTGAAGCAAAGGTATTACAACTTCGTTATGGCCTTGGTGATAATAGACCACATACCCTTGAAGAGGTTGGTAAAGAGTTCAATGTTACAAGAGAAAGAATTAGACAAATTGAAGCAAAAGCTTTAAGGAAACTAAGACATCCTTCTCGTTCTAAAAAATTAGGCGATTATAGAGAAAAGTAATATGTCTAATTCAATAAAATTAGATAATCGTTTATTAACAATTGCCTCGCTTGTTAATAATTGTAATACCTTAATTGATGTAGGTACAGATCATGGGTATTTACCAATTTATTTAATTCAAAACAACATCGTTAAAAAAGTTATAGCTTCAGATGTAGCTATAAATCCATTAAATAAAGCTTTAGATAATATTATTAAATATAACCTTGAAGGAAAAATAGAAACAAAACTAGCAAATGGATTAATTAATCAAGAATATGCTGATTTTGTTGTAATAGCTGGAATGGGTGGAAACTTAATAATCGATATCCTAAACAAAAAAGAATATGACTACCCATATTATATTTTACAAGCAAATATTAACGTTCCTTTACTTAGAAAATATCTAACAGAAAATAATTATAAAATAATTGATGAAAAAATTGCTTTTTGTAATAAAAAGTTTTATGAAATAATTAAAACAGCAAAAGGGCATCAAATGCTTAATGAAATAGAAATTGAATACGGACCTATTAATTTAAAAAATAAAGATCCATTATTTATTAAAAAGCTTGAAAATGAAATCAATAAATATGAGACAATATTAACTGATTTTAAAGGTAGTTACGAAGAAGAACTTAAAATTAAAAACAAAATAAAGCAAATAAAAATAGCCATGGAATATTAACCATGGCTATTATTTTTAATATTTTACTTCTTAAGTCCGTATTTCTTATTGAACTTATCGATTGCACCAGCTGCTTGGGCAAATCTTTGTTTTCCAGTATAAAATGGGTGACAATTTGAACATGAGTCAACTGTAATATTTTCTTTTACAGAGCCTGTTTCAAATTCAGAACCACATGTTGTACAACGAATAACAATTCTATTATACTTTGGATGTATTTTTGCTTTCATAAGATATCTCTCCTTCCGCCTAAAGTTGCATTTTGAACCTTAAGTAAGTTAAGTCCGTTTATAATCTTACCACACTTAAATATAAAATACAAGCGTTTTGTAATTAATCTATTATTTCTTTGCTAATGCTTCAGCTACTGCTACTGCTGTAGCAACTGTTGCACCAACCATTGGGTTATTACCCATACCAATTAAGCCCATCATTTCAACATGTGCAGGAACAGATGATGAACCAGCAAATTGAGCATCAGAATGCATTCTACCCATAGTATCTGTCATACCATAAGAAGCAGGACCTGCTCCCATATTATCTGGGTGTAATGTTCTTCCAGTTCCACCACCTGATGCAACTGAGAAGTATTTCTTGCCTTTTTCAACACATTCTTTTTTATAAGTTCCAGCAACTGGGTGTTGGAATCTTGTAGGATTTGTAGAGTTACCAGTGATTGATACGTCTACATTTTCATGCCACATAATAGCAACGCCTTCTCTAACATCATCAGCGCCATAGCATCTAACCTTAGCTCTATCTCCTGTTGAATATGGAGTTTCACTAACAATCTTCAATTCACCAGTAAAGTAATCAAAAACAGTTTCAACATATGTAAAGCCATTAATTCTTGAAATAATTTTAGCAGCATCTTTTCCTAAGCCATTTAATATAACCTTTAAAGGCTCCTTACGAACTCTATTAGCCTTTAATGCTATACCAATTGCACCTTCAGCTGCTGCAAATGATTCATGTCCTGCTAAGAAACAGAAACATTTTGTTTCATCAGATAGAAGCATAGCACCTAAGTTACCATGTCCTAATCCAACTTTACGATCATCAGCTACTGAACCTGGAATACAAAATGATTGTAAACCAACGCCAATCCACTTCGAAGCTTCAGCTGCATTCTTTGCATTATTTTTTAATGCTAAAGCTGCACCAACTGTGTATGCCCAACATGCATTTTCAAAGCAAATTGTTTGAATACCTTTTACAAGATTATAAACATCAAGTCCATAAGACTTGCATAATTTTTCAGCATCTTCAATCGATGCAATACCATTATCATTTAAGCATTTATTAATTTGATTAATACGTCTTTCATAGCTTTCAAATAGTGCCATATTTATGTCCTCCTAATTACTCTTTACGAGGATCAATAACTTTAGCAGCTTCATTAAATCTACCATATTGACCTCTTGCTTTTGCTAATGCTTCTTCAGCAGGAATTCCTGACTTAACAAAATCCATAAATTTTCCTAAACTTAAATATTGATAGCCAATAATTTCATTGTTTGCATCTAAAGCAATCTTTTCAATGTAACCTTCTGTAAGTTCAAGATATCTAGGTCCTTTTTCAAGAGTTGAATAAATTGTACCAACTTGACTTCTTAAGCCTTTTCCTAAATCCTCAAGACCAGCACCAACATCAAGTCCGCCTTCAGAAAAAGCAGATTGTGTTCTACCATAACAAATTTGTAAGAATAATTCTCTCATTGCAGTATTAATTGCATCACAAACTAAGTCAGTGTTAATTGCTTCAAGGACTGTTTTACCAACAATTGCTTCACCAGCCATAGCTGCTGAATGTGTCATACCAGAACAGCCAATTGTTTCAATTAAAGCTTCTTGAATAACTCCTTCTTTAACATTTAAAGAAATTTTACAAGCACCTTGTTGAGGAGCACACCATCCTACACCATGTGTGAAACCACTGATGTCTTTAATTTCTCTTGAATAAACCCATTTTCCCTCTTCTGGAATTGGAGCACATCCATGGTGAGCACCACATGTAACTTTGCACATACTTTTTACTTGATTTGTATATTCCATTTTACATTTCCTCCATAAATCATGCACTTTTCACGTACATAAAAATTATACCATATCGCTATTTTTATTAAAATATATTTTTTCAAAAAATACTTATTAAACAGATTCAAGAAGTCTTTTTTTATACATTTTATCTATTTTAGCATTATTAACAAGTTCTATATATTCATCAACGCTTTTAGCAATTTTTAAACTTTCATAGAAATTATTTCTTTCATCGTTATTTCCTTGCATTCTTAAAATAACATATTGGGCTTGTCTTTTTAAAACATCTAACTTATTTAATGGTTCATATTTAATTTGAAATTCATAAACCAAATCATAATTAACCTTATCAATTTTAATAATTAAATCATCACTATTAAATATTTTTACTTTACTTGATGTGTAAATATCATAATTTTTAATGTTTTTAAATATTAAATTGAAACTTCTATTTTTAATTTTATTAACAAACATTATTGAAAAATATAAAGTGTTTTCTATATCTTCAACAGAAAATGTTGTAATAACCCTTTCATTATTTAAATTATCTTCATAAAAAACAAACTCGCCATTTCCCTTATAAATATAAATATTTAGAGATTTTGGTGGATTTAAATTATTAGATAAAGCATCATTGTTTAAAATATAAATGGAGCCATCATGTGCTAAAACTGGGATTGATGTTAGCGATCGATACATTGTATTTACTTTTCCGCCTTCATACTGATCATTAGTAAAAATGTCATACCAATTACCTTTTGGAAGATAAACATCTACCTTAGAAAACTTTTTATTATTTGATTTTTTTACAATTGGAGCAACTAATAATTGACCGTTAAAAAAATATTCATTTTGAAAATTAAAAGCTTTATTGCTTTTATCATAATAATAAAGTGGTTCAATTAATCCATAACCATCTATTGAATTTCGATACATTCCAGAATAAATATAAGGAATTAATCTTATCCTATATTGTAAGTGCTCTTTTATTAATGAACCAATTCCATTATCATAAGTCCAAGGTTCTTTTGTTTGCATTTCTTGGCTTTGACAATGAAGCCTTAAAACAGGCAAAAAAACGCCAAGTTGGACATAACGAAGTTGAAGTTCATCATCTTTTATTCCATACATAAAGCCACCAATGTCATGACTCCACCAGGTATAGCCAATATTTGTAGCATTACTTGTAAAATAAGGTAAAAATTTTAAAGAATCCCAAGAAATAACGCTATCTCCTGAAAATCCAAGTGGATAGCGTTGTGAGCCAATTCCTGTAAAGCGAGAAAGAATCAATGGCGTTTTATTAAGCTTGCTATCTAAGTAATGATAATGCGATAAAAAGAACTTTTGGTCATCTATCCACCAATAATCAACCCCATCCTCTTCAAGGCAATGATGCATTATATCAAAATAATTGTTAATAAAATTTTCATTAGTGAAATCAAGTTTTATTGGTTGTAATTTACTAACATTCATTTTACTTGCCATTTCATTATATTTGTCTTCATACCAGCAAATATCATCTGGATGAATATTTAAAAATACTTTTAAATTCATTTTATGCAAATTCTTTAAAAATTCTTTAGGATTAGGAAATAATTCTTTATTCCAAGAATAGCCACACCAACCCCATTTCCATTTTGGCTTATTTATATCAAATCCATATTCAATCTTATTTCTATTTAATTCTTTGATTTTAAAATATTCATACATATTAGTTGATTGGTGCCAATCCATATCAATTGTAGCAACAGATAAATAAATCCCCTCGTTTACAAATTTTTCCATCAAGCAATAATATTCATCAGCACTATAAGTATGATATCTACTCCACCAAATTCCCAAAGCAAATTTGGGAATGTAAGGTATATTACCTGAAATTTTATAAAAGTCCTTTACGGCTTCTTGATAGTTATTTCCATAGGCAAATACATATATGTCTATCTCATCATTATTCCTATCAACAATTAATCCTTCATCAGTGAGTAATTGATTATTGCTATCATCAATAAATGCTACACCATTTTTAGAGCATACACCATTTTCTAAAATAATTTTTTCATTTTTATTAGTGTAAACATTTATAGAATCACCATCAAAGCCATCAAGCCCACAAGCTGTACTTTTCAAATTCTCACTATTATCAATTTTTACTTTTTTGTTATTTAATAAGACATAGTTTTTAGTAAAATCATTTTCAATATGTAGAGTAACCTTATTTGTTTTAATTTCAACAAAAATATCATTTATAATTATATTGAACGAAACATTATTGATATTTCGATTAATTATAGCAATACTAGCCTTATCAACAAATTCCTTTTTACTACTCCTTTCGATTCTAAATAATTGATTAGTCAAAACACTAATTCGATAATCATTAAAGAATACAATATTTTCACTTAATGCTACTGGGTTAGTTTTTAATAAAAGATGCTTATTTAATTTCATAAAATAAACCATTGTACAATTAATTAAGTACGTCCTTTCATCTATTGATTTTATTATAATATATATTTGCTATTTTATAAAAGACTTTAGTACTTTTTTTATTTTAATAACTAAAAAGGGAATTAAAATAAATAAAGGAATTAAAATCATTTTAAAAAGTAAAGAAAATGAAATGGTTAATGATACTATTTCTTTATTTAATAAATAATAAACAAAACTAAACATATAATTAATTACTAAGGTCATTACTATTCCAATTGCTATTGAAATAAATAAGCAATGCGTAGCATCATATAAAAGTAATTGAACAATTTTTCCTTTATAAATTCCCATCTTATATAAGCATTCAATATCTTTTTGCTTTTCCTTAAAATTTATATTCATAATTATTATAAATGCTAAAGAAGATAACAAAAATAAAATAATGGAAAAAAAATAAATAAACAAATTTATATAATCAAACACAATAATTTTATCACTTTTAAATAAATTATAATTTAACAAAAATGAATCATAGTATTTATAATTTATGTTTTTTATATTAAGTAGCATTCCTACATAAATGGAACTTTCATTTAAATTATTAAATGTTTCACTATTTAAATAAATTATTGAATATGTGTTTTCATTATTAATATCGTTTATTAATAGAGTAATACCATTGATATTTAATAAGTCGTATATTCCATAATCATTTAAAAATTTATTTGATATTATGATGCTATTATTTGTTAATGAATTATCGATTTTAGCTAAAATTAATTGATTATTATAATTTATATAACATAAACCATTTTCATAATCAATAAATGTGTTTTTTAAATCAGTATATATGCAAGTATCGTACTCAAATTCATTTAACAAATAATTTAGTTTATTTTTACTTATTCTTTTTTTATTGCTTTTTATAATTTGAATTACATTTTTATCTTTAAAATGTATAAAATCATATTTTAAATATCTATCATCATTTACAAGATAAGAATATAGGCTACTAGAATTTAATGAATAAATATATTTTGTTACTTCAATTTTAATATTGCTATAATTTAATATTTCGTTTAAATACGAAAGATTATTTGAAAAAATAATAAATGCACTTTCATTTGAAACAATTATTGTATCTATTTTTATTTTAAAAACTTTTTGATTTTTAATACACATAAGATAATTTAAATTAGTCACCATTTTACTATATTCTTGTGGAATTTGTAAAGTTAAGCCATCATTATTAATATTAAAATAATTATCAAATAAAAAACTTATTTGTTCTATGTTTATATTATTAAATAAAACTTTATCAATTATGTTTTCTTTTTTCAAATTGTTGCTATCAAAGCCTTCATATAATATTCCATCCTTTAAATCTATTTCTGCATACTCAATTTCATCTTTCATTTTAAAAGTTAAAGCGTTTGCTTCACATAATGACGAAATTGCTTTATTTGAAATAGTATTTATAAAACTGCTTAATGATTCTGATAAAGAAAAAGAGATTAATCCAAATGATAGAATTGAAATTGCAATATTTAAAAATATTTTTTTACATTTAAAAACCTTTTTATATAATTCTTTAATATTATAAATTTTTACTATTTTTTCTTTATTTTTAAGTTCATTTTTTATATTTACAATTACATTATTATAGCCATTGATATTAATTATTTCATCACATTTATTAATTAACTTTATGTCATGCGAAACTAATATAATTATTTTATTTTTCTTAATACAATTTAAATGCTCAAAAAAAACACTAGATGTATTTGCATCAAGAGCACTAGTTGGTTCGTCAAAAAGTAAAATTTTGCTGTCCTTAATTAAGGCTTTAATTATGGCAACACGTTGCTTTTGACCACCTGATAGGTCACTTACTTTTTCATATAAACACTCCTTTATTTTAAATATTTCGAATAGTGTAATTATCTTATATTTTAATACTTCTTTATTTGTTAAATGATGGTTTAAGCATACATTTTCAAACGCAGTTAATTTATCAAATAACTGATATGATTGTAAAACAAAAGAAACATATTTGAATGTATAATCTTTTATTTTCCTTATATTAATATTATTGTAAAATATTTCGCCATCATATTTTACTAAATTAGCAATGATAGACAGTAATGTTGATTTTCCGCTACCACTTTTACCACTTATTGCATATATTTTTCCACATCCAAATGAATAGGAAAAATTATTAATTATCTTTTTGTCATACTTTTTAGTTATTTTTTTCAAAATTAGTTCACTCATGAATAATTTTCTTCCTTTAATGATTCATTTAACGGCTTTTTCATAATTAATATAAATGAAATTAGTAATGCTAATGCATATATTATATTTACAATAATCATAGATATAATTGTTTTTTTTATAAATATTGCAATAATTAAAATAATTAAGTCATAAATTAATAAAGGAATAAAATAACTACTAATAATATATAATCGTTTAAAACCTTTTTGCAAATATATTGCAATTTCTTTTACATCTTTATTAATTAACGAAAAATTGAAAAGAATTGCAACAATTATTGAATAAATGAAAATAAAAGAGAAAAAGCTATTAATTATTTCTTTAATAGAATCAAATACAAGTTTGTATGTCAAATAATCATTATAAGCATTGCTAGACAAATGTTGCGCTGTCGTAGTATCGTAAATACTTGTTTCTTTAAATCTGCTATCTTTATTTGTAAAGTCATAATTTATAATAATCAATTCATCATTGAAAAAATTCTTTATTTTTTCATTAAAAAAAGAGACATTATAGTAAATACATGGTACTGTAAACATATTATCTTCGTAAATAATTTTAACTTGTTTACTATTATAGACAAAATATTCATTTAAAATATTAATTGTGTTAACTTCATTTATATTTAATAAGTCTAAAAGCTTTGTATTTATTGCTAATACATCTTTATTATTTGACCCCTTAAATGATATATCAGTACATTTTTGATTATTAATTGTAATTGTTGAGTTATTAAAAATTGTATCAAAACTATAAAACACATTTTTATTATCAGCTTTTATATCAACATTATTCTTTACATACAATACATCATAATCATAATATTTTTGATACGATTGCCTGGCAAAATATAAAAAAATATCATTAAAATTTAAAGAGACAAATATATTGATGATCATTATTAAATATATTAAAAAGGAGTATATTGATATTTTCTTTAAACCATTATATAAAAATATATTTAATTGTTTTTTTTCATTATTTGGCTTTGCTATATATTTTTTTGTTTCAATATCATTAATAATTGAAATGCTTTTAATTGTTTTGTTTTCAATTGTTATTATTTTATCAACCTTATCTTTAAATAAATCATAATCATGGGAAATAAAAATAATTGTCTTATTTTTAAAGTTAGTCAAAATAAAATCAACAATACTTTTAGCATTGAAAGAATCAAGTGCACTTGTTATTTCATCACATAAAAATGTATTGGCATTTGATAATGTTGCTTTGACTATTGAAACCCTTTGTCGTTCACCGCCTGATAACGAACATACATAACGATTTTTCAAATACAGTAAATTACATTTTTTTAAAGCCTTTAAACAATCCTCATAAAAATAATACTTTGTTAAATTATCAATTACTGTTAGGTAAGGGAAAAGATCATCAAATTGCATAATTATTGATAATTTTGTTTTTCTATATTCATTTAAATTGCTTAAGCCATAATTATTTATGTCTTCCTTATCAAAATATATATTGCCTGATGTTGGTTTTATATTTCTTATAATTAAGTTGAATATTGTTGTTTTCCCACAACCGGATTGACCATTTATTAATACCTTTTCGCCATTTTTAATATCAAAACTAATATTGTTTAAAATTTCTTTATTTTTTATTTTATAACATACTCTTTTTAATGAAATCATTAATATCACCCTCTAATTAATAAATAGTCATTTTTAATTAAAGGTGATAAAAATTAATTAATTTTTGTAGCTAAATAAAAAATATTGTCACTTTTTTTATATAAAATCAAAGTGTTATTGCTTCTTTTTAAAATATAATATTCTTGATTATTAAATGTAAAAGCTGATTCTATAGTAGTTACATCAAAGTTATAGTTTTCATTTGTAATTATGCTTAATTCATATTTTTCATTATTAAGCATTATAATACATCTACTATCATCCGTTTGAATACTTTCATTAGTTGCTGTTTCTGCTATTGATAAGGCAGAATCTATATTATTACTTTTTTCATTGATGCTTAATGCAAATATACATGCAAAAACTAATACAAAAGAAAACTCTATTAGCATTTTAAAATATTTGTATGTTTTTATTTTTTTATTTAACACAACTTTTTTAATATTAATTCTTTCTACAATTTTACCGAATGACGAATTTACATTAATTGAATTAATAAATCGATCATATATATACTTTTCTTTTTTATTCATAATTTGCCTCTTTTAATATTTTATAGGATTTTTTAATTGCTCTTCTATATGTACTCATAATTGTATTTATAGATTTATTTTTAATAATTGAAATATCTTTAAACGAATATCCATAAATCAAATGATAAACTACTATAAATATTTCTTCATCATTTAAGAATTCCTTTAATTTATTTAAGGTATCATTATGTAAATCTATTGAAATTGAAATAGACTTATTTATATGTTCAATAGGGATTACATCATCTTTTCTTTTTCTTAAAAATGATATAGCATTATTTTTAGCAGTAACAACTAAATAATATTTCAAATTCTTATTTTCATTTAAATTATGTAAGTTGTTGAACACATTTAAAAAAGTATCATTAGTTAACTCTTCAGAGTCTTCTTTATTATTAACATAAGTATTAATACAATAAAATATAAGCTTATAATACTTTTCATAAAGGCACTTAAAAGCATGATATATTTCTTCATTATCATGTGATTTAAGTTTTTTTATGAGTATTGTATCTTTAACTTCCATAATAATTAATACTCCAACTAATAATACGCAACTAAAATTTATTTTCGTTTAAGTGTATATTAATCATATATATTATTTTTATTATCTTTACAATCCTTCAATTCAAATTCGATTTTCAAATATTTTCTTTCTTGGGTGTTTTTTAATTTATTAAAAACAAATAGGCAAACTACCCCTACAACTAAAAGGACAAGACCAATCGTTAAAGGCAAGCTAAACGTTTCACGAATTTTTTCTTTAATTTCGGCTTGTGAAATAGCTTCACCTTTTATTGAACTTGATATAATAAAATATGATAATAGCATTAAAACAACACTTGATATTGCAATCACAATTGATGCAATATAGCATGATTTTAAAAGTTTATATTTTTTTTCTTCCTTATTTAAATTTTCCTTTAATAAATTTTTTGTTTCCATTAATAATCCCTCATTTTTCTAGTATAATTTTACATCTCTTTATTAAAAAAAACAATAAAAGTAACAAATATCGCATATATTTATTATTTTATGTGTTATTAAAAAGTAAATATGTCATAAAAAGCTCTTTGTATTTTTCTTTAAAAGTGCTAAAATTATTTATATGGAAGTGATTATATGAACTATTTTGAATCAAAAGAAGACTATTTAGAAAGAATATTAATGCTAAGTGAAAAAAACAACTTAGTAAGAGCTATAGATATTGCAACATCTATGAATTTTTCAAAGCCAAGTGTTAGCATAGCTTTAAAAAAATTAAAAGCAGATGGTTTTATTTTAGTGAATGAAGAAACTGGAAATGTTACTTTAACAAAAACCGGTATGGCAATAGCAAAAGAAATTTATGAAAGACATAAAGTTATTTCTACTGCTTTAATGATGATTGGAGTTAGTGAAGAAACTGCACTTGAAGATGCTTGTAAAGTTGAACATAACATTAGTAGAGAAACATTTACTAAAATCAAAGATTTTATTAGCAAATCTAAATAGTTTTTAGCCGGAATAGCACAGCTGGTAGTGCAACGCACTCGTAACGCGTAGGTCGCAGGTTCAATTCCTGTTTCCGGCACCATCTAAAGCATACAAAAAGGCTATTTTGCCTTATAAGTCCTAAAAAACGTAAGTAATTTAGGACTTTTTTAATGTTTTGAAATTTGAAATCTATTAAAAAGATGTATTAAATTTGTAGTGCACTGAAAAAGTTGGACTAATATAATTATTGTACTTGAATGAAGGACTGTTGTCTATACTCTATAGG
>CAKPXF010000024.1 GCA_934201705.1 uncultured Bacilli bacterium | reverse complement strand
TATACATATCTTGCTACTATTACTCCATCACTATTATAAATTCCTAGAATTAACCCTGTCAAGTCTTTTAAATAGTAATAAATGTTACTATTAATCCTAAAAGCACTTATTCCTGTTTCATCATAATAGTAATATATTTCTTTTACTAATTGATTACTACTTTTATTTCTTATTTCTTCTTTGTGAATAACATTATCTTCTACATAGTATTTATGGATTAAGCCATTTTCTTCCTTAGCAATTCTTATTCCTTCTTCATTATAGTAATAATAATTATCACCATAACGTTCTAGCATGTTATTTCTGCCATATGATAAAACTATGTTTTCACTAGTACAACAACTACCACTTAAGCAATATTTCGTTTTCTTTATTAAATGAGGATTACCATATGAATCATAACTTGTTATTTCATCATAGCTTCCATCACTATAGACTACTTTAGTTAATTGGTTGAAATTATTATAAGCAAATCTTTGTTTTACTTTATAATTCTTAAAGTCATAAGAACCTTCTTTAACCATTGTTAGGTTTCCATTATTATCATATCCATATGAAAATGATTTATCCATTCTTTGATTATCTTCTATTGATAATCTATTAAATGAGTCATAGCTATAATGATTTTCATAATTATTATGAATCATTGTAGTTATGCTACCTAAAGCATTATAAGAATATGAAAAATCTTCTTTATTTAATAAAGTATTGTTTTTAGTACTTCTAACAGTAACATCCTTAACAAATGAAGTTATTTTATTGCTATTAGTTTTATAAGCAAAATCATAGGTAATAGAAACATTATTATCTTCATTAGTTGTCTTTATTGATGAAACATTATTAAACAAATCATAAGTAATAGAATGCTTTATTGTATAATATGCAACTTCAATTAGCTTGTTAGAAATATTATCTGCATACTTGTATGTATATGCAGTATCTGTATTAGCAAACTTAACCATTTTAGCTGCTTTGCAGTTATCAAAATCATAAAGAGCAAAAACAATACTATAATCTAAAAATCCTGAATAATCAATTTTCCATAATGAACCATCATATTCCCAATATGAATAATCTTTATTTAATGTTTTAGATGATGATACTTTATGAATTATCTTTTTAATACTATCGTGCTCATTATATTCAAAAGTAGTAACTGTTTCATCATTTTCTTTAATACTTTGAATTAGTAAGTCATCATTATATATGTATTCTTTAGTAAATACATTATTACCTTTTACTATCTTATAAGGAATATTATCATCATTATAAGTAAATGAATATAATTGTAGATAATTACTACTATTAGTAAAGTCAACAAGTTTTACTTTAGAAAGCTGATTCTTGTTATTATACTCATACTTATACGTTGTTTTATTATTAGCTGTTATATTAGTAATATCGTCTTTATTGTATGTAAAGTTACAAAAATAATTATAAAGTAAAATTTTTATGACGATAAAATAATCTAAATTACTTAGTTTTCTTCTTTTTGTTTATAAAAATTAAAAAGAGTGCAATTACCTATTTAGATAGTTGTACTCCTGCAAGTCTATGTAAATTATTTTATTTGTCTATTACAAAATTGCACAATTAATTTTAAGTTTTCTTCATTTTTTTAATTTTAATAAATGATTTTTTTTAAACGACTACACATTTTATATTATTAGAATCTATAAAAACATAGTATGTTGTTTCTTTTGAGAAAGTTGCAATAATAATATCTTAAATATCATTATTTTAAAATGTTATATTATTAACACTATAATAAATAATCAAATAACCAAATCAATTTACTACAAAGTTCAACAAAATAATAAATTGTAAAAATCAAATTGTCATTATTATAATATTGATTAGTGAATGAATATTGATAATTTCTATAATAAAAACACACTAATAAAAATCAAAGAAAAAATGGCTCAAAGTTCAGCAAATTTGTGCAATGCCTATTTTGTTTTTCTTGATTTTACATCAAATATACAACCAATTATTAATGGTAATGCTAGAAAAAAAATCGCCCATGTTGAATCAACAATAACTGTTTTATTGTAGATAGACTCATATATTGCTACACTTGCACAAATTAATATAGGTAAGCACCAACTTATCCATGAAATTAAAGAATACATTTTTTTCTTTTTTTTCAAAGATGTTGTATCCTTTAATTTGGGATGATTTTTGATTTTTTCATCAATTTCTTCAATTAATTTTTTTAAGTTGAAGTCTTCTTGATAATCATAATCAACAAAAAGCTTTTCAAAATCATCTGCAGATATACCGGCAGGATATATGACAACATTATACTTATCATCAAAAAAATCAATAATAACATAAATATTATTATAGTTATATTCTAACTGAATTTCTTTACCTAATTTATTAAAAGTTGGATAAATACCAACTCCTTCGTATTTTTCCAATAACTCCTTAATACTTCCATTCAAATATAATTCGAAAATTTTATCCAAAGGAGTAAATTCATTCTTATTTTTAGATAGCAAATAATTCTTTATTTTATTTTTCATATTGATTAGATTATCCTTTCGCCTTTTTAATCCCAATAACCTGATATGACTCGAATTAAATGTTCAAAGCCAATACTTAAAACAATAATTCCACCTACAACAATTCCAGGTATAGCAACTCCAACAGATAGTAAACCAGCAGTAACAAGTGACATAGTTTTGATTGCTAAATATGACAAAGCTTATTTGTCATATTTCAATAAGAAGGCATTAAAAAATTACCATCTAGTTAATTGTATACATATTAATTAGTATTTGTAAAGATTACAAAGCATTATAATAATTGATTTTTATAATTTTTATATTATTCCAAACTTGTTTTAATGTAAAAGTTCCTTTTTTTCCAAATTTAAAAAGTTTGTAATTTTCTTTAAATTTTTTATAGAATGAAATTGTTTCAGTATCATCTTCTACAAGTTTAACTTCTATCCTTATTATTTGTTTTTCGTTATAAACAACGTCTATACATCTTTTAATAATACAACTTTTATAATGTGAGTAGTCTTTTGTTGAAAACAAAATACTCTCGATTTTTCCATTGTTTAAATCACTAATAACTTCTTCGTAATTATAGTTCATTAACAAAACAACTCCTTAATTAATTCTGCTAATTCTCTATAACCTAAATTCAATTTTTCATGTCTAATATATCGATGAATTTCATTCAATATATCTTTTATTTTTGGATCTTTAAGGCCATATCTAGCAGCTCTAGCGGCTTTTTTAAATTGTTTTTTTGAACTGTATTATTGCCTGGTCTATTATTTGATGCAAACATATAGGTTGCTCCTAATATTCCAGCAACACCTAATATTTGTGCTACAGTTATAGTAAAAGTCATAGTTCCTGTAGCAACAAGTTCCATTGTAGCTACTGATGTTTGCAACATTACGAAACTGGTTGGTAATGTTGTAGAAAAACTTAAGCCAGCAAATGCTCCTAGTCTAGTTCCTATAACCCAACCTAAAATAGTCACTGCTAAATAACCATATCATTTAATGCTTTCACTCTTTAAGTAATCAATATCATCAATACTAATAAATCTATAATATTCAGGATTATAATATCTTGAATTTAGATAGTAAAGATTACTTTCTTTGTCATAATAATAGTTCTTATATCTAAATGGATTAATGTTTCCTATAAATGAATCACTTGTATTAGCATTATAATAACAATCATATACCTTATGATTTCCAAATGCATCATATACATATCTAGCTACTATTACTCCATCACTATTATAAATTCCTTGAATTAACCCTATCAAGTCTTTTAAATAGTAGTAAATATCACAAATATTTTCAATATTTTCAAAAATATTTGTGAGTCAAATTTTCTATACAAATACAACAATCTTAAATACTTGTTTTTTTATGCTGTTTAAAACGTAAAAAAGTGCAACTATCAGTTAAAATAGTTACACTCCAGCAAGTTTGTGTTATTTGTTTAATAATGCATTTATAAATTGTTTTGCTAATATTCTTTGTTTTTTCCAAAATGAATCGTTTTTAAGTGCTTCTAAGGTCCAAATTTCTGTTTTATACAATTTCCCATTTAAAGAAACGTCTATAAAATTCTTATCAATCTGAGAATATAATTCTAATGCTTTTTTGTTAATTAAATTCTTTTCTACTAATTCATTCAAAATTTTAATATCTTCACTAAGCCAATCGTTTGCTATATCTTCAGTAAAATAATCTCCCATATATAATTCAAAAGACTTTTTTATTTGTTCTTCATATTCTAAAGATAGAGTATTGGCTTTGTCTAAAAAATATTTAATTAATAATTCATCTTCATCGTTAATCATTATTTATTCCTCCTATTAAAATAAATATAGGCCTCTCCATGTTCCTCCAAGCGATGATGTAACTTTCAAATATGGTAATCCATTGTAATGATGTCTTGATCCATGATGCCATTGAATATACCCGTTAGGACCACCTTTAACATGTGTTAAAGTGTATCCTTGTCCAATATGATCTCCTCTTCGTAGCGTACCTGGAACATATTGTGTAGTATACTTCCCATATATCTTCAATTGCCATAATCTATATTGTTGTACACTTTCAGGATTATTAACAATACCTTTTAAAATGTGATTTGATGCAATTCTCATTCCAATATTTCCAGCAATAGATCCAACCGCAGAAGCAACATTTAAGCCGATATAAACTCCATTATATACTTCATCACTCCAACCAGTCCAGTTTTGAATATAATTCGTACCTATAGCTCCATCAACAATTTCGTTAGCACCAAATGCAATTGTTAATCCTCCAACTGCCATCAGTGCGATTCCCGCAACAATTCCCCAAGGGCCAAATGCACATAAACTTATTCCCGTTGAAATCGCAGTAGCACCGCCAGTTACAGAACCAATACCTCCTGCAATTTAAGCTCCAAACAATTATGACACTCCCCACATAGCTAATGAAGATACAGCAAATAAACAAAAAGCTAATAAAGCACTATGGCCACTTGGATCAGTATGATTAATCGTATCATTTCCACAGTAAGTATAAAGATTAATACCATTAATGCTTTCACTCTTTAAGTAATCAATATCATCAATACTAATAAATCTATAATACATAGGACTATAGTATCTTGAATTTAGATAGTAAAGATTACTTTCTTTGTCATAATAGTAGCTCTTATATCTAAATGGATTAATGTTTCCTATAAATGAATCATTTGTATTAACATTATAACTTTATGATTTTAAAATGCATCATACATATCTAGCTACTATTACTCCATCACTATTATAAATTTCTAGAATTAACCCTGTCAAGTTTTTTTAAATAGTAGTAAATATCAACAAGATTTTCAAAAATATTTACGAGTCAAATTTTCTATACAAATACAACAATCTTAAATGCTTGTTTTTTTATGCTGTTTAAAATGTAAGAAAGTGCAACTATCAGTTAAAATAGTTACACTCCTGCAAGTTTGTGTTATTTATTTTTAATTGGTTTATCCCAGAATTGTTTGATAAACTTTAAGTTATCTTCGCTTTTTTCGATCCTGACATATGATTTTATTGAACCACCTTCATATTTAGTATTATATGAATCTATAATAACATAGTATGTTGTTTCCTTTGGAAAGGTTTCAACGACTACATCCTTAATATCTTCTATTTTTATTATATACTTGTATCCACAAATAAATCCTTTCCTTGTAATTGTTCTTTCATTTTCATTATAAATAATTTTGTAGCCAAATCTATTTAACATTAAAAATAGTAAAGATACAAAGCATACGAATTCAGCAATCAATATTGAATATAATATAATCATATTTGATTGTTCATTTATAACACTATTAATCAATGAAAAAGCACATACAAAAATAGTAATAGAGAAAAATAAAATACCAAAAACTGAAAAACAAATTATTAATCTATTAGAATAAACCTTTTTCATAATAATTAATTCTCCTTCTTTTAAAACCTATATAAATAAAATTGATTACTTGCTACAACTTTTTGCTTTTGACAATGTTTTTTCAATTAATGCTTTTGAACTTCAAATTATAGTTCTTATAGTATTCATGTCGCAATGATTAATATAAAAGTTATATACACTTCTACAAGTCTATGTTACCATATTAATTATTTAGTAAAAATAAATTGAATATCATTTACTTCAGTAATCAACAATTCAATTTCATATTTGCCACAATATCCTTTTAATAATAAACCTTGTGCAAAACTTGAGTAAAAATCTAAATAAATTTTGAAATCATCATTTTTAACTATTTCACAAAATTTATTAAAGGTAATATCTTTTCTAACATTCTTTTTAAAAAGATATACAGAAATATGCTCATAAGATTCTTTTTCATTTAAATTGTCTATCTTAATAAGAATATTACAATTTTCCCTAATTTTATACGTACCGATATTAACATCAAATTCGTAAATACCTTTTTCCGCACATAAAATTAAAGTCGAATCTTTTATTCCAATTTTATTAATTACACAATCGTGTAAACAATACTTTTCATTTATTTTTTCTATATTCATCTTTTTTACCACCTATTAAATAGCTTAACAAATTTATTCAATAACTCCCACCATAACGCAATTAAAATGTTTTTAAACTTTATTTATCATTTAAACCATTAAAAAGTTCCCAAGCATAATCTACTGCTAAATCATTATTTTTAAATATTTTTCGATCTTTATAATAATTATACTCATAATCTAGCCAATGAGTAACAACATAATGACCTAATATATTTGTAATTAAAGCAATAGAGGATGAGAACCTATTTTTAATTTTTATAGGTTTCTAAACATCCCCTTAGTGTCTAAATTCTATGTTTTATTATTGTTTAATAAATTAATTATTTTTTTAATTTGTGTTTTGGAATAGATAGAAACATAAATATATTTGTCGTTATTTGAACAGTTTAAACTTACTTTAATATATCTATCAAATAAATGTTTGTACCCTATATACTTCTTTTTTTGTTCTTTGGTAAGTTTTACTAATTCTACACCTTTAACTTCATTAATATCAATTTCACTATTCCATAAAATTAAACTTCTTTTTTTATCGTAAAATTTGTTAGTTGCTAAGAGAGGAAAATCATAAAACTTCATTCTATTATTCCTAACTATTATATGATATGGGAAAAAAAACAATTTTAATAATGCTAACACAATAAATACAACACAAGTGTAAGCAATTATAACAATTGTTATATTATCACTATAATTCAACAATAATGTTAGTTGAAACACCCCTAAAACAACTATTAATAGCGTATAGATTATTCTTTCTTTAATAGAATATACTTTTTTCATATTTCCTCCATCTAATTTTATGATATCCATTCTAGGAACCATTCAATTCCATCTTCTATATGTCCAGCAATTGATTTGCCATTAATTTCTGTATAAAAGATACCGTTAATAACAATACCTACAATTACACCGGCTGCTGTTCCAATTATAAATCCAGGCACTCCACCAATAGCAGTTCCTACTGTGGCTCCAACTTTTGCAGATGCCCATACATTAAATGCTCCCACTCCAGCAGTAACCATTCCACTAGCAGTAGCTTTTTGCCATGAATCACCAGCATTAATATGTCCCATAACATCTGTATATGTATCATATGCTACTAATCCATAACTAATAACAGATGCAATTTTGGTCATAGGAGACTTCAAATTACTTAACATCTCATATTTTGAAATCCCATATGCTGAATACCAAAATTCATAAAATTCAGGGTTTTTCAAAGTCCATCCAAGAACACTTAATGCTCCTGACATACCTGCAGCAAAATCAATGCCTAATGATAGCCAATTTTGAGATGGAAGTTTTATAGACAAACCAGCAGAACCTGATAAATTACCTCCACCATTAGTTAAACCACCTAGTGCCAATGAGCTAATCATTCCACCACTGGTTGATCCGCCACCACCAGAACCACTATATGCAATACCAATTGGATTGTTATTTGCATAACTATATAATTTAATCCATTAATACTTGATGGATTCAAACTAGATACATCTGCTGGTTGGATGAATCTTCCTAGTTCAGGACTATAATAGCGTGAGGTTATAAGAAAGAGGTTAGTCTCTTTGTCATAATAGTAGCTCTTATATCTAAATGGATTGATGTTTCCTATAAATGAATCATTTGTATTAACGTTATAATAACCATCATATACCTTATGATTTCCAAATGCATCATATACATATCTTGCTACTATTACTCCATCACTATTATAAATTCCTAGAATTAACCCTGTCAAGTCTTTTAAATAGTAGTAAATGTTGCTATTAATCCTAAAAGCACTTATTCCTGTTTCATCATAATAGTAATATATTTCTTTTACTAATTGATTACTACTTTTATTTCTTATTTCTTCTTTGTGAATAACATTATCTTCTACATAGTATTTATGGATTAAGCCATTTTCTTCCTTAGCAATTCTTATTCCTTCTTCATTATAGTAATAATAATTATCACCATAACGTTCTAGCATGTTATTTCTTCCATATGATAAAACTATGTTTTCACTAGTACAACAACTACCACTTAAGCAATATTTCATTTTCTTTATTAAATGAGGATTACCATATGAATCATAGCTTGTTATTTCGTCATAGCTTCCATCACTATAGACTACTTTAGTTAATTGGTTGAAATTATTATAGACAAATCTTTGTTTTGCCTTATAATTTTTAAAGTCATAAGAACCTTCTTTAACCATTGTTAGGTTTCCATTATTATCATATTCATATGAAAATGATTTATACATTCTTTGATTATCTTCTATTGATAATCTATTAAATGAGTCATAGCTATAATGATTTTCATAATCATTATGTATCATTGTAGTTATGTTACCTAAAGCATTATAAGAATATGAAAAATCTTCTTTATTTAATAAAGTATATAATTAGCTATTTTAATTAAAATTAGTTACCATCATTAACATCTCCTCAATAGTACTGGAGTTTTCAAAGCCTTTTTGAGGGGGTCAAATTTAAAAGTTATTAGAAACGACAAAAAAAGTGCAACTATCTAGTGAGATAGCTACACTCTCGCAAGTTTGTGTTAATTTTTATTTGCAAGTGAATATTTAATATTCATTTAAAATAATTAGTACATTTTATTTATTACTTTTTATTAAATACTACTTTTATTGTTGGAGTAAATCCCTTATTATTTTTAATTTCTATAAAGAATTTATTAGCAAATTCTTCTAGGTTCCAATTAACTAATTCATATTCATCAATTGAACTTTCGTTACCTGATTCAGTATGAAAATATGTTATCTGTTCAACATTTTTATTATCAAATATTTCTTTAATAACATCTTGAAGATACTGTATACGTAAAAACAATTTTTCAAAACAAGATTGCAAATCATCATCTTTTTTTAGTGCGTTAATAGAAAAATATGATTCATTACAATTTAAATAATTCATTTTATATAATGACGGATTCACCATTTGATCATAACCACAAGCTATATTAAAATATATTTCATTTTCTTCTAAGTCGCTTTGAAATAAATCGTTTTTTTTATCATCAAAAAAAACCAAAATACTCTTTCTTTGATAATTATTTATTATTATTTTTTTATTTAATTTAATTTTACCCCATATAAAAGTACTCATTATTTTACCTCCAATTCCCAAGTAATAACCATAATAAATAGTGTATGTCATCAACTGAACCTTTATTGGCAAATCCATTATTTATAACAAAATTATGCTTATGCGGTAATAATCCGTTGTGTGGACGGCCCAATATATCAATTCTATATTTTGGAGTTCCACCTTTTCCATAATGTGTAATTGATTTCACCTCATTACCTTCCATTTGATAATATCTTGAATACGCCCTTCCAGTTTTATCCGCCTGACTTACTCCGGATGTTATTCTTGAATTTCTATAAATATTTCCACCTATAGTAGTTAAGCTTGAAACAATATTAGACCCAATATACAACCCCGTATATAAATCTCCTGTTATACCGATATCGTTAATCCAATTGCCATAGCCTAATCCTTCTTGAATTTCAGCTGTTCCAAACGCAATGCTAGCTAATCCTGCAACAATTCCTATTCCACCAATAATCCATCCTACTGGTCCAAAAGCAAATAAAGATATACCAGTAGATATTGCAGACATACCATTCGCTATTGAACCAACTCCGCTAACTATCTGAGCACCAAATATTTCTGATAACCCCCAACTTACTAATGAAGTAACAGCTAGCCCAATTAAGAATGTACTAATTGCAAAATGTCCACTAGGATCGACATACATAATTGGGTCATTTTCACAGTACGCATATAAATTCAATCCATTAATAGAACTTGGATCAAGATAACTTATATCATCAGGCGAAATAAATCTATAATATATAGGACTATAGTATCTTGAATTTAGATAGTAAAGATTACTTTCTTTGTCATAATAATATCCTTTGTATCTTATAGGATTGATGTTTCCTATAAATGAATCATTTGTATTAACGTTATAAGAACCATCACATACCTTATGATTTCCAAATGCATCATATACATATCTAGCTACTATTACTCCATCACTATTATAAATTCCTTGAATTAACCCTGTCAAGTCTTTTAAATAGTAGTAAATGTTACTATTAATCCTAAAAGCACTTATTCCTGTTTCATCATAATAGTAATATATTTCTTTTACTAATTGATTACTACTTTTATTTCTTATTTCTTCTTTGTGAATAACATTATCTTCTACATAGTATTTATGGATTAAGCCATTTTCTTCCTTAGCAATTCTTATTCCTTCTTCATTATAGTAATAATAATTATCACCATAACGTTCTAGCATGTTATTTCTTCCATATGATAAAACTATGTTTTCACTAGTACAACAACTACCACTTAAGCAATATTTCATTTTCTTTATTAAATGAGGATTACCATATGAATCATAGCTTGTTATTTCGTCATAGCTTCCATCACTATAGACTACTTTAGTTAATTGGTTGAAATTATTATAGACAAATCTTTGTTTTGCCTTATAATTTTTAAAGTCATAAGAACCTTCTTTAACCATTGTTAGGTTTCCATTATTATCATATTCATATGAAAATGATTTATACATTCTTTGATTATCTTCTATTGATAATCTATTAAATGAGTCATAGCTATAATGATTTTCATAATTATTATGAATCATTGTAGTTATGCTACCTAAAGCATTATAAGAATATGAAAAATCTTCTTTATTTAATAAAGTATTGTTTTTAGTACTTCTAACAGTAACATCCTTAACAAATGAAGTTATTTTATTGCTATTAGTTTTATAAGCAAAATCATAGGTAATAGAAACATTATTATCTTCATTAGTTGTCTTTATTGATGAAACATTATTAAACAAATCATAAGTAATAGAATGCTTTATTGTATAATATGCAACTTCAATTAGCTTGTTAGAAATATTATCTGCATACTTGTATGTATATGCAGTATCTGTATTAGCAAACTTAACCATTTTAGCTGCTTTGCAATTATCAAAATCATAAAGAGCAAAAACAATACTATAATCTATAAATCCTGAATAATCAATTTTCCATAATGAACCATCATATTCCCAATATGAATAATCTTCATTTAATGTTTTAGATGATGATACTTTATGAACTATCTTTTTAATACTATCGTGCTCATTATATTCAAAAGTAGTAACTGTTTCATTATTTTCTTTAATACTTTGAATTAGTAAGTCATCATTATAAACGTATTCTTTAGTAAATACATTATTACCTTTTACTATCTTATAAGGGATATTATCATCATTATAAGTAAATGAATATAATTGTAGATAATTACTGCTATTAGTAAAATCAACAAGCTTTATTTTAGAAAGCTGATTCTTGTTATTATACTCATACTTATACGTTGTTTTATTATTAGCTGTTATATTAGTAATATCGTCTTTATTGTAGGTAAAGTTACAAAAATAATTATTTGTATTAATTTTAGTTAAACTATTATAGTTATTGTAACTATAGTACTTTTTATCTAATGAAGCATACTTATCACTAATTAATTTATTTCCATTATCAAATTCTTTAGTTAAAACCAATTCATTATTATCATTATAAATTTTTTGAATGTTATCTTCATAAACATATTCATATTTAATTTCATTAGTAACATTATTGCTAATAAACATTTAAATAAAATAGCTTTTATTAATAACAATTTAACATATACGGAGCTACTACAAATAATAAATAAAAAGAAAAATGATTATTTAAAGAAGAATAAAATTATTATTTGTAAAAGTAAAAACAAAATAGATTTAGCTATTGAAATTTTAGCTATTTTAGTAAGTAATAATATACCTTTAATTGCTAATGAAAAAATAATAAATTCCTTAAAGGAAGATAAAAAAAGCTATCAGGATTTAGCCTTTATAGTTTTTAGTAGTGGAACTACCAATAAAGAAAAAGGTATTATGCTAAGTGATGAAAATATTATAAACAATATTTTAGGTATAAATAGAATGTTTTCTTTAAAAAACAATGAAAAGAACATTATTATAATAAGACCACTTATCCATATTTCTGCTTTAGTTGGTGAACTATTATACTCTTTATATAAAGGATTATCCATTTATTTTTATGAGGATATTTTATTTCCAAATAAAATAAATGAAGCTATTAATACTTATAACATTAATATTTTAGGAACAACACCTACAATATTTAAAAGGATTTATGATTATAAATGTGATTTAGCTTCTTTAAAGCATGTTGTTTTAAGTGGTGAAATATTAAATAGTAAGCTAATAGTAGATTTTTATAATTACTATAATAATATTACTTTTTATAATGCTTATGGAATGAGTGAAAACTCACCTCGAGCAACATATATAAAAGGTAATGATTTAATTACACATTTAAATAGTGTTGGTAAGCCATTAATTAATACAAAAATAGTTATTAAAAATAATGAAATATTGATTAAAGGTAAAAGTTTAATGAAAGGCTATTATAAAAATAAAAAGTTAACTAAAAACAGAATAATAAATGGTTATTTTCATACTAAAGATTGTGGTTATTTTAAAGATGATTATTTATATGTTACAGGAAGAATCGATAATTTAATTATTAAATATGGAGTTAATATATTTCCAGAAGAAATAGAAGAAATTGTTAGAAAATATAAAAATGTTAGTGATTGCTTAGTTTATAAAATAAAAGGTAAGGATACTGATTTAATCGGTTTAAAGGTGGTTGGTGATGTATCTATAGATAAGCTAAAGCAATACCTTATAAAAAATCTTGAAGCAATAAAAATTCCAAGTGAAATATCAATAGAAAAGAATTTAAAATTAACAGAATCAGGGAAAATAAAAAGATGAATGATACTATAATAAAGCTTATTAAAAACAAAGTATTATTAGATGAAAATGTTAATTTAAATACAAAGCTTACTGATTTAAGCTTGGATAGCTTATCATTTATTGAATTATTATTAGAAATAGAAGAAATGTATAAAATCGAATTTAATGATTCTAGTTTATATATTGATAATTATAAAACTGTTAATGACTTAATAAATAAAATAAAGGAGCTTAAAAATGAAAGTATTTGAAGCAAAGCCCTTTAACAAGTATTTTTTAAATGGTTGCTTTAAGCACCAATTACTAACAATAATCGATTCTTATAATTTAAATACAAATATATATTTATTAAATAATACCTTTACATTAGAAAATAAAAATAATGAAATAAAGCCAATAGCCTTATATTTTTTTAAATATAAAGATATTTATAAAAAAATTGGCATTAAAGTGCTTTATAAAAGAAGCAAATGCAAGAATAATATTAAATATTTAATTAATAACTTAAAGAATAATAAAGTAATAATTGTAGCTGTTGATTGCTATAACTTAAAATATCGGAAAGATTTGTATCACAAAATACATAGCTTTCATTATATTTTAATATACGGTTACAATAAAGATAAGTTTTATGTTGTTGATCAAAATTATATTAATAGTGTTATTTATATAAAGAAAATGGTTTCATTTGCTGAAATAGATGAAGCAATAAATGGTTATATAAATACCTATAAGCATAATAATGAAACAATATTTTATGTTGTTAATAAAATATCCAAATCTTCTTATTTTGATATGAATTCATTTTACTTAAATATTAAGAAAAAGAAAAATAAACTTAATAATGGAATGAAATTATTATCTTTAAAATTTAATGAAATAAAGGATATTTTATTAAATGAACCAAAACTAAAGGAAAATATTAATCAAATCATTAAGCTAATAATGATTTTAAGAGGCAATGCTGAAAGTTTTAAATTTAAGGCATCAATTTTAAAAAATAAAGAATTAAGTGAATTATTAAATGAATTAGTTAATAATTACACATTTACATTTGCTATTTTATGTAAATATGAAATGTCAAAAAAATATAATTCTTTAAGCATTAAAAGCTGTATCAATAAATTAGATGAAATATATCTTAAGGAAAGAAAAGCATTAAAAATTTGTTATGCTAGCGTTAAATCTTAAGGATTATTATAATTTTAAAATAATTTATGATACAGATAATGATTTTAAAAATGAAGATGAGTATTTAAATGCTTATATTTATTATGAAAAGAAATATTTTCCTTATGAAATGATATCTGTTTTTGATATGACTTTGCTTTCATCGTTTTGTATATCTTGTAACAAGCAAGAAATAAAAATAAACAAAAACAACATAAGTAAAATTGCTTTTGCTGGAGCCTGTATGATGTTTCATTATGTTGAAAAGGTAAAGATAGTTTATGATGATAATTCATATTCATATTTTAACTATGATAAAACAAAAGAAACAAACAATACTTATATTAAAAAATGCCTTAATGAAAAGGAAAGTTTATTTACATCTATTCCTTTAATTGAAAAAGAAGTAAAAAATAGTAATAATACCTATTATTATCAACATTTTATTATTGATGAAGAAAAAATAACTATTAAGGATAATGAAAATGAAGCAATAATTTCATTTTATGATGATGTAAATATATCGTTTAATTTTGATGGCTTATTAATTAATGCTAATCAAAGTAGCATAAAAGGTGAAATTATTTTAAATAAGCATTATGAAATATTAAGCAATGATAATTATTTAATATTTAACAAAAATGAATATGATCCATTTTTCATAATTGCTCCATTTTATGGTGAAAAGAATAATGATCTAACACCATTAAATATTACTTATTCAATAAGAAATGACAAAGTAGAATTTGAAATAACAAGTAACAATGCTACTTCCTTAAATGTTGAAATAAACTATTATTTAAAGAAATTAATACTTGATAATGTTTTATCTTTTAACGAAAAGGATAAAAATAATGCCTACGCTATTATTGCCTTCTTAAAAGAAAATCAAGATGAGTATTTATTAAGACTTAACTATACAATGTTTAACGATATAACATGTAAAAACGTTGATAAAGCCTTACTATATATAAAGATATTAAATAAAAGTGATAACTTAAGTATCAAATGCTATAAAAATAAATATTCATGGTGCTCACATACAACATCATTTAATAATAAGCCTGAAATTGAAGATGAATATGAATGCTTTATTTTAAATGATTATTTAGTTATTGATATAAGCGAATGTATAAATGATTTTATTACAATGACTAATTTAAGTAATGGTGGTTTTACATTAAAGGTAACAAATGGCTTTTTAACTTTAGCAACAGCTGATTGCTATACATATCCTCTTGTTTTAAAAGTTATAGAAAAGGAGTTAAACTAACATGACTAATCAAATTTATCAATATACACCTATTTATACACAAACAATTAATAACATTGGAGAAGTAACTATTAATTTAATAAAAAATGAAGAAAATTTAATAATTGAATATCCACTTTATGATTCAAATGCTAATAATGGTATACAGCTAAATGCAATATTAATTAATGCTGCTTCTTATTTCGAAAACAAATCATATAATTACCAAAACTTATTTTCATATGATTTAAGAATTTCCGTTAGTTTTAATAATTACGTAAAAGTCTATGGAGTATATAAAGGATATAATGAATATAATTATAATTCAGCCTTAAATAAGTATGTTTCTATAAATGATGAATCATTCATTGTATATGATATAGATGAAGGCTGTTATATATTACATGATAATAATACAAAATACTACTTTAATAATAATTTGTGCCTTTTATGTAAAATTGAATACAACGACCACACTAAAATCATAATTGATCGAAATGGAAAATATAAAATCAATATGATTAAACGCTATATAAGTGATAAATTAGTTGAATATGTTAAAGGAACTTATACAAGTAATCAAATAGTACTTAGCGTTTATAAAGTAAGTGATAGTGGTGCTCATAGTATAATTTATAAGTATTATTTAAATTATACAAGTGATAATGGATTTTTCTTTGAAGGTAAAAGTATAAATGGAATTAAAGAAACAACCATTAGAAAGTTTTATTTTTCTATTAATAATGATTGTATTTCCTTAGCCGATGCAAGCTCTACAAGAAATTATTTAACATACAATTTTAGAAAAGATAGTTGCTGTAATTGTAACGGCTATATTATTGAATATAAGGATTATAACAATAACAAAATATCATTTTTTAAAAATGATGATTATGTAAAAATATGTAATAACACAAATAATGATTATTTTAATTATTATTTTGATGCTAATGAACGTTTAACACATATTTATGATTCATCAAATGATAGTTATAAAATCATTGAATATAATAATAAAGATGATGTTGTAATTTCAACTTCTAATATAATTTTAAATAAAGATGATAATTTAAATCTTCTTGAAAGCTTTTCAATGTATACTACACATTCATACTATATGAATGGTAGCATAAATGATGTTTTTACTCTTTTATTAATTCCTGATGGAGCTAATAATTTAAAAATAAATGTTGAATTAATTTTTAAAGCAAATAATATTGAAATAGCAAATAATAATGTCTTTACTCATTGCCTATTAGCTAAAAGTGATCTTCCTTATACTTATTCAACATATGCTTTAGCTAGCTTTGATGAAATTGTTGTTAAAATAAATATATTAGGTGGAAGCGTTAATGGTTTTGATTGTAAACTTTATAATGCTTGCTTATGTGAATGTACTAATAATTCTAATAATGAAGGAATAACGTTATCATATGGTGTAATAAATAGAGCATTCCTAAAAGAAAATAAAATATTAGAAATGATGGATTATCAAATCGAATATGATGATAATAATAATCCTACAAAAATTTCTAATAACGATTCAAGATTAGTTACTACCTTCCAATATGATAATAATAATCGCATAGTTAATAAAAAAGTAGTTGTCAATGCATATAATAGCCTCCATAATTATTATGTTTTATCATTTAATAGCGATGGAAGTATTAAAAATGAACAAGTGGCTTTTAAAAATGAAAACGAAGAAGTTATAGAAGATACATACACATCATATAATTCTTTCAATCAAGTAATAAGTGAAACTTCTAAGCATGAAAAAAATGTTGATGATATAAATCTAAATAATACTATTTTTAAAACAACCAATAGCTTTAAAGAAGGCAGTTCATTAAAGGTTGATAATATAATTGATTATGAATATTCTGATGATTTAAAAATTAACAAAATTTCATGTAATTATAAAAACAACACAACCAAAAATATAAACTATAACTATAATAACAATAATATGAGCAAAGCTATTTATGATAATTCATATTATGATTATGCATATGATTCCTATAATAATTTATTATCAATAAAATATAAAAACTGTTTATTATTTAAAAACACTTATTTTAATTATATAAATAATGAATCATTAACTATTAAAACGAATTATTTAAAGGAAAAGGAATATAGTAATGGAAAGTATATATTTGATTATAATACTAATGATGATGTTAAGCTTACTAAAATATCCTATAAAAAAGATAATGTAAGTAAGGATATTGTTACATATTCATATAATGAAAATAATTTATTAAGTAAAGTTGAGGTTAATGATTATTATAATTCATCATATAAATTAACTAAGTTTTATCAATATGATGATGATAAGTCATTAATTAATTATTCAACTATGATTGATGATTATTTAATAAAGCATGAAAGCTATAATAATACAAATATAATACAATTTCCAAATAAAACATTAATTAACAATTCATTTGATTATCAAGTTGAAAAATCTGAAAACTTTGAAAGCTATGTAAGAAAGCTAAACACTAATTATATAGTCTCATCTTATAACAAAGAGGTTGAATTTGAGTATGAAAAGAATAAGTGTAAAACTAATTTGATTTTGTATAATAATACTATAGAAAAATCAACACTAGCATATAATATTGATAGCTTACATAATCCAAGTAGTATTTTAGGTAATCAAATCTATGAAGATGGTATTCAAAAGTATTTATATATTGCTTATTCCAATAATGAACAACGTTATCATTTAAAAAACACTGCTTTTTCTTATGAACTTAAAAAAGACAGCCAGTTTACACTTGCTTTTTCATATAGAGTAAAAGCTGTTAATGGAAATAATATCTTAGCAAGCATTACTTTAATGGATCATGGCATTGTTAAAGATACCATTTATATTGTTTTATCATCATCAGAAGCTGATAAAAGCAGATGTATTTATCTAGGAAGACATGCTGTAGATGAAAATTCTGAAAGAGTAATTATAACACGAGAAACAAATTTATATTATTATGAGCCAACAAATCTTGGTTGGGAGCAATTAATAGTTACTTATAACTCTAATTCTATTAATCTATATGTAAATGGTGAAAGAATTAATAATGCTAACATTACAAAATTTAATTTTTACTGTAACACTATTAACGTTGCTTTTGGCAACACAATACCAACATCTACAAATGGCAACGATTTCCAATATACAGCATTTTATTTAGGAAATATTATATTAACTAATGATTATATGGATGAAAGCCAAATAAAAGACATAAATAATGCTTATAAAAAATTAGTACTTGATAAATATAAAGACTATAATAAATATTGCTTTTATAAAGATGAAAATATCTCAACTATTAAAAAGACTAATAATGTTGTTATACCAGTCTCTACTAAAACGTATATTTCATTTAACAAAACGTTAAGCAGTAATACCTTAAAACCTTTAAAAAATATTTATGCAAGTAAGATATTAAATGAAAACAATGACACTTTTGTTTATGATAATGAAAGTAATAGCTATGTTTATAATATTGCTAATAAAATCCTTGAATATGAACTTTCAAATGATGAAACATTTGCTATTTCATTATCATTTAGAAATTCTTTTAACATATCTAATTTATTTAAATTTATCGGAAATATTGTTGATTTATCAATGTCAATTAATAATGAGTATTTTATCTTAAATGCTGATGATAATATTACTTCAGTTCATATTGCTAATACAGCATGGCACAATGTTTATATATGTGTTAATAAAATTGATAATGACTGTACATGTAATAGCTATCAACTTCGTGTTTATTTTGATGAAGGATTAGTAATTAGTAGAATTAATGACAATCAATTTAATTTTTCAAAATTAATCATTAATGAAGATAAAGCTGATGTTGATATTAAAATAAGAGATTTATTAATACTTGATTATGTACCTAATATCTTTAATATGTATGACCTTATTGAAAAAATGGATGATAAAGATAATATTGAATATCAATATAATCAATATGGTTTATTGAAAAGAAGAATTATTAATAATTCATTAACAACAGTATATGAATATAGTAATGATTCCTTAGTAAAAGAAACAACAAAAGAATTAAGCAATTACTTTATTTCCTATAATTACGATTCTTATAAAAGAGTTACTTCAATTAATGTTAATAATGAATATAGTAAAAACTATACTTATGATTCACTAAATCAATTAGTAAAGGAAACAATAAATAATACTGATTACAATTATAACTATGATGCTAATGGTAATATGATATCATTTAGCAATTATAGCTTTACATATGATTCATTAAATAGATTAACAAAAATAAGCAATGATAATAATACTATTGACATAACTTATAATGCTAATAGCTTATTAATGAATAGCTATGGTGGAAAAGAAGTTAAGTTTGAAGGAAAGAAATTAGTTTTATTTGGCAATGTAAGATTTTACTATAATGATAATGGATTGCTAGTAAAAAAGGAAAAAGATGGTATTAAAACTTACTTTGAATATGATAGCAATAACAACCTAATAAGAATGAAAAAAAGCAATGATTCTGATATGGTATTCCTATATGATAGTAATAATGAATTATATGGATTTAATTACAATAAAAATACATACTATTATATAAAGGATTCCTTAAAAGAAATAAAAGGAATCGTAAATAGTAATAATACAATAGTATATAAATATATTTATAGTGGTTATGGGCTTGAATTACAATGTGATGAAAACTATAATATAAGTGATGATTTTGATAGGAATATAGTTAAAAAGAACCCATTTAGATATAAATGCTATTTCTATGATGAGGATGTTAACTTATACTATTTAAAATCTAGATTTTATAATCCTTTATGTGGTAGGTTTTTAACTGATGATGATGAAGCTTATATTGATGAGTCTTCTTTCATTGGCTTTAACTTATTTACTTATTGTGGTAACGATCCTGTTAATAAATATGATCCAAATGGGCATGCGCCAAAATGGTTGAAGGTTGTAGGATTGATAGGACTATTCGTTGGGATTATTTTATGCCGTGTTGCATTAGATATTCTATGTCCAGGAATAAGTGCAGTGACTTATTTAGAAACTATAGTAATGGGCTCTGCAAAAGGTACTTTGATTGGAGCTGGTATTGGCTTTGGAATTGGAGCTATTGCTGGAGGAGTTGGAGCACTTATTAGCGGAGAAAAGTTTGGAAGTAAGGAGTTTTGGAGCGATGTAGGCTATGGTGCAATGACTGGCTTTGGAATTGGAGCTGTAATTGGTGCTTTAGCTGGACTAGCGATTAGTTCTAATGGTTGGTATAATCAAAAAGCACTTGAATTTACAAATAGTGGATCATCACAAGTGTTTTTAGGAAAAAATCCAACTTATTATGATATTGCCAAAGATATGAAAGGAACTTCATTTCACGTTTCTGACAAAATTTGGGATTCTACTGCAAAAATGAAAGGAGTTAATATGTGGAAAATAAACAAAGCTTTTTTAAAACAGCAAATTGCTCAAGGGCATCAATTTGTATTTACATCTTATAACATAACTGGCTTGTATGCAAAAGAAGTTGCTTATGTTATGGCTCATGGAACATGGGCATTTTTAGGGTAGGTGATTATTATATGAATATTGAGTTAGGTAAGGAAATGTTTTATAAATGCTATGGTAATTCATTTTATATTTATATGGAATTCGGAAAAGAATATAAAAAATGTAAGGTCCCAAAGGAATATGAAATTGAATGGCGCAAAGATATTCAAAGTAAACTCTATGAAAAGGTTAATAATACTAAAGGAAAGACTAGATTTTCATCATATTTAATATTATGTGATATCATTTCATTAGAAGAAGCAATTGAATTAACATGTAAACTATTAAATACTAATTTGGATTATTTTGAAAGATTACGATATACTGAAAACCTAAAAGATCTAAACAGACATGCTAATAGTCGTAAATTGTTAGATATAATAAACAAAAATAAAGTTATCCTAGCTGAAAATGTCAGTGTGGTGATAAAGCAATCAAAAAAATACATATTTTTACCCGAAGATAATATTAAAGAAAGAATAAATGAACTATAAATATTATAAGTAAAATTATTTGACGTAAAGTAGGAGAAGCAAATTGCTAGAACTCCTACTTTTTTTATATTATATTGAAATACCATGTGATAAAAATTATAATATAGGTGACGACGTTTGCATTAATGAATCTTCTTTCATTGACTTTAAATTATTTGTTAAACTATGCGTTAGTCAACAAAAAATATGGTCAAAACGTAGATAAATTTTTTCAAATTTCTTGGTAACTAATGATTATATCTTTGGATATTTATTTAAAGAAGTAAATTATTTAACATCTAAAGGTATTGCAATTTTTTTAATATAATTGAGGTGACAAGCTATGTCTTTATTTAAAAAAAAGAAAACACAAAATTATAAAAATGAAACACAAAATTATAAAGAAGCACAAATAATATTTTTTTCACATGGTGGAAATCATTTTCATATGTGGCAAGATGATGTCCTTGCTGAGTATGAAAAATATAAAGTTCCTAAAACAATTGAAAATATGTGGCTCAATGATATAAAAGAAAGTCTTTTATCTAAAATTAAATCAACTAATAATCCTGAAAAATTAATATTTATTGGCGAATATATAAATTTATTAGATTATGCTTCTGCAGTTGATTTTCTAATAAATACTTTAGACAATTATTGTGGTGATACATTTTCCTTTATTATTTTAATAGAAAAATTAAAGGATATTTCAAACAAGGTTAATAATGATTTAAAAGAAAAGATAGAAGCAAAAGTAAAAGTATATAAAGATTTAGCTTTAAAACAAGAAATTGTTATAGATGATTACCATAAAAAACTTCCATATATGAAAGACTATGATTTTTCACCAGAAAATATCATAAAACGTATAAATGAAATATAAAAACAGCATAGATTTTAACATCTCATTAATTATTAGACACACACTTTGGGGTAAGTTTTTAGTTTATTATGATGTGGTCTAAAAATTTAAAAAGTTTTTAATTTAAAACTATAATTAGTACCTTAATTAAACTAGCGATTATTCTACGAGGAAGCAGTAGATAAATGTGTAAAACAGAAAGGAGTGGAAAAAATCGAACAGAGCGTTCGATATCTAATGAAAATAAAACGTATTTTAGAATATGATTATAATTATGCTGAATATATCGTTACTGATGGTAAATATGATATAGTTTGTATGTGCTTATCTGTCCCATTAGAAAACGATAACGAGCCTAAAATAGGAATGAAAGTTGAAAGTTTATATGCTTTTTCATATAATGATATTATTAAATTAAAAATTTCAAACAATCATAAATGCTACATACAAAAAGATCCAAATAAATATTTCAAATACAAACTATGTGGAGTTGTAATTGACTCCATAAATGCGTTGATTAAAATATTTGACTTTATTATAGATTTAAAGAATGATTATCCAAATGGTTTCGATGCTGTAATTAAAAAAGGTGAATATGTTGAATTTGAAGTTGATAGGATCGATTGTACATTGACTGAAAAGTATTATGAATAATTTATAAAAACAATTTTTTATGCTATACATTAAGTGATTACGTAGGCAAGATTCCTATAAAGGAGCTTGCCTTTTTTATTAAGAAGAAAAGGAATCTCCAGAATTCTATGGAACAAAAAATGACATTGTATTTTGTAGTTATATATGTAAGATTTTAGACGAATATAATGATTTAAATTATTTAGAAGAAGCGTTTATTTCGGATTTAAATTTTGATAGGATTTTTATCTAAAAATATCAGTATTACTAAATACTATGCGAATTTTTATTTATGATAATGAAAGTAATAGCTATGTTGATATTAGATATTTTCTTGAAATACCATGAGCTTAAAACTATAATATAGGTGATGACGTTTACATCAATGAATCTTTCGTTGACTTTAACTTATTTGCTTATTATGGTAATGGCTCTATGAATTATTTAGACTAATCTAGAATATGCCAATTCTGTGCATATTGCTGTTTTTGGTGAACTTAGATGTTGTTTTTTTTGAGGAGCATAGAAGTAAGAGGAGTTACTTTTTGTTTTTTAGAAAAGTTTCATCAATCATTTCAAATTTTGCAAATGCAGTTTTTTTATCTAATTTGGTAAAATTTGTTGGGAATTATGGAAGCATCATTATATTGCAAGATTCTGTTATAAATCAAATGATAGGGCAATTAATTGTTAGAGGAGTTATAACAGGGATTGTTTCTACTATTTTTGGCTCTATATTTCTAGATATACCAAGTAAAACAAGTGATTATTATCATTTAAGGAAAATTTAATTAGTTCATTGAGGTTCATTTAGATATGAATATTTTTAGGAGGTAAATGTGAAAATATTTTTGGCGAATAGTATGCTTTCTTATATAAGTAGAATATTTGTGTATTCTCCTATCGTTGTTGCCATAATACTATCAATCAATAATTCTAATTTTATCGTTGAATTTATTGTTGTGGGATTGTTTTTATCATACATTATATATAGTTGTAATTTTTGCTGGTAAATGGGAGTCTTAGCCTTTAAAAGATATTATTTATAAATACTAATTTGCATAGGAGGAAACATTTTGAATAAAGTATATTATAATTTTGGTAATCATTTTAAATTAAAATTTAGAGAACATTATTGCTACAAGTGTGATGCAAATCTTCTTATACACATGCATCATAAAATAGTCAGTCAAAAATCAGACGAATCTAAGTATTACGATTTCAGCATTCCTTGTGATGGTGGTAATATGGTTGGCTCATGTGAATTTGTTCACAAAGTATTTTATTGTCCAAAATGCTTACAAGACATAGAATTTGTCACTCAAATAAATCAAGAAGATATTGACATCATCTTAAAAAAAGTAAAAATATTTTTTAACAAACATGGTCGAAAGATAAACATTATGAAATGTTTTGAAAATATTGAAGATGAAATTGTAGAAATTTGTGATGTAGAATTTGCTAAAAACTTATGTATTCTTATTGATGAGGATAACAAAGACACTTTAGTTTACAAAATTCCAATAAGTATGAAAGAATGTTGGGAGAGACCTTATTACTTTAAAATAAATAAAAAAAGTTTGATTAAATTTATACAAAAAGAAAGTAATAATAAACAATGATAATAAAAAGGAAGATTTAATTGAGCTGTTTAACATGGAACAAAAGTAAAAATAATGAAATAAATGATTCATTAAGCTTTTCATCATTAGTACGTTTATTTTTTTTAATTAGCTAAATTTGGTAAAATGAAAATTGATGTTGTATAATGATTATAAGAATTTATACTGATTATTATAGGAGGAGCTATGAGAATTAAAAAGATTAATTGCTTGTCAGAATATGAAGGTGAATTTGTTATAACAGATGGTAAAAGAAAGGTTGAAGGTACTTGTGTATCTTTACCATTGCCAAACAATTAAATTCTATTTATAGGTATGAATATTTCTTTATTAATTGCCTTTTTTGTAGATGATAATCCGATTATTACAAAATTAATCAAATCCAAAATAGATACGTTTAAATTAGTAAAAAAGGTATTGTTAAAATGGTATATAAAGTTAATGGATACATTATCGATTCCAGAAAATATTTAGTTAAAGTTTTTGATTTTATAATAAGTTTAGAATACATATATAGTTATGAATATAGCAATAACAAAGAATTCATCTTTAAAGATGGGGATTGGGTTACTTTTGTTGTAGATAGATTTGATGTTATTATTTAAGTGTTGTTTTTAATAACATTTTGTAAACATTAGAATGTCAAAAAGGAGCTAATGATATAAATGAAAAATAAATATTATTCAACTAGTAAAAAACTTAATAAATTTTGTAATACGTTTATCAAAGAACATAAGCAGTATAGATTAATCTATGTAGCAATCTGTGATGCTTATGGTGGATTTTTAATGGCTTTCGTACTAAAGACAGAACAAGATAAGTCATTTTTTATTCAAAACTACTATGATGAATGCTGTAAAAATTTCTATAATGGATTTTTATTCGATGGATTATTTAGATATGATATAGCTACATATAAAGAATTTGAATATTACGTTTTTTCTCGTGAAGAGCTTGATAGTAAGTATGAAGGCAGTGTTTATCTTGCCATGCATTAAATAATTATGGTTAAACTATTTGTAGAGAATTTTGTTTTTTACTTTTAAAATAAAAGTGTATTAAATATATGTCATAACCAAACAAATATTGTCGGTGCAAAGATACCTAATAGAGTTTTATTTAGGTTAGACTTTACCATAGTGGATGTAGATATATTTAAAAGTGGTATTGTTACTGTTAGATCATTTATGATAGATACATTCAACAATAATTTATTAGGTATAATATTTTTATAGGAGGTAAAAATAATGAAATATTTCCCAAGTTATAGTTTTCCAGATATTAGTTCTGATGTAGAAGTAGTTATTCGGAATAAAAGGCCAAGCAAAAGAGATTTCTATAGTGGCTATAGACCAGCTTTCAAAGTTAAAGAGGATTATTTAACAACTGGAATTATAAGGTTAATTGGTACTGATAAATTATCATATGATCATGAAGCCAAAGCAGAAATTTGGTTTCTTACTCCTGAATTCTATCCTAATTGCTTGAAAGTAGGACAAGTGATTCAATTTCAAGAGGGAGCTATTGTTCATGGTTTTGCAACTATAACAAAAATTAAAAACAAAATTCTAGAAGCAAAATAACATAAACTTGTAGGAGTGTAACTGTCTTAATAGATGATTACACTCTTCCATATTTTTAATAGTCAAAAAAACAACCAAGTATTTAAAAATATCTTATTTATATAGAAATTTTAACTTATAAGTATTTTTGAAAACATTAGTAACATTTACTACTATTTAAAGTGGCATAAGGGAACTAAAAAAATGTTGACATACAATTATTCATATGAATAAAACTAATGCTAGATGCAGTGTAGCATTCTTAGTGTATAGTAGTGCATATGCTAAAATGTTAAGTTCTATTACTTGGTCTATATATAAATCTAATGTCGTAACTTTAAGTGTGGCCTGGAGATTAGTTATAATGTAATAGTATTTCTTGGAGGAAAAAATAATGATGAGTTTTCTTTGTTTATTAGTTTATTTATTATTACTTGCACTATGCTTTATTTTCGAAATAAAAAGGAATAAAAAATGGAATAACACTACATACCCAAAATCAAGGCTTGATAGTAAAGGCATTTCCACTATTTATTATATATCGCTTGCTTTCATGACATTCTTTATGATAATTAATTTAATTATTGAGGAAAGTATTGAATTGTGTGTCAGTACAACTATAATTGCATTGTTAATGTTATTTATAGCTTTCTTTTCTTCTAAAATTAGTATAGTAATTACAAATAACGAAATCATTAAATATAATTTTTTTGGAGAAACTATCATTAAAATCACAGAAATAATAACTATTGATGATGGATGCTTTATTAAGATTAAAGCTAAAGAAAATATGATTCAGTTAGAAACAAAGTTTTATGACTCAGGAATAGTTGAAGTGAAACACTATTTGAATGAAATAAAGGCCAATAAAATGTGTTGAATAATAAACTCATGGAGAAGAACTATATGGAAAATAAAATAATTCAAATTATTTATACTAATTTAAAAAAGTATATAGAAATTGATAGTATTAAATATTTTGCTAGCAATGGTTTACTAAAATATGTATTTAATATTTCAAATTATTATTTTGAAATATCTTATAATTGCATAGACAACTTTTATCAAATTAAATTTGAAAGCAAGCTTAATAATCAGTTGCAAAGCATAGTCCTTTTAACTAAATCAAAAGAATTTCATAATCAAATTAATTTAATATTTAAAGATTTAAAACTATCAAGGAAACTATTTGAGAATCATATTTATACCTTTTGTAATTATATATGTAAGATTTTAGAAGAATATAATGATTTAAATTATTTAGAAGAAGCATTTATTCCTGATTTAAAATTTGATGGGATTTTTATTTAAAAATACCAGTATTAATAAATGTTATATGATTTTTGCTGATGATAATGAATGTAATAGCCGATGTTTATATTGGTTATTATCTTGAAATGTCATTCGATGAAAATTATAATATAGGTGACGACGTTTGCATTAATGAATCTTCTTTCATTGGTTTTAACTAAGAGGTATGTATGGATACAAGAAAAATAATATTATCTAAATTGAAATTTTTAATTGATGATTATGGTTTTGCTTTCTATTTTGAAGAAAATGAAGGAAATCACTATTATTTTAAAAACAAATATGGAATATTTAAATATTATGAATGGGCACAATTTAATGAAAGTGAATTTTCTGTTAAATATGATTACACATTCACTATTATTAATATGTATTTAGAATCCCCATTAACAATGTCAAAAATACAAAAAAAGAAAGCTGGAATAAAAGGATTATTTTATGATGAAAGAAATGATTATTGGGAGGAAGTATCAAGAATAATCAAAAATAGCATCGAAAAAACAGGTACTATATATGGGTTAAAAGTTGATAAAACAAATTAAGTAATAACATGCACTAACTTTTTGCATAAATTATTTAAGGAGAGATTTAATGAAAAAGAAAAAAACATCAATTAAAGACTTATATCAAATTATAATGTTTTGCCATATAATAGTGTTAATAAGCTGCATTGGTGGAAGTGTTTCGTTGATTGCTAATTATAAAATTTATATTGAAAATCAAAATATAATAATATCAACAATCATTTCTATATTTATTTTTATTTCGCTTACTATTGTAATTATATTTTCTATGAAATTTATAGTGAATTTATTAAAAGATAAAAAAGCATTAAAAAATCACGAATATATTACTATTATAGGAAAAGTTTTGAAATTTAATAAAAATATAGATTCCGAATCAAACACTCAAATTAATAACAATCCAACAGTATTAATATTAGATAAGAATGAAAAAATAGAATTAATTGTTGGTATAGATGAAATTATGGTTGGAGAAACATATAAATTTAATTATCTTAAAAATAGTAAAATTGCAGAGGTAGTTGAAAAAATTATAAAACAATAAAAAGTACTTTTACAAGCAGCAAATTGCTCAAGAGCATCAATTTGTATTTACATCTTAAAACATCACTAATATGGATGCAAAAGATGTTATTTACTTGATAGCTCATGATGCTTATATATTTTTATGGCAGGTGATTATTATATGAATATTGAGTTAGGTAAGGAAATGTTTTATAAATGCTATGGTAATTCATTTTATATTTATATGGAATTCGGAAAAGAATATAAAAAATGTAAGGTCCCAAAGGAATATGAAATTGAATGGCGCAAAGATATTCAAAGTAAACTCTATGAAAAGGTTAATAATACTAAAGGAAAGACTAGATTTTCATCATATTTAATATTATGTGATATCATTTCATTAGAAGAAGCAATTGAATTAACATGTAAACTATTAAATACTGATTTGGATTATTTTGAAAGATTACGATATACTGAAAATCTAAAAGATCTAAATAGACATGCTAATAGTCGTAAATTGCTAGATATAATAAACAAAAATAAAGTTATCCTAGCTGAAAATGTCAACTTGGTGATGAAGCAATCAAAAAAATACATATTTTTACCAGAAGATAATATTAAAGAAAGAATAAATGAACTATAAAAATCACAATATAATTGAGGTGACAAGCTATGTCTTTATTTAAAAAAAAGAAAACACAAAATTATAAAAATGAACCACAAAATTATAAAGAAGCACAAATAATATTTTTTTCACATGGTGGAAATCCTTTTCATATGTGGCAAGATGATGTCCTTACTGAGTATGAAAAATATAAAGTTCCTAAAACAATTGAAAATATGTGGCTCAATGATATAAAAGAAAGCCTTTTATCTAGAATTAAATCAAGTAATAATCCTGAAAAATTAATATTTATTAGCGAATATATAAATTTATTAGATTATGCTTCTGCAGTTGATTTTCTAATAAATACTTTAGACAATTATTGTGGTGATACATTTTCCTTTATTCTTTTAATAGAAGAATTAAAGAATATTTCACACAAGGTGAATAATGATTTAAAAGAAAAGATAGAAGCAAAAGTAAAAGTATATAAAGATATAGCTTTAAAACAAGAAATTGTTATAGATGATTACTATAAAAAGCTTTCATATATGAAAGACTATGATTTTTCACCAGAAAATATCATAAAACGTATAAATGAAATATAATTACAAAGAATTCATTTTTAAAAGTGAAAATTGATGAACTTCTATTGTAGCTAGATTTGATATTGTTATTTTAGTATTACGTTTTAAATGATCTTTAACACAACAAAACACATAAATTTTGTAAAAAGTTTATTAAATCAAAGAGCATAAACAATATAAATTACTTAATATGCAAATCATTGATGCTTATTTAATAGGATACTTAACAGTTATTTAGGAGGGCAATATGAACATAGTAATAGATATCGATAATATGAAATTTTCATCTAAAATTGTCAAAGAAGAACTTGAATATATTTACCCTAATGCCATTTTAAAAAAATATAATAATGTGGTTGGATACGCTATTACAGGAGTAATATTTAAAATGAATTATCCAAGTGACATCGTTTTTTATTTTATAGACAATGCCTTAAGTCAAATATGTGTTTTTCCAACAAAAGAAAGGCTAAACTCTAAAAGCTTTAATATAGAAGAATCATACAATGAATATAATAATGCCTTAGAAAGCAATTATGGAAAGAGATTATCTAGCATATTTGGGAAACAAAAAACATGGCATTTTTCTGATGCAACAATAAAGCATTATTTGTTTGAAAGATTTGGCATGGAAGAAATGCTTGAAATTAATTTCAAAAAATAATATTTAACAAATTCACTAGAAGTTAGATATATAGCCATAATTAAAAGAATTCTTTTTGATACAATAGGAGGTTAATAGATATGGGAATAGCTGATTTTTATTTAAAAATTAATTTTAGAAAATATGATTATGGTAAATTCGAGACAATATATCAATCATTTGCTAATGAAAGTATATTCCGAATTTTAGATAAAGAAACTGAATTAAATTTTTTATCATTAGAGTGTAAATTCGATAATTTTGTTCCAGCAATTATTATTGCATTTAATAATCTTTATCCTTTTAAAGAAAACATAGTTTCTATTGAAACACATGGAATTACTAAGGAATTTGCATTTAAAAAAGTTGAAGAATTTTTAGAGTATATATTTTCTATTAATAAAAATCAACTATTAGCATATTACAATCAAATGGGTTATTTAGGAATTGATTCAAAAGATTATTATAAAAAAAGAATTAAATTAAGAAAATATTATAAAAAGTTAAAGTAGTATTATTAATTTTATAAATAAGCATAAAGAATATAAATTGCCATTAATAGTAATAGATGATTGTGATAGCTGTACTTTTGCTATTTTCATTTTAAAAGCAGAACATGACAAAGACTTTTTTATTCAAAGCAAATATAACAAATTCAAAAAAAGTTTATAATTATGTAAAATATATGATAGGAGGAATACTTTATGTTTGAAAATGTATTAAGGAATTTTGGCTTTGGTTGTATGAGATTACCAATGAATGGTGATGAAGTTAATTATACTGAGTTTAATAAAATGATTGATACATTTATTGAAAATGGATTCAATTACTTTGATACAGCTCATGGATACCTAAGTGGTAAAAGTGAAACAGCCATCCGTGATTGCCTTGTAGCTCGTTATCATAGAGATAAGTTTATACTAACAAATAAGCTAACTAATTTTTATTTCAAAACAGAAGAAGAAATCCGACCATTTTTTGAAAGTCAATTAAAGCTTTGTGGTGTTGAATATTTTGATTTTTATTTAATGCATTCGCAATCAAAAGAAAATTTTGCTCATTTTAAAAAATGTCATGCTTATGAACAAGCATTAGCATTTAAAAAAGAAGGAAAAATTAAACACTTTGGCATTTTATTTCATGATACAGCTGAGGTTTTAGAAGAAATATTAAGCGAATATCCGCAAATTGAGGTTGTACAAATTCAACTTAACTATGTTGATTATGAAGATGCAGCTGTTCAATCAAGAAAATGCTTAGAGGTATGTAATAAATACAATAAGCCTGTTATAGTTATGGAGCCAGTAAAAGGTGGTAATCTTGTTAATCTACCAAGTGAAGCTAAAAATATATAGAAGAATTACATGGTGGAAGTGCTACAAGCTATGCTATTCGTTTTGCAGCTGGCTGTAATGGAGTTTTTATGACACTTTCAGGAATGAGTAATCTTGAGCAAATAAATGATAATATCTCATTTATGCGTGATTTTAAGCCATTGAATGAAGAAGAATTAAAAGCTGTTAAAAATGTATGTAAGGTATTTAAATCAATACACTTAATTCCTTGTACTGCTTGTAGATATTGTATTGCTAACTGTCCAAAGTATATTTCAATTCCTAATCTATTTGCTTGCTTAAATTCGAAAAATATTTATCATGATTGGAATGCTGATTACTATTACAATCAAGTTCATACTAAAAATAAAGGAAAAGCCTCTGATTGTATAAAATGTGGTAAATGTGAAGCTGCCTGTCCTCAGCATTTACCTATGAGGGAATTACTAAAGGACGTTGCTAAGGAATTTGAAAAATAATATACTGGTGTATCCATTTTAAATAGATACACCTTTTTAAAACTAACATGTTTACCTTCTTATATATGAAAGTAAACACGTAGTATTTAATTATTCTTATTATAAACTAAAACAACTGGCGGGCAACAATATGTAACATTACACAAATGTAATTTGCTTTCAAAAGCTTTACGAATAATAGCCATAGCAAAATAACAAGTTGCATCATTATATAAAAGTAAATCTGGTACATAAGATAAATGCTTAGGTAATGTAGTTTTATTTTTTAAAGCAAAATTAAAAAACTCATTACCTATTTTATCTTTTATTTTTCTTGTTGCTTCTTTAATAATTTCACTAATCGTTTCATATTCTTTCTTAGTTAATATAGGAATATCAACTAAAATCTTATTATTTTGTTTTTTTAATATTCCAAGTTGCTCAAAAGAAGGAATATAATTAATAAAATCATTAGGGATTTCATCATTATTAGTAAGTGAATTTTCTGTATAAATGCTCCATAGTAAAGGAATTATATACTTACAATATAACTCAAAATCATTACCATAACGACTAGGACTATCATATAAAGATGTATCAAATTCATAAAGATGAATACTTGTATTATCAATCATTTTACTTAATGTACGATGTCCACCTAAAATAAGATAATTAGAAGCTTCATTATATTCTTTCATATCATAGCCAGCTTCAATTTCTAAAGCAGACGCAAACCATTTACCTCCATCCTTACGATTTATAAAAGTAGTTGGTTTTTCTAGTATAGAAAGCTGAAAATCTTGTAGAGCTTTTAAAATTGCATATCTATTTAACTTGTTCTTTATTTCATCTTCCATTTTTTTAACAAATGATAAGCTTTCAATATTTTTTGACATTAAAGAAATTATATTCCATATTTCTCTAAAATACTTATTTGCAAAAGCTAGCTGCTCTTTATAATGATTTAATTTATCTTGAGGCTTAGTAATAATAAAATCTGTATATATCTTACCACTTGGCATTGCTACCATAAGCTCACCATCTACTAGCTTTTTTATTATCGGTTCTAAATAAGCTGAAGGAATTCCTATTTTCCTTGAAAGTTCAGGAATACTAAGAGGCTTTTCATATGCGATTATTAAAATATTTTGAGCTATTAAATCATTTTCAACAAGTGAAACTGGCTCATTTTTTATTCCATTAACTCCAAAATAAGATAAATACAATTTTCCCGGTAAGCAATTGTCTTCTTTTTCCATTTTTAAATATCCTTCCTTTATTTTATTTCTTCCTGCTAATAGTCGACTTTTAACAGTATTTGTCGGTATATTAAGGCTATTAGCAATATCATCAATGCTTTGATTGCCAAAATAATACCTAATTAAAACTTCACGATTAATATAAGCAAGGTGGTTTAATTCTTTTCTGATATTTGCTTTTTCTTCAAGTGAAAAAAGCTCTTCTTCATCATTAGATGCTACTATCATTTCATTTAGATTTATAATAGTAGGCATATGATATTTTTTACGAAGATTATCATTATACTTATTAAGCATTGTATTTAAAAGATAAGTTTTTAAATGCTTTATCTTATTACCTTTGCTAATATGTAAACAAACAGCAAGCATTGTATCACCAACAAGATCTTCAGCTTCTACTTGTGATTTACATTTAGCTATAGCAATTTTCATTAAATAATCATAATACTTAACTATTAAACTTGTATCCATTTTGCTTATTTCCTCAATCATTTTTTTGTATATACACCAATATAGTCGTAAAAAGAAGATTTTGGTTCATACTTTTTTTAAAATTATATCATTAAAAATAAAAAAGAAAACACATAAAAAGCATTACCTAATAATTAAGCAATACTTTTTAACACCTATTGTATTATTATATTTTGTAAAACATTTAAAAAATTACTTTTATTTCTAATTATTTTATCACTTTTTAATGAAGCTTCATTTATTGTCTCTTTGTTTGCATTTCTAACAAATTGCATTGCAAATTTTAGTTTTTTATTATCTTCAACCTTTTTTCCTATTAATACCTCTTCAATAGTTCTACAAAACCAAACAAGAAAATATCCGTTTTTATCACAAAAGTTTTGAATATCGTTGAACCTTTGTTGGTCTTCAAATTTTATAAAATAATCATCAGTATCAACTACATTCACAACATAATTTTTCCCTAATTTATTATTTTGTATGTAAATCTTTTTCTTTTTTTCTATTTGATTTATAACTCCATTATCATTATATTTAGTTTTACCTTTCATATGAATAAAGGTTATTTTTAATGATGTTTTTAAATCAAAATAAACCTCTAATAGTCTTTTTACATAACTATCATCAATTTGTAAGCTATCAGTTTCTGTACAAAATATTACTTGTTTTAAGTTATCGTTATTCATCATAGTAAAATGCTCTCATAAAATCATTAGCCTCTATATTAAATGAAGAATAAGGAATCATTCCTTCTTTATAAACTACTGATGGCTTATAATTTCCATTTTTTATCCATGGAACTAATATAGAATCTGATGATAAAAAGTCAATAGAATGCTTATTTTTCTTAATGCATTCCATTAATGATATATTATGTGTCGTAATAATAAGTTGTCCTTTAGCATTTTCCATCAAAAATTTAACTAATTCTGTAAAGTATACATCATGTAAATTAGCATCGAATTCATCAATAAACAAAATACATCCTTTGTACATACTTTCAAAAGAACTATAAAGCTTAGTTAATTTTTTAATACCAGTACTTTCATATTCTTCAGATACAACATATGTTTTGTAATTAAACAATAATTCACAATAGTAATATTCTGAATCCTCTGTTGTTTTAATATCTATACTACACAAATTTTTTTTAAATAATTTAATAAATGTTTCAACTTTTTTTATGTATTTTTCATAGTTTGAAAAATTATCTTTTGCTATCTTGTTTAATCTTGAATTAATAATAAAAGAAGGCTTACTTAATAATTCTTTAATATCATTATTAGTAATTTCATCATTACTTTCAAGTAGTTTACTCATATTATAGCCATGATGATTATCACCTGCTAAATTAATGTATAAAAGATTGGCTTGAAATCCAACACCTACAATTAGATCTAATATATCTAAAAGTGCATATTTTTTTTCACTTTTTCTTATATACTTATAAAAAGTCATGAGAAAGCTATTACTTTCCAAAGTGTTTGCTGTTATTTTCTTTAAAATATTATTGGTTTTTTTACTAAAATCTAATTTAAGTAGCTTTCCATTTTCTGATGAAAATAAAATATTAAAATTTTCATTTTTTATTCTTTTTGTACCATTAAGCTTAAAAAATTCTTCTTTTTTTATTATAAGATTATCATATTCATCTAAACCAAATTCAATAACATGCTTATAAACATTAGTCGTTTTTTTACTTTTGTTATTATCATCTACAAAAGCATAAATAAAAGATAAATAAACATTCTTTGTTTCTTTATTAATAAGTTCTTTATAATACTCTTTTGACATAGATGAATTAAAATCATTACTAAAGGACATTATATTTTTATAAAATTCAATACCATGTACAATTGCTGATTTACCAGAGCCATTTTCGCCATATATAGCTTTTATATTATTTCCTTTTAAATCTATGTCTTTAGTTAATATATTATTATAAAAAGATAGTTTAATTTCTTTATTTAATGATTTTATGCCATTTACGGCATATTCTAATAAATAGTATTGCATAAAATCCCCTCCAATACTATTATACACGTTTTATTACGAAAAATATACAAAATTGAACTTTTTTTGTGTGATTTAGCACCACTATATTGCTTTTCATTACAAAAAAATGGTAAAAATAAATTTTTTTTGTATTTTTTAATAAGAACTTAAAAAGTATTGCTTTATCATTAGGCAATACTTTATTTAAATATAATTAAAGCAAATGTTATTGCTAAGACAATTCCTACGAAATCAGCAAATAAAGCTGCTTTTAATGTATGCCGCCATTTAGTAATTTTAATTGATGAAAAATATAAAGCAATAACATAAAATGTCGTATCTGTACTTCCTTGAATTAATGAAGCAGTTATACAAGATAAAGAATCTGGTCCTACCTTACATACTGAATTTAATATAGCAAGAGAAGCATTACCTGATATTGGTCTAAAAAATGCCATTGGTACTATATTAGTTATAAATTCACTATCATTAAAGGCTTTTCCTATTAATGAGCCTATATCATCTATTAAACCACTACATTTTAAGATACTAACAGCACTAATCATAGCTAGTACAGAAGGAATTATTTCTTTAGTTAGCTTTAAGCCTTCACTTGCACCTTTACAAAAAGCTGCAAACGCATCCTTTTTCTTAATTAAAGCTAATACTAATGATAAAATTAATAAGCAAGGAATTATTATAACTGTAACTATCATATTTTTTCTCGGTAAGGCTTTCTTAATAACTTATCGGCAAGTAAACCAAACACACAAGCTGCAAGGGTCGAAATAATTGCATACAAAACAAAATCTGTCGGATGAAGTGATCCATATGATTTTCTAATGCTTATAACTGTTGTTGGAAGTAAGGTTACTCCAGCAGTATTTAACACTAAAAATGTTATCATTTCATCACTAGCTACGCCTTCTTTTTCTTTTGATATTTCTTTTAGTCTTTTTATACCTTTTAAACCAGATGGCGTAGCTGCAAAGCCAAGGCCAAACATATTAGCAGCTATATTCATTGATAAATATGAAATTGCTTCTTCATCCTCTAAAGATGGCATAATTTTTTTAAAAATTGGTTTAATAGCTAAAGAAATAAAATCAATAATTCCAACCTCTTTAAAAATATACATAAAGCCAGTCCAAAAAATTGTTGAAGGTATGATAATAATTAAAAAGTTAAAGGCTTCTTGAGGAATTTGTAATATACCATCAAGTAAAGCAGAAGCCTTTGAAGTTATTAAAGCATAGACACTAGCAACACTTATTATAAAAGCCCAAATCTTTCCCATAAAAAAATCACCTATTTTTTCATATTCAATTGTATGAAATAAATAAGTGATTTATTAATTCTATTTACTAAATGTTAAAACTTTTGTATCATCCTTATATAAAGTATATGTTGTATTACCATTGAAACTTTTATCATAAAACATAAAGCTTCTATATGATTGAGTCAAAGTAAATGTAGCTATTTCATTATTATTACTATCCTTTATAGTATAGCTTCCTGCTTGTAATGTTGCTTGAGTATTAATATATGCATTACTTAGCTTTTCACCAACACAACCAATTGCAATAATAGTACCACTTGTAACAATAATGCTTCCTTCACAGTCAAATGTACCACCAGTCATGCTTTGCCCATTATTTTGACCATTTTTAAGGACTACGCCACCTGTAATTTTTATTGTACCATTACTATCAATTGTATCAGTATCACCATTTGACACAGTTACATCTATATAGCCGTCATTAATTTCAATATCATTAATAACTATATTCTTATTATTATTAGTCCATTCATTTTCACCATTTATTAATTCAAGAACCTCAACATCGGCGCCTATTATTGTTAGTGGTGTTTTTATTTCATGGGTTGCATCGGTTATAAATTGCTTTTGTTTTATTGCATTTTTTTCTATTGGCTTAATTACTAACTTTGCTAAAAACAAAAAGACAATACATATTAAAGCTAAGCTTATTAATGATACTATAATACTAGTAAATAAAAACATTTTTGAATAATTTATTTGGATTGCCATATCAAGAAAAATATATCTATATTCTGTATCATTAATTTTTTGACGACGATATAAATAATTATTGTAAAGGCCTTTTACTTTATTTTTATTAAATAATGAAATAGTAATATCTTTAGCTTCATTTTCACTTATAGCAAATATTTTATCGGTATTAACGCTTACTATATTACTATTTTTATCAATTACAACCACAAAAAATCTACTAGAAAATGGTTCCTCTGGATTTTTATCAATAAAATCCTTTTGATTATTAAAAGGAAATTTGCCATCATTCATTTCTAAAACATGAATAGTATTATAGCCATTTTTTATCATTGATGAAACATTTATTCCATTAATGGTTGAAAACATAACGAAAAGCACTATAAAGTTACTAAGAATAAGAATTTTCTTTAATTTGCCTTATCATCTTTTATCTCCAATGTATAGCCAACATTTCTTATAGCTTTTATATTAACGTTTGAATTGATGCCATTTAGCTTTTTGCGAAGAGATGAAACATTAACTTAAAACACATTATAATCAACATCACTATCAAAACCCCATATTTTATTTAAAAAGTCATCCATTGATAGAATGTGATTCTTCGACTTAATTAAATATTCAAGTATTTGAAATTCTTTATTTGTTAATGAAGCTATATTCTTATTACATTTTATTTCATACCTTAAGGTATCAACTACAATATTTCCAATATGTATTTCATTTTCATAATTGTTTTCATATCTTCTAGTTAAAGCCTTAATTCGAGCTAATAGTTCTTTCATAAAGAAAGGCTTTGCTAACTAATCATCAGCTCCTGCTTCTAGTCCTAAAACCTTATCGTCTAGTTGACCTTTAGCTGTTAATAATAAAATTGGAGTTGTTATTTTTAAGCTTCGCAATTTCTTTAAAACAGTTATTCCATCCATTTTAGGCATCATTATATCAAGAATTATTGCATCATAGGCAATATTTTTAGCATAATAAAGGGCATCATCACCATTACATACAGCATCTATATCATAATTATTATGCTTAAATAAAACACATAAGGAATTTGATAATTTCTTTTCATCCTCTGCTAATAATAATTTCATATGTTTTACCCTTTAAATTGTATAAACATATTGACTAGCTGTAAATGTTATTGTATTAATTTTACCATCAAGATATGGATATGTTTGTTGCATAAATAAGCCACTTCCAGCTCTCTTAAACAAAATTTTTTTATAAGATATTTTAACCTCTGTGTTAGCTTTTATATTTTGAAGTAAACGAATAGCATCTTGATAATTATTTACTTCATTATCATTAATGCTAATAATAGCATAAAATGTATCATATTTATTATTATAATAATTACTATAATCCTTAAAGCCATTTTTATATGCATCGCCATCTTTACTAGTTTCGCTAGCATAAACTATTTCACATTTATTATTTAATGAGGAATCAGCATAGATTTGCATTGATTTTAAGGTCATACCTATATTATTTTCGCCTTCAACATAGCCATAAATCTTTTCATTACCAAATGTATTTACAATTGATGTAAAAGCATTAATGGCAAATGATGCTGGGATTGCAAAATTTAGTCCTTCATATGATGAATAGCCAGAATTAACAATACCAATTAATTCTCCTTTAGTATTAAATAAAGCACCACCTGAATTACCAGAATTAATAGCAGCATCAGTTTGAATTAAATTCATATAGCCTATTTCATCAATATAAACTTCTCTTTGCAAGGCTGAAACAATACCTTTAGTTACTGTTCCACCAAGTATTCCAAGAGGATTACCAATAGCTATAACATCTGTTCCTACATTTATTTTACTAGCATCATCAATAAAGCTAGCAATTGTTAATGTATCACTTGTTTTGACCTTTAAAACAGCTATATCACTAAGTGGTGAACCACCAATTAATGTTGCTTCATATGAGCTTGATATATCATTATTATAAGATACTATTTGGAATGAAGAAGCATCCTTAATAACATGATGATTAGTAACTATATAATAGCTAGAATCAGAATTTGCAACTATTACTCCACTTCCAGCACTAGTAAAATTAGAGCCATATGAATAAATATCAACAACAGATGGCTTTACATATTTTATTACCTCCTCTAAGGAAGTAGTTTGCGTAATAGATGAAGTAACATGTAAATTTACTGTTTCCTTTTTTGTTTCATCTATTATTATTTGCGTTTTATTACTTGAATCAGTAATATTATTATTAAATGTACAAGATGCTAGTATTATTAAACTAAATAAAGAAAATATTTTTAATTTATTTTTCATTTTAAAATCCTCCTAAGATTATTATCTTATCATATTTATAATATAATATTATAAACTTAAATAAAACTAAAATTAAGTATTTAAAAAGAATGTTTTTATAACATTCCCTTTATTTTATCTATGCTTAGCAAAAAAACTAACGCCTACTCCATTTGGGCCACAATGGCTTCCAGCTGTTGGATTTACCATTACCATATCAATATTTAAATCATCACCTAATTTTTCTATCAATTCATTTTTTAATTCATTAGCTAATTCTAAAGCATCGGTATGACCTATTACAATACGATGATTTTTAACATCATCCCCTAAATTTAATACACACTCAACTAAATGCCTAACAGCATTTTTCCTACCTTTTTCTTTACCAACATTTTTCATTATTCCATTTTCATCTATATAAATAATTGGTTTTATTCCAATTATTGAACCCATAGTTGCTGCAAGGCCACTTACTCTGCCACTTTTTTTAAAAAATTTTAAATCATCAGCGTAAAAATAAGTTGCAAAATGATTGACATTTTCATTTCCCCATTTAATAGTTTCCTCTAAACTATTATTTTTTAGCATATCAAGTATTGCTCTTACAAAATTGTAACTGCCAATTGTAATAGCTTCACTATCTAAAGAATAAAATTTTCTATTTGGATATTTTATTAGTAATTCTTGAATTGCTTGATCCATATAATTAAAAGAAGCACTCATAGCACGAGAAAAATGAATATAGAATATATCATCACCTTTTGCAAAAATTGGTTCAAAATAGTTTTTATATTCTTCAACATTTAATGCACATGTAGTCGGAACAATTCCGCTTCGTAATAAATCATAGAATTCCTTAGCTTTGAATTCTTTAAAATCTTTGTAAGGATACACAATTTTAGAATCTATAATATAAGGCATGCTTATTAAATCAATATTATACAATGCTGCTATTTGTGGTGTAATATCAGTATCAGTATCCGTAAAAATATGTAACATAATTTGAAATTCTCCCTTTTCACCTTTAGTCTAAAGGCTATTTTCACTTATGTCAATAATTTTTTACCATTTCTACTAGTGGTAGAGTCGCTATTTTTAGTGGTAGATATACATTATTTTTAATATACAAACCAATTAAATTAGTAGGTACACATAAATTAATTAATAAATTAATATAATAATTGTCAAAAAGAAGGTGAGTGTATGAAAAAATTTGCTTCAGTTTTAAGAATAATGACCATTCCTCCACTTATGGCATTGTTTTTGTTAACTATTTTATTATTTAAGCAACAAATGAATATTTTTACCTTTATTATTTTACTTTTATTTTTAGCAATTTTTCCTTCTCTTTCTTATTTGATTGAAAAAGTATTTAAAATATATAAAAAAATAAGTAAGGAAGAAAATGATAGGGTATGCTATCGAAATTTAGCAATAATAATATCCCTTATTAGCTACACAATTATTTTTGTTTTTGTTCTTTTTAATAATTATTCTACATTAGTAAAGCAATTAGTATCTACCTATTTTTTATCAGGGATATTAATGTTTATCAGTACATTTGCTTTAAAAGTAAAGTCTAGTGGCCATATGTGTGGCTTTTCTGGGCCAGTAACTTTTTTAAGCGTTACTATTTCTTATTATTTTTTACTTTTATACCTTTTAATTATTTTAGTTATTTGGAGCTCGTTAAAATTAAAAAGACATACAATAATTGAAATTATTCTAGGCTTTTTTATACCTATTATTTCGTTTTTAATTTCCTATTTTGTTTTATTCAAGGAACAAAAGTGATTTAAAAATCACTTAATGGGATTAAAATCCCATTTTTTTTAATGATGTACAGTTATAGTTATTACTTGTTTAAGGCAAATAACTATAATCTTACCTGCACTCGATATGGTATTGTTAGACCGCTATCCCTCAAATTTGATATTATCTCATCATTAGGTTTACTTTTTCTTAGTAT
>CAKPXF010000023.1 GCA_934201705.1 uncultured Bacilli bacterium | reverse complement strand
TATTCGAAGAAGACGCTTAACCAAATCATGCATTTTGAGTTTGGCGAAAAATAACATTTTGATGTTGACTTTTACAAATATACTACAATTAAATAACAGCATAGATTTGATTGACAAACTATTAAGTAATGTTAGTAAAATTTATGAATTAAAAAATTAAATGCATATGTTTCATTTTCATTATCTATAATATAAATAATGCTATAAAAGTCAAATAATATGTAGTATATAAGGAAAGTTGTAAAAGTAAACAGAAAGAAAAATCTATAACACTTCTTAGTTTGATTTGTTTTTCCTGTAATTTTTAATTTTTGTTAATTATTCTTTATAATTGTAACTAATTCAAATAATAAAATTAGCGCATTTGTGAAAAACGATATATAAATAAAGGCTATAAAAGAGTTTATTTATTCTTTATAGCCTATTTTAATTATATTTAAGAACACTTCATTGTTTGAAGTGCTTTTAATATTAAATATAATAATTGTTTAAAACAATTTTGCTAACAGATGATGTTTCATCCTTACTACCATTTACTTTTACTTCTTCTAAATCCATTAAGAAACAAACATCACTAACATCAAGTAAAGATGTTGTTTCTTTAATTATTTTATAAACATCTAAGGAAACTGTTGATTCATCAAATAATATATCTTCTGTTAATGATAAATATAGCTTCTTATCCTTTACAATACTACTTGCCACAAGTTCTGTTTCATCAAAGCACCTACAAACATTTAATGATGATGTAATTCCAGGATCCTTAAACAATGATTTAATTGTTAAATCATATATTGATAATTTATCCTTATTAGATACATAATGAGTTACAGGAACATAATAAAATTTATTATCAATTTCTTTTTCATAATAGCTTAATACCCTTACACTATTACCTAAAATTGCCGTAGTTAAAGCATAATTATTAATTCCAAATTGTTTAGTTAATACACCATTAATTGGCGTATTATTAACTGGCATTGAAGTTAATTTATTATTATCAATTGCTAATGTTAAGCCTTTTACGTAATCAAGATCATTGAATGTCCAGGTAAGTGCTTCAAGTATTCTTAATTCATTTTTACTATCATAACTTTTAAATTCATTTGAAAAATTAATGTTTAGTATTTCATTATTTAGTTCCATTGAATTAACTTTTGTAGAGCTTGGAATTAACCCCTTAAATTGTTTATTTGCTATTTTACTATCTTCCTTTAATAATGATACTAAATACATTAACTCTTCTGCCTTATTATCAATTGTTTGATATTTGATGCTTAATGGAATTAGCATATTATCTTTATCTAGCAAATACACATTGCTATATGTGTAAGAAACATCACTTTCTTCATTAGTTAAAGTATTGTCTGTGTTATTATTCTTATCTTTATCTAATTTAAAAGCAACCAAAAATCCTAAAATTACTAATAAAACTAAAATTGGAGTAAAAATCAAAATTATCTTTTTTTTCAATGCTTTCTTTTCTTTCATAGTCTATTACCTCAAGATAATATATGAAGAATATGAATAAAAAAATTACATAAAAATAAAAGAATATGAAATAAATCATATTCTAGTTTTTATTATTATCAACTGTAAATGAAGATTTTAAAGTACAAGTTCTATTAAAAATTAGATTATCCGAGGTTGAAAGCTTATCAGTGGTATAATAACCGTTTCTAACAAATTGATAATGTGTTAAAGGCTTTGTATCCTTTAAATAGCTTTCAACGAAGCCATATTTAACTTCCCAAGAATTTTTATTTACCCTTTCAAGGAATGATAGCTCTTTAGTTTCTTCAGTAACATCTTCAATTAATGGATTAAATAAATTAAATGTAGCCTTTAATGCTGTTGTTGCTTCAACAAAATGAATTGTTCCATTTGGCTTTCTTTCATCAAAGCCAAGTCCACATTTTGTTTTTGGATCATAAGTACAATGAATTTCAACAATTTCATTATTTTCATTATAAATTACATCATTGCATTTAATAAAGTAAGCATGCATTAATCTTACTTCAACATCCTTAGCTAATCGTTTCCATTTTTTATTTGGCTTTTCGACAACGAAATCTTCCTTTTCAATATACAAATATTTACCAAAAGCAATTTTTCTTGTCCCTAATTCTTCATTTTCCATATTTAATGGAGCATCAATCCATTCTACTTGATTTGAAGGATAATTAGTAATTACAACCTTTAGTGGTTCAACAATAGCAGAAGGACGAGTTGCTTTTAACTTTTGATCTTCTCTTAAAAAGAAGTCTAAATTATCAGCACTAGTTGTTGAATTGATTCTTGAAAGACCTGTATATAAAATAAAGGCTTTAATAGCTTCAGGTGTAAACCCTTTTCTTTTTAAACCAACAAGTGTTGGCATACGAGGATCATCATATCCTGTTACATAGTGCTCGTCAACTAATTGCCTTAAATATCTTTTTGACATTATTGTATTAGTAATATTTAAACGTCCCCATTCATATTGATGAGGAACATGCTCCATTTCACATTTTTCAATAAACCAATCATAAAGAGGCCTATGGTTATCAAATTCAATTGAACATAATGAATGAGTTACACCTTCAAATGAATCTTGAAGTGGATGAGCAAAATCATACATAGGATAAATACACCATGTAGAGCCTGTACGATGATGCGCTATATGAATAATTCTATACATTACAGGGTCTCTCATATTAATATTAGTAGCTGCCATATCAATTTTTGCTCGTAATGTTTTTTCGCCATCTTTAAATTCACCATTTCTCATACGAGCAAATAAGTCAAGATTTTCTTCAATTGTTCTATTTCTAAATGGAGAATTAATTCCAGGTTCAGTTAAAGTGCCACGATACTTACTCATTTCTTCAGCACTTAAGTCATCAACATATGCTAAGCCTTTTTTAATTAATAAAATAGCTTTTTGATAAGTTTTTTCAAAATAATCACTACCATAGCAAATTTTATCTGGAGTATATCCTAGCCATTTAATGTCTTCAATTATGGCATTAACATATTCTTCTCCTTCTTTAACTGGATTAGTATCATCAAATCTAAGATTAGTTTTGCCATTAAAGCATTTAGCTAATTCAAAATCATTGATAATTGCTCTAGCATGTCCTATATGTAAATAAGCATTTGGCTCGGGAGGAAAACGAGTTACAATTTCTTTAACCTTTCCTTCCTTTAAATCCTTTTCCATTATTGTTTTAATGAAGTTATTAATTTCTTCCATAAAAATCAACTCCTTAACGTTAAAATTATATAACATTTATTTATAAAATAAAAGAAAAACCATCTAAGGTTTTATCTTTTTTCATTATTTAGTTTATCATATGCTAAAATTATTTTACTAACAAGTGGATTTCTTACTACATCATCAACATTAAAATGCATCAAAGCAATATCATCAATGCCTTTTAAAATATCACATGCAACAACTATACCTGATTTAACCAAAGGTTTTAAATCAATTTGTGATTCATCACCTGTTATTACCATTTTAGTGTTATAGCCAAGCCTTGTTAAAAACATTTTCATTTGTGTCGAAGTAGTGTTTTGTGCCTCATCTAATATTACAAAACAATCATTTAATGTTCTACCTCTCATATAAGCAAGAGGAGCTATTTCAATTACACCTTTTAGCATATATTTTTCTACAAGCTCTTTCCCTAATATATCATTTAATGCATCATAAATTGGCGTTAAGTAAGGATCTACCTTTTCCTTTAGTTCACCAGGTAAAAAGCCTAAGTTTTCTCCAGCTTCAACAATTGGTCTAGTTAATATTATTTTATCAATTTTTTTAAGCTTTAGCATGTTTATACCATAAGCAACAGCTAAATATGTTTTACCAGTACCTGCAGAGCCTGTTGCAAATATAATTGTATTATTTTCAAGCTTATTAAAATACATCTCCTGAGAATAATTTTTAGGCCTAATTATTTTACCATTATATGTTGTTACAAATTTAATATTTTCATTAAATTCCTTTTTATTAATAATATTATTTATAATTAGAGTTACATCCTTTTCATCTAATTCTTCATTATTAATAACTTTATCAACTATTGTTTCAAAGCATTTTTTTATTGATGAATAATTATCAGTAGATGTCTTAACTAATATATTGATTCCATTAGCAAAAACTTCGCAATTAAATTCTTTTTCAATTTTTTTGATATTAATATCATTAAAGCCATAAATCTTTTTAATTTGTTCTATATTTAAATTATAATCATTTAAAGAAAATTTATATTCCATTAATTACTCCTTTGCAATATTTTCAACACAAGTAAAATGAACTTTAATATACATCATATTACTTTCTTTCTTTAATTGTAGCACATTTTCTGAATAAATATATTCATTTGCAGTAAAATTCTTACAAATATTACTTTTTACAACTAATAAAGAGTTTGCTAGGATTTCAGCATCGCTTTCATTTATTAGTATTTGTTGCGTTATTTCACAATAATACCATGTATATGCATATACGCTTCCATATGTTCCAATATAAATATCCTTATTATAATCAGATGTTACGACATCTTTTACTAACAAATCACCTTTTTTAACATAATCATTAATATTTACTGCCTTTTCACCAGACAATAAATCAAATGATTTTATTAATCCATCACGAGATGCATATAAGGATTTCTTTAAATGAGTTTTATCATTTTCTTTACGCTTTTTTTTAAATGAAACATTTATTTCACAGCCATTTTTTTCAATTGATAAATATTCAATAGTATCATAATTATTGTAAAGAATTTTTTTACTTATTGCACTTAATTCATCTATTGATAATGCTTTAGCTCCTATATATATATTATTATTATTTAATTGCTCATTTATAAAATTATTTAAGGAAGGAGCGTTTGAATAAATGTTTATACTCCATATATATGTTGTTAAATTATAATAAAATAAGCATGAAATAATTAAAGCAATGATAGTTGTTTTATATTTTAATAAATTTAATAATGAAGCTAATAAGCCAACTGATTTAACAATTTCTATATTGTTATATTGCTTTAATAGTATTTTTTTTGATGATAACGGAGCATAAAATGTATAAGTATATTCAAATTCTTTTTGTATCTTATAAGCTTTAATGTTTAATTCCTTTAATTGATTTAAAAAGTTAGTGATATCAAAAACTCTTATTTTATATAAATATAATCCTTTAATTATCATTTATTTCTATATTTGCTATATTTCCTTTGATATTTATTTCTTCTTTTTCAAAATAATTAATGAATAGATTATTACCCTTAATTTTTATTTTTTTGTTAAAAATTAAAATAATAATTTCATAATCACTAACTGATAAAAGTTTTTGATAATTTTGTATTTTAACGTTTTCCTTAAATATATAAATCAATTATATCACCGTTAAATTGTATGATAAAATCTAAAAAAAAAGACTCATAGAGCCTTTAATTTATTAATATGATTTTGATTTGCTATTACGACGAGCATTTTCAGATTTTAATTTTCTCTTAAGACCTGGTTTTAAGTAGAATTCTCTTTTGCGTGCTTCAGCTAGAGTTCCAGCTTTAGATACTTGTCTTTTAAATCTACGTAATGCATCATCTAAAGATTCGTTTTCACGTACAACAGTCTTTGGCATAATTTTCACCCCTTTTGAAGCAATGTTTGCTACCGTGCTTTATTATATAAAAGATGGAAATATTTTTCAAGACAATTTTTAAAAATTTGTCATTTTTTTACTATATAATACATATATATATTAGATGAACCCCGTAAGGGATAAAACTAAATCAGGCCAAAAGAAAACCTCATCCAAGAATTAGTGATTCAAAGGTGAGGCTATATTTATATATTTATCTAGTTATATAATTTATTCTAAAGTACTTCATTTAAAATTGTTATATAGCACTAATACCTTGAGTTGCTTTATCAATTAATAAAGATAAAATCAAATTTGTTTTGCTGATAAAACATCTTTATCATAAAAGGTTGGTAGATCAGCATCTAACGAATCGGAAATTTTAGATTTAACAATGCTAGTAGTTCTATCGTCTTTGTACCAGCTGACAACTAAAAGTTCTTGAAATTTCTTTGAAGGATCATCAGCTTGTTTGCCTGTATCTTCAACTTCATCGCCAAATTTGTTGACACTTTTTTCTGCAGAGTTAAATTCATTTGAGGGACTTTTTAATTGCTTGTTGTTATTTTAGAGTTCTCGCTTTATTTTATTAAGTTTTGCTTGTGCATTATTTGACTTAATTTGCCAAGCCTTAGTTCTTTTATCATTTCCACCAAATGATGTAGATGCATTTTGAAGAGCCAAGCGTAAGGTTTCTATCTTGCCTTTTTAATTATTATATTTTATTCTTTTTTATACTAAATTTTTTTATATGAATATTATTTAAAAGATGATTTATTATATTTATATCATACTTAGTAATGTAAATATTAACATTAAGGTTGGTATTATTAACAATTAAGCTATCTGCTAGGATTTTTGCACTATCAAAAATTATTTTATCTTTTAGCTTATTTTTTATTAGTCCATAATGGGTACAACCAAAAAAGATTTTCTTATATTTTTTTAGTTTATTTATTTCATTATTTATATTAATAGGCTTTACACCTTCAATATAATTAACTAAATCACTAGACAATGAATTATTTGTTTTATAAACATTACTTTTAATTGTAAAATTAGTCGCAATTAAAATAGAATTATTGTCAAATTCTTTTTTTATAGTTTCTATAAAATAATTTATTGGAGTTATTACATCAATATTATGTTTAAGAGCTATAACTGATAAAGTATTACAGGCTAATACTATTTTATTACAGCCCTTTTTCTTTAAAAAATCTATATTTTTTATTAATCTTTCATATAAAATATTTTCATTTTTATTTCCATAGGGATTAAAATTATAGTCAAGTAATAAATAATAGGTGCTATATTTTTTATTACTAATTAAGTAATTTAAAAAAGATATAGCACCAAGTCCACTATCAATTATTCCAATTTTTATAGCAATCACCAATTAAATATATGATTGTTATTATGCTTCATATTAAAGCTTTTTATAAAATTTACTTTTTAAATCATTTTGTAATTCTTCACTAAATTCATTTAAATCAGTAAATGTAATTACTTTACTATATAAAAGTTCAAGTAAATTATCAAATAATTTAGATTTTGAGTTTTCAATAACTACACCAACATTTTTAGAATCATTATTTATTTTTTTAAATAATGTCCAATAATTAGCTGAAGCATTTTCATTTCTTTTTAAAATGTCAATATAGCCTTCATTTAACTTTTTCATATATTCTTCTTGCCAAGTGACAATTTTTACTTTAAATAGTTTCCAATCACTTTCTTTTGGAGTGTAATGGCAAATTATCATTAATGCTCACCTTCTATAATTTTCACACCAGATGATGTACCAAGGCGGCTAGCGCCACATTCATTAACCATTTTTAAAGCATCATCATAATTTCTAACGCCACCAGCTGCTTTTACCTTACAAACACCTTTAACAGTATCTGACATTAATTTTACATCCTCAAATGTAGCGCCAGATGTTGAAAAGCCAGTTGATGTTTTAACATAATCAACCTTTACTTCCATACATATTTTACATACTTCAATTATTTCTTCTTTACTTAGCAAGCAATTTTCAAAAATAACCTTTACTAAAGTGTTATTAGCCGCATCCTTTACAGCCTTGATATCACTTTTTACTAAATCATAATTTTTATCCTTAACAGCGCCAATGTTAATAACCATATCAACCTCATCAGCGCCATTTAAAATAGCATCCTTTGTTTCAAAAGCTTTTGTAGCTGAAGTATTAGCTCCAAGAGGAAAACCAATTACTGTACATACTTTTACAGTACTGCCCTTTAAAGCCTCTTTACATAATTTAATATGTGTTGGGTTAACACAAACACTTGCAAAATCATATTTTTTTGCTTCCTCACAAAGCTTTAAAATTGCCTCCTTTGTAGCGTCTGCCTTTAATAATGTGTGATCAATATATTTATTTAGTTTCATATTTATTCCTCCATTTTTCCAATTACATATGAATCATATACTTCTTTAATAACTACATTTATTATACTATTTCTTTCTATATTTTGTATACTTTCAATTTGAACTTTTATAAAATTAGTTGTGTGTCCTACATAATAATTATTTTCTTTTTCCTCTATTAAAACACTTACAGTTTTATTTAAAAATCTTTTATTATATTCATAGCCTAATTTATTTGACAATGCAATTAATTCATTACATCTTTCTTTTTTAACTTTTCCATTTATTTGATTTTTCATCTTAGCAGCAACTGTTCCTTTACGCGATGAAAATGGAAATACATGAATTTTACTATAGCCTATTTCCTTTGATGTTTTAATTGTTTCCATAAAATCCTCATCAGTTTCATTAGGAAAGCCAACAATTATATCTGTTGAAATAGCAATATCCTTAACTTTATTTTGAATATTTTTAACATTATTAATATAAGTCTTTAAATCATATTTTCTATTCATAAGTTTTAAAATATGATCACTTCCTGCTTGAAGTGGAATATGTAAATGCTTAGCTAGCTTTTGATCATTAATAAGCATATTTATTAAATCGTCATCTATTTCACTTTCTTCAATACTTGATATTCTAAGCCTATATAAGCCATCAAGAGCCAATAAATCCTTTACTAAATTAGAAAAGGTATAGTTTGATAAATCCTTACCATAGCTACCTGTATGAATTCCTGTTAAGACAATTTCCTTATAGCCCATTTTTATTAAATGTTTAGCCTCGTTTATAACCTCATCCTTATTTCTTGATTTAATTACTCCTCTAACATAAGGGATAATACAATAGCTACAAAAATTATTACAACCATCTTGGATCTTAAGATAAGCTCTTGTATTTTCAAAATATGAGGTAATGGATAGTTCTTCATATTTATTAAAATTCTTTATATCACTAACGAGTGATATTTTATTATTTTCATCATTAATAATATAGTCTTTGATTTTACTACGATTATTAGTTCCAACTAATAAGCTTATACCATCAATTCCTTTTACTTCATCCTCGAAGCCTTGAACATAGCAACCCATTACTATTATTTTAGCTGTTTTATTCTTTAAATGAAACGAATGAATTTTTTGACGTGATTTACTAGCAGCATTATTAGTAACACAGCATGTATTAATAATAATATAATCCGCCTCATTTTCATCGCTTATTGTTAATCCTATATTTAAAAGCTCATCCTTAATAGCTTCTATTTCATATGAGTTAACCTTACATCCAAGTGAATATATATAAAATTTTTTCATAAATCTACCCTTCCAAATATGAAGCAATTATTGCAAGTAATGCAATACTTGCTGTTTCGCTTCTTAAAATTCTTTTTCCAAGGCTTACACTAATAAAGCCAATACTTAATAAATAATTAACCTCATCAATAGTAAAGCCACCCTCAGGCCCTATAACTATAGCAATTCTTTTATAATTATCAATTTTATTTAAAATATTTTTTAAAGAATGCTGATCATTATTATTTTCATAGGCTAAAATTTTTAATGTATCATCATCTTCTTTAATATTCTTTAAATTAATAAAAGGTCTAATATTAGCTAAAAGCTGACGATGGGATTGTTCACAAGCCTCTTTAATTATTTTATTATAGCGATTTAACTTATTTTCAATATTTTTGTTATCAATCTTTACTACACTTCTTTCAAAAATTGTTGGAACTATTTCTTTAACACCTAGCTCACATGCTTTTTGAACTACTAAATCAAATTTTTCATTTTTAATTACAGCTTGATATAATATAACATCCTTGCATAACTCAACGTCATTATCACATTCATTTACTATTTTTATATCATATGATGAATTATTATATGTAATAGTACATAAATAGCTTTTATTGTCATATACACATATTATTTCACCATTACTTTTAATTCGCATTACATCCTTAATATGATGAAAGTCTAAATCAGTTAATATAAATTTATCATTTTTTTTATTTACAAAATATCTTTGCATATTACCACCATTAACATTTTTTTTATTTTCTTTGTTAAAGCCATTTTATAAAATAAAACATATATAATTTTTCAATATTGTTTAATCATTTTTTAGCAAAAACAAGTCTCAACTTAATTTTAGTAAAAATCAACATCCATGTCAATTTTTTGCTTATTAATTATCAATCAACCAATCAGCAACATCAATAATTTTAATTCCTTCATATTGATATGCAGGTTGATATATTCTTGTAATAATCATTTTTAAATATCCATCATTAATAGAAAAAAGTGGAGATATTTCACGTTCAAATGTTTTAGAAGAAGAAATATCATTTGCAACCTGTATATACATCTTTTCACCTTGCTTTATAGCAACAAAATCAATTTCCTTTTTATACAATACCCCAACATAAACTTCATATCCTCTTCTTAATAATTCAATAGCCACAATATTTTCAAGTATTCTTCCGAAATCCATATTCTTTGTACCTAGTCTAGCATAACGAAAACTATGATCAGCAAGATAATATTTATCTTCAGAGTGCAAATATTTTTTACCTTTTATATCATATCTTCTAACTCTATAAAATACGAATGAACGACATAATAAAGTTATATATCTTCCAACAATTTTATGGTCATTGTTAACATTTGAGGAAATTATATTTGAAATTTTACGTATTGACGCTATATTTCCAATGTTATCCATTAAAAAGTCAATAAGTTCCTGTAATAGTAATTCATTTTTTAAGTGATGTTTATCAATTATATCTCTAACAATCAAGGCATTTAACACATCATTATTCAAATATCTATATTTTTGTGTTTCATTTTTATAAACATATGAGCCAGCCATTCCACCATCCTTAATATAATTATTTAAGCTATTATAAATATTTAAAGAAGGATAGTAATCTAAATATTCTTTAAAGGAAAAAGGTAAAATATGAATCTCATATGTTCTACCAACGAATAAAGTAGCTAAATCACTGCTTTGTAAAAATGCGTTCGAGCCAGAAATATAGATATCATATTTTCCTTTTGCGTGAAGGCTATTAATAGCTTTTTCAAAGGAAGTACACATTTGAATTTCATCTATCAATAAATAATTATTTTTACCTTGTATATAACATGACTCAACATACTTCTCTAAAGCATGATATTCAAGGAGGTTTTCAAATTCAGTTAAATTAAAATTGATGTGTATGATGTTAGAATTCTCATCATTTTTTAAAATATTAGTAACAAATGATTCAAGAAGTTTTGACTTTCCAGAACGACGAATTCCAGTAATAACTTTTATATCTAATGTGTTAAGCAAACTATTAATTTCGCTAAGATAAGCTCCTCTTACTATAAGCTTCATAAGAAATTCCTCCCAACATAATCTAATATTATTATAGCCAGCTCGTGCCCCAAAATCAATATTTTTCCATTTTTGGGGCACGATTAAACATTTTGACATCCCAAATTTAAAAATTAATTACATTTGTATTATGGTTTTATAAAATTCTAATAAAACAATTATATTATACATTAATGATTAAAAATATATTTTTATAGTTAATGTGCTAAGATTGGATTTATATCATTGCAATGATATAGAAATGGAATTAAAAGTGGTGTACAAACATGCCTATCATTAAATTATCGTGTACTCTTGGTTGCAACATTAAAGATTTACTTTGAAAGACAAAAGCAATGTTAATTTGTTGATATTATTAACTGCTTGCTACATTAGAAAATGTGTATGCTAAATAAATAATTTTTGTAATACAAATAAATTATCAATAAAGCAGTCTCTTGTATTATATATACCATGTGTAATTTTTCCAATAACTCCATCTTCAATTACATATTTCAAATAGCTCTTAGGAATATTATTTTTAACAACATCATTTGTTAAAATATACCTATTATTATTTTTGGCCAACTCTAAAAGTGAAGAATAATTTTTCATAAAGCCACCTTATAAGATATTATTTAAAAAGTATTAGAAATTTATGAAACACTTCATCTATTCCTAATACTTTTATAAATTATTTACTTTCAATTACCTCAGATAGGCTTTCATATTCTTCAAGTGATGTTTCACCATTTAAAACTCTTGTCTTTGCATTATTTAATAATGTAGGCATTGAATTTTGAACAATTTCATTTAGCATATCACTTGTAAAATGATCATTCATAATAGCGTTTTTTACATCATCATTACATACTAATATTTCAAACACACCAACACGACCTATATAGCCTGTATTATTACAATACTTACACCCCTTCGCTCTATAAATTGTTGTTGATTTACTTATATTAAGCATGCTATTTTCAGCCTTAGTAGTTCTATGTTCTTCTTTACATTCAGGGCATAGCTTTCTAACTAATCTTTGTGAAATAGCACCAAGTAATGAATCAGCTACTAAATATGGTGGAATACCCATATTTATTAAACGGGCAACAACACCAGCAGCATCATTAGTGTGAATTGTTGATAATACTAAATGACCAGTAATAGCAGCACGAGTAGCAATTTGAGCAGTTTCTTCATCACGAATTTCACCAATCATAATAATATTAGGGTCTTGACGTAAAATAGATCTTAAGGCTGCCGCAAATGTTAGATTTGCTTTAGCGTTTACTTGTACCTGGTTAACACCATCGATTTGGTTTTCGACTGGATCTTCAACAGTAATGATATTAGTATCTTCTTTATTAAGATATCTTAAAAATGTATATAATGTTGTTGATTTACCACAGCCAGTAGGACCAGTTAGTAAAACAATTCCATGAGGACGAGTAATCATTTCAAGAATTAGATTCTTTTGTTCATCATTAAAGCCAAGTGTACTTAATTCTGAACCAGAAAGAGAAATATTATAAATACGAATAACTATTTTTTCACCATTAATTGTTGGAATTGTTGATACACGGAAATCATATTTATTATTATTTATTTCTAAGTTGATTTTTCCATCCTGAGGAACACGACGCTCAGCAATATTCATTTCAGCCATAATCTTAAAGCGAGCCAAAATTGATTGAAATAAATGTATTGGTGCTCTATCAATAATAGTAAGCTTACCATCAATTCTGTATCTAATAATGACCTCTTCAATAAATGGCTCTATATGAATATCTGAAGCCCCTCTATTAATGGCATCCTTTAAAATAGAATCACATAATTTAATAATTGGAGCATCGATAGCTACTTCATCATTACTTACATCACGAATATCAGCATCACTTGAAGAAAAATCATTTAGCACTGAATTCTTTTGGATTTTATTATCCATGTAATTTAATAAGGCTTCCATTTTACTTTGCGTTACTAAAACCACCTTAATATGCTTTGTAGTATAATACATAAACTCATTAGCTTCTTCTAATCTAAAAGGATTAGATGTGGCAAGAATTAAAGTGCTTTCATCTTCAGTGTAAGGAATTAAAGTATATTCAATAAGCTTTTCACGAGGAAATTTAGAAACTAAAGTAAAATCAATTTCAGTTAATTGGAAAACAATTAATTCTAAGTTTAAAAAAGATGCTAAAGAGTTATATATATCTTCTTCCGCTATCTTTTTTGATTTAATTAGTTCTATATATAAAGGTATATTAGCTTTATCAGCATTTTTTATTTCATCTTCTATTTCATAAGAATTAATTACCTTTTTATTTATTAAATAATTAGCAAATAAAGTATTTAAAATCATTTATTACCCCTCGCTTTCTTTTTTATTTAAAACATTTATTAAATACTACCCATTAATGAAATCATTGGAATATACACGGCTAATAATACAATTGCAACAACACCACCTAGTAATAAAATAGTAACAGGTTCTATTGTTGCTGTTGCTTTTGAAATACTAACCTCAACTTGTGAAGTAAAGTAAGATGATGTAGCTGATAATACCTCTTCTAAGTTCCCGGTTTTTTCACCAACATTAATCATTTCAGTTAGCATCTTTGGAAAAATATTAGTATTTTCAATTGATTTAGCTATTCTTTTTCCTCTTTTCACTTCATCTATACAGTATTCAAATTTTTTTGCAAATACTTGATTTCCAAGTATTCTTGTTAAATTTTCAAGACAATCTGTAATATTCATACCACTTCTTAATAATATAATAAAGGCACTTGTAAAACGGGAAGTTATTACTGCTTTATTAACTTTACCAATTATTGGTAAATGAAGTTTCAAATAATCAAAATGGTATTTACCAATTTTAAAGAATTTAAAGTAAATAGTACATAATAAAACAATAGCACCTAGTATTACAAAAATAATAAAAGCATTTGTCCTAATAAAATGAGAAATATTAAAAATTACTTGTGTTACTTTAGGTATATCGCCACCAAATTCGCCAAACATTGTTTCAAACTTTGGTAAAATATAGAAGCATAAGAAAATTATAATAGCAAATACCATTACTAATACAATAGTAGGATATACTAAAGCAGCCTTAGCTTTTTTCTTAACCTTTTGATCGTTTTCATAATAATCAGCCATTGATGTTAAAATAGTATCAAGCGAGCCAGATACTTCGCCAATTGCTACCATTTGAATAAAGAAATTAGGAAAAACCTTTTTATGCTTAGCAAAGGCTACTGATAAAAGCTTACCTGATAAAACATCATGATGTACTTCCATAATTACCTTTAAAAATGCTTTAGAAAACTTTTGAGATTTTAAAGCATTTAAAGCATCAGCAATGGATATTGAAGCATTAATCATAACAGCAAATTGCCTTAAAAATAAGGTCACTTCAGAAATTTTTACCTTGCTACTTACCGAGAAAAAGACATTTGGCTCCTTTTCCTTCACTATAGTTGCTTTAACTAAAGTATAGCTATCTCTTTTTAAGAAGGCCTTCAATGATATTTCATCAATTGCTTCTTTAACCAATACCTTTTTATTTCCTATTTCATCTAAGACATCACATTTATAAACTGGCATAAATTATAACACCACCTTTAAGTAAAAATTAATAATAGCTTCACCATAAAACAAAGCAAATAAAATTCCTAAAACTAAATATGGGCAAAAAGCTATTTCTTCATCCCTTGCTTTCTTTTTCATCTTAATTAAGATAATTTCAAGAATAGATCCAACAAGTGAGGCAACCAATGTTGCAAGTAATAGTCCTGAATATTTTAAAATTAATCCAGCAATAGCCATTATAATAACATCGCCACCACCTAAGCAATCATTCTTTAAAATAAATTTTCCAATTAATTTAATTAACATGAAAAATACAAATCCTACAGCTGCCCCTATTAAATAAGGTAAGTAATCATATTTAAGATAAAATACTCTAAATAAAAATAAGGCAACTGCTAATACTAAAAATATTATCCAAAATATATCTAGTATTGTTTTTGTTTTAAAATCATAACCAGCAATTAAATATAATATTGCCGTTATTAATATAATAAATATAGTTTCAAAGCTAAAGCCATAGGCTAAGAATGCTAAAACAAATACGATACCACCTAATAATTCATAAATAAAACTTGATACACCTATTTTGCTTTTACATTCACTACATCTTCCTTTTAAGAAAATATAAGAAAATACTGGTATGTTTTCATACCATTTTATTTGATGTTTGCAATTAGGACAAAATGAAGATGGCTTTATAATGCTTAAATCATTAGGCACTCTATAAATAATAACACCAAAAAAACTAGCTAACGCGCTACCTAAAATAAAAGCATATATACATAACATTATTGTTAATCCTAGCATCGCTTTTTTCTCCTTTAATTACTACTTATTACTTCTTCACTTACACTATCAGTTACATCTTGCCTTAAATCATCCATTCTACTACCTGACATTTTTGAATATTTTATTATTATTGTAAAGACTGTTATCATTGTTAATGTTATAAAAAATGAGATTACTAGTGTTGTTAATAAAACAACACCTTTTTTCTTTTTATTAGCTAAACCTTTTGCTACCATAATTCAAATTATCTATTATTTTTCTATTATTTTTTATATCATTAACATTAACAATTAATTCATTGCTATCATTATAGCTATATACTAATTCATAATTAGCTTCATCCCTATTTGATACAAGTTTATAGGTTATATCATAGTAATGAGCTTTTGGAGCATTAATATCATCTCCAAAATATTTATTAGCCCATTCACTTTTATAAGCATTACAATAATAATTTATATCATAGCAAATACTTTCAAATGTCATATAATCTCTTTGCCTTTTTTCTTGCTTAACAGATGATAATGATAAAGTAATACAAACAGCAAATGTCATTGTAAAGATGGCAGTTGCTACCATTACTTCAACTAATGTTAATCCCTTTTTCATAGTTTATCACCTTTATATGTGTAATTATAAAAAGAAATATCAACTGCTTTGGCATCAAAAATATTTCTTATCTTGTCAAAAACATTTGTATATACTCCAACAATTTCTTTTTTTTCAAGTTCATAAAAATGCTTACAAACATATGTAGTATAATATTTAACAATATCCTCATCCTTAGAAAATGATTTAGTGGTAATTAATTTATTATCACATGAAACAACATAAGTATATAGGTTATTGTCATAATATAAATAAACAAAATCTTCATTAATATGTTCTTTTACCTTAGCTTGTAAATATGAAGCAAATAAACCATAAGAGAATGATTTCACCTTTAATTCAGTTTTTAGCTTGTTAAAGTAATTAATTACGTTTAAAGGAATAAAATATGTATAAAATACCTTTCCATAATTACCTTTAGAAGTAACCATTAAAGTATAATATTTATCTTTATAGTCATTACCAAAGCTATTTTTTAACTCTTTGTTATAAAGTAATCCTGATTTATAAAATGCCATCTTTGGTAAAGATATTGTTGACTTAAACATATTATCTAAAGAAAACAAAACATCCATCTCGATAATATTCTTTCCCATATCTTTTATTTCATTAAGAAGAATATCAGTGTTTAATATTATGCCATCTTCAATTTGATATGATTTAAAAAATATGGTTTTATTACTAACTAAAATATTGCTTTCATAATAATATAATGCAGCAAATGGAGTGGCAATATTATTATAGTGAATTATTAGTTTTCCTTTTTTTGCTTTTACCATAATTAATTTCCTCCTAAATCCTTAACAATAAAGCTATATGTATCATGTAAGGAATTACTTCTATCATAATTAATCATACATTTTAAAAATCTAGAATCAACTTCTTTGTAATAATATATATTTGTTATTGGCGATTCTGACATTGTATATTTCACTTCATTATTTACTTTAATATAAAGTTTATTTTCATCAAAAACAAATTGTGATTCTGAATATGATTTTATATCATCCGCTGTTGAATCTTTAGTAACGTTATTGGCAATTAAGGTATCTTGATTTTCAAGTATATAATCTCTAAGATTAGTCAATTTATAATTTATTTCAGAATTATTTATTACTTGATTTGTTGATCTATTAACAAAAAAAATAGTAGCGGTTAAAGATGCTAAAACAATACTTGCACAAGCAATACCAACAAGAAGTTCTACTATTGTATATCCTTTTTTCAAAGTAACCGCCTCCAATAATGTAAAAAATATAGTTAGGAATTAATCCTAACTATATTATATACTATTTATTTTTAATTTTAAATACTCAAATTGATTAGCAAATGTCAATTAAGCGCCAAATGTCCAAGTTGATGCCTCTTTAGCATTGTGTTTATATGCTAAAGAAAGAACTCCAGCCTCTGTTAAAGTTACTTTAAGATTATCACCTGCAACTAATGCTGCATTTTCTTCACCACACATTTGTTTTAATGATCCAGTAACTTGGCCTGCAGTTGCAGAAGTACCAGCTACAGTAGCTGTTGGCAAAACTGTGTATGCTTTTACAACATTTCCTTCACATCTATAATAAACAGTATAATTACAATCAGTACTATGAGTGTGCCCTGAAGTATTATCAGTGCAAGTAACCACTACTGTTTCTTCTCCATCAATTAATTGTGATTCTACTATTAAAGCAATTTGATGAAGTTCTGTTTCATCATTTGATTTCTTTGCTTTTTCAGTAAATTGAGAATATCCTACTACTGATACTGTTGCTAAGATTGATAAAATAGCAATTACTACTAATAGTTCTACTAATGTAAAACCTTTTTTGTTTTGTTTTTTCATATTTGTTTCCCCTCTTCTTTTTGAGTAAACGACTTTGTTTACAAGTTAAATTATAATAAAAATTACGATAAAATCAACATAATTTTTTTAAAAAGTAATAATTAAACACTATAATGTAATTTTTGGAAATAAAAATATATATTTTTATATAATTTGATGAATAACTAATTTTGCATCATGTTAGAAAGTTCATTCTACATTCTTTTTAAGTTTAAATATAAACTATTATTAAAGTATTATTCATCGAAATACTATATTTAAAAATTAATTTATTAAAACTATTAAAAACAACTAATTAATTCTTAAAATACTAAAAAAAATTTTTTTTCAAATTTTTTTGATTTTTAAATACTCAATTGCAATTTACAAATTAATAAGTAAATGTCCAATCCACTCTTGCATCTAAATGATGTGCATAATATAATGTTAATACATCAGAATCTAATTTTGCAGATAATTTTGAAGCATCAATTAAATCATCTTCTGCTCTAATCATTGATTTTTGAAATTTCAGCCATATTACCATCTCCAACATAAATTAATGAGGACGCATTAAACTTTTTTATTTGTTGTGTATAATCAAATATTTTTACAACTTCAGTTTCAGAATATGTTACTCAATATTTTGCGTAACATGCTGGAACGCAAGTATGATTACTTTATACACAAGCATATATTAATGCATCTTCTTCACCATCAACTAATGCTGCTTGAAATAATGTCACATATTGGTATAATTCAATATTATCGTAAGATTCTTATTGCTTTCTTTGTAAATTAAGGATATCCAATTACTGATACTATTGCTAAGATTGATAAAATAGTGATTACTAATAATAGTTCTACTAATGTAAATCCATTGTTTTTTCATGTTTTAATTTCTCTTTGTTTCTTTTGAATAAACTACTTAGTTTACAAAAATACTGTTTACTCAAAAAAATATATAAAGTCGACATTGCAATTATTATAATCGATTAAAAAATTGATAATAACAAATTCCATTTCCAATTAATTTGAAAGATGCATATTATCCTTAAACTATGGTATTTTTAACACTAGCAAAACTTTCAGTAAAAAGAACTTAATGTAACGACTTATTTCAATATCTATATAAAACTGTTAAATTTCGCAAAAAAAGATATTAGATTTGTTTAAGAATTTAGGTTCTAACTTTTTTTGTAGGGTCAAAAAATAACTATAGAAAATCGTAGGGATTTCCGCCATACGATTTTCTATAGATTTTGATGTGCCTCTTTACATTATAAATATGTTGCCAAACAAAAATAATGAAGAAAGAAATACATATTAATAATACTATAAATTATTTATTTTTTTAAAATTTGAAAATCATAATAGCGTTTAAACTATTTAAGCATGTGGAAAATCTAAACATTTTCAGAATCAATCAAAGTTCTTTTTGTAAATCTAAATGCAATGCATAAAAACTATATGTATTTGCTTGGCAATTTAAAAGGAAGCAACATCCTTCCAATTTTTAAACCCTATGATTGACTATAGTTTTTTTTAACAAGCCCTACGAAAACCCTACATTTTTAGATAGAGCCCTTATATTTTTGCCCTACGATTATTTATAGTATTTTTCTAAAAAACCTATGAAACCCCTACATTAGGAATTAGAAACTTTTTATATTCGTAAGAAATAATTATTTAATTTAATTATCTTTTTGTTGCTTTACAACGCCATTAACTGTAATTAGCCCTCTTTTTAAGCCATCTACTACTTTATTACAAATAACATAATCATTATCATTTATGTTGCATAAACTATCAAAATTAAATATTGTTTCGTTATTTCCATCTTGAGCTAGTACAATAATTTCTCTATTAAAATCACTAATAGTAGTTGAAATATTTGTATTGTACAATGAACACGATGCAGTATAATTATAACTACCACTATTATAATCGCCTAATACAACAGCGCCTACAGGAATATTATTTCCATCTTGCCAACTTATGCCCATATATCGGCTTTCTTTTGCACTAGTATCAATCTCATTAATACAATCAGTAAGAGTAATTTTTGAATTTTTAACATTAACTGTGCCCCCTCTTACCATTAAAGCTTGTAAACCAGCTTCTAAATTTGAATTGCAAATTTCAACACTACCTGGAACATTAATCCAAACAGCCGTTTCAGTGCAATCAAACGAACTATTAGTAATTGAGATTTTAATGTTATTACTTTCGTATCCACTTGCATTAGTAGCTATTCCACAAATTGAATGTGAAATATTTGAATGATTAATATTTATATATGAACCATCGCCTCCTGGAAAAATTGAATAATCTGCATTTCCTCCATCAAGAGTAACATTATTTAAAGATAAATTTCCAAATGATGCAAGATAAAATACATATTTTCCACTTGTTTCACCATTATAGATTAAGTTGCCATTTTTTATGTTTAAATCATAATTATTAAGAATGAAAAAATATCTACTTGAAGTTAAATTATTTCCATTTAAATCAATTGTAACACTTTTGCGAACATCACATCCATTAATTGTTTCATCTTTAAGAACAGTTATAATATCACCTTTTTTTGCAGCACTATATGCTGAAGTAAAATCATTATAAAGTGTTGATCCAATGGCGGCTGATTTATCTGATGTACTATTAATCTTTGAAACATTATCTTTTCCAGATCCGTCTACTAATGCAGTAACATTTGTAACATTTGAAATTACAAGATTTACTGATGCTTTATCTTCAACCGTTAGTTTAACTTTTTCATTTGTTGGTGTTACATCACTTATAGTTTTTACTACTACATTTGAAATTGAAGAGCCATTTTCAAGTACAACATGTCCCTGTGCAAGATTAATATTTCCAGATACAGAACCGTATTCATGATATGATGATAATGCTACTTTAGCAATGTTAACTTCTTTTGCTTTATTATAATGTTTAACAACATCAGTTTCTGCATTAATATTTAAAATTGTTTCAAAACTATTTGTACGAATAACTACATCTTTTGAATTACCACTTGTATTTATATAGTTAATTGTAGTAATTTCAGTATTATTACCAACATCTAAACCAACTGTTAAGTTATCAATTGATGTAGTTGTAGTATTTCCTTTTAAATACATAGAATATGTACTATTAGCATCATATTCATTAACAAACTTCCAGTTTTTATATTCATCAGTACCTTCATTCTTTTCACCATATACAACATTTTCTTTTTCATCAAGTAATGCAAATTGGTTAATTGCTTGATTCCAAATGATTTCATAATCGTTAGTTGTTGGAGTTAGCTTTTCAACATCATATCCAGCTTCACTTGTAATCTTTAAAGCATCTGTTGGAGTTTTAGCATCTCCATTTACCATTGAATCAGCCTTTAATAAGGTATTTAATTGTGATACTAATGCTGTATCATTAGATACTTTAGCTTTCTTAGTAAAACTATTATAACCAACAATTGATACTGTTGCTAAGATAGCAAGTATTGCAATTACAACTAATAATTCAACTAATGTAAAAGCCTTTTTAATTTTCTTTTTCATAATTTTATTATTTTCCTTTCATTTTATTTACTTAAAAGGAATAAATAATTATTAATTTATAACAATTACTGCTTTTAAGCGAATTTATTATACCCCCCCCCGGTACAATTTCAAGTACTTGTCAAAAGTCGTCGATTAGATGTAAAAAATAGCAAAAATTAATCAGAAAACATAAAAAAATCCTATATACCTTAAAAATATATAGGAAAATGACAGTGTATTATTTAAAAAATTATTTATTATCTTTCTTGTTTAATTTATCAATTATATAATTTAGTTTTAATAAAATTATATTATTATTAAAAGAGTTAATTATGTCAAATGAAACATTATTATCAATATCGTAAAAATTTAAAAGAATATTAGCAAACTCATTACCATTTTTGTTATGTATAATGCAATATGATGTAATATTTAAAAGCACAATTGCAATATTTTTTATTGTTTTTGCATCAATACTTCCTTTATTTTCATTAATTAAAAACTCATAATTATTTGTCACAATACAATTCATAAAAATGCTATTTAATTTTATTCTTTTTAAATCAATGTCATTGTTTTTATCTCTAAAATATGAAAGAACAAAATAATCTTTTCTTTTATTATAATAATAATTTAATAAACTTTCATATTGCTCGCTCGTATAGCCATTTTTAATAAAATAATTTTTATCTTTTGACCTAACTAATGAAAATAATTCATTTGCTAAAGTATTGTCATTATCTAGCATCGTTAGACTAATAACACCATTTTTAATTATTTCATTACATTTCATAATTAATATCTCCTTTAATAACAAAATCTTCTAGATATTTTTTAAATTGATTATCCTTTGCAAAATTAAATTCAACTTTTTTATTAATTTCCATATCAAATAATTTATAGTTAAATATAAAAGTGTTTTTTCTATTATATTCTTCATATTTTTTCATGAAATCATATGTAAGATAATAATAAACATTTTTATTATTTGCAGTTGCTTTTCTTGACTCAATAGCATTTTTCTTTTTTAATAAAGATAACATATTTGATGTGTTTTGTGGAGTTTTTCCTATTTCTTTAGCAATACTTGTAGAAGTTAAATTGCTATCATATAATACATTGAATATTTTCATATATTCTTTATTATCTAAAAGCTCATCAAATTCATTATTCATTTTTATTTCATTTAATTTTATATTGGCATAATTAGATAATACAATTATTGAAATTGAATTATATAGTTTTTCGATTTCTTCTTTATTTTTATAAATAATTGAAAGCATATTTTTGTTAAGTACTCTTAAAAAATCTTTAGTTTCTTCAGTTTTTGAATAATCTGCAGTTCTAAGCACTTCAAACACATTATCAAAAATCAAATTAATATCTCTTTTTGATAATTTATCAATATTATAATCTTTTCCAATTTTTTTCAAAAAACTCTCGTACATATTATTATTTTTGCAATGCCCCTTTTAATTCAACAATTTCAAGACAACTATTATTATATTTATCATGTTTTGATGAAATACGAAGTGAAAACATACAATCTTTTATATTTAAGCAATCTTCTTTTGAAAAATTACATTTCTTAGTATTTATTTTATTTTTATTTGAATATATAAATACTGGCCCTTTTTCATTTTCTTCATAAAATACAGAGCAAGAATTTCCCATAATTGTATACTGCTTATTAATTCTTAAACTATCAATTTTAGATTGAAAAGCTTCAGTTTTTTTAGTACATGCAATAACTATTACAATATCAATATTTAGTTCTTCAATAAAACAATTAATATCTGTAGCTATATAGTCCTTGCAAATTAGAATTAAAATCTTTCCAATTTTTCTAATATGAAGTAATGTCAATTCATATTTTCCATTGATATTTTCTTTCTTTTTGCCTTCAGTAAATTCAGCAGGAAAATTTTTATAAATCTCGATAATATTTGGAATAAGGTCGTTGTTACATATGAGAGTTGATAAATTATATCTTTCATTACCTTTTAAAACATGATATGAAGGACAAGAAACAAATTTATTTTTAAATTCTTTAACAACATTTAATATTTTTTGGTTTAAAAGTTCACTACCATCTATTTCTGGTCCAAATATTAAATCCGACTCTTCATTTTTTAATGCATAATTAATTCGCTCTAAATATAATTCATCATTAGTGGTATAACTTTCTTTCTTAATGCAAGAAAATTTGTTACCACTAGGAGTAATATTATCACATTGATTATATAGTGGATAAGGTATATAAGTTATTATTATTTCATCTTTATCGTTATCATAATAGTAATTATTTAACTTATATTTTTTTTGAAATTCTTTCTTTTTGTAAAAGAAAACTAAATGTGGAAATAAGCAATTGAAATTATCATTTGACATTCTATTATGATGAATACTGTTATATGTTCCATAAATTTCAATAACGTCAATATAATCATCATTAAGTGGACTATCTAACGATATAGTTGAATTATTTTGACAAACAGTTCCAGTTTCATAATCAATCAACTTCATATACTTAAAATATATTGAAGCCCTATCTTTATTGACATTTTTACATTCTATATCATTTTCACATTGTTGATATAAAATGCTTCTCTTATGCGTATCGACTTTATCATCAATTTGATCAAAAATAATGGATTTAAATTCTGTTTTTCCTATCTTATCGTTTATTTCATCATATAATCTTGCTAAAAGATTGTAAAATTTTGCATCTGGCATTGCTTCTCCTTTCATTATTATTATACATTTATTATACACTTAATGCAATGTTTATTTCGCATATATGTATTATAGATGTTTAATAATAATTTCTATATTATTATACAAATCTTCATAATAAAAATGTAAATTATATTGAATAAAATATATTTACTATTTTTATTATTGCAATTCCATTTGATAGTATAAAATAAAAGTATAAAATATATTGTCGAACAATGTCGAATAAATTAAATAATATATTACTCAAAATATTCGCGATAAAAAAAAGACTATGTTTAGTAATCATACCAGATTACTTCCATAGTCTTAAATATTTACAAATTACTGTTCACGTTGTTGAACAACATTGTTATTTACTGATATTTTTCCTTTTTTAATACCAGATTCTGTATCATTCCAAATAAAATAGCCATCATTTGCAATATTACATGATGATTCATAATTTAAAATGGTTTCAAAAGAGTCTTTTTGTGCTAAAATTATAAGAAATCTTGATACATTTGAACGAGTCGTAGAAACATTTGTATTAATTAATGTACATGAAGCATTATAATTATACCCTGTACCATTATCCAAATTACCTACAATTAATGCACCTTCAGGGACAACGTTTCCACTACCCCATACTTTACTATTTTTTAAATCAACATCCAAGTTTTCGCTGGTACCTGTTAAAATCAATTTAGAATTTGTAACGTTAGCAATTACGCATCTTACCATTAATGCCTGTTTGTTGCCCTTTATCGTTGAATTATTAATTGTTACAATACCAGGAACATTAATCCACATTCCTATTTCAGTACCTTTACCGATAGCATCAATTGTTGATGAATCAATCACATCCTTTTTTCCAATTAAAACTTTACATAATTCACAATACATATTACATTGATTTTTACAAATCTTACCAATATTTAAATTATAAACAAAGTTTTCAACTCTATCCCCTTTATAATACATCTTATTAACTTTTTTATATAGTGCTTTTAATTTTTGATATCCACTACCTGATATGTTTTTAACATTATTTTTACTCAATCCAATTGATTTAAGAATACTTTATATATCTAATAAGAAAATATCTTCAATAGATTTTACAGCTTTTAAATGAATAACTTTATCAGCACCTTCTATTTGTAAATCTTTTTCTAATTTTTTCCAATTGACAGGTGGCGTTTGATCAACAAAATCAAACACATCTTCATCATAACATAAAATTACTATTTTTTTGTATTCTTTGTATTCTTTTACATTGATTTCTTGTTTAAACTTACGAAAAAAGTTTTATACTAAAATTTCCAATTCCTTGAATGTTTGATTTTTTTATTGCATCAACAATGAATTTTTTACTTTCAGATTTGTTTTTTATGAATTCTAATAATCTATTATAAAACACTTCATCTGTAGCACCATCAGTATAAATGCAAACAATTGTTTTTTTATTTTTATTATTCAACATATTGTTTTAGTTCCTCAATATCATCGTTTGAGCCACTCATTAAATCAAACAAATAATTTCCTAATTGCGTATCACTATCAGTAATATCTTTTAATAATTTCTTTTTAGCATTTGTATTAGTTTTTAATTTTTTAAAAGTAGCAACCCCTTTATCATTTGGCAATCCTAAATAAATATTTTCAGGATGCATATAGTTAATTAAATAAGGAGAATGGCTAGAAAATAGAAGTTTTGTTTCGCCACTTAATTCAGAAATTGTATATAGCAATTTCTTTAATAATCTAGGGTGTATTGAGTTTTCTGGTTCCTCAATGCATATAAGGTCATAGCTATTAATTTGGGCTAAAACTACAAAAGTTAATAAAAGTAATATTCTTCTTGCACCATCAGACATTGCTAAAAAATTTACTGCCATACTAAGATTTTCGTCTTCAACAAATAATAAATAATACTTATCGCTGAAATTCTGGAGAATATTTTTAGATTGATTAACTGCTGACGATAAATCATTTGATATTTCTTTAACATATAGTTTTTTTATTGATGGAAATAACGATGTAAAAGCATTAACTAATAATTCATACTTATCATGATGTTTTTCTTTTATTCTATAAAGAGTTTTTGGAATATTTATTTCTGGTTTAAGAGTCAAATCCATTAATTCCTGTTCAGTCATAAAGGTGATATTATATCCTGAATTTGAATCAAAATGCCTATCTACATAGACATTAATTTTTTGAATTTCTTCCAATATACATCTATAATATAATTTGTCAAAAGCCATTAACTTGTTTAATACCAATTCATTTGATTCAATTAAAATTTTTGTTGAACATCTTCCACTTTTTGATGGCTTATAAAAAGCTTCTTCATTATTTCTTTTTATGAATGTAGTAGCTATTTGGCTATCTGTTTTTATCTTTAATAGTTCACTTACAATTTTGCCTGGTTTTTTACTAATATCTGAAGCCCAATCAAACGAAAAAGAATATGAGATATAATATTTTCCATTATTAACAATTGTTTCACAATCCATTTCAAAAGAAAAAAGTGAATTATTTATTCTTTTTAACATTGGAATTCCTCTTACATCATTCATCATATTTTGTTTATTTTTTGAGTGTTGCTGAATGAAAGATAATCCAAAAACAATTGAAGTTAAAAGATTTGACTTTCCATAATTATTTAATGATAAAATACCAGTTATATTATTAAAATTAATTGTTGTTTGATATATGTTTCTATAACCATCAACTTTTACACTATTTAATTTCATATAATTCATCTCCTCTTTCCAAAAGTTTTTTTACATTGCACGCATATTTTTTTAACGTATTTATTTTGAAAATGCATTGAATTTTAAATATTTTAAATTTCTACGCAATATTATTATATCAAATTCTATTAAAAATATGCAATTGTTTTATAAATGATTTATAAGTTATATCATATTCATAGGAATAAATATGTAACTATTAATTTATAGGAATTAATTTTTTTAAGTGATTTTATTGTATGCTTCTTAATTCAATTCAAACATAGAAATTACTTAAAAAGGCAAAAAATATATATTAAAAATAATTTAATACATTTCAAAAATATGACATATTATTAAATTACAAGCCAATGTTTTTAGAATAATATTATGCTAAATATGTTTTTTTTCATATTCATTTATTGATTTTAAAGCAAAAGAGCATTTCTCATGATAATCAATTCCATCTAAAATAAAACTAAATCCTGTAAAATTATGAAACATACATACCAAGCAGTCAAAAAGTGTGGCAGTGATATGTATAATTTTATTTATTAAAACAATTAAACCATTATCCTTAAATGACATTACTGATATTGTTTTATGAACAAACTCATTTAAATATCTTCTCCATAAAATTAAATCTTCAAAATTTGCAATTTTTAAAATTTCTTCAATTGAAATTTTTTCAACATTTAATGTTTCTAGCCAACCAAAATCTAAATAATTTCGTTTACTGACATTTTTTATTTTTCTTTTTTTAAACAAGTCTTCTAATTCATTTTCATACTTTTCTTTATCATTGATTAAGCCTAATTTTAAATCAGCAAATTTCTTATATGAATCTAGTACGTTTCGATTATCATATAACACTTTTAAAATGCATACTTGTTCAATAGCATTACGTAACGTAGAGCAAGCTTGTGAATATGCTTTAATATCTATATTATTGCAAATAACTTCAATGTTTTTAAAATTTTCAAAAAATAAGTCGTAAAAATACAGTTTATTTACTTCTTTAGCTTCACTTGCATAAGCAATTATAATATCATCCATTTTGAAGCAACATTCTTTCATAATGTTTTTTATTTTTACATACATATTAATTTTCCCTCACTTTACTTTTAGTGTATAAGACAATTTATTATTTTTATATCTCCGACAGTGACAAGATATATGCTTTATCAAAATTTCTATTAAATCAAGTAATATCTTTTTTTCAATGGAGTACAAATTTGTTTGCGTATTATTGTAGTTTTGAATAAAACATATTCTACCACTGGAGATGCAGATTAAAATCAATTGCTTTTTCATTCATAATTATATCTTCTTTTACATTTAAAAGTAACAAATAATATATTTTATTTAAAATTATAACACTTATAATAAAGCATATTTTCTACATATATATTTATTTTCATTAATTGTTAATGTATATCCACATTCACTTTTAATTTTTAATAAATTATCATGATAGTTTATATATAAAGTTGCAACTTTTAAGGAAATTGTTCCGTTAATAGTTGAATCATTTAAAACATTTATATTTAAAACTCTTTCATTATTATTATCTTCGCTACCAAATCTAGTTAAGTTAATTATGCAATCTTTTTTTACATCAACAGTTATTGATTTTATATCATTATCCAATTCAATAAGTTTTTCTAAATTCCCTTCAATTAAATAAATATCATTATTCAACAAATTTGTTTTTGCAATAAAGATAGCTTTTATATCTTTAACAATTTTAAAACAATCATTATATATTTCAATTTTCTTATTATTAATTAATTGATCAATTGCTTTGTAATATCTTATGTCATCAAATGATAATGTTGCTTCATTGATCATCAAATTGTTACAGCTTCCATAACTAAAGCTTTTTTTCTTAGCATTAATTGTTATCTTATTAATAACTATTTCACTTTTATTGTTTGTTTTTTCAAAATTGATTCCAAAATAATCTGATACTAATGAAGCATTATTAATTATAATCTTACAGTTACCTTCATTAACATTGATAGCAGAATTACATTTTGATATGATTTTTAGATTATCATTTATTGTTAAAGAATAATTTTTGTTTTTATCTTCACCAATAAATATAGTGCATGAATTTAAAGCTCCATCACTATCATATCTATTTATAATTTCGCCTTTATTAAATGAGGTATCACTGAATATTACATTTTCACTTAATATTTTAAATATGCCAAAATTATTACCCTTATTACATTTGTTATAGCCAATAACACTATGTCCAAAAAAATTTATAATTGTTGGTTTATCAATAAATAATGTTTCATCATTATTCAATACAACATCCTTTAATAATAAAAGATTACCGCCATCATTTAAAGCATCCTTTATGCTTGTATAATCTCTATTTGTATCAATATTTCTAACAACAGTATTTCTAAGCACTATAGTTACCAAATCATGAATATTTATTTTGTTTTCATTTATAATATCATTGCTATCGACATAAATAACTACTTCCTTATAAGGCAGGATAACACTATAAACATTTTTATCAGCTACTTTTAAATACATATTAGTAACATTTGAATTCTTATCTATTAGTAAATTACCTTTATCAATAATAATAGAATCAATTGCAGAATATAATGACCCATATTCCTTATAGGTACTAAATTCATTAATTTGTAAGTTAACATTTTTAGCTATTCCATAATGTGATAACGATGAAGAATCAGTTCCATTACTTATAACATTAATAGTTATTTCTTCATTATTTGTATAAAGGAAATAATCATTATTATTTTTCATATTAAAAACTACTTTTTTGATATTTTTATTGCTTCCTATATCAATGCTTTTTTCAATTTCAAGTTCTTCATTAATATATGAATTTGATAAACAATAATTATATAATGATGAATTATCTATTTCATTTATATCGTTTATTAATAAAAACAAATCATTTGGATTATTTTTAATAAATGAAGGATAAACAATGTTTTTATTTTCATCAAGTAAAGCAAATAAATCATTTTCTTTACTCCATGAAATAAAATAATTATTTGTTTGAATCTTTAACATGCTAACATCTTCTTCATCTAAATCATTAATAGCTTCACTCATTGAAATGTTTTCTTTATCTACTTGCCTTGAAGCATTTAAAATATTATTTAACTGGCTAACATAAGTAATATCATTAGATATATGTGCTTTTTTAATAAAGCTACTATAAGAAATAATACTTATTGATGAAAGAATTGCTAAAATCGCAATAACAACTAACAGCTCAACTAATGTAAAACCATTTTTAATTTTTCTTTTTTTCATTTTTTTATTTCCTTTTTATTTATTTTTAGTTAGTTCCTTTTATAATTAACAAAGTAAAAAATTCTAAATCAAATATTTTATTTTTTTATGCTTTTAGCATTTCATATTACTTGTTAATTTAATAACGTGAATTACTATATTTTTATAATAAAGCAAATAGTTAAAATAATCAATAAGATCTAAATTAAAAAAATGTATACTGAAATAAAATTCAGTATACACCCCATATATGATATGGTTTCACATACAAAAATATAAAAATAAAAGAATAAGTAAGATCGACTAGTTAAAAAATTTGCGATAAAAGTAACTAATCGAACTTACATTTTTAATATAACTTTTTTTTGAAAAATAATCAATATTTTTTTAAAAAAATCTTAATTAAATACGTAAAAAAAATCAAAAAAATTCATTTTCGACAAAAAAAGACAATTTTTTATATTATAATAATATTAATAAATAAACGGAGGCAATTATGAAAGCAATAAAAAAGTATTTTGATGTTATTGTATTAGGAATTATTTTGTTAAGTTTTATTTTGTTTTTTATACCAAGTGGTGCCTTTAAGTATCATAATGAATTAAGCTATAAATCTAATGTTTACAAAATGATATTTGGCTTTAAGGATAATGGTTATGCTATTCTTAATTTTAACTTTTTAGGGTTTTTGATTATTTTGTTATTAGTTATCGTAGTGGTAACTATACTACTTAAAAAAGTATTAAAGAAATATACATATCTTATTAGTGGAGCATTATTATTAATAGCAACTATTCTATGTTTATTATTACCTAAAACAGTAAATGTTGAAATGGCATCAACAAAGGATTTATTTGTTGCATTACCATTTTTATATGTAACGTGTGTTGTAATGATTATTGGAGCAATAATTTGTTTATATAAAGGGATTCATGAATTATTGAAAAAATAAATTCCTAGTAGCTAAAAAGTCTTATTACTAAGAAATTCACTTAGCAATAAGACTTTTTTAGTTAACATAAACCTTTTAATTTAATTTCATATTCTGCTGGAGTTAAACCAAATAAATAGCCAGATGGAGAATTATCAATTGCTTCTAAGATAATTGAATTGAGTTTAACAATATTATCAATTTTTACTAATTGATCAAACTTCTTTAATTCTTTTAAAATAATACTTCTATCACTACCTGTCAAAATACAATTATTAAGATTTTTATTTAATAATGCAAATAATGTTGGATATTTATTTAATTCATCAAGCATAGTTTTAATGTATGGATTTTTATAATCAAATCCTTTTTCAAAGATTCTTGAATATAATGGCTCATCTATTTCATTAAGGCAAAAATGTTCAACATCTTTTTTATTTTCTATTAATTCTTCAATAGCATAATTTTCATAATCTCGCCATCTTATATTATCATTTTCAAACTTAGCATAATAATTAAAAAATTTATTGTTTTTAATGTAGGTTAATGCTAGTTCTTCATTATCAAAGTATTTTTCCTTAACTAGCAATGTAGTTACTTCGTTAATAGATAATATTCCCATAACTCTTATATAGCCTAAAATAAAATAATTAATTTTATCATTATGCTTTATTTGCTTATCATCAATAGATTTTAAAGCAATATTAATTAATTCACAGATTTTATTATTCATATTAACATTTGGATAAGTTCTCAATAAATGTTTATTTTCAAGTAAAAATTCGATATCAGTACTTGGAAGCTTATAATCTTTTGATGTACAATCTTTTAAACATATTAACTCATCAAATGAACAAATTGAAATAATATTATTTGTATCACTATATTCTTCTAATATTTCTTCATACATTTTATCCATAGTTAACAATAGTCTAGGTTGAGGATTTTTTACAATTCTTTCATAATCCTTATAAAGGTTTTCAAAGTTCAAATACATTTCATCATTTATCATAATATTCATCTCCAGTTATACGCCTTATATAAAAATTATACTATATTTCGCTTTTTCCAACAATAAAAAATGACTATAAATTTATTAAAAAAGTGTATAAGAAAATTATACTTATACACTCTTGGATTTTAAAATATATTCTTTATATTATCTTAACTCAATACTTTCTTGTGCAATTGGTAAACCTTCTTCATCATATGCAGTTATCATAGCACTATTAAGTTCAACAATTGATGATGTAAGTATTCCATTTGGTTTTGTAATAAAATATTTATAGTTATTATCATTGAAATTAAATACATAGTAGTTAATTTCATTATATTCAACGCACCAAAATTCAACATTGTCTTCACTACAAAGCTTATATGATTTTGAAGTATCAAATGTTGCATTTGCATCAACAAATTTCTTGTACTGTTCTACAGTCGCTAATTTACCATCTTTAAACATTGTTTGGTACTTACCATTCTCAAATTGATTTTTTTCAATTCTAATTGCAAATGTATATGTTGAATTTTCACTATTTTCAGATATTAAACGTGTTCCACCAATAAATGTTAAATTATAATAAGAAGTAGAACTTGATGAAGCTTCATTAATTAACAATCCATTATTAGAATTGTTAATTGCAAGAGTGCTATCAGAAAGAAATCTTCTTACTCCTAAATTAACATTGCTTAATTTTGAATATTTGCATTCTTGTGTTCCCGTACTATAATTACCACCAGCAACCATTGGAGTACCTTTTGTAGAAGCTAATGTTCCTTTATTTTCAACATTAGTAACATTGATACTATATACATATTGGTTAGAAGTATTACCTAAAACTAAATTAACGCATTCGCCATAGTAATTACCATAATATCTAGAATCCAAGACATTTCCGCTACCACCATAGTATGGTGATCCGCCAAAGAATACTGCGTTGTAACTTTTTCCAACTATATTTACATAAACATCTGCATTTTTTATTGTAACATCATTATTTCCTGACCAACCATCGTTATAAAAATCATTTGCAATCCATGCAGTATATAAACCTTGGTTAGTAATTAAAGAAATATTTGTACTAGGATCAACTGTATATAAGTCCACATTATCAAAAACAGTTGTAGTATTTCCACTTTGGCCTGGGCATAAGATTACTAATTTATTCATAAAATAATAATCAATGTCTTTAAATAGTGACTGTGAATATGAATTTATAAAAATAAAATCTAATAAATCATTTGCAACAACTTTATAATTACTTCCGTCATCTTTAGTACCTACTAATGTTCCTTTAAAATAGCCTGAAATTGCTAAATTATCATTTGCACCAAATTTGTTAAAACTATTATATGAATTCAAATCAATATCGGCAATCAACTTAAAATTATATGATGTACCATTTTTCATTTCATCGCTATATTTTCCAATATTAACAAATTCTTCAGCTGTTGAAATTAAATATGGACTTCTTTCAGTTCCAAATCCACCAGCAAAATTACTAATTTCTTTTAATTTATCTTCAGAAATATTTGTTGATGTTTTTAAACTTTCAGGAACGTTTAATGTAGTCTTTGCTGTATCAGTTGTTACAATTGTTCCTACATTTTCTTCTTTAGTTACAGTTACTTTTACTGTACTTGTTGGTTTAGCAATAATTGTAGATACACTTGCTGTACTTTCTATAGCTAAGTGTCCAGATTCTATTTCAATATTTCCTGAAACAGTTCCACTTTCATGGTATGATTCATTTTCAATTGCCTTAATCATTACACTATTTACAACACCATAATGCCATACTACATCTTTAGAAGCGTTAACATTTAATGAACCACCATTTGTTCTAATTCTTACATCATCTTTACTATCAGTATTTGTATAGTTAACTAAAGTGATATTTGTGTTATTACCTACATCGATACCAGCATGAATTTCTGCTGGAATAGAATCAATGCTTGTCCCTTTTAAATATACTGAATAATCTGTTGCAGTATTATATTCGCTAACAAACTTCCAGTTTTTATATTCTTCAGTACTCTTTTCTCCATATACTGCAGTACCTTTTTCATCAAGTAAAGCAAATTGATTTGTTTTTTGATTCCAAATGATATCATAATCAGTAGCTGTTGGAGTTAGTTTTTCAACATCATATCCTGCTTCACTTGTAATCTTTAAAGCATCTGTTGGAGTTTTAGCATCTCCATTTACCATTGAATCAGCCTTTAATAAAGTATTTAATTGTGATACTAAAGCTGTATCATTAGATACTTTAGCTTTCTTAGTAAAACTATTATAACCAACAATTGATACTGTTGCTAAAATTGCTAGAATTGCAATTACAACTAATAGTTCAACTAATGTAAAAGCTTTTTTAATTTTCTTTCTCATAATTTTATTTATTTTCCTTTCTATTTATTACTTAAAAGGAACAATTTATTATTAATTTATAACAATTACTACTTTTAAGCGAATCTATTATACCCCCCCCGGTACAATTTCAAGTACTTGTCAAAAGTAGTTATTTAAATGTAAAAAAATGGGCTCTTTTTGCTGAAAGTGTTGCTAGTGTTTGAAAATACCATAGTTTAAGGACCAATATGCATCTTTCAAGTTAATTGGAAGTGGAATTTTACATACTTCATTATCTGTAGGTACCTTTACTCTTTCATGGATTTCATCACGTTTACATTTATACTTGCATAAGAATAGTTTCTTAATAGTTTGAAAAGCTATATATCCATTTAAATGTCTTATTGAAACACCATGATATTTATGTTTTATATCACTTATACATTTGCAAAATTCATTTACTTTTTGGATATTATTTCCATTATTTGTTGTATATATGTCTCTTGTATTTGATGCTTTTATCATTTCACTTTCAGCCCCTATATGATTTGCAAACATTTTAATAGAAGTTTTACTATCTGAAATTAATAGTTTTGTCTCTTTAAATTTGTCAGTAAATAATTTGTATTTTTCAAATGATTCAGATCCTAAACCAGCAATTTTCATAAAGTAGTTATGTTTATCATCCGCACCAACAATAATGCGAACTGTACTTTTATTTATTCCACCTTGAAAGTGAGTGATTCCACCTCTTTTACTTGATTTTCTAGGCGTGTTTTTGGCTTTTGTGCCTTTTAGATTGATACTTGTATAAGCTGCTTCAATTTCAACTTTACCTTCTAACTTAATTCCATCAACATATTTTTCACATAAAGCATATAATTTGTGCCTTAATCTAAAACATGTTTTAACATTTAATTTTGTATAAAAAGATATTTCATTTAGTGTAAGTCCTAACCATTCATAATTAATAAATTTATTAATACTTTCTTTTGTTAGCTTACTACAATAAAATAAAGTATTAATTGTTGCAACAAATGTTTTATCACATTTGCATCTATATCTTTGATTGTTACATTTAAATCCAAATTTTTTAAATTTATCGCTACCACATTTTGGACAAAAAAGATCATCATTATTATTTGTTAATATTTGTAATCTTCTTTTTAAGTAATTAAGTAATTCAGTTATTTCTTCTTTTGTCAACTTATTTACAAGTTCATATAGTTCTTTTTGCATTAGTATTTCACATCCCTATAGAGATTATATAATTTTGCCTATACCAAAATTGGGACACACAGCAACACTTTCAGCAAAAAGAGCCAATTAATCAACAGAAATATATTTTTTGATGAAATTTTTAGATGACAAAAATTAAATAAAAAAAGACTGCAAACATTACATAATTATTAGCTTGTATATTTGCAGTCAAAGAAATTATAAGTTATTTATTGCATGATTTTTGCGCAATTGGTTTATCACTAGCATCATAAATTGTTACTAAAACTTGATTAATTAGTGCAGGTCCAGCAACATTATTAGAACTTTCAAAATGATAATATGAATCTTTAAATGAAAAGACATAATATACCTCTCCATTAAATTCTTTTATCCAATATTCTGCATCTTTTTCATTTTCCAATTTATTACCTGTTCCTATTTCAAATTTTGAGTTACTATCAATCTGCATGTATTGTTCAATAGTAACCATTTTACCAATTTTATACGATGTTTCATATGTATTTTCATTTCCAAAATTTAAATTTTCAAGTCTTATACTAAAACGATATGAAGAATTTATTGTATATTCGCCAGTTCTTCTTCCTCCACCAACAAATGTTAAAACATAATATGAAGTTGAAGAAGTTGCTTTATTAATAACTACAGAATTGTTTTCAATTTTTATTCCTAATGATGAATCAGAAAGTTCCCTTGTTGTTCCAAGATCACAATTTTCAATTGTTGTGTGTTTGTTTGCTTCATCATTTGAAGCGCCTCCAGCAATAAGAGCAGCTCGTTTTGTTCCATACATTGCACCAGTATTTTTTACATTTTTAATTGTCATAGTACTATTAACATAAGAATCCCATGAATTATCAGAGCAAGTATTTCCATAAACTAAATTGATTTGTTCTCCATAATATTGACCACTATAAATCGAGTCCATAACAATAACATCAGCATTATTTAACATTCCGCCAACAAAAACCGCATTATAACTTTCACCAATTATATTAACTGAAGAACTACAATTTTCTATTTTAAGATTTGTACGATGATTATCACACCATTTTTGAGAAATTTCGTCAAAACCAATTCTATTAAAAAATATGCCAACATTTTGTCCAATATTAATAGATTCATTAGCATTTAAAGAATCAATTGATACATTATTTAGAATAATTTTTGCACCAGTTTTATAATTACTCCCAGCACACAATTTAACAGGGTTACTATGTAATTTTATATTCAAATTCTTAAATACAGCAATATTTGTTGCATCACCGAAAACACCATCAATTGAATCATTTAGAATTAAATTATTGTTATTACCATCAAGTGTACCGCAAAAGTATTGGCACATATATTTATCGTTAATTTTACTTGTAGATAAATCTATGTTATTAATAAGTTTGTAATAAAATGCTGATCCATTTTGCATCATCATACTAAATTCTGAAATGCTTTTAAATTCTTCAGCATTAGAAATTAAATAAGGACTCTTTTCAGTTCCTAAACCACCAGCAAATAAACTAGTCTTTGTAGTATCAACAACTTCTTCTACCATTGAATCAGTAGGAATTGTAGATGAAGCCTTAATATCACTTTTTGCTGCTTCTGTTGTTGGAGCTACACTTCCAACACTAGCACCTGCTACAACATCAACCTTTACATCATTTGCAGCTTTTGAGTTTACTAAAATAGTACTTACCTTAGATTCTTTTTCTAAAGCCACTCTTCCTTTAGTAATTTCAATATTTCCTAATACTTCACCATACTCATGATATGAATTATTAGCTACTGCTTGTACATCAACAGTTATTGCATTACCATAGTGGCTTACTGTATCTCTTTCACCATTAATTGTTAATGTTCCACCATTTGTACGAATTACTACATCATCTTTAGCTTCACTATTTGTATAGTTAACTTCAGTAATATTTATATTTGTTCCAACATCTAATCCTACATTTAAATTATCAATTGATTTTGTAGAAGTATTATTCTTTAAATACATTGAATATGTACTATTTGCATTATATTCACTAACAAACTTCCAGTTTTTATATTCTTCAGAACTCTTTTCACCATATACAACACTATCATGTTCATCAAGTAAGGCAAATTGGTTAACTGCTTGGTTCCATATGATTTCATAATCATTAGTTGTTGGAGTTAGCTTTTCGACATCATATCCAGCTTCACTTGTAATCTTTAAAGCATCTGTTGGAGTTTTAGCATCTCCATTTACCATTGAATCTGCCTTTAATAAAGTATTTAATTGTGATACTAGTGCTGTATCATTAGATACTTTAGCTTTCTTAGTAAAACTATTATAACCAACAATTGATACTGTTGCTAAGATAGCAAGTATTGCAATTACAACTAATAGTTCGACTAATGTAAAAGCCTTTTTAATTTTCTTTTTCATAATTCTATTTATTTTCCTTTCTTTTAAACTAATAAATTATAAATTTATAATTCATTAATTTTTAACGAGATTTAGTATACCCCCCCCCCTGCATAATTTCAACAACTTGTCATAAACTACAATTTAAATGTAAAATTTTTATTAAAAATTCATTATAAATTTACTATATACTTTGTATATAGTAACAAAAAATTAATGCACAAATTATATAAAAAATGTTATTTTTTAAAAGCAAAAAAGAAGCACATTATTATGCTTCGAAACTATTCAATATTTAATTTTAATTAATCTTTTTTAATTTCTTTAATATCATAAATATTATTAACTATTTCGTAAGTGCAATTATTATGCTTTGTTTTTAATTTTTCCTTTAAGCAAAGATCAACATATAAAAATGCAGCCTTTAAAGTAAACGTAGTACTAACTAAAACCTTTTTTACAATAATTATTTTATCTTTGTTTGAATCATTTCTTAATGGATTAATGTTACTTTTTTCAAGTTCATTTAAAAAATTCTTCTTAAAATTATTGTAATTATTTTTATAATCATCAACTATCCTATTAATATTAAAATTAAATTTATCTATTAAACTATTTTCACTAACATTTATTTCTTTTTTAATATTATTATTGGCATTTAAGCTTAAGCAATTAGTTTTCTTTATAACAATACCAATTGATAAAGCAACAAATAGCATACAAATAAAGCAAATACAAATAACACTTTTATTTCTTTTTTCCTTCATTTTAAAATTTCTTCCTTTTTCTAAGTAATATTATACTTATGTAAAAGTAAGAAATTTGTCGAAAAAAATAATATATCAATTAAATTTAATAAAATTATCCATAATAACTATTAAATTGAACAATTTTGTCTATTAAAATGGTGTTTTAATTTAGTTACTTACTTTCATTAGTTTTAAATCCACTATTTAATTTATTAGTAAATTTAATAAATGCTTGGCCTTCTAGATAACAGTTATTGAAAGTCAATATAATTAATTTTGAAGATTCATTCGGTTTTAGGTAACTTTTATTATCATACAAATTAATAATTCTACTTATAAAGATAATTACTAAAATATAAACAAAAAGAAGAAAAGTAATTAACATTTCTTCTATTGATTTATTAATTCATCAGCTAAATCATTAATTTGCTTTAATGAACTATCATTTAAAGCAGATAAAATTTTAACATTATTATTTAAGAAGGTAATATTTTTCAATGAAGACATTTTATCCTTCATGACTTTTAAAGAAATTGGTGCCCATGAACCATTTTCAATAAATGCCACTTTCCTATTTTGATAATTTCTTTCAATTAATCCTTCTATAAAAGTATTCATAAATGGAAAAACAGTATTGTTATAAGTAATTGATGCTAAAACTAGCTTTGAATATTTAAAGGCTAATGAAATTACTTCACTCATATCACTCCTTGCTAAATCATAGCAAACAACATTCTTATAACTTCTTTTTATTAATTCATCATGAAGTTTTAAAGCTGCATCTTTAGTATTACCATATACTGAACAATAAGCAATTAATACACCTTCTTCTTCAACTTCATATTTTGACCAAATATCATATTTATTAATATAATAAGACAAGTTTTCTGTTAGTATGTTTCCATGAAGTGGAGCTATTATTTTAATATCTAAAGCACTAGCCTTCTTTAAAACACTTTGTACTTGCATACCATATTTTCCAACAATGCCAATATAATATCTTCTAGCTTCATTTAAATAATTCGAAGTATCTTCGTATAAGCCAAATCTTCCAAATGCATCAGCTGAAAATAAGACTTTGTCTTGCATATCATATGTAAACATAACCTCAGGCCAATGAACAAATGGAGCAAAGATAAACGATAATGTGTGCTTACCTAAGCTTAAAGTATCATTTTCCTTAACAACTAATTTGTTTGTTATCTCAATGTTAAAGAATTGTTTAATCATATTAAAAGTCTTTACATTTCCAACAATTATCATATTATTATATTTTTCAATTAATTTAATAATATTAGCAGCATGATCCATTTCCATATGAGAAACAATTAAATATGTTGGCTTTTTATCACCTAAAACTTCTTGAATGTTATTGAACCATTCATTAAAATAATTCTTATCAACTGTGTCTAATATAGCAATTTTTTCATCCATTATAACATAAGAATTATAAGACATTTTATTATTAACATTATATTGCCCTTCAAATAAATCGATTGTTGTATCGTTTACCCCTACATTGTAAATACTATTTGTTACTTTAACCATTTTTTGTCGCTCCTTGCTATTTCATTAAATGAATTAATTATTTTTGTATTTTTTAATTCATTATTTAACATACTTTTTATATTCTTTCCAATAGAAATGCCATATGGAATAATAAAGCCATCATAAATTATTTGACCTTTGAACTCAAGTAACGTTGCATCTACAAATATAGGTGGTTCTGTACCAATAACATTTTGAATTGGCTCAATTAGTCCTTTTACCTTATAAAGGTATTTATCATCTGCAAAGATAGTACCATCTTCTTCAAATTTTGCTACAATATATTTATTCTTTTTACTTTTTACAAAATCTTTTGCTATTTTTAATTCTTCATCATTAAGGTTGTACTTATTTGCTTTAGTTAATTCAAAAGATAATAGATCAATATTACCCCACAATAAATCTAAAAGCTTTAAAACATCTTCATATGTTGCATTATTTAAATTATTATTATTGGTGTTAATTTTTGGATTAACTTTGTATCTTTTATTTGTATAATCAATAAATGCATACATTACCTTGTAAAATGAATTAACATCTTTCTTTGATAGATTAGATTTTAAATTATATGTATGTCTATCTTCGCTATTTAAATCAACAAGTTTTTTATATTCATTTGTTGAAAAACCATTTAATTCTGCAGATGGCATTTCATTCGAAAGAGTTATTAAAACATCTTTATATTCTAACACTTTTTTTTCATAATATTCGCCAATAACACTTATATATTTTTTAATTAAATCATGTTCTACAAAATTACAAGCAACTAAATCTATAAAATATTCTTTTGTAGTATTAGTAAAGAAGTTTTTAAGCTTATTTAATGCATCTTTTACTATAGGGTTATCTATATCAAAATCATAATAAAAAATATTTTCATATTTTTTTAAATCATAATTTGTTGGAAAAGGGTATTTTACTAATTTTTTTCTTTTAATAAAAGTGTTGGCAATAGAATAATCCCTTGACTTACTTATCATTAATTTTTTATGATAAATACAATAAAAATTAAATAGCTTATTTCCTTTTAAATAATTAATAAAAGATGTTGTGGATTCAAATCCAACTTTATTAATTAAAGCTAAAGGAAAATCATCTATATGAATACCAAAAACAACCTTTAAAAAACCTAAAACCGGTATTACAATTTTTTCATTTTCTTCCAATTCATTTTCATCATAACTATCTAAAACTTTTTCAATAGTTTCTATTAGTTCTTCATATATACAAATATTATCATTAAAAATATCAACATAAAGAATTAATTTTGATTCAAGTTCCGATATTTCAAATTTATATTCATTAGATGAAAGTAAGTTATTGTCATTTTCGAGCAAAAGTTTTAAAAACTTTAATTCCTTTAATGTGCAAATTGAAATAACATTATTAATATTTGAAGAATAATATTCAATTACTTCTTCAAATATTTTCTTGGTAGTTATTTTTTCATACTCTCTTGGATTATTAATAATTTTCTCATATTTTTCGTAAAAATATACTTTTCTATAAACATTTTTTTTAATAGTGTCAATAAATTTCATGATTAATACCTTTACTATTTTTTAATTCCTTTCCAAGCTATATTTTACTATAAAATATAGATAATTGCTATGAAAAGAATAAGAAAAGCCACATTGTATAAAACAACATGGCTCTAAAATCTAATAATTAAATATTATTTTTTAGATACAGTATAATATCTTGTAGGATCATCTTCAGGGGTAGTATTAGGTTTTGATTCAATGGCTTTGTATCCTTCAGCAACAAAATTAGTATTAGCACCTTCAGCTTGGCAATTACTAGGATTAAAATTATGGAAAGTTCCTCCTGTTACAACAATCTTTGCTGTGCCATTTTTATAATTTGCATCATAACAATTTAAAACAAATTCATCTGCTTTATTATCATTAGAATATTTTTGTTGAATTGAATAAGTTCCACCTTTAACGAACAATTTACCTTGTAATACATAAACTGCATGAACATTTCCATTAATAGTTCCACTTTCAATTGTGCATTGTGCCCCATTTTGAACATCAATTGCAAAACAATCGTTTGCTTTCGCTAAGAAGTTTCCATTGCCAGTAATTGTTAAATTACCATTTTTAACACTTAGTAAACTCCAGTTACAATCATTTTTAGTTGGTTGATCCCATAAATCTGCAGTATTTTTTAATGTTTTACCATTCATATTTAAGGTTACAGAAATATCCTTGTTTAATGAAACAGTACAATCTAAATCAATATCTTCTTTAACAACAATAGTATCATTATTACTTGCAAAATCAAATGCAAATTGTAAACTATTGAAATTTGTGCCATTAACTTCTACAAATCCACCTTCTGCTACTACTGAACTATTTTTAGATTCATTTTCAAATTTAGATTCATTTAATACTTTATCAACAGCTTTTTCAGCATTGTTAACTTTAACTACAACATCAGAACTATCTTTTGAATATTCATTAACTTTTGCTCCAGTATTTTCTGTAATTTTAACATCACTACTTGCAACATTTAAGTTAACTACTTTAGCAGTATTTTCAGCAACAAAGTGACCACTAACAATTCTAGCATAAGCAGATACTCCAAATTCATGGTATGATTCACCATAAACTGCAACAATATTTGTATAATCAGCAGCACCATAGTGATTAATTGTATCTTTTGGTCCGTTAACTACTAATTTACCACCATTAGTTCTAATACTAATTGTTTTACCAGTTTCTCCACCAGTATAAGAAATATTATTTACATTTGTATTACTACCAACATCTAAACCAGTTGTAATAGCTAAAGCTCCATCATAAGTAAATTCACTAGTTA
>CAKPXF010000022.1 GCA_934201705.1 uncultured Bacilli bacterium | reverse complement strand
CCTATAGAGTATAGACAACAGTCCTTCATTCAAGTACAATAATTATATTAGTCCAACTTTTTCAGTGCACTACATTTGCACCTTTTTAAATAAAAGTAATAAACATCTCCTAATGGTCATATTATTTACCATGGAGGAACTTATATGATAGAACTATTAAAGGTAAAAACAACGTCAAATCCTAATTTGGTAGCGGGTGCAATTGCCAATATCTTAAAAGAACAAAACGAGCTAAAAATCCAAGCAATAGGAGCAGGAAGTATTAATCAAACTGTAAAGTCACTAGCAATTGCTAGAAGCTTTTTAGTAGTATCTGGGCATGATTTATCATGTGTACCAGTATTTTCTGAGGTAATTATTGAAAACTCTAAAAAAACAGCTATTTGTTTTTTAACAAAATTGATTTAAAGTGGAGAATTTAAAACTCCATTTTATTTTTTTTTACTATCTACCGATTGGTAGGTATAATGTTATAAGCATGAAATGGTAAAGGAAATGTATAGTACATTTAGAAATAGAAAAATTAACGTTTTACCAATTGATTTTTCATTAGACATTGAAGAAATAGTTATCGCCTCATTTAAAAATTATTTGTTATTATGTAAAGATGATAAAATGAAAAAGGTTTTTATGATAGTTGAATCAGAAAAATTTATTGATGAAATTGCTAAAAATATTTATTTAGATGAAACTCATACAATGCTAAAAGCAACAAATAAATTATTTAGTAGCATACAAGAAGTAAAAAATATTGAAATAGTTAATTTAGAGGAATTTGCTCAATTATATTGTTTATATGCCCATGAGCTTGTTTTATTAACAGTTTTAAATGATCCAATATTTAATGAAGAAAGATGCATTTCCTCAATTAAAGGATTTATAAAAAAATTTTTGAAAATAAAGAGGTGATTTTTATGGATGAATGTAGCAAAAAAAAGAGATTAAAAGTGGCAAAAATGATATTATTATTTTTAACATTATTTATATCAATTGGTGCTTTTTTCGGTAGTATTGCAATGCTAATTGACCCATCAGGCAAGGCATTACATATGGACTTAATGCTATCTTATTTTAAGGTATTACCATTTGACAAATACTTATTTCAAGATTTTATTTTTCCAGGGATTTCGTTAATTATTGTAAATGGAATCAGCAATTTAATTGCCTCAATTTTAATATTTAGAAACAAGAAAATTGGTTATATATTAGGTTTTATTTTTGGAATAACATTAATGCTATGGATATGTATACAATTTTATATATTTCCGGCGAATTTTATGGATATTTTATTTTTTATATTAGGGTTAATACAATTTATTGTTGGCTTTATTTCCTTTGTATTTTATAAGCAAACTATATTTTATTTTAATGAGCTTGATTATAAACAAATTAATAAAAATAGTAAAACAGTCATAGTATACTTTTCAAGAATGGGTTATAGTAGAAAATTAGCTTATGAGATAGCAAATGCTAATAATTATGCTGTTTTGGAAATAAAAACTAAGGAATTAACAAAAAACACACTAGGCTTTTGGTGGTGTGGTAGATTTGGAATGCATTCTTGGAAAATGCCTTTAAGTGATAAGTATGATTTAAGCAAATATGACAATGTAATAATTGTTTCAGCAATTTGGGTGTTTAAAATATGTGCGCCCATTAGAGAATTTTTAAGTAAATACAAAGAAGAATTAACTACAAAATTAACAGATATTTATTTAACACATTTTAATCCTAATATATGTAAATGTGCTTATGAAGAATTAAATCAGTATATAAATGATAGTGTTAGCATTCATACATATCAATCAATGTATGGAAATTTGAAAAAAAGATAAATTTAAAAGGAAAAAATAAAATAAAAATTGTATATTAGTTATAGAGGGATAATATTTTAACTATTATCACATTAATTATTTATAATTAATATTTACATATTCTTAAAATTTTGCTATAATACATTCGGTATTCTCTGCTATAGAAGAACTATAGCCAAAAGTCCAAAGGGAGGTGTAAGAATGAGAAAATATGAAATCATGTACATTCTTAACGCTAGTTTAACAGAAGAAGAAAGAGTTGCTTTACAAGAAAAATTACATGCTACTTTAACTTCAAATGGTGACACAATCGAAGTAAACGAAAAGGATTGGGGTCTTCGTGAATTAGCATATCCAATCAACTTCCAAACTAACGGATATTATGTAGTTGTATCTGTTGAAGCGAAAGATGATAATGGTGTTAAAGAATTCAAACGTTTGTGCAAAATTGATACAAATGTATTACGTGAAATGGTTATAACTTTATAATCCCACAAAGGAGGATAAATAATCATGTCAATTAACAGAGTTGTACTTACTGGAAGACTTACTAGAGATGTAGAATTAAGAGCTACAGCATCAGGTGCTAATGTCGCATCTTTTACTATTGCTGTTGATAATAATTATTCAAAGGATCAAAATAATAATGCTGCTAATCAGGCTAGCTTTATTAGTTGCGTAGCTTGGAATAATTCGGCTAAATTTGTTTCTACATATTGTAAAAAAGGATCTCTAGTTGCAGTCGAAGGTCGTATACAAACAAGAAGTTATGATAGAAAAGATGGAACAAAAGCATACGTTACAGAGGTTATTGTTGATCGTGTAGAAAACCTATCACCACGTGATAATAACAATGTAGTTAATGATGATTCAAATGGCTTTTCTATGAATGATTCAGAAGATAATAATGCATTATCATATTCTGATGATGACTTACCATTTTAAGGAAAGGATTGAATAAGAATGTATAAAAAACAACAAAGAAGAAAAAAAGTTTGTTATTTTACACAACATAATATTAAATACATTGACTATAAAGATGTAGAATTATTAAAGAAATTCGTATCAGCTAACGGTAAGATTATTCCTCGCCGTGTAACAGGTACTAGTGCAAAATATCAAAGATTATTAGCTGTTGCTATTAAAAGAGCACGCCAAATGGCACTTCTTCCATATATTGGAGACTAATAAATTATTAAATTAAGATCATCAAATTGGTGGTCTTTTTTTTGTGTTTAAAATATGCTATATTAATAATTAATGAGGTACATTATATGAATAACATAACTAACGAATTAAAAATTTATGAATTATCTTTAATTTATAAAGAAGCAGAGTATAGTTTTGCATTTTGGGATAAATTTGATAAAAATTTTAATTGGGACGAGGAATATAAAAAAGCTTTAACTGCTGTTTTAAAAACTAATAATACATATGATTATTATTTACAATTAATGAAGTTTATTTCCCTTTTAAAGGATGGTCATACATCAATATCTTTTCCTGATTATATTATGCAATCTGAAGAATATTCCGCTAAGCTTCCAATTAGTATTGAATATATTGATGGAAATTATGTAATCACAAATGTTAAAACAATTGTAAATCAACCAATTAAACGGTTTAGTATTATTAAAAAAATCAATGGAATAGATATTAAAAAATATATAAAAGATAATATTTATCCTTATATTTATCACGAAAAGGAAGATAGCTGTTCCTATGATGCTATAAATTTTTTAAGAAATGGAAAAATAAATGAAGCTATTGAATTAGTGTTAGAAGATAATGATAAAGAGTATTGTGTATCTTTACTAAGAACAAAAGGAGACGTTACTTGGAAATATCCAAATATTGAACTAAAAAGTGAGGAAATGAAATGTGTATTTTCATCAAAATCACTTATTATTCAAATAACATATGATAATATTGCCATAATAACTATTGATTCAATGATGAATAATGAAATACAAAAGGAAATTTTCAATAACTATGAATTGTTAAAAAATGCAAAAGGCTATGTTATCGATATAAGAAACAATAGTGGTGGTAGTAGTTATAATGCTGATTGCATAGCTTCACTTTTTGTTGGAAATTCCTTTAAATGTGATAATTCATATTATCAAGTTCATATTGGGCTTTATAAGGCATTCGGGATTGAATATGAATTAGATAAAATGGATGAAAAAGAATTTAATGAAAAGTATTTAAACAATGAAGAATTTAAAAAAGTATATGATATTACTCATCGTAAATATTTTGAGCATAGTGAAAACATACGAAATATTGATAGAAAAATTGAAAAGCTAACTGGGCCAATTACTATTCTTTGTTCTTGCATAACAGCTTCAGCAGCAGAAAATTTTGTCAATATAATGAAATATTATACTAAGGCAATTACTATTGGTACAGCTACTTATGGCTCAACAGGAATGCAACTCCGTTACGATTTAGAAAGTGGTGGGTGCCTTAAAATATGCACTAGAAAATCTTTATCATTAGATGGCAGTGAGTTTATTAACATTGGCTTTAAGCCTGATATAGAATGCAAATTATCAATAAATGATTATCAAAATAATAATGATAAAGTAATGAAAGAAGCTTTAAAAATAATAAGAGAAAAATTAACTGGCAAGTAAGATTTTTTTATCTCGTATCGCTATTTCTTTTAACTACAGATAATAGTATAATATATAGTATATTATATATTATTTTATTATTTTTGCTGGAGGATTTAAAATGAAATACGATGTAGCAATTATTGGCGCTGGAATTACTGGTACTGCAATCGCATTTGAATTAAGCAAATACAATATTAATGTTTGCTTAATTGAAAAGAACAATGATGTAGCAACTATGACTTCTAAAGCAAATTCTGGGATAATCCATGCAGGATATGATCCCAAGCCTAATACACTAATGGCAAAATTAAATGTTTTAGGTAATAAAATGTATGAGGAATTAGCTCCTCTTTTAAATGTACACTATAAACAAATTGGCTCATTAGTTATAGGCTCTAGTGCTGAGGATAGAAAGCTAATAGAAGAACTATATGATAGAGGTATAAAAAATAATGTTCCTGATTTAAAAATTATAGAAAAGGAACAACTACAAAAAATGGAGCCTAATATTGCTAGTAATATCAATTTTGCTTTATATGCTAAAAGTGCTGGAATTGTTTCGCCTTGGGAAATGTGCTTAGCACTTGCAGAAAATGCCATTAGAAATGGAGTAACATTAAAATTATCTACTAGGGTAGTAGAAATAAATAAAAAGAATAATGAATTTGAAATAATTACAAATAAAGAAAATATAAAAGCCAATTATATTATTAATGCAGCTGGTTTATTTGCGGATGATATTTATAAAATGGCTTTAGATGATTTAAATTTACAAGACAAATCATTTAATATCGTTCCAATAAAAGGGGAATATTATTTACTTGATAAATCACAAGGAGAATTAGTAAGCCATGTTATTTTCCAAACTCCAAATGAACTTGGAAAGGGTGTTTTAGTTTCTAAAACAGTTCATGGCAATTTAATTGTTGGACCTAACGCTAGTAAAACAATAAGAAGTAAAGAAGATGTATCAACAACTTCAAGCGCTTTAGAATTTGTTAAAAAATCAGCAAGTCTATCAGTGCCTAATATTATTTTTAAAGAAAACATTCGTAATTTTTCAGGAGTTAGAGCAACTATTAATGAATATGATGATTTTGTAATAGAAGAGAGCCCTTATGTTAAAGGCTTTATTAACTTTGCAGGTATTAAATCACCTGGTTTAACATGTGGTTTAGCTTTTGGAATAGAGGCTGTTTCATTATTAGAAAACTCTGGCTTAGTATTAAATAAAAAAGAAAATTTTGTTATAAAACCTCTTCCTAAATATTTTAAGGATATGAGTAAAGAAGAAATCAATTCTAAAATAAAGAAAGATCCTCGCTATGGCCACATAATTTGCCGTTGCGAAACTGTAAGTGAAGGAGAAATAATAGATGCTTTGCATCGACCATTTGTAGTTAATTCAATTGATGGCATTAAAAGAAGAACTAATGCTGGAATGGGAAGATGCCAAGGGGGCTTTTGTGGACCACAAATTTTAAATATTATAAAGCGTGAATTAAATATTAAAGCTAGTGAGGTTTTACAAGATATAGAAGGTAGTAATATAGTCCTTGCTTATACAAAAGGAGGAAAAAGTGATGAATAGCTATGATTTAGTAATTATTGGTGGAGGACCTGCTGGGCTTTCTGCTGCCTATGAAGCATATGTGTCAGGTGTTGATGATATATTAATTATTGAAAGAGATAATGAATTAGGTGGAATATTAAATCAATGCATTCATAATGGATTTGGCTTATCTCGCTTTAAAGAAGAATTAACTGGTCCTGAATATGCTAATAGATATATAAAAATGCTTCAAGAAACAAATGCTAAGGTTAAATCAAATACGATGGTAATCCATTTAACTGCTAATAAAGAAATTCATTATGTTTCAAAGGATGATGGCTATCAAGTAATCAAAGCTAAAGCTATTATATTAGCAATGGGCTGCAAAGAAAGAACAAGAGGAGCAATTTTTATACCAGGAGATAGATGTGCTGGAATTTTTACAGCTGGTGCAGCTCAAAAATATGTTAATATGGATGGCTATTTAGTAGGAAAAAAGATTGTTATTTTAGGCTCTGGTGATATTGGATTAATTATGGCAAGAAGAATGTCACTTGAAGGAGCAGATGTTTTAGCAGTTTGTGAATTAATGCCATATTCTAATGGCTTAAATAGAAATATTGTCCAATGCTTAAATGATTTTAATATACCGCTTTATTTATCACATACAGTTACAGATATTATTTCAACAAATGGTAGAGTATCTAAGGTGGTCGTATCTAAAGTAGATGATAAATTAAAGCCAATAATAGGCAGTGAAATTGAATTTGAATGTGATACATTATTATTATCAGTTGGTTTAATTCCAGAAAATGAATTATCAAAAGAAGCAAATATAAAAATTGATAAAAGAACAAATGGACCTATTGTTTTTGAAAATAATGAAACAAGCATTGAAGGAATATTTGCTTGTGGCAATGTTTTACATGTTCATGATTTAGTGGATTATGTTTCAGCTGAAGCAGCTTCATCTGGTGCTTCTGCTGCTAAATATTTAAAAAATAACAAATTAGATAAAGGTAGATTAATTAATATAGTAAATGGTAATTTAGTCAATTATACAGTTCCTCAAATGGTTAGAATAAATAATGTTGATGATAAATTAAACATTTTTTTTAGAGTAAGAACAGTTATGGATAAAAAAGTAATAACTATAAGAAGTAATAATGAGTTAATAAAAAAAGAAGTTAAGCTACATTTAGCGCCTAGTGAAATGGAAAGCATAAAGCTAACTAAAGAGCAATTAGAAAAATGTAATGATGAAATTGTAATATCAGTGGAGGATTTATAAAATGAAGGAATTAATTTGTATTGTTTGTCCACGTGGGTGTCATTTAAGTGTTGATGAAAAAGCTTTAAAGGTAAATGGAAATTCTTGCAATAGAGGGGCTATTTATGGAATTAATGAAATAACAAATCCTGTAAGAGTAATTACTTCAACTGTAAAAATAAAAAACGCATCTTTAAAGCGTTTACCAGTAAAAACTAGTAAAGCCATTTCTAAATCATTAATGTTTGAGGTAATAAAGTTACTTGATGATGTTGAAGTTACATCTCCAATACATATAGGAGATGTCATTTTGAAAAACATTTTAAAAACAGATGTAGATATTATTGCATGTAAGGATATGTAGGGTGAAAAAATATGGAAGAAACAAATAAAAAAAGCTATGTAATTGCTTTAGATCAAGGAACAACTTCTTCACGTTGTGTTATTTTTGATAATGAAGCTAATGTTAAGGATATTGTCCAAAAGGAATTTACACAAATTTATCCTCAACCAGGTTGGGTTGAACATGATCCAATGGAAATATATGCTTCCCAATATTCTGTTTTAACAGAAGCAGTAGCAAGATGTGGAATAAGACCATATCATATTAAAGCAATTGGTATTACTAATCAACGTGAAACGACGATTGTTTGGGATAAAAATACGGGAAAGCCAATTTATAATGCTATTGTGTGGCAATGTAGAAGAACAGCTGAAATTGTAGAACAAGTCCGTAAGGATAATTTAGAAGAATATATAAAGGAAAACACAGGTTTAGTATTAGATGCTTACTTTTCAGCCACAAAGATAAAATGGATTTTAAATAATGTGCCTGGAGCTAAAGAAAAAGCTAAAAATGGAGATTTATTGTTTGGTACAGTAGATACATGGCTTATTTGGAAACTAACAGGTGGCAAGGTCCATGCAACTGATTATACAAATGCTTCTAGAACAATGTTATTTAATATTAAAAAACTAAAATGGGATAAAAAGCTATGTGATTATTTTGAAATTCCTATGTCTATGCTCCCTGAGGTAAAAAAATCAAGTGATTACTTTGGAAGTATTTCATTGTTCGGCTATGAAATTCCTTTAACTGGCGTTGCAGGAGATCAACAAGCAGCCTTATTTGGTCAAGCATGCTTTAATCCAGGCGATGTTAAAAACACTTATGGAACTGGTTGCTTTTTACTTATGAATACTGGAAGTGAGCTAATTCAATCAAAAAGTGGATTAGTTACAACAATTGCTGCAACTATTGATGATAACATTCAATATGCTTTAGAAGGCTCTGTATTCGTAGGAGGAGCTATTATTCAATGGATTAGAGATGAAATGAAATTCATATATGACGCAGCTGATTCTGAATATTTTGCTTGTAAGGTAAAAGATAATGGCGGTGTATATATTGTTCCAGCCTTTACAGGGCTTGGAGCTCCTTATTGGGATATGTATGCAAGAGGTACAATTTTTGGCTTAACAAGAGGAAGTAATAGAAATCATGTTATAAGAGCTGCTCTTGAATCAATAGCGTATCAAACAAATGATTTAATCATTGCCATGCAAAAGGATACTAATTTAGATATTGACACTTTAAAAGTTGATGGAGGAGCATCTAGAAATAATTTTTTAATGCAATTCCAAGCCGATATTTCTTCACTAAATGTTAAAAAATCAAAAATTATGGAAACCACTGCTTTAGGTGCCGCTTTTTTAGCTGGTTTAAAGGTAAATGTTTGGTCATCTGTTGATGAAATAAAACGAATTTGGGCTGTTGATACCAAATTTGAGCCTAAAATGAGCGAAAATATTAAAAATAATTATATTTCAAAATGGAATAAAGCTGTTTTAATGTGTAAGGGATGGGAAGATTGCTAATAAAGGGGAAAGAAAAATGAGAGAAATATTTTTAAAGATTTTTGGAGATCATAAAGCAGATGAAACTAGCAAAATATCGATGTTTTCCTATCATCATATCATATATTTAGTTTTAATTTTTGGAGCAGTAGCTTTACTTACTATCTTGTTTAAAAATAAAAATGAAGAAAAGAAAAATAATTTAATAAAAGCTATAGCTATATTAGTTTTAATAACCTATCTTTTTGATTTCTTTATGCAACCATTTTATAATAAGGGCACTATAGATGTTAATGGTGAAATAATTTTAGATAAATTTCCATTTCATATATGTACTGTATTAAGTATATTAATTATGTATTCAAGATATGGAAAATATGGTAATGCCATAAAAACACCAATTGCTGTTTTAGCAATTTTAGCTCCTTTAATGTGGCTAATCTATCCAGGAACAGCTCTAAATTCATCACAAGCAGCCTTTTCATATGTCGTAATTCAATTATTCTTATATCATGGACTTGTATTTATTTATGGCTGCTTATCTTTGCTTTTAAAGGATGTAAAGCTAGATATTAAAAAAATATATAAGGAAGCATTATGTATTATTGGAATTGCTTTATGGGCAACACTTGGAAACTTGTTATATTCAACTATAAATAGTGATTATAACTGGTTTTTCTTAAAAGATCCTGTATTTTCCTTTATTCCTAAAGCAATTAATCCTTTTGTAGTAATAATTATTTTCTTTTTATCGGCTTTAACAATTTATGGAATATACTATTTAGTTTTATCAATAAGAGGTAAAATTAAGGATAATAATTGTGCTTTTAATGAAGCAATTAATAATTAAAAATAATGATTAAAGGTGAAATACTAGCAAAGTATTTCATTTTTTTCCTCTTATTATTATATAATAAGAGCATTGAAAAAAAATATTAAAAATGATATAATTAAATAGATTTCTAAAGGGGATGTATTATTATGAAAATTGTTATTACAACAGAGTATATAACTCTCGGTCAATTTCTAAAATTCACTAACATAATTTCAAATGGTGGAGACGCAAAAGTGTTTTTAATGACCACATCGGTTTATGTTAACAATGAACTAGAGCAAAGAAGAGGAAGAAAGCTTCGAGTTGGTGATAAAATACTTGTTAATAACAATGAATATATTATTAGTAATTAATGTATTTAAATAATATAAGCCTCATCAATTTTAGAAATATAAAAGAATTGAACTTATCTTTTAATAAATCAATAATTATATTTTATGGAGATAATGGGCAAGGGAAAACAAACATCGTTGAAAGCATTTATGCTCTTGCAAATGCTACATCCTTTAGAACATCTTATTTTAAAGAAATGATAAATAATACAAGCGATGAGGCAATAGTTATAGGAAAGGTAATAAAAGGTAAAGGGGAGTATACTTATAGGATAGTTTTAAATAAAAGTGGGAAAACAGCTTATATAAATGATGTATTAGTAAATAAGATTAGCGAGTATATTGGAAATTTAAATGTCGTTTGCTTTTCTCCAGAGGATGTTTATTTATTTAAGGACTCACCTGGTATAAGAAGAAATTTTTTAAACAAAGAGTTATCGATGCTTTTTCCAATCTACATAAAGCAATTAATAGCATTTAAAGATATTTTAGAGGAAAGAAACAATTTACTAAAAAAGAAAATTGATTACAATCTTTTAGATGTAATAAATGAAAAAATTGTTGAATCATCATATATTATTTATATAAGACGCAAATGGCTAATTGAAAAAATAGAAGAGTTTGCTACAAATATTTATTTTAATGTTAGTAATGAAAATAAAAGAATAAAAATCATTTATAATTCTTTTATTAACGAATTAGATAAAGAAGCATACTTAAATAAAGCATTAAAATTATATAATGACACCATTAATAAGGATATAGAAAGGCAATATACAATTAATGGCATTCACAAGGATGACTTTAAAGTGTATTTAGATGATATGCTGATTGATATGTATGCCTCACAAGGCCAGCAAAGGTTAATATCATTATGTATAAAATTAGCTGTTGGTGAAATTGTAAATAAAGCTAATAAAAGTGAACCAATCATTATATTAGATGATGCATTTAGTGAACTAGATTTAATAAAAAAGGAAAGAGTATTTAAATACTTATTAACAAAAGAGCAAGTTTTTATAACTTGCACTAATTATCAAGAAATAATTTCAACAAATATTCCTTTGAATACAAAGGTTATAAAAATAAAAGAAGGCTTAGTTGAAGAAAGGAGTTCAAATTAATATGACTGAAAATGAAGAATTAAAAACACAAGGACATTATAACGAGAGCGATATTCAGGTTTTAGAGGGACTAGAAGCTGTCCGTAAAAGACCAGGTATGTATATTGGTACTACATCAAGCTCTGGGTTACATCACTTAGTATGGGAGATTATCGATAACTCAATTGATGAAGCTTTAGCAGGATATGGAAAAGAGATAAATTTATCTATTTTACCTGGAAATATTATTGAGGTTGTTGACCATGGAAGAGGAATTCCAGTTGGGATACATCCAAAAACAAAAGTATCAACAGTTGAAACAATTTACACAGTATTACATGCTGGTGGTAAATTTGGCGGTGAAGGAGGGTACAAAGTATCTGGTGGCCTTCATGGTGTTGGTGCTTCAGTTGTTAACGCTTTAAGTGAATGGCTAGAAGTATGGGTAAAAAGAGAAGGCGAAGTTCATTATATGAAATTCGTTAATGGTGGACATCCAACAGCTCCATTAACTATTGTATCAAATTGTGATATTAATGATACTGGAACAACAGTAAGGTTTAAAGCTGATCCAACAATTTTTGAAGAAACACAGGTATATGATTACAACATCTTAAAGGAAAGAATGAGAGAACTTGCCTTTTTAAATGAAGGTATTAAGATGACTGTTGCTGATTTAAGAAATGAAGAAGAAGTTAAAGAAAATACAAATCAGCATGATGAATTTTTGTATGATGTTGGTCTTGAAGAATTTATTAAATATATTAATACTAATAGGACTCCTATACATCCAACTATTATCCATTTAAAGCAAAAATGTGAAAATGTTGAAATTCATGGTAAGAATGATACTATGTGGCTTGAATGTGTAGTTCAGTATAATGAAGGCTATCAATCAAATATTTATTCATTCTGTAATAATATTAATACTCATGATGGTGGAACACATGAGGATGGCTTTAGACTGGCTTTAGCACGTGTTTTAAGAAAATATATTTCAGAAAACAAATACGATAAAGATATAAAAGAAGGCGAAGAGGGATTTACACAATCTGACTTTGAAGAAGGAATGACAGCCATCATTTCAATTAAACATCCAGATCCTCAATATGAAGGACAAACGAAGGGTCGTTTAGGTAACTTCGAGGTTAGAAAAATTGCTAGTGATGTGTTTGGTGAGCAATTACAAAGATTTTTCTTAGAGCATCCAGATGAAGCTAAAAAGATTGTAGAAAAAGTATTACTTGCTCGTAATGCTAGACTAGCTGCTAAAAAGGCTCGTGAAACAGTAAGAAGAAAAGGCGCTCTTGAATTTTCAACACTACCTGGAAAACTTGCCGATTGCTCGTCAAAGGACGCTTCACTTTGTGAAATGTTTATAGTCGAGGGTGATTCTGCCGGTGGTAGTGCAAAGCAAGGTAGAGTTCGTGAATACCAAGCAATATTGCCTTTAAGAGGTAAAATATTAAACGTTGAAAAAGCAAATCCACATCGTGTATTTGAAAATGCTGAAATTGGAACAATTATTACAGCCTTAGGTACAGGAATACATGATGAATTCAATATTGAAAAATTAAGATATCATAAAGTAATAATCATGACCGATGCCGATGTTGATGGATCACATATTCAAGTGTTACTATTAACATTCTTCTATAGATTCATGCCAGAATTAATTAAGCAAGGCCATGTATTCATTGCAAAACCACCACTATATAAAGTGGCTTGGGGTAAAAATGTTGAATATGCTTATAATGATGCTGAACTTGAACAAATTCGTAAAAGAGTTGTTGGTAAGCCAAGCATTCAAAGATATAAAGGCTTAGGAGAAATGGACTGGTCACAGCTTGGCGAAACTACAATGGACCCAAAATCTCGTACTTTAATTCAAGTATCTTTAGATGATGCTGTTGAAGCTGATAGAGTATTTGATATGCTAATGGGCGATAAGGTTGAACCAAGACGTAATTATATCTTAGAAAATGCTAAGTTTGTTGAAAACTTAGATGTATAGGAGGGATAAAATGAGTGATAAGGAAAGAATAAACGAATTCATTGAAGCTGAAAAGGCTGAAGATGGAAAAACTAATATAGAAGTTGCTAATTTATCTGAAAAAGTAAAAAAATCATTCCTTGAGTATGCAATGTCAGTAATCGTTGCTCGTGCAATTCCTGATGTAAAAGATGGAATGAAGCCAGTTCATAGACGTATTTTATTTGGAATGAGTGAAGCTGGAATTTATTCAACTACACCACATAAAAAATCTGCTAGAATTGTTGGAGACGTTATGGGTAAATATCACCCTCATGGTGACTCGTCAATTTATGAAGCAATGGTTCGTTTAGCTCAAAGATTTTCAACACGTTATCCATTAGTTGATGGACATGGTAACTTTGGCTCAATCGATGGTGATGGTGCTGCAGCTATGCGTTATACTGAAGCTAGAATGTCAAAAATAGCTATGGAAATGGTTAGAGACATTCATAAAGATACAGTTAATTTTATTCCCAACTATGATGGTGAGGATGAAGAACCAGTAGCTTTACCTTCACGTTTTCCTAACGTATTAGTAAATGGTGCTACAGGTATTGCTGTAGGCATGGCAACAAACATTCCTCCGCATAATTTAGCTGAAGCAATTGATGCTACTTTAGCTATTTATGAAAATCCCGACATTACTGTAAGTGAATTACTTCAAATTATTCCAGGGCCTGATTTTCCTACCGGTGCTTATATTATGGGAAAATCTGGAATTGTGAAAGCTTATGAAACAGGACAAGGAACAATTGTTATTCGTTCTAAAACAACAATTGATAAAATTGAATCAAATGGTAAGCATAGGATTATTGTGAGTGAAATCCCATATGGAGTTAATAAAGCTACAATGATTGAAAGAATTGGTGAGCTTGCAAGAGATAAAATTATTGATGGTTTAACTGATATTAGAGATGAATCATCAGGTGAAGATATAAGAGTTGTTATCGAATTGAGAAAGGATGTAGTACCAGAAGTTATTTTAAATCAATTATTTAAATTAACATCACTTCAAGTCTCTTATGGTATTAACAATCTAGTATTAGTAAATGGTGAGCCAAAAATCTTAGGTATTAAAGGCTTGTTAAAATATTATATGGATCACCAATTTGATGTTGTAACTCGTAGAATTAGATTTGATTTAGCAAAAGATGAAGAACGCGCTCACATTTTACAAGGCTTAATTATAGCTCTTGCTAATATTGATGAGGTAGTTCAAGTAATTAAAGGCTCTAAAAATAATGATGATTCAGCTATTCAGCTTTGCGAAAAGTTTAATTTAACTGACAAGCAAGCCAAAGCGGTTCTTGCTATGACTTTATCTAAATTAAATTCACTTGAAACAGAAAAAATTGAAACTGAATGTAAAGAACTTCAAGAAGAAATCGATAACTTTAAGCGAATCTTAGCAGATAAAAACGAAATTTACCAAGTTATCAAACAAGAAATGCTTGATATTAAAGCAAAATACGCTGATAAACGTCGTTCAGAAATTATTAATGGTGAATTCAACATTGATGATGAAGATTTAATTCCACAAGAGGATATAATTATAACTCTAACTGTTAATGGTTATATAAAACGTGTTTCAAATGATACTTATAAAACACAAAAGCGTGGCGGTAAGGGTATGAGAGGTATGACTACTAACGATGATGATGTAGTTGATAAAATCATTATGGCTAATACTCACGAAGATGTATTATTCTTTACAAACTATGGAAAGGTATATAGAATTAGAGGCCATCAAATCCCAGAATATAGTAGAACATCAAAAGGAATTCCTGCTATTAACTTATTAAAAATGGATAATGATGAAAAAGTAAGATCAATTATTTCAATTGATAATAAAGCTGATGATTTAACTGATAATCATACTTTAACATTTGTAACTAAAAAGGGTATTATTAAACGTGTATTATTAAAAGAATTCGTTAGAATTAACCAAAATGGTAAAATTGCTGTTAACTTAAAGGATGATGACGAATTAATTGATGTTAAATTAACAGATGGTAATGCACAGATATTCATTGCAGCATCAAACGGTAAGGTTGTTAGATTTAATGAAGAAGATGTAAGATGCATGGGTAGAACTGCATCTGGTGTAAAGGGTATTAATGTAAATGATGGTGAGGTTGTAGGTGTTGCTACATCTTTAGAAGGGCAATATATCTTAGTTATTTCAACTAAAGGATATGGTAAGATGTCTAAGATGGATGATTACCGATTAACTAAACGTGGTGGCCAAGGTGTATTAACTATTAAATCATCAGAAAAGAATGGCACTTTAGCAAAGATTGTGGCTGTAAATGGCGATGAGGATGTTTTAATTGTTACAAATCTTGGAATAATTATTAGAACATCATTAAGGCAAGTTAGTGTTTCTGGAAGAAATACATTAGGTGTAAGAATTATTAAACTTGCAGAAAATCAAATCGTTTCTTCTTTATGTGTTACTGATCCAATTGAAGAAGAAAATGAAGAAGAAAATACTACAAATCAAGAAAATTCAACTACTAACAATGTAGAAGAAAACAGTGAAAACAAGGAGATAAATTAAAATGATTGATATAGCAATATTAAGAGAAAATCCTGATGCTGTAAAAGAAAATATGATTAAAAAGTTTCAACAAAATAAGCTTCATATAGTTGATGAGGTTTTACTTGTTGATAAGCAATGCCGTGAATATGTAACTAAAGGCAGTGAGCTTAGAGGTCGTAAAAATGACTTAAGTAAGCAAATTGGTATTTATTTTAAAAATAAAGAAATCGATAAGGCTAATGAAGTAAAAGCTGAAATTGCTAAAATTGATGAAGAATTAAAAGAATTTGAAAATAAAGAAGACGAATTAATTAAGCAAAGAACAGCTTTAATGATGAAAATTCCTAACTTTATTGACCCTGAAGTACCAATTGGTGAAGATGATACTCATAATGTAGAACTTGAAAAGTTTGGCGATAATGCTTTAAAACCATTTGATATTCCATATCATACTGAAATAATGGAAAGATTTAATGGTATTGATATTGATGCAGCTCGTCGTGTTGCTGGTAATGGCTTTTACTATTTAACTGGTGACATTGCAAGATTACATTCAGCTGTTTTAACTTATGCTAGAGACTTTATGATTAATAAAGGATTTACATATGTAGTCCCTCCATTTATGATTCGTAGTAACGTTGTAACAGGTGTTATGTCATTTGAAGAAATGGATGCTATGATGTATAAAATTGAAGGAGAAGATTTATATTTAATTGGTACAAGTGAGCATTCAATGATTGGAAGGTTCATTGATCAAATGCTTGATGAAAAAGAATTGCCATATGTTTTAACTTCATACTCACCATGCTTTAGAAAAGAAAAAGGAGCTCATGGTATTGAAGAAAGAGGAGTATATCGTATTCACCAATTTGAAAAACAAGAAATGATTATAGTTTGTAAACCAGAAGAATCAAGAGAATGGTTTAAAAAGCTATATATGAATACTGTTGAATTATTTAGATCTATGGATATTCCAGTTAGAACATTAGAGTGCTGTTCTGGTGATTTAGCCGATTTAAAATGTCGTTCAATTGATGTTGAGGCTTGGTCTCCACGCCAAAAGAAATACTTTGAGGTTGGTTCATGCTCTAACTTAACTGATGCTCAAGCAAGACGTTTATCAATTCGTGTTAAAGATGCAAAAGGTAATAAATATTTGCCTCATACATTAAATAATACAGTTGTAGCTTCACCTCGTATGCTAATTGCTTTACTTGAAAACAATTTAAATGAGGATGGCTCAGTTAATATTCCAAAATCATTACAACCATACATGGGTGGAAAAGAAAAACTAATTCCATTAAAATAAAATGTCTTATAAAATCAAAGATATTGAAATTAAAGGCAATGTTGTGTTAGCACCAATGGCTGGTGTTACTAACATTGCCTATCGTAAAATGTGTAAAAAATATGGCGCAAGCATGGTTACTACAGAAATGATTTCTGACAAGGGAATTTTTTATAATGACAAAAAAACTAAAGATTTAGCCTTAATTGATGAAAGCGAGCATCCAGTTGCTATTCAAATATTTGGTGGCGATATCGAGACACTATTATACGCTGCTAAATGGGTTGATACACAAACAAATGCCGATATAATCGATATAAATATGGGCTGTCCTGTTCCTAAGGTCCTTAAAAGCAATGCAGGAAGTAAATATTTGCTTGATGTTGATAAAATATATAATACAGTAAAAACAATAGTTGAAAATGTAAAAAAGCCAGTAACTATAAAAACAAGAATTGGTTGGGATCATAATTCTATAAATATTTTTGAAGTGGCCGATGCGATAATCAAAGCAGGTGCCAGTGCTTTAGCAATACATGGCAGAACAAAAAGCGATTTATACGCAAATACTGTAAATTATGACATAATTAGGCAAGTAAAGGAATTGCACCCAAACTTTCCAATAATTGTAAATGGTGATATAAAAACGCCTCATCAAGCTAAAGAAATACTTGAATTTACCAAATGCGATGCTATTATGATTGGAAGAGCTAGCTATGGAAATCCATATATTTTCACACAAATAAATCATCTTTTAGAAACAAATGAAGAACTAAAAGATATGAATAATGTCGAGAAAATCGATGTTTTATTAGATTACGCTAAGGATTTAATTAATTATAAGGGTGAGTATGTTGCTTTAAAGGAATTACGCTCACAAGCTGGTTGGTTTATTAAAAACTATAGAAATAGTTCTAAAATAAGAAGTAGACTAACTAGCATTTCTACTTATGATGAATTAGTTAGTATATTAAATGAAGTTAAATATGAAATGACTAAAGAACTTTAAAAGTTCTTTTTGTTTTGTGTCTCAATTATTTATAATTTATGTCCATATAATGCCATTTTGGCATTAATACTTTGTATTAAATATTATGCTATGCTATAATTTTATTGCGAAAATGTATTTTTGCTTTGGAGGCAAATTATGGATATAAGAATAAAACTTGTATTGATTACAGCATTAATTGCATCAATTTCTGGATGCAATTCTAACAGACAGGATTCATTTGAAGATAATTCAGCAAATACTTCTTCAAGCGAAGAAATCAAAGACAAACATGAAAATTTCGATTTTGATAATAGTAAACCGGTTGAACTAAAAGAATATAAGCCATTAGAAGCTTATTTACCAACAACTTTTGATGTAAATACATACAAAGAAGAAAGTGAAGAATTAGGGGATGGTGTTTTACTTGTAAAAGCATCATACGATTTAAATACTACTACTGCTAAGCATGTTACACCTTACTATGTGCTTGTTGATTTAAATAAAGCTAATATTGTTGCTGGTAGTTATCAAAACACCCATTTAACAAGTAAGTTTGCAACTTTGTCAACTCCTGTTTCTCAAGCTATTAGCTATGAAAAAGATAACTTAGATAAAAAAGTAATGGCAGTAACCAATGCTGATTACTTCGGTGCAACATGTGTAAATGCCTTTGTAAAGGATGGATATGTTTTAAAATCCGCCCACAATTATGATTTAAATGATGTTCCAGTTTCTTATCCAATGCTATTTGGAGTTTATAATAATCATGCTAAAATTGCTCCAATGACACATTATACTGATTACAATTTAAATTTAAAGGGTAGTTTTACTGATAATAAAAATGGAACACTTTATTTTTACAAGAGTGATGGAACACACATAGCAATTCCTAATTCATTGAAAACATTATCTAATAGAAGTAATGCTTATTCAGGTTTTTATTTTTCAGAAAATAAAGAACTAGATTTTAAAGTGAAAAAAGGTAATAAGGTTTTTCAAATAAAAAAAGTACAAAAAAATAAATGCAAGAAAAAAGAAGTTAGAGGCTATATTGAAAAGATAGATGTAGCGACAACTGATGGCGAAATTCATAAAATTTTAAGTGATGATTATGCTATTTTGACACTTGGTGTTGATGATACATCATTAATTGATTTAAAAGAAGGCGATTATGTGAACTTTTTAACTAATGAGGTTATAAGTTCTGATGGTAGCTGGAGTGGCTATACAACAGTTTTAGGTGCTAGGCATTCTTTAGTTGAAAATGGAATTATTCCTGAAACAGTTGCTAAAGAATCATCAAATGGTACTAAAAATAGAGTTCCTCGTACTGCCGTTGGTGTTAGAAGCGATGGAAAGGTTGTAATAGTTTCAGTTGAAGATTTACATTATGGAAAAAAAGCAAATACATGCACAGGATTAAATTTAACTCAACTAGCTGATTTTATGAGATACATTGGTTGCTATGATGCTGCTAATTTTGATGGTGGCGGTTCTTCTCAGCTATGTGTTAAGAATAATAATGGATTAGGAGAGTATGAAGTTAAAACTATTTCATCTGATACAGGAGAAGCAAAAATTGAATCTACGAGAAGAGTATTAAATACGATTATGGTAACTACAAAGTAAAGGAGGAGTTAAAGTGAAAAAAAATAAAAATATATTTTTATTATTGAGTTTATTGTTTTTAATAGTAGGTTGTTCATCAAATAGAAATATAAAAGGTATTGATGAGGAAACATTAAAAGCAAGTATTGGCGTACTAAACGCTAGAGACACATCATTTAATTCATCATATTACTTTGTCAATAAATCTTTAAATGAAAAATATGGTAATAAATACGTAAACTCAACAAGCAAAAAAGAAATAATACCAGTTGGCAATAAGCCATCATCATCATTGGTTGATTATGATTCCTCTTCATTTCCAGAATATAGTGTTGTTGCATTAGGCAATAATTCAATTACTTATACAATTGATGAATTAGATAGCAAGGATTTTGGAAGATATTATTTATATCTTGAATATTTTATTCCTTCAACTTTTGCAGCTTCCGCCTTAATAAAGGTAGAAATAAATGGTGTTAGCCAATTTAATGAAGCAAACACTATTTTACTACCTCTTCTTTATGAGGATGATGTCAATAAAAATGAAAATGGTGAAAAGATTTTTGAAACAACAAGATATAATGATGAAATGGCTCCATCACAAAAAGTCATTAAATCATGGCAAACTGCTGGCTTATATGAATCAACATATTCAACAACTAACCCAGTTATTTTTGAATTAAACACTAAAAGTGTTGAAATAACAATTACTAATTTGTCATCTGATTACCTTTATTTAGGTAAATTAATAGCAAAGCCTGTTACTAGTGAGAAAAACTATTTAGAGGTTTATGGTAATAATGCAAATAAAACCTTAGGTAGTGACAAAATAAAGGTAAATGCTATTGATTATGCATATAAAAATGCTAATGACGTAACTTTAGCAAATGAACAAACTCCTTCTGCATCACCTTATAGTGATGATAGGAAACTTATAAATGTTACATCAAATTGGTCAAAGGCAGGCCAATCAATAACTTATGAAGTAGATGTTAAATCAGAGGGATATTATCCTTTAACATTCCATTATTATAATGGTAATGATAATTTTCCACTTTATAGGAAAATAGAAATTAATGGTGAGGTACAATTTAAGGAAGCATTAAACTATCGTTTTACTGAGACTGGATCTTATTATAAAAATGTTACAGTTTCATCTGATGATGGGACTCCTTATTATTTTTATTTTAAGCAAGGTAAAAATACAATAACATTAACAGCAACTACTGAGCCTTTATTAGAGGTTTATACAAATTTAATGGCAATTTATAATGATATTAATGAATTCGCAATAGAAATAAGAAAACTTACTGGTGCTTCAATTGATAATTATCGTGATTATAAATTAACTGAATATAATCGTAGTACTGTTAGGATTTTAAAGTCTTATAAAAATGTTATTTTAGATTCTCAATATAAATTACGTCAAATTGTTAATAACAATAAAGCATCTAGTTCATTATCATATTTCCAACGTATGATAGAACTAGTTGATGAGTTTATTAAAGAACCAGATGATTTACCTTTAAAGTTAAATTCATTTTCAGCTGGTGATAACTGCTTAGCTAAATTAGTTGCCGATACTGCAACTACATTACAATCTTCAAATATGATTTTAGATTGCATTTATTTAACAACTAATGATGATCCAATTGTTGGTAAAGAAAATGCTTCTTGGATTTCATCATTTTATTCATCTTTAGTATCACTTGGTCAAACATTTACATCAGATAAGTATAAAACATTATTAAATGAGGGTGAATTAAATATTTGGTCTGCTAGATCACAAGCCTATAATGATATTTTACAAGCTTTTGCTGATAATGAATTCACGCCAAATACTAAATGTGCTAAATATCCAAATGGTATTAAGATTAATATTAGACAAATGCCAAGTGAGGATAACCTAATATATGCATATGCAGCAAATACAGTGCCTGATTTGGCGCTTGGTATAAATTCGGGAAGAGCATTTGAATTTGCACTTCGTGGAAATGCTGCATATCCACTTAGTGACTTTGATGATACATGGGAATTTAAAAATAACCATTGGGGTTTTACTCCTTATTATTTTGATGCAGCCAAAAATATGCCTCATGGCCAATTAATGTCAATGATCTATAATGATAAAATATATTCATTACCTGAATCAACAAGTGTTCAATTAATGTTTACACGTGATGATATGATGAGTGTTATGGGTGAGGATAAAACTCCCCTTGCAATTCCTTCAACTTGGGATGAAGTAATTGGTAGCTTATACACTATTCAATCATATGGTTCAAACTTTTATTATCCTGCTAGTGCCTCTGGTTCATTAAAGGGTTTAGCATCTACTGCACAATTTATTTTACAAAATAATGGAAAGCTATTAAGCGATGATGCTTATACTACAAATCTTCGTGATAGTAAAACATATGAAGGATTAAAGCTATTAACAGATTTATATACTATTTATTCTTTGCCAACTGAAGTTGGATCATTCTATAATCACTTTAGATATGGAACATATCCAATAGGAATTGGAGACTTATCAATGTATTTATCTTTAAAATATGTAGCTCCTGAATTATTAGGAAAATGGTCAGTTCATATGATTCCTGGAATTAAGCAAGAAAAACTTGATGATGGAACATATAAAGATTTAAATGGAGATGGAATTGGCGATGAAATATCTCGTTGGTTTATTTCAAATGGCTCTTCAGCAATGATATTTAATAATTCTAAATTAATTGATGAAGCATGGCTATTCTTACAATGGTGGATGTCAACACCAATTCAAGAAAAATTCACAGAGGCTTTACAATCAGCTTATGGACCATCAGTAGTTTGGTTTTCATCCAATCTGGAAGCTGCTAAATCATTACCGATTGATTCTGATGTAAGAGATGTAGTTTTACAGCAAGTTAAATGGATTATTGATTTACAGCAAATTCCTGGTCAATATATGCTAGAGCGTGGCTTATCAGATATTTGGAATACTGTGGTTTTTGGGACATCTTCATCTTCATCAACTACAAGTAAAACATCAATTGGTGAAGCGATTGATTTAGAAAAGGTATTAATGGATAGAGAAATTCAAAGAAAAATGGAAGAGTTTGGTTATTATGATACTTTAAATGGTAAAGGAACTCGTGAATATATTTTAAGAGATTTTGCTTGGGTTGAATCATGCTTTAATAACTTTAAAGCAAATAAAAAGGGTGGTAATGCTTCCACACCTTATTGTCCAATTAATTAGGAGGGTTGCATATGAAAAAAACTAAGACACATTATATTTTTAGAGATGCAAACCCTAAAAATATAATTATTAAAAAAAATTCAAAAACTAATGGTATTAATGGTTCACCATGGTCAACATTCTTACTAACTGCACCTTATATAACTTTATTCTTTGTATTTATTGCACTGCCAGTATTTATTTCAGCGTTACTATCATTAACATATTTTAATGCTTTACAGTTTCCTACATTCGTTGGCTTAAAAAATTATGTTAATATGTTTTCTGTAGATAGGGATTTTATGCAATATGTTGTTCCTGAAACCTTGACATTTTCACTAATTGTAGGACCTGGTGGTTATGTTCTTTCCTTTTTAATTGCTTGGATGCTAGCCCAGTTACCTAAAGGCTTAAGGACAGTACTGGCTTTAATTGTTTATACACCATCTCTTGCAGGAAGTGTCTTAATTGGAGTTATTTGGAAATCATTATTCTCTGGAGACCAATGGGGGTATTTAAATGCTTTCTTAATGAATTTTGGTATAATAAATGCTCCAATATCATGGCTAACTAGTCCAAAGTATCTATTAAATATCACAATCTTTGTTGCTTTATGGAGTTCGTTTGGAATTGGATTTTTATCAATTTTATCATCGCTTTGTAATTTAAACCCTGAATTATATGAAGCTGCTCATATTGATGGAATAAAGAATCGTTTTCAAGAAACTATTTATGTAACTATTCCACAAATGCGTGGCTCTATGTATTTTGCAGCAATTATGTCAATTACAAATGCTATGTCGGCAGGAACACTAGCTGTAAGCTTATCAGGCTCTTACATAACGCCACAAAAATCCGCTCAAACAATCTTAGTTCATATGAATGATTATGCCTTTTATAGAAATGAATTAGGATATGCTTCAGCAATGTCAGTTGTATTATTATTATTTGTACTAATTTTCTCAAAGGTTGCCAATATGTTATTTGGCGATAAAGATTAAGGAGGTGTAAAAATGGCATCATTTCAAGTAATTCAATTAAATCCAAAAAAATTTCAAGCTAGCCAAATTAAGTTTTTAATTATTCTGCTTCCAATTTGTGCGGTTATGATATTGCCAATTATTTATATTATTTGTCAAGCATTTAAGCCGCTTGATGAATTATTCTATTTCCCTCCAAAGATTTTAGTATATAATCCAACGCTATCTAATTTTCAAGAATTATTTCGTTTAGCTAGAACTACAGGCTTACCATGGATGAGATATTTACTAAACTCATTAATTATTACTATAGTATATGTTGTTTGCGTTTTGTTCTTAACAATTACTACAGGCTATGCTTTTTCTAAAAAAGACTTTAAGGTAAAGAAAATTTTCTTTACTATTAACCAATTAGCATTGATGTTTGTTGCTATTGCTGTACAAATTCCAACTTATTTAATTATTTCTTCACTTGGTTTAATTGATAACTTTTTGGTTCATATTATTCCATCTCTTGCAGTTCCTGTTTATTTATTCTTAATGAAACAAAATATTGATGAGGTACCAAAAGAAATATTAGAATCTGCAAGGCTTGATGGTGCTAATGATTTTCAAATCATTATGAAATTTGTAATTCCTTTAGTAAAATCAACAATTGCAACAATTGCAATTTTAGCTTTCCAATCAATTTGGAATTCAGGAGGAGCTAGTACTATTTATTTAAATTCAGAAAGCTTAAAAACATTGCCTTATTATTTAAGCTTATTATCATCACAAGCAGGTATTAAAGCCAGCGGGGTTTCAGCAGCAAGCTCATTAATTCTATTTTTACCAAATTTAATTATATTCATTATAATGCAGTCAAAGGTAATGAATACAATGGCAAGGTCAGGTATTAAATAATATGAAAGCAAATAAATTAAAAAGTATTTTAGGTGTTATATTATGTGTTACATTAAGTGCTGCTGCTTGCTTAACAAACACAAATGGAATTGTAGTAAACGCTGCTCAATCAACAACATATACAAAAACTATTAATGCTGATGGTCAATATATAAAATGTCAAGATGGCTATCAACCAGAAGCAACATACGATAGACTTGGCTTAATGTCGCCACAGGATATGGTTATTGATGAGGTAGTAGAAAATGGCAAAACGATTGAATATGCCTATATATTAAATGCTGGTGATTCACAAGTAAAGCCATTTATTACAAGAGTAAACCTTGATAACATTAATGATAATCCACTAAAAATTGATATTGGAAATACATTACCTAATATGTCTAATAATGCTTCAGGCTTATGGATTAGAACAACAACAGTTCGTGGTGTTACAAGAAAAGAAATGTATATTACTGATACTAGTGCAAAGTATTATGAAACAATAAAAGCAAACGATATTGAAAAATCATTACTATTAGGAGATTATGTTCAAGAATACACAGGAATTATTTATCGAGTTCAATTTAATGACAATAATGAACTTCAATTAGATAACTATGATATTATACATCAACCAATGCAAGAGGTTGATAGGACTTACTCTTCATATGAACTTATAAGTGTTAAAGATGAAAAAGAATTAGATGGCTATCAGGTTATAGCAACAAATAGTAATTTTAAGGATAAAAATAGTGATGGCTCAATTAATAGAATTGTTTGTAGAATTGGTCAAGTATGTGATGATCCTATTGCTCCATTAGGTGTTTATAAAACAAAAACTCCTGCTTTTGGAGAAAAAACAGATTTTAGACCAGATAAAATATCAGTTGACTCATCAGGTAATATTTTTGTGGCTTCAACTTCAACATCATCTGGTATGATTCAATTGACTTATACAGGTGAATTTGTTTCATTTTTCGTTGTAAATACAGTTCCTTATAACTTTTTATATCAATTTATCAAGAATTATGGAACTAAAGAACAATTAGAGAAATTAACAGTTGCTACCCCACCATCATTTTCTAACGTATTTATAGATAAGGATAATTTAGTTTATTCAATATCTACTGGAAATTCTTTAGTATTTAACAAATACTCAACAGGTGGTTCATCAATACTTGAAACAACAGTATCATTAACACAAAATGATATTACAGATTCATATGTTACAAAGGATGGTTTAATTTTCTTAGCCCAAAAGGGTGGAATTATTTACGTATTAACACCTGGAGGAAAAACAATTTTCTTCTTTGGAACTAATAATACACAAACAGAAAATTCTTCAAATGGTGTAGTTGGCTTCTTTAAGGAAATGTCATCAATTGTAGTTGATAGTAAAAATAGAATTTGGGCAACTGATAGTAAAGAAAATTTCCTACAATCATTTGTACCAACAACCTATGCTAATAATATCTTTGATGCCATAACATCATTTAATAATCATGATTACGAAGCAAGTAGAAAAGCTTGGGAAGAGGTTTTAAAGAACGACTCTTTGTCAGTCCTTGCAAATGATGGCTTAGGGAAGGCCTATTATTATGATTTAGATTTCAAAAATTCTTTAAAATATTTTTCAACATCAAAAAATAGAGCATTGTATTCTAACGTATTTTGGGAATTAAGAAATGATTATTTACAATCAAATCTTACTGCCATTATTTTAATAGCTATAGGTGTTATATGTTTTATAGTGTTATTAAAATATCTATCAAATCATATTAAAAAATTATATGATTTCAAACAAAAATTAAAGAAAGTAAAGGATACTCGGGTATTTAAGGATTTAACTGTTGGCTTTAGAATGATTAAAAAGCCAGCTGATACATTCTACGAGCTTAAAACAAAACGACGTGGTTCTATAATTGGAGCAACAATACATTACATTTTAGCAATAATTGCCTTCTTATTGAATACATATAGTTATGCTTTACCATTTCAATATATAACAGCAGTTTCATTAAATCCATCAACAGTTTTAGTTGCTGTTATTGCTGCTCTTGCAGTATTTGTTTTGTGTAACTATTTAGTTTCAGCCATTAATGATGGTGAAGGAACATTTGCTGACATTTATAAATTTACAGGCTATAGCTTACTTCCAATGATTATATGCTTACCATTAGCAGTTGGTTTATCATATGGCTTAACATTAAATGAGGAAGTAGTTATATCATTACTAAAAGTTTTAGGCTTTTGGGGTAGCGGAATTTTATTAGTTATTGGTATTATAGAAACTCATAACTATACATTCTGGCAAACAGTAAAAAATATTATTTTAACAATAATATTTATGGTTTTATTCTTTATTATTTGTGTTGTAGTATTTGTTATGCTAGACCAAATAAAAACATTTATCGAAACAGTTTGGAAAGAGGTGAAACTACGTGCAGGGTGGTATTAAAAAATTATTTATAACATTAGGCGTTATATTGTGTGCTGTAGCATGTATTTCTATTTCCTATGAAACAAACAAAACAACTAGTGCTTTAGAACAAACTAATCGTAATGAGTCATATTCTCCTTCAGAATATAATGTTGCTATTAGCAGCAACGAAGGATATGTTAAAATTTATGAAAATAGAAACTTTGAATACTATTATTCAAGTAGTCGTAATATTTTCAAATTTTTAAATAAGAAAACAGGCTTTTTATGGTCAACTGGTGCAGATAATGATACTGAGGCTGAGGCTTTAAGTAAATATTCAAATATTCAAAAATATTCAAAGGAATATTATGATGCTGTTATAGATGTTGGACCAATGGGTAATGGTAAGGCTACAGCTCAGCATTATGCCGAAATTAACACATTACTTTATTACACTTATTTTACTCAAAGTAAAACAAGCGTTGAAAGCAAAACAAACAAGGTATTTACATCATCAGCCTTATTTGGACATAGTAAGTATAGTAATGAATGGATGGTTAAACTTGAATCAGTAACTAAATCAAGCGGAGTTATTGTAAGTGAATTCAAGTTTAATATTAGATTAACATTTACTGAATCTGGTTTTGATTTAAATATGTATGATGATGACGTTTATGGTCAAAGCAAGGATTTAGTTGAAGCAATTTTTCCTTTACCATGTCTTGGTCAATCTGGTGGGAAAATGATTCAATGTCGTATTAAAAATCCTGATGAAGATGGCTATGGTTCATGTGATTTTTCTGATTTATCAACAATTACTGATAATCCTAAAACTAATTTAAATGGTTATATTTTTGTTCCAGATGGAAGTGGTGCTTTAATAAGATTTGATAATATAAAGTATTACGATACAATGAAATATTATTATGACATTTATGGCGATCCATATAGAGATTATTATGAAAAGAAAGAATTTGATCAAGGAACTACAATCAATGAACCTGATTATGTAAAAGCAAAGCAAATTTCAATGCCTGTTTGGGGTGTAGCATATGGTAATAATCAAGATGCCTTTGTCGCTTATGTTACAAGAGGTAGTGAATATTTTGGCTTAGTATTTAAAGGAAGATCACATACCTATGAATACACATCTATTCAGCCTCGTTTTGAAAGAAATAGGACTTATGTAATAAGATTTTCTGGAAAAGTAAGCACACAAATGTTAAATGCTGATGAAGTATATCATTTTGATATAGGAATTAGCTATAATTTCTTACATGGCGATGGTAGCGACAATACGTTACCTGCAAATTATGTAGGAATGGCTTTAAAATATAGAGATTATATTACTAAGAATCATTTAATCAAGGAAGATGTTGAATTATTAACAGGACCAAAGGTTGACTTTTTGATTAGTGACGTTAAAGAAGGTATTTTTGGTTATAGTGATGTTAATATTACAAGCTTTTCACAAACACGTGATATTTTAAGTGAATTACATAATTTAGGGATTAATGATATTACGTCTACATTATATGGCTGGCAGAATGGTGGCGTTTCAAAGGCCAAACCATGGACAACAAAATATAATAAAAATGCAGGTGGACAAAATGAACTTAAAAAATTAATTAGCGAAGCTAAGGAGTATGGCTACGACATAGAGTTTTATCAACAATATGGAATGATTAATGAAGCTCAAATGTCAAACTTCAATGCTTATTGTGTAAAAGCTTTATCAAGAGATTATGGTGTCTATATTTTAGCCGATAAAAATAAACCTATTACTTGGTGGGAATATACCAATGCAGATAATGCAGGAGTATGGCTAAATAAACAAGCAAATGAACTAAAAAAGCTTGGTGATAATGTTGGTATTACAACTGGTGGAATCACTACTCTTTTAGTACCAGATTATGGAAAAAATCTAACATATGCACAAGCTGCTAATTCTTTGTATCAATCAACGAAAGAAGCTGCAAGTAAAGTAAGTTTATCAGGTGATACTCCAAATTTCTATTTATGGAAGAACTATGATAAGTTTACAAATATGTCGGTATATAATTCACAATATCAATGTGAAACAGACTCTGTTCCATTTATGGAAATTGTTTTAAGCGGACTTGTCAATATGTACGCTGAATATTCAAACTTCTCATTTTATGATGAAATAGCGCAATTAAAGATGATTGATTACAACTTGAATCCATCATTTATAATTACAGCTAACGAAAATACAGATGTTATGTACACTAATTCTCGTGACTGGTTCTCAACATCTTATTCACAATATAAAGAAAAAATCGTCGATATAAGCAATAAGGTATTACCAATTTTGAATTTAGTAAAAGGAAAAACAATCATAAATAGAAAGGTTGTTGAATTTGATGATAATTCGTTAGGTTTATATGTAAACACTTATGCATCATATAATGATGGAAATATTGGTAATGATAAAACAACAATTGCTATAAATTATTTTGATCATCCTGTTGAATATGCTTATAATAATAAAACGTATACTATAAATGCTTTAAGTGCTATGGAATTAAAATAGGAGGTTAATTGTATGGTAAAAAATGAAATGAATTTACATGTGCAACAAACTTATGACATGGCCTTAAAGCTTTCTGAAGCAGAAATTAGAAAGATAAAAAGTTCAACATCAGTTCATGTTAAATCATTAAATGATAAAATGAAATTCAAAAATGTTAAAAACGAAATTACTCTTTTTAATAAAAGAAAGGAAGATTTAAACGAAAATGTATTAGCTTTATTTACTAATAGTAAGCATGATGCTAAAACAGTTGTTTTAAAAAACGCAGCACAATTGCATCGTTTAAATTGGTCATTTAATAAATTTGATAGAAAAATTTTATCAAAAGAAGAAATAAGGAAGATAATGTCAATAAATAGACATAATACGGCTATTTATGATATTAACTATCTTGAAGAAAAATTCGAAGCTAAATGGGATAATATATTAAAGGAAGATGAAATTAATTATAAACTTCAATTAAACAAATTATTAGATGAGCTTTATAAGGAAAATCCAATTCTTCCATATTATAATAAAATTCCTTTTGAACAATTTTATAACGAAACAATAAATAGCTATAATGTAAATAAGGAAAATGCTAAAAATACCTTAGATGAATTATATCCATTAGTTATAAAAGTAATTGATGAGGCCTATGAAAATAATTTTGCTTTACAAATTAGACAAGAAATAATTGATATTAATAATGAGCTAATAGCTTATTATAGTAACAATGAAAAGCTACAAATAGAAAATGTCTATAAAAGAGTTGATATTAAGGCCTTAAATGAGCAAAAAAAGCAAGGCTTAAATGTTTTAGATGAATTAGATGAAATTAATAAAGAAATTACTAATAATGAGGCTATAATTAATGAAAACAATAATATAATTAATCAATTATTAGATGAATTAGATAAAAAATATCAAGAAAAAAATGCTAAAAAAGCAACTGGTACAAATATTAATGTTAAAGGAAAAGATGAAACACAAAATAATCTTTTAATAGAAATAGACGATTGCTTTAAGCTTGCAAGCAATGAGGTATTCAATAGAATTTATCAACTAATAAAAGGCTACATTCTTTCAATATGTCCATTTTTCTATGATTATTTCGCTTCAAAGGAAGTTATATATGAAAAAGAAAATGAAGAATATAGAAAAGGCATTATAAAATCATTAAATAAGGAACAAATTTTAGCTTTTAAGAGCTTTGATAGCTATGTTAAATACATATACTCTCCTATAAATGATGATTCAATTATTAATTGCTTAAAGGAAGAGCATGAAAATAATTTAAGGAATCTAAAGGAAGAGTTAAAAAGTGACTATGCTAGTATTAAAAGTGAAAAAGTCAAAAGGAAGAAAACTTATTTAGAGCAAAAAAATCATGCTAAGCAAGCCTTAAAAATTGCTGATGGTAATAAAGCCTCTGAAATAAGAGATGTTTTAAAACTTTATAAGAAGGAAATTAACGCTGATCAATTAAAAAGATATATAAAAGCTTATAAAAATAATAAGAAAAAAGTAAATGAAGAAAAAACAAATTATCAAGGTAAGGTAATTGCAATTTCTCATCCAAAGCCTTTATCATTTAGATTTAACCATGAATTAGAATTAAAGAAATTAAAGGAAGCTCAAAAAAGAGAAAAAAGAGAGCTTGATAGAGAAAACGATAAGGACTTTAAAACATCAAAGTTTAAAAAGAATTCAACAACTGCAACAAGAGAAAATAAGCTTGGATACTTATTCTTAAGTATTTGGGCAATAGGCTTTGTAATATTTACCTTATATCCAATTATTTATAGTGCAATGATGGTAACATCAAATATCACATATGATGTTACTAAAAATGGTTATGGTAAAATAATAGACTTTAATTTTAAAACTGGTTTAACATTTCCAAATTATACAGGAATGGATAACTTCAATGAATTGTTTTTAAGGCAGGTTACATTTACAACCTACCTACCACAATTCTTTAGAAACTTATTATTTTATGTTCCTATTGTAGTGTTTATTGCTTTCGTTTTAGCAATGCTACTTAACTCAAAGATTAAAGGAAGAACACTATTTAGAATAATTTATTTCTTACCTGTAGTAATTATTTCCGGTCCACTTATTAATATGTTTTTTGCAAGTGGCGATGGTTCGTCAATTAAGCTTACTTTAGAAGGAACATCGATTGCAAAAATATTACAATCATTTTCAACAAAGGCTTATACATATGCTAAAAATGTTTTTGAAAACTTTGTAATTATCTTATGGATGACTGGTGTACCAATTGTTTTGTTTATTTCAGCACTTCAAAAAATTAATAAGCAATTATATGAAGCTGCTGAAATTGATGGTGCTAATAAATGGCAAATGCTATGGACAATTACCTTCCCATTAATTAAATCAATTATGCTAATTGTATGCTTGTTTACAATCATGCAGGTATCAACAATTGATATTAGTTCTATAAATCCAATTAATGGCTGGATAACTGGCATTATAAATTCAAGCACTACGAAGAACTTAGGCTTAGCAGCCTTAGGAGCATGGTGCCAAACAATTATTATCTTAGTATTTGTTTTAGTAGCATTCTTATTATTTAGAGAAAAGGAATTCGTTTCTAAGAGTAAAAACTATGAAGAAATGGAAAAGGAAAAAAGAAGAAAGCAAGCAAGAAAAGCTAAGACAATTGAAACATTACATGTTAATGAAATTAGCGAATTGTTAAGAAAGGTGTTTTCACCTATAATTAGACTTACAAATTCAATAAAAGAAAAGAAAAAGAAAAAGGAAATGGAGGGATAATAAATGGAACGTTTAGCTTATAAGTTAAAAGATTACTTTGCATCAGTAAAAAAATTTATTCATTCACCAAATACCTTAAGGCATTATGATAAATTTTCAAAAATTTTCAAAAGTGTTTTATTAAAAATAGTAATATATGCTGTTTTAATAACTTTCTCATATATTTTCTTATACCCATTATTAAAGGTTATAATCGATTCACTAAAAACTAATAGTGATTTACAAAATCCTGACGTTGTTTGGGTACCAAGAAGTTTGACACTTTCAAATTATAAATATGCGATAAAAACACTAGAAATTTATTATGTTAATCACCTTTATTCAAATGTTATTGTTTCCACATTGTTCAATTCAGCTTTATATTCATTTTTAACAGCCACTTTACAAACAATAACTGCCTGTCTTGCTGGATATGCTTTTGCTCGTTTTGAATTTAAAGGTAAAAAATTATGGTTTATTGGTTTGATATTAGCCTTTATTTTACCAGCACAATTACTTGCATTACCAAGAAGTATGATGCTAAGGCCATTAATTAATAAAACAGCCAGTCCAGCTATTTTGTTCGGCTTAAATTCTAATGAACCTTTAACTCATAAAATTAATGCTATATTTGGTATTATTAAGACAACACCAATGCTATTAATTACTTTGTTCGGCCAAGGAATTAATTCATCAATATTGATATTTATTGCTTTTAGCTTCTTTAAGATGATCCCAATTTCGCTTGATGAAGCAGCTCAAATTGATGGAGCTAATTTCTTCCAAATATTCCTTCATATCATTATTAAAATGTCTTTACCAACAATACTTGTTGTCTTCTTGTTCTCGTTTATTTGGAACTGGAATGACTCATATGTTTATGGTCAATTAACAGCAGCGTTGTCAGGAAATGATATGAAGTTTAGAACCTTACCTGAAATATTAAGTTTGTTTAACGATAAAATGAGCCAAGGTAGTAGTGAATCACATGTTTCAGAAAATGTTAGTAACTCAGTTGGCCTACAATCTGCAGCAATAGTTATTTCAATAGCTCCATTATTAATTTTATATGCATTCACACAAAAGAAGTTCGTTGAAGGTATTGAAAATACTGGTGTAACTGGTGTATAAAAATAACACATTAAGCATCTATAATAAATAATAGGTGCTTTTTGTTTGCTTAATTTAGACTTATGTATATTTTTTTTACTTAAATTATGTTATAATTTACGCGAAATGAGGTATTGAAATTATGGAAAATAAAAACAATAATCAACCTGTTTTGTCTTTACAAGAACAAACAAAAATTAGAATGGAAAAAATCGATAAGCTAAAAGAAAAAGGTGTTGAACCTTTTGGCAAACGCTTTGAGGTAAAGGATAAGATTTGTGATATTAAAAAGAATTATTCAGATAAAACTAAAGAAGAATTAGAAGAACATGTAACATTCGCTACTGTTGCCGGAAGAATAATTACAAAACGTGATATGGGTAAAATTGCCTTTTGTAATTTACAAGACCGTGATGGGAATATGCAAATTTACATTAGAAAGGATGTTATAGGTGAGGAGGCTTATAGTATTTTTAAGCTATCTGATATTGGTGATATTATTGGTGTAACTGGTGAAATTATGAAAACTAATACAGGTGAGTTAACTTTAAAGGTTACTGAATATACTCATCTTGTAAAATCTTTAAGACCATTACCTGAAAAATTTCATGGACTAACAGATGTTGAAGAAAGATATAGAAGAAGATATGTTGATTTAATTGTTAATGAACAATCAAGATTAACAGCTATTTATCGTAGTAAGATTGTTAGAGAAATGCAAGCATACTTTGATTCACTTGGCTTTATTGAGGTTGAAACGCCATGTTTAACAAGTATGGTAACAGGAGCTGCAGCTCGTCCTTTTATTACACATCACAATGCTTTAGATAGAGATTTTTATTTAAGAATAGCTACTGAATTATCTTTAAAAAGATTATTAGTTGGAGGCCTTGAAAGAGTATATGAAATAGGCCGTATCTTTAGAAATGAAGGAATGGATACAAAGCATTCACCTGAATTTACAACTGTTGAATTATATCAAGCTTACGGTGATTTACGTTCAATGATGGAATTATCTGAAACTTGCTTTAAACGTATTGCTAAAAATGTTTTTAATGGCAAGGAAGAATTTGAATGGAATGGACAAGTTATCAATATTGCTAAACCATTTAAGGTTGTTTCAATGGTTGACTTAGTAAAGGATATTACAGGTGTTGACTTTAATAAAATAACATCCTTTGAAGAGGCTAAAAAGCTAGCAACTGATAAGGGCTTATTTGTACCAAATCATTTTACAGGTGTTGGACATATTTTAAATTTATTTTTCGAAGAATATTGTGAGGATACATTAATTCAACCAACATTTTTAATTCGTCATCCAGTTGAAATCTCACCACTTACAAAAGTATGTGATGATGATCCTCGTTATGCAGATCGTTTTGAATTATATATTGCAGGATGTGAATTTGCTAATGCCTATAGTGAATTAAATGATCCAATTGATCAAAGAAATAGATTTGTTGAGCAATTAAAGGAAAAGAGTTTAGGAAATGACGAAGCTGGAGATATTGATAATGACTTTTTAGAAGCGTTAGAATATGGTATGCCACCAGCTGGAGGAATTGGAATGGGAATTGATAGAATTGTCATGTTCTTTACTAATTCACAATCAATTAGAGATGTTATTTTGTTCCCGTTAATGAAAGATTAATAACATGCTACAATACATAACAATAAATAAGTATAAGCATTTAAATAATTTAATTAGTCTTTGGAATAGCGAGTATAGAAAAACATTTCCAATAATTAAAAACTCTTATAAACATTTAATTCTTAGCGATAGTAATTTAAATGAAGAAGCATCATTTGTAGCTTTATATGATAATGAGCCAGTTGGTTTTATCTTTATTAAAACATGGCTTAAGGATTCAGGACTTATTAATGAAAAAAACATAGCTAATATTTCTTTGATTTTTGTTAAAAGGGAAATGAGAAATATGGGAATTGGAAGTGATTTATTAAAGCTTGCAATTTCGGAAATTAAAAAACATAGCACAATTAATAAAATAATTGTAGGTAACGATATTAATGGCCTTTTCCCTGGTGTGCCAAATGAATTGAACGAAGCACCAATATTCTTTATGAATAAAGGATTTATTCAAAAAGAGGGCGTTGTTGATATGATTCATATTGTTAAAAATGAAAATGAATGCAATGAACTCAAGGATGTAAGTGTTGGAATCGCAACAGAAGAAGAAAAGGATGAGTTATTAAAATTATGTGTGAAAAATAATTACAATAGAGAAGCCTTTTTAATTAATAACTATTTTGAAAATGGCGGCTCTGGAAGGCGTATAGTTTTATTACTTAAGGATAATAAAATAATTGGCTTTGCTCGCTTTGAAAATGAAAACAAAAGCTTATTTAAAACAAGCATTTTTATGAAGAAAAAATCCTTGGGTAATATTATATTTGAAAAAATAGATGAAGATTATAAAAATATGGGATATGAAGAAATATTAAACCAAAGCGTTAGAAATTATATAATAAAACGTGGATGCAATAAAATTGTTGTTTTAGCAACTAAAAATATTTCTTTTTATAAGCAGCTTGATTATAGTGTTTATAAATATTATTTACAATTTGAACTTGAAATATGAAATATACAGCAATTGTTTTAGCTTCAGGTAGCTCAAGAAGAGCAAATATTGGATACAATAAGATTTTTTATAAAATAGATAATATTCCTGTAATTAATTTAGCTTGTAAGAATTTTATTAATGATGAAAATTGTGAAAAAATAATTATTACATATTCAAATGATGAAATAGTAAAATTAAAGCAACTATTTTATAATAATAAGATTGTTTACGTTAAAGGTGGGCTTACTCGACAAGAGTCGGTAAAAAATGCTTTAAATGAAGTAAAAAGTGAATATGTTTTAATTCATGATGGTGCTCGTCCTTTTGTAAGCAAAGATTTGATTAGTAGATTAGTCAAGGAATTAGAAAATAATAATGCTATAATTCCAGTAATTAATATTACTGATACGATTAAGGTTATAAAAGAAAATAAGGTTGTGAAAACCTTAAATAGAGATGAAATAAAAATTGTGCAAACACCACAAGCTTTTAAAACATCTTTAATTAAAAAAGCACATGAAATGGCATCGAACACCTATTTTGATGACGCTTCATTAATTGAAGAAGTATTAAATGAAACTGTTTATGTAATTGATGGTGAAAGAGATAACATCAAATTAACATACAAAGAAGATTTTAGAGGGTAAATATATGAAAAAATATACAAATATAATTTCATCACCAAATATGAAATTAGCAGCAGTTAGAGATCTTAAGAAAAATCCCGAATATGAATATAATAGTGTTGTTATTCCGGAGGATTTTAAAAGCTATGGAGCTAATAAAAAATACTTTATTAGAACATATGGCTGTCAAGGAAACTTAAGAGATTCAGAAGTAATTGCTGGTATTTTACGTGAGCTTGGTTATACACAAACAGATAGTGTTGATAATGCTGATATTATTATTTTAAATACCTGCTGTGTTAGAGAAAATGCTGAAAAAAAAGTGTTTGGTGAAATTGGAACCTTAAAATCATTAAAGCAAAAGAATCCTGGATTATTAATTGGCGTTTGTGGCTGTATGGTTCAGCAAGAGCATATTGTTGATACATTATTAAGTAAATATCAGCAAGTAGACTTAATTTTTGGAACTCATAATATCCATCAATTACCATCATTAATAAAGGATGCTGTTTTAGCAAATGAAAGAGTATGTAGTGTTTTATCAAATCAAGGTGATATTCAAGAGGATTTACCTTCTTGTCGTGAATCAACATATAAAGCTTGGGTTAATATAATGTATGGCTGTAATAAGTTTTGTACTTATTGTATAGTACCTTATACTCGTGGAAAAGAAAGAAGTAGAAAATCTATTGATATATTAAATGAAATAAAGCAATTAAAGGAAATGGGCTATAAGGAAGTAACATTATTAGGTCAAAATGTTAATGCCTATGGTAAGGATATTAATGATTTATCATTTGCTCAATTAATGGAGCAGGTAGCTCTAATAGGTATTGATAGAATTAGATTTACAACATCTCATCCTTGGGATTTTAGTGATGAATTAATCGATGTTATCGCTAAATATCCAAATATTATGAAGCATATTCAGCTTCCTGTACAATCAGGCGATGATGAAATATTACGTTTAATGGGTCGTCGTTATGATTCAAAGCAATATTTAGAATTAGTAAATAAAATAAGAGAAAAAATACCTAATGTTTCCTTAACTACTGATATTATTGTTGGCTTTCCAAATGAGACAGAAGAAGCATTTAATAATACCTTAAAGCTATGTGAAGAGGTAAAATATGATAGTGCTTTTACTTTTATTTATTCACCACGTGTTGGAACACCAGCTGCTAAAATGAAAGATAATGTTTCAATGGAAACTAAAAAGCTTCGTTTTAATAAGCTAACTGCTACAATTGCTAAATATGAATTATTAAAATATAAAACATATGAAAGCAAAATTGTTAAGGTTTTAGTTGATGGACCTTCAAAGAAAAATGAAGAAATATTGTCTGGCTATACTGAAGATAATAAGCTTGTTAATTTTAAAGGTGATATTAGTAAGGTTGGAAATATTGTTAATGTTAAAATTACTAAGGCTAAAACATATACATTAGAGGGTGAAGAAGTTGAATAGCTTAGCTAAAGAAATTAATGATGAATTAAAAAATACTAATGAAGCTAAAGAGTTTTTTAAAATAAAAAATGCTATATTAAATGATAAATATTTAAACGATTTATTAAATACCATAAAAAAAACTCAAAATGAAATGAAGAATTATTTAAAAAACAACCAAATAGATGAATATAAAAAAGCTAAAAGCTATTTAGAAGTATTAAAAAATGAATTTATAAACAATCCGTTGATTAATAATTATATTGTTTGTAAAAATGAGCTTGAAAGCTTACTTTTACAGGTAGTTACAATAATTGGAGAGTAATAGCTATAAAGAAATTGAATCTTTATAGTTTTTTTTAAAGAAACATTATAAAAATAAATAAAAAGTTGCTTTAAAAATTTAAAAAAAATAGTATAATAATACAAAGGGGTGAAATTATGCAACAAAAAGAAATATTAGAAATATTAAATAAAGCATTAGAAACTGGTGCTGATTATAGTGAGCTTTTCTTTGAAGATACAAATATAAAGCGTTGCTTCTATGAAGATGGTAAAGTTTCTAAAATTACAACTTCTAACGTATATGGTTGTGGTATAAGAATCTTGAAAAACGATAAAAGTGTTTATGGATATACAAATAATGTATCCTTTAAAAATCTATTAAAGCTTGCAAGTAGCTTAAAGGAAAGCTTTAAAGGAGAAAGAATAAAAACTGTTGATACTTTAGTACTTGAAAAATCAAAAAAGAAAAATCAACCAGTAAAGCCATATAATGAAGTACCTTTAAGCCATCAGCTTTCTTTATTTAAAGAAGCCTATGATGCTGCAAAAAATTATGATAAAAGAATTAGTAAGGTAGATTTAGTTTACTATTTTAATAATCAAAAGGTTACTATTTATAATAGTGATGGAAAAATAGCTAAGGATAATAGAACTCGTGGAAGATTCTTTATTACTGCTATTGCTAGTAAGGAAAATGCTATGCAAACAGGAAGTAAAGGGCCTGGTGCTCAAAGAGGCTTTGAATTCTTTGAGGATATGATGAATGTTAAAGATGTTGCTCGTGATGCAGCAAGATGTGCTGTTACTATGCTTGATGCTGATGATTGCCCATCTGGTGAGATGAGTGTTGTTCTTGAAAATGGTTTTGGTGGAGTTATTTTCCATGAATCTTGTGGACATGGCCTTGAAGCTAGTGCTGTAAGTAAAAATTTATCGGTATTTTCTAACAAAAAAGGCCAAAAGGTTGCTTCTAACATAGTTAATGCTTATGATGATGGCACAATTGATGGCGGTTGGGGATCTGCTAATTTTGATGATGAAGGTAATAAGACACAAAGAAATCAATTAATTAAAGACGGTGTGCTAGTTAATTACTTGGTTGATAACTTTAATGGCCGTGCTATGAATGAAGATGGTAATGGTGCTTGTAGACGTGAATCATATAAATATGAGCCAACATCTCGTATGTCTAATACATTTATTGGTAATGGTACTTCAACAAGAGAAGAAATTATTAAGGCCACAAAATTTGGCTTATATGCTAAATCATTAGGTGGTGGCTCTGTAAATCCGGCAACTGGTGATTTTAACTTTGCCGTTGATGAGGGCTATCTAATTGAAGATGGAAAAATTACTAAGCCTGTTAAAGGTGCTACATTAATAGGCAATGGTGCTAAGGTATTATTTAATATTGATATGATTGCTAATAACTTATATAGAGAGCAAGGTATGTGTGGTGCTGCATCTGGTTCAATTCCAGCTGATGTAGGACAACCAACAATTCGTGTTAAATCTATTTTAGTTGGTGGAACAGGAGGAAAGATAAAATGAACTTTAAAAAATATTTTGAAATAGCAAAAGAATTAAACTTTGAAGATATTGAATTTAAAGTTGTTGAAAATAAAACATTATCAATAGAAGTGTTCCATAAAAAGGTTGAAAAATATAATGTTAGTGAAAATTCTACATTGTATATTCGTGGAATTATTAATGGTAATATGGTATCTGCTTCAACAGAAAACTTTTCAAACGTTATACAATTGCTTAAGGAAATGGCTAGTGATTCTTTATTAATTGAAGATAAGGTTGCTCAAGAAATCTTTGAAGGTTCTAAAAAATATAGTAAGTTTAAAACCTATAACGATGCTCTTGAAAAAACATCACCAAGTAAGAAAATTGATTTATGTTTATTAGCTGAAGAAAAAGCCTTTAACTATGATAAGAAAATTAAAGAAGTATCAGGTGTTCATTATAGTGAAGCAGTTAAATCAGAAAAAATTATTAATTCAAAGGGGTTAAAGCTATCATATAAGACTAATTATGCTTATGTATATCTTGATGTTGTTGCTAAAGAAAATCAAGATACTAGAACTGGTGGAATGTATCAATTGTTTAATAATTTAGATGATGTTAATATTGATAATATTGTTAACAAAGCATGTAGTGATGCTATTAATTCATTAAATGGAACACCATGTGACTCTAAAAAGTATAAGGTATTATTTGCCCCAGATGTATTTGCATCATTACTTAATAAATGCTTAATTTCAATTTCTGGTGATAATGTTAATAAAAATAGATCATTATTAAAGGATAAGCTAAATCAAGTAATAGCTTCTAAAAAGCTAACTGTAATTGAAGACCCTCATTGTAAGAAATATCCATATTTTTATCGCTCATTTGATGATGAAGGAGTTGCTACTAGTAAGAAAGCAATCATTGATAAAGGTGTGTTAAAGACATTTTTATATAATATAGAAGCAGCAAAATCAGCTAATACTACTTCAACTGGTAATGGCTATGGTGGCTCACAAATTGGCGTTGATACTTCATTTGTTTATGTAAAGCCTTCTAAGAAGACTGTTGACGATTTATTAAAATCAATTAATAATGGCATTCAAATTACTGATGTAGCTGGCGTACATTCAGGCTTAAATACTATTTCTGGTGATTTTTCTTTACAAGCTAGTGGATTCAGAATTGAAAATGGTAAAATTACAACACCAGTTAATTTAATTACTATTGCTGGTAATTTATTTGATTTATTAAAGAATGTTGTAGATGTTGGAAACGATTCATTTTTAGCATTAAATGGTACTTTAACACCATCTGTTGTTGTTAAAAATGTTGCTGTTTCAGGTAAATAAAGAAATACAACTAACAAATACAAAAAGAAAGCAACAAAGTAGACAATACAATGTTGCTTTTTTAACGACTGTTAAATTTATTAATTTATTTTCCAAAATCCTGTTTTATTTGAACCAACTCTAGAAAGGAAACCATTTTGTTCAAGAAGTTTAATATCTCTTATGACAGTAAAACGAGAAACACCTAATTTATCAGCAATTTCATCTTGAGTTAAATTTTCTTTAATTAATTCCATTATTTTAAGTTGACGTTTTGATACATTTTTAGTAGAAGTTTCATTGCTATTAGAACTATTTTTTTCTTTATTGAACGGAATAGAAACTTTAATAAAGTTAGAAGAAAAAGTGAAAATAGATTCATCATACTTACTTAGTATTCTAATAATTTCAGTTCCCATATGTTCAACAAAACCCAAGTCTTTAAAAATTTTCATTAATTGTGGGTTTTTTGGAGACATATATCCACTTAAAAATTCACTTTTTTCTATTCCTTCAGGGAGTCCACCAACAGATATTATTTCTATATGATTATCAAATATTCTAAATGTTGGAGTGTTTTCATATCTGTAATCACTATGAACTAAAGCATTGACAATAGCTTCTCTCATTGCTATGGAATCAAATAAATACTCATCTTTTCTTTTTGACGAAGTGATTGTGGTAAATATTTTATTTTGCTTGTCAATGAATTCAATAATTTCGTGAGTTGTTTTGATTAATGATTGATTTGAATAAGACTTCATTTCTTCTAGTTCAACAACATTATCTCCTTTAAATTTACCAACATTTATTACTAAAGCATTTTGATCAGATAACAAATATGCTAAATAATTATACTCGCTAGTTTCTAATTGAAAATGAAATTGTTTGAATGTATTTGAAGTAAATTGATAGCCTATTTCATCGTAATATATTCTTAATTGTGTAAATGTTAATTCTTGTGTTGGAGAAATTATATTAATTAATGAAGTACGTGTCCTTCTTGAATATAAATCAAAGATTTGTTTTTCAGTTAGTTGCACACAATAACTGCCAACTCTTGTATATGCTCCCTGAGGACACATTCCATATTTTTTGACATAGTATGGCTTTTCGTTTCCAGAGGCAATAATTATATGCAGTATATTTTTGCTATCCTTTTGCTCAACTATTATTTCAAAAAAGCCAACAGGGGACGGGGATATTCGATCTTTTATCATGTTTTTAATTGCTAATTGTAATTCGTCAATATTTTCAACTCCATATGTAGAACCATCATCATTTATACCGATAAATATATGACCACCCTTTGCGTTAAGAAATGAAACTACTTCTTTTTCAAATTTATCATTTAATTCTCTTTTGAATTCAACATTACTTGTTTCAAACATAAAATCATTCCACCTTGATTTGATTTTATTGCAGCATCTTGCAACAATAAATGCAACAATAAATGCAACAATAAACTCTTATGAAATAGAACAAAAAGTGCTGTATTGAAACAATCCATTAATTTAGATTTTTTATATCAAGGAGGATTATCAAGTGAATGACAATAATTTAAGTTTATAAATATCATATAGTATTTGTGTAAAAAAATAGAATGGAAGTATTTTATAAAATGAAAAGAACAGAAATTTGTCAGATAATAAGAAGACTATGTGCATTTAAAGAAGTAACAATAATGGAAGAAGTATGCTCAAACCACGTCCACATACTTATTGAAGTAGACTAATTTATAGGTTACAAGCAATTGATGATATAGGCATCATGTTGTCATTTCACACCTTATTATAATGAATGGCATTAATAATACCAAAAAATGGTTATTTAATTTAATATTGTTTGCTTTTGGTCAAATACCCTTATTTAACTTTTTTAATTAATTAAAAAGCATTAAAATAAATATAAACAATACTGTTTATATATCAATTCAAGGGGGAAAACTATGAAAAAAAGTAAAAATATCAGCACTTTGTTGCTTGTAGTATTTTCATTTGTTTCGGCTTTTGCTTTATTTAATGAAACAAACAACAAAAATGTTTTGCATGCTAGTGAAAGTGTTTCACAATTCTTAGATCTACCAGATGCAGTTAATCCATCTTTAAGTGAAACTAAAGGAGATATTTTCGATTATCTTTTAGGATATGGAAGTATAAGTGGCGATAAATTTAATTCATTTGCATATACTGATTCAGGAATAATTCTTAATAATCAAACATTAGATTCATCAAGTAATGCTGCATTTAGATGGCAATATAAAACAGGGGTGGAATATGATACCATCTTAAGGCTAAAGATTAAAGAAGATTGTAAAATAGCAATTCATACATTTGAACAGACAAATCAATGGGCTACAGCTTCAAGCTTTAATACTGCTTTAAAGCATAACGACTCTTTATTTACTTTAAATTCAAAGCAAGTAAAAAGTGGAACAGTTGAAGATAATTATTATGGTGGAACATATTATGCTAGGGCTAATGATATCATCTATTTCTATATGCATTCAACAAGTGATGGTCAGGTTGCTTCAATAACGGGGAATATTACTGCTAATAAGGAAGAATACAGTGAAGTATTATATAATGTTCAAATAGGATCAACTAATACATATAATAACATATTTAAACAAATGGCAGCTAGCAAAACAAATACATGCACAAGCAATAATATTGAATATTCATTAATGTATGGTGATATTGATAATGAAATATTACCACTTAGCTATGTAAACGATGGTTTATATACAATAGACGGCATAGCATCTGATCAAGGAGTTATGCTATGGGATTTCCAAATTCGTGGTGGTTGTGGAAATGAAAATGCAATTTTAAAAATGAAAGCTAATGAGGATATGGCTATATCATTCAATGCTAAGGCAACATCTTTATGGGCTAGTGCTATTTATAGAATGGTATTACAAACTAGTAACGTAAAAAAAGAACTATATAATGAAGAATTAGTAGCCAATGGTATAGTAGATTTTACAAAAACTTATGCTTTAAAGGCGAATGATATATTATATTTTGTAGTCGATGCAAATGATGGAGTGGCTTGGCAAACAAATAATTTTGAGGCTATTATAAAAAACTCTTTAGTATTTGATGAAGCTTATTATAAAAATCAATTTTTAACTTCTACTATTTCCTTTGAAGAAATGGTTAAAGATTATGCTAAAAATAATAAAGAAATAAGTGAATTAACAGAACTATTTGTTAATTTCTATTATGGAAACTTTTCTGAAAATATTTATAATGATTTCAATATTTTTGAAGTAGATGGCTTACCATTTTTATGTGGATTAAATACATCTACTAACGATCAAGGAAATATAGTTCAAACATGGCAGTGGCGAGCAGGGTGTCAAAATGAAAATGTCTTTGTAAAGCTAACAGCTAAAAGTAATTGTAAGGTAAATCTTAAAGGAAATGCTTCAACTACTTGGGCAAATGCATTATATAAGGTAGTAATTGAATCAAATAATATACAATATGAAGTAAACAGCTATGAATTAAATGCTAGTGTTGGAAGTGTTGATTTTACTAATTCTTATTATTTAAAAGAAGGAGATTTCTTATTCTTTATAATGAGTGCTCCAGAGAATGTTGCTTGGCAAACATGTAACATTGAAGGTAGCGTTAATGTAGCTAAGGAATTTTCAAATGATGGTTATATAAGTCAAAATAATAATGCAATCAAAACTAGTGAAAAACATATTTATAAGTGGGTTGAAGAGGTAAAAGCAACATGTACTAAAGATGGAGTAAAAGGCCATTATGAATGTGATATTTGTAATAAGCTATTTGATGCTAATAAAAATGAAATTAGTAAAGATACTTTAAAAATACCTATGGCTGCTCATGAATACCAAGATACACTTTCATATAATGAA
>CAKPXF010000021.1 GCA_934201705.1 uncultured Bacilli bacterium | reverse complement strand
ATTATTTAACTCCAAAACAATTTAAAGATCTTTATTATTCTAAATAAATATTGTCTACTTTTTCTTGACTAGTACATACACCTTGTATATAAGCTTCTACCTCAGTAATGTTATTGTACATGTTCAATGTAATATCAATATCATCACGTGGAGTAGTTGCTGTTATCATAACTGTTTTATTACCATTATCTTTATCAGTAAAGCAACCAATTAAATACTTATTCCCATCAACACTTCTAATTGGGCCAAATGATTGTAATGGCTCATCATATAAATAATAACCATTTCTTCTATAATCATTCATCATTACGCCAATTGCATCAGCATTAACTAATATTTCTTCATAGTTTTTAAATTCGTTATTTACTTCTTTTACATAATCATATCTTTTAGTTTTAACTCCGCCTCTTGTAATCATTGCATCATTGAATGAATCCTGGCTTGGAGTAAAGAAGCAAAAATATTGAATGGCTTTAGCACCAAAGGCTAAGTTTGAAAATACTGTCCAACGTAAATCCTCTCTTGATGGTTCCCTTCTTGAATATTCACTTTGATGCTCATAGCCAAGCGTTGCAGCAAATGTCCATAGTGGTACGCCTTTATTTAATGTTTTATTTCTTAATATATCTAAACTATAATAATAATCTTGATATTCATAGGAATAACCCTCTTGTGTTGGATTAGCATCTATTAATGGATAATGATCATAAGAGAAAATAGTTGAATTAGTTTTATTAAACCAGCCATCTACATAATCCTCATATCTTGAATAACCAGTTCCTGCTAATGCATATGGAGGAAGCATATTTACATAAGCTAATTTATTTGGGTATTTTTCCTTAAATACTGTAAAGAAGTCACCGATTGCATCAAATAATGAGGAATTAGGTTCGTCAACAAATAATGCTCCAGCAAATGATTTATAGGAAGCAAATTTATCAATAATACTCATTGTATGATCAATGTGCTCTTTATTTTTGTCTTGGCTATACTTTCTTATATCATTTTCAATTTCAAGAGAAGCAAATAAATAATTAAGATTATATTTATCGCAATATTCTAAAACTGTTTTGACTTCTTCTTCAGTGTTTTCAGAATAAGCAAAGCCATTAACCATATTAATTCCTGATTCGGCAATTAATTTAAAGTATTCATCACTTCTATAGTTATCTGGTGGTGTAACCCACATGCCAACTGTAATTTTTTTATTATTAAAAATATCATATGTAGCATTAGAACCATATATTTCATGATTTTCGACATAAGTTAAGCTTGAATTTTCCCCTTCATTACATGATGATAAAGCAAACAAACTAATAAATGGTAAAGCTAATACTTGAAGAATTCTTTTGTTTTTCATATTTTTCCTCCCTAAGAGCATTTGCATTAATTTTATTAAACAAATATTTATTATTTAATTTTATTGTATATCAACCCTATATTTATTTCAAATCGATATATTTGAAAAAACTACCATTTTTTAATATTTTTTATGAAAATATAAAAAATAAGGTTGAAATTTAATTTTTTCTGGAATATAATGGAAACATGAGAACGCTAGATGAAAATGAAATTTTAAATAATCCTTACACAAGACTTAATTTACCATCATCATGTATGGGGCAACATAACCATACATTTTTTGAGTTTAATATAGTTGAAAATGGTATGTGCTATCAGTCAGTTAATAATGGTATTGTAAATGAATGTACAAAAGGCGAAGTTCATTTAATTCGCCCATACGAAACACATGATATATCATTTTCAAATAAAAATAGTGTTTGGCGTGATATTTACATTAAGGTCGACACATTTAAACAAATATGCTTTTTATTTGGTAATGATTTTTATAATAAAATACTTTCTATAAAAGAACCTTTAAGATATAAAACAACCTCTGAAGAATTTAACATCTTTCAAAAAAAGATTGCTCGTCTTTCACAAATGCTTTTAAATAAAGAGCAATATGTTACAGAAATTGATGTTATTTATAAAAGCATTATAATGGATATTATTGAAAAAATAATAGAAAAAGATATAACCATTAAAGCCAATGCTCCAGAATGGTTAAATGATTTATACTTAAGATTAACTTATTATGATTATGTTGAATTAACTATTACTGAAATAGTTAAAAAAACTGGCTTTTCACAAGGGTATATTAGTAATTTGTTTAAAAAGTATTATGGTGAAACTATTATTTCATATCATAATAAAATGAAGGTTTTATATTCTGTAAATATGCTTGGAAAAATGAAGATAATTGAAATAGCTAATAGCCTTGGTTGGGAAAATCCTAAAAACTATTCAATAGAATTTAAAAGAGTGTATGGTGTTTCTCCTAAAGCCTATGAATTAATGCTAAGAAAGCATTTGCAAAAGAATAAATGATATGCCACTTGTTGCAAAGATGTCACTTTGTTTATATTTTTGTTGTAAATAATACCATTATTTAAATATTTATTATTGCATTTTTATATATTTATTTTAAAATAGGTTCATAAGATATATGAGGTAATAAAATGAAAATCGATGAGTTAGTTAAAGTAAATGAAAATGAATTGCCACTTGAAAATATTAAAGACGATGGAGGATATATTTCAATATTTAGAAATATAGCTTGTATTGGAGATTCTTTATCATCAGGTGAGTTTGAATATGTTAAAGGTGATATCCATGAATGGCATGATAGATATGAATATTCTTGGGGGCAATATATTGCTAGAATGGCTGGAGTTAAGGTATATAACTTTTCTCGTGGTGGTATGAGCTGTAAAGAATATATAAATACATTTGCTAATGAAATAAACGCTTATGATGATGGAAAAAAATGTGAAGCCTATATTATTGCTTTAGGCGTTAATGATTTATTTAATGATGGCTGTAAGCTAGAACTTGGCAACATTGATGATTTAGAAAATAATAAAGATACAATGTCTAATTATTATCAACAAATCATCTTAAAATATAAAAAAATAGCTCCAAATGCTAAATTTTTCTTTGTTTCAATGCCAAATGAGGGAGAAGAAGAAACACCTAGTAATAAAAAGCTTGCTCATAGAGAATTACTTTATAAATTTGCCGAAAAATATAGTAATTCTTACGTAATTGATTTATATAAATATGCTCCAACTTATGATGAAGACTTTAAAGAAAAATTCTTCTTCCATGGTCATATGAATGCTTGTGGATATAAATTAACTGGCTTAATGATAGCTTCATATATTGATTATATTATAAGACATAACTTTAAAGCCTTTACACAAGCAGGATTTATAAATACCGACAGATATGATGCTGATTTAGATTAATTAGCATTAAAATAGCGTAACAATTTAAAGTTACGCTATTTTAATTATTCTTTGTCCATCCAAACTGTTAATTTATTTTTGCCTTGATACCAATTGGCTCCGCTTGATGAAAAATCAATCATTCTAATTGTTTCATTATTTGAAAAAACTACATCTATTTGATTATTACAAGGAAAATCTTTTTCACTTATCTTATAAGATAAAATCTTATTTGTTGCTTTTTTATTAATATTCTCATTTCTATTATCAATGGCATAAGTAATTACTCCATTAACAATAGCTATTTTATCATTTAATTCTACTACCTTTAAATCATAAAATAATTCTAATTCAATAATATCATGATGCCATTTTCTATTTAATGAATAATAGCCATTTGATGTTATTTTTTCATTATTTACAGTAGCATATGAAACATATGATGGAATTCGAAGCTTTATCTCAAATTCTTCTTCATTTTCTAAATCAATTTTAATGATTACCTTTTTACTATATGGATAAGATGTTTCCATATTAATATTTATATTTTGTAAATTTGGTGAATACATAAATGTATTTATTCCCATATAATAATTAATAACTATTCCTTTTTCTTGTTGCATAAGTGCATAAAGTGGTAAGGTTGCACTACCAAGCGAGCCAATACAAGCACAGCAACCATAAGCTTTATTACCACGCATTAAGTTATAGCCGCCAGTTTTTCTATTTCTAGCATTTTTATATAATGGTGAATAGCTATCAAATGTTAAACCATGAATCTTTTTAATAAATTCCTTGCTTGGTGAATAATCAAATTGAAAATCAAATTCCTTTCCCCAATAAAGCTCATCATTTTTATTGAAATTAATTGAGCCTATAAAAGCATTATAATATGATTTTTCAACCAGATCAGCATATTTACTATCTCCAGTTAATTCTAATGCTCTAGTAAATATTTTCATTAAAGTGACAGTAACACAGGTTTCTTGCATTACTTCGTCTTGAGATGTAGTTTGACGAATTGAACTATGGTCAAATAATTCATGTGTACAACCTGCACAACCTATAATACTATAATCTGTTTCAATAATTTTATCGACAAACATTAAAAAAGCCTTTTTATATATTTCTTCTTTTGTAACACTATAATACTCAGCTATTCCATCAAAAAATGACATCATTTCATAAGCCTTAGTAACACAGCATTGATAAGGATACATATTATCACTTAAAGCCAATTCAATTAAATTTTGCTCCTTACAGCCACCACTTTTAACGATATAGCTAGCAAAAGATAAATACTTTTTGTCCCTAGTAATATTATAAAGTTTTACAAAAGGTTCCAAAATAGTGGCAGAATTTATACTTCCCCAAATGTTTGAAGAATCAAGAATAGTTATTTTCCCATTTTCATTTCCAATATGATTGATAATGTAATCAGCCTGTTTAATTAATGAATTTGTTATTTTTTCTTTAAATTCATTATCATGACATATTTCTAAAAAATACTCCATTCCTAAAAGGACATATTTTCTAACCCACATATCCCAGCCTTTAAATTCATATTCTTTTTTATAGGTTGTTATTCTTCCATCTTCATCTTGAGTTTGGATTATTTTATTTATAGCATTATGTAAAATTATATATAATTTTTCATCCTTAGTAACCTTATAGGAAAAGCAAGCTCCACGCATCATTTTTCCAAAATATTCACCACGCCATCTTTCTTCCTTTCCATCATCTTGAAAGATGAATTGCTCAACAAAGCAATCCCATAACGTTTTATTGGTTAATTGATGTTCATTAACAAAACTAATCACTTTATTTATTAAGCCACTATATGCTGCTCCATAATCAACTCGTTCAAAGAAAGTGTCTGTTTGTTTTCTAAATTCATATTGTTTATTAATATATTTTTCACTTAAAAAAGAATTCATAAGTAACTTCTCCTATATATTATAAGTTGTTGGTAAAACCCCATAGTAATTATAAGCAATACCTTCTCCACTCATTCCTAATGGCTCAAGAATTTCTTCCTCAAGTTCTTCAATTGCCCGTATTTTATTATTTAAAAATTCATTTAATCTAAAACGACAATATTTGATTCGTTGAATCACTCCACCAATACGAATGTCTTGCACCTCAAAGCCAAATGGCTTTCTTTCTTTAAGCCATAAATCTTTAAAATCATTATAAAATCTTTCTAGTCTTTTTAATAATAACGGATATTTTTTATTTGCTATATTATTTAACGTTTCAAAATCTTTCGCTTTATAAGCTTTTTTCGTTTCTTTACTTAATTCAAATTTAATTTCTAATACTCTAGCAAGTGAATATTCCATTTTAAACAAATAAGAAAAATCTTCATTATTAAATCCTTTTTTTAAATTTTTAGCAACATCTTGATAATATTTTTTTGCGGTATTGTCAATAACTCGTGTTTCAAAAATATTAAAAAACGGATCGGTATATAGCATAACCTTTGATGGGTCTTCTCTATCATTATCATTTTTACTATATATTCTATCTAAGCTTTCAAGCAAATTAAATGTATCATAATCCATTTTTATTTTTTCTTTAAATATTTTTTTTATTGATTCTATGTCAAAATTGTTTTTAGCAAACTGTGATGCTGCTACTAATGTTGGTAAAACCCCGAAAACAGAGCATTCGCCACCATTATCTCCCCACATAGTTATATAGAATTCTTTTATTTCTTTCTTTATACATGCTTTAATTGCTGACTTTGTAATTCTTAAGCTATAGGTATTATTTGGACAAAATCCAAGCCAAGTCCAAGCGCCACTAGCAAAGCTTATATTACTTGACAATTTTTTATATTTTTCTATCATTTCAATATAATCTTTTTCTTCATCATGATAATAATCCCAGCAGCAAAGCTTTAAATTACTAGGTATATTATTTTTTACAAATGCTGAATTATCTTTATCATTATCATAAGCAGCATGTAAATACATGTCTCCCCATATTTCACAATTAAAACTATATTTTGTAGCTATCTCTAACACCTTATTTAAATGCTTTTTCATAATTATTGATTTTTCTTCAATTCCATACTTATCTAGATATTTTCCTCTTCCTAGCATGAAAGCTTCATCCATACCAATGTGGATATTCCTTGAAGAAAAAGCTTTAGATAATGAATTAAATAAATGATCAATAAATGTATAAGTTTTTTCATCATCAACTAACAAAATATCATCAATATCCTTTATATTCATATAATCTACATATCTAAATATCCCTGCTAAATGGGCAAGCGTTTGAATACAAGGTGTTAATTCTATTCCTTTACTTTTAGCATATTCATCCATTTCTTTTATTTCATTTATACTATATCTACCCTTTAAATAACCAAAATATGGCTCACCTTCAACCTCATAGGTGTCCTCTGTATAAAGCATTATATTGTTATATCCTAAAATAGATAAATAATCTACAAGCCTTTTAAAGGTTTGTATGTTTAGAATTGAATTCCTTGAACAATCAATCATTACCCCAAAGCGTTTAAAATACGTTTCCATGTTATACCTCCACAATTGGATATACTTTGTTTAATAGCTTTCTAACAACAAATACAAATGGTATCGAAACACATGCAATTAAAACACTAATTGCAGCTGAATAATACGGATTTCTTGTTAACTCTTGAATAGCAAGCAATGATATAGTTGTTGTTTCTGCTTGACCATTAAAAGCTATAATTAATGGCTGCATATAAACAGTAAATGGTACCATGCATGTAACAACAATTACCATTGATAATGTTTGCCATATTACTGGTATTGTAATTTTAAAGAATTCTTGAAATGTATTCGCGCCATCAAGTTTTGCCGCCTCTACAAGCTCATGGGGAATACGAGTCATTGCTCCCCATAGTAAAATTGCATTATAGCCAAAGCCAAACGATACTGTATATACATAAAGCATTATATTTGAATATCTAGGATCAGTTAAATAAGATGGAGCATTTGAAGCATTAAAGCCAAGTAGCCAATTAAAGAAACGATATAATATACCATTTATTGGATCAAATAATTGTCTATAATATTCACCAAGTAGTGATAATTGTAAAATATTTGGTAAGAATAATATTACAACAATTATTTTGCCAAAAGGGACTTTTTTATATAAACAAAAAGCTACAAGAATTGATATTGGTAGTGAAATAAATAAAACCACTGCAAAATAGCCTAATGATACAGCAATCATTTTTCCATAATTAAAACGATCATATAGTGAAAAGAATAATTTATAATTGTTTAAACCAACAAATACAACTTTTTCCTTTTCCTTATCATATGATTGAAAAGACATTAGCAAGCCGCCAAAATTAGCATATATTCCATAAACTATAAAACAGCTAACTGGAATAAATAGCATGCAAAAGATAAATAACTTTGTTTTAAATGGATTTTTATATTTATTCCATTGAATCGATAATTTCTTCATAAAATTATTTAATTGTTAAATATTTTTCATCCCAATTATTTGTTTTACTATCCCAGAATGATAAAGCAGTTTGATAATCAGCACTACTTGCCGTATTAGCAACATCAAGTGCATCCTCATAGCTTGCTGAGTTAATAATTCTTGCATAATAATCCTCAGCACTAAAATTCATAAGCCCTAAATAACCATTCGTTGCCATTGGTGATGTTGATGTTTCATAAACACAAATGTTGTTTTTCTTACTTTCCTTAGCACGACTATATACAGATTTGGAAAATTCATTCAAAACACTTTCATCAATTTCTACATCAATTGGTCTTGTGATACCATTATTTTCTTTTACAAATGTTGTATAGCTTTCCTTTGTATACATGCTTAATAAGAAATCCTTAGCAACATCCTTATGCTTACTAGTTGTTGGAATTGCTAGTAAATTAGCTTGTAATGAATAATTTACATTACTTGTATCATTACCATTACAATCCTTTAAATCTGAATTAATATGTGGTAAATTAAAAAATCCATATTCAAAATCAGGATAATCCTTTAAAATTGTACTCATTTCAGTTGGAAACCAAGCGCCACAAATATCCATTGCTGCATTACCTTTTAAGAATTCTCTTTGAGCTGCTTGAGCTGTAAAAGCATTTGAGCCAGTTAAGGCAATATTATTTCCATTTTTTGTAGTGCCCTTTAATAATCTTGCAAGAGTTTGGTAAGCCTTTAATCTTCCTTCTTCGGTATCTTTATATTGTACTGGAGATTCATATTTTTCAAATGTGTTTTGAATATAATCATAGCCATAATATTGTACTAGCCATTGTGGTGGAACCATCCCTACGTAGCCATTTTGTTGACCACCACCATAAACTAAAGGTGCAATATTTTTTTCACTTATTTTATCACATAAAGTAAAGAATTCATCCATTGTTTGTGGAACACTCCAATTATTTTCAGCAAATAATTTTTTATTATAAATAAAGCCACTACAATAGCTGTCTTGCCATGGTATTCCATAAACACGATCCTTATTTTCACCAACTAAAATCTTTTGATATTGCTCAATTGATGTAACATCAATTACTTTTTTATTATTATCTTCAATTACACTGTCATAAACTGAAGATATTTCTTCAAGTTTATCATTAGTTGCTAAATTTAAATAATCATAACTAGCAACTAAAACTATATCACTTTGGCAAACTCCAGTATTTAATTCTGTTTTAACAGTATCAAACATTCTTGAATTTGCGCGAATTTTAAAGCGATATTCTGGATGCTTTTCCTCATATATTCTACAAGCCTCATTAATCCAGCCTTTGCCATATCCAGCCGCATATACAGAAACATTAATTTCTATTTCTTCACCTGTATATTCTCTATTACTAGAAGAAGCCTCTTCGCTTTCTCCCATATCAATACTACATGAAGCCATTAATAGAAATGACATTAAACTAATTATTCTTATTTTTTTGTATTTCATGCTTTTATCCTCCTATTTTAATGGTATAACGAATGTTCCTTCGCTTGAATTAATTTGTAAGCTTAATATTTGATTATCTAGCTTTACTAATTCCCTTGTACCGTTTTTAACAATATAGCAATAATCATAGCCTTCAAACTTTAATTTGACATTAGCTTTTTCTTTTACAAATGGTGATGAAGCATTCATAACCATATAAGCATAGCTATCTTGAGTTTTGTTTTTTAAGAATTGGCCAATAATAATATCTTGGTCTGTTTCAACCTTACCTATATTGCTTAAAGAATCAAGCTGATTATTAACCATTGTAAACATATCATTAACGATACGGCCACCTTCATATGTTTTTATACCATCCCATGTATAGCTCATATATACATCTTCCATATATTTTATATTGTTGAATACCTTTTGAACCTCATAATAAATAGGATTAATTGTACCATCTCTTTCAACAATTCCCTGGCGAACATTATTATGATATTCAGCTTGTAATTGTGTCCAATATTGGAAGCACAATATACCTTTCATGCCAAAGGCTAATGATGAATAAACCTGCCAAGCAAAATCCTCATATGAAGATAATGGTAAATTATTGAAAAAGCCCATTGTTTGCACATAAATATATGCTGGCACCTTAGCTTTTTTTGCTTGCGTTGCTACTTCATTTAAATTATAAAGGAAATCCTCTTTAATATAAGCTGTACCATCATAATCTGCTAAAATTGGATAATGGTCATAGCTTAAGCAATATGGATTGACAATCTTGCTAAATTGAGCTACATAATCAGCATATGTTAAAGCCTCATTTGCTCTTGCTCCATATAATTGCTTTGGTGTCGCATAAACTGGCAATAAATTTACATAGAACTTATATTCAGGATAATTAATTAAAAACCAATCCTGACAAGCAGAAATTATTTCATAATAATCCATACTTGGTTCATCATAAGCATTAATTCCCATAAATGATTCATATTTTACAAATTCATCAATATGACTTTTTATGTCGTTTGCCTTTTTATCTAATTCTTCACGTGTTTGCTTATAATTATAGCCTTTAGTAAAGGCTAAATTAATTAAAGATTCAATTCCAGATGATGTTCTATCACGAACAAGTATTTGCATATCTACTTGCTTGGCCATATCAAGATCTCTTAATATTTCCTCTTTACTATTACCATTAGTTGGAACCGCAACATTAAAGCCACAATCTTTCATTTTAGTCCATTCAGTAATATTACAATAATCAGGATTGTTTTCATATTCTAAATAACCCGTATTAGCATGTGGTGGCACTCCCCAATTACCAATTAAGAACCTATCACTTGCCTCAAAGTTGGGAATTTCAGGTTCTTTAGCTTCTGAATGAGCATTATTGTTATTTGATGTACACCCTAAAACACTAGCAGTTATACCTAATACTAAAGCAATAATTTTTTTGTTCTTTTCCATAATACCTCCTAGCCCTTTATTCCGCCGGCAACAGCATTATTAATAATTGTTTTTCTCATACATATAAATAAAATTAAAATTGGTAGCATCGTTAAAACCATTGCTGCATATAAAATTGTGTAGTTTCCTGTACTTGCAACTTCTTCTGCTAATTCTTGAATACCAAGAGATAGTGTCTTAACTGATGGTAAATACATATATGGTGTATAAAAATCATTCCATACACTAATTGCTTGCATAACTATGGTCATTCCTATTACTCCTTTGCCCATAGGGACCATAATTTGTAAAAATATTCTCATTTCACTAGCTCCATCTATTTTAGCTGCCTCTACATATGTTTTAGATACGCTAACATATAAGCTATAAGTTATTAAAAACATTAAACCAAATGGTTGAGCATATTGAATTAATATCCACCATGTATCAATCATATGTAAATCAACATACATTTTATAAATAACTGCTCTTGAACCTAAATCCGGAATGAGCATGGCTCCAATTCCAACTGCAACTAATAATTTTTTTCCTCTAAAATCAAAGCGGGCTAATACATAAGCTGTAATTGTTGTTGAAATAGTACTAATTAAGGTTGCAGCTGTAGTTAGAATCATAGTATTTAAATACATGTGCGGCAATGATGTACCGCCAGCTTTTAATGTTAATACATTTTTATAATTTGCTAAATAAATAACATTAGATATTGTCCAAGGGTTTTCTAAAAACTGTGATGGTCTTTTTAAAGAGTTAACAATCACAAAGTATATAGGTGCTAGCATGGTTAATGAATATAAAAGTAATAAGATAAAGGCAATTATTAACCATGGTTGAACCTTCATTTTTATCTTTTTATGATTAGTTTGCATTGTTACCTCCTATTTTTTATTTTTTTAGTTTTCAGGATAAATACCTACCATTTCATCAATATATAGTGATACGCCTGTTCCATTTACTTGACACCAGAAATAATTATTTACATAGCATTCTGGATTTGAGTTTAATTGTGCTAACATATCTTCCTTTGATATTGTTATTACATTATATCCTACTTCTAATGTGTATAATTTACTTAAAAAGCAAAATACTGTTCCACTTGTTTCTAAATATATTGCTATTTTAAATGATTCATATTTGCTCCAATCTTCCATTGTTAATGTTTGTCCATTCTTTAGCATTATTATTGGAAGCTTTGCATAATTTCCATCACCTGTTATATGGAATGATTTACCATTTACAGAATACTTGTCACTTAATCCTTCACTATCCTTAAAGAACCATGTATCTACTGAACTTGCTGTTTCAAAGTCTTGAAGTACATCATATTTTCTATCTGTTGGATAATAATTTTTAATAGCATCTGGTCTTGTATCCTCTACCTCTTCTTGATAGTTTTCAGGATAAATACCTACCATTTCATCAATATATAGTGATACGCCTGTTCCGTTTACTTGACACCAGAAATAATTATTTACATAGCATTCTGGATTTGAGTTTAATTGTGCTAACATATCTTCCTTTGATATTGTTATTACATTATATCCTACTTCTAATGTGTATAATTTACTTAAAAAGCAAAATACTGTTCCACTTGTTTCTAAATATATTGCTATTTTAAATGATTCATATTTGCTCCAATCTTCCATTGTTAATGTTTGTCCATTCTTTAGCATTATTATTGGAAGCTTTGCATAATTTCCATCACCTGTTATATGGAATGATTTACCATTTACAGAATACTTGTCACTTAATCCTTCACTATCCTTAAAGAACCATGTATCTACTGAGCTTGCTGTTTCAAAGTCTTGAAGTACATCATATTTTCTATTTGTTGGATAATAATTTATGATTGAATCGGGCTTTTCAATTGGCTTTGGTTCTTCTTCCTTATAACCTTCTGGATAAATACCAATTATAGCATCAACATACATTGTTCCAGTTGTTGCTTGGAAATAAAAGCCCCCTGTACTATCATATACATTATCAGCCTTTGCAATTTCAGTTAAAATTTCTTGAGGTGTAATAGTTATTACATTTGGTCCTTCCTCTAATGTAAACATTCTTCCATAAAAATCAAAACGAGCTCCTGGAGCATCTGAATAAACATATACTTGAATTTTTTCATATTTTTCAAAATCAGCATTTGAAAGGACATTACCATTCTTTAATAATTTTAAAACTACACATTGATCAGCTTTAGTAGTTGATAATCTTAAAGCAACATCACCATTCATTACATGCTCATTAACGAATTCCTTATCAACAACGCACCAGTCAACGCCTGTATTTTCAAAATCGTTTAATATATCGTATTTACGATCACTTGGGAAGTATAACTCTTTATCTAAATCAGGAATTATAGCCTTTGGATCAACTGTTATAGTCACTGTTTTTGAAGTAGTATTATTACTTGAATCAGTAGCAGAATATACAATTCTATATTCTTCATCTTTTATAGCAAAATAGCTTCCACTATCAACAAGGCTTGTTATATCATCGCCATTTTTATTAAACACAGTGTGAGTAATATTTATATCTTCCATGCTATTATCATAAGCTGTTGCTTCTGGTACTATAAACTTTGATTTTTCTAAAACTGTTGTTTTATCATGAGCAATTGCTTTTCCAAAATCAATTGTTGGACTTTTAGTATCAGTTTCGTAATTATCAAATATACCAACGAAATTATCTAAATAAATACTCCCACCATTAGACTTTAATTGGAACCAAATATATTGTTTATCATAGTACTTTGGATTTGAAGATGGAATTTTTCCATTTTCATATTGAGAAGCAAATTCGTCTTTAGTAATTGTTATAACATTTAGTCCCTCAGATAATGTATATCTTTGATTTAATAAATAAAAGCCTTCTTCGCCTGTATCAATATCCTTTGTAGCATAAATTGAAAGCTGTAATCTATCAAATCCACTTAAATCATAATATGTTGGATACACAGCAATAGCATTCCACTCATTATTTCCAGTAACCTTAAAAGCATTACCTTCAATTGCATGATCTGGTGTCAATTCTGAAATATCTTCATTAGCCCATATTGATGATAAATCATTAAAATTATTTAATGATATCATTCTTGCACAATCAATGCTAACGTTTTTTACTGCTACATTATTGTTTTTATCACTAGCTGTATATTCAATATTATATATACCATATTCACTAGCTACAAATTGATTGTTTTCAACTTTTACTTCTTGGCCTTTATATGTTACTTTAAAAGAGCTTTCCTTTACAGTTCCACTATTATCCTCCCAAGTTGGAGTTGGTATACTTACTATACTTCCTTTGACAACGCAAATATTACTAACATCTTGATCAAACTTTACTTCTGGTCCAACTGTATCACTTACATTAACTTTAATTTCAGTACTTTTTGAACCAATTTCATCTTTAGCTGTGTAAATAATTTTATAGCCATCTACACTATCAGCTATAAATCTAGTACCTCTTCCAATAACTTCAACATCGTTATTGTTAGCATCTTTTACAGCTACACTTACTTCAAGTTCCTTTTCACCACGTTTAGCACTAACTTCGGGAATGTCACATTTTTCTCCAAGTTCTGCATTTAAATCACTAGTTGGTAAATTAACAAATGTGATTTCCTTTACTTCTTCTTGTGAAGATGATTCTTCAACTGATGGTTGACTATCATTATTGCTATTATTATTAGCACATCCAACTATTGTTAAAGCAAATAAAGATAGTAACAAATTTGTAATTTTTTTCATATTTCCTCCTATGTTTTAAACGAAATATTATTTTATATTGTGATTATAGCATTTGAATTTGATAAAATCATAGTATATATGTACTAGTTTTTTTGTATAATCGTATCACATAACTGAAAAGTAATATAATTTTACTTTTTTTTAAGAAAAATTAATACATTTATAAAAATAAGGAAATTATTGGAAAATTATTTATTAAACAAAATAGTGCTTAGTTGTTTATTTTTAATGCATCCTTATTTTCATCTCTATATTGAAGAGGAAGCTTACCTTTATATTTTTTAAATATTTTTGAAAAATGTGAGGAATCAAAAAATCCACAACGCATAGAAATTTCTGTAATTGTTAAATTTGTATTTAAAAGTAAATCTGAAGCATTTTTTATTCTTATTTTAGTAAGATATTGGTTTAATGTTTTACCATTTAAGGCTTCAAAATGACGAATATAAGATGCTCTACTCATATTGGCCATTGATGCTAATTTATCAATAGTTATCTTTTCATAATAATTACTATTAATATAATCCATTGTTTTAATAATAAATGTTGAATCTAAAACGTTGGCTTTTATAGCGTTATCCATAATCATTTGGTTCTTTTTTACTAAGCTATCTGTTAAATAACTAATGATTGATAATAATGCTCCAATCCTATCTATTTTTTCTGTTTCGTTAAAACTTTCATTATCACAAACCAATTTATCAATTAAAAATTGGATATCATTTATTTGACTAGGTAAAAGCGTTAAGAAAAATTCATTTTTATTTTTTTCTCTAAGCTTCGGCTCAATTTCAAATAGTATGGAAAATCCTCTCATACTATTTAATTCCTTCTTATAGCGTTCCATAAATAAAGGATGGATTAAAATATGCAATATTATAAAAGTATCCTCGTTTTCTGTATAATAGCCATGAATTATATCTGGTGGGATAATAAAAACACTCCCTTCCTTTGCTTCATAGCATTGCCCTTTTATATAATGATAGCCGCTCCCTTTATAAATTATATTAATCTCATAAAAATTATGGCGATGCATATAAATTGGGAAACCCATTGTCTTATTATGATAATAAGAACGCACATAATCGAACTCTTCATTATCCTTAAAAATAGCTGAGTTTAAATATATTTTAGTTTCATGGCTTGGTAATGTTTTAGGATGCATATTATCTCTCCTTTGATACTTTTTTACAGTCAATTAGTTAATTCTATAATAATATATTATCATATGGTTATACATCAAAACAACTTAAAATCTGGATTTTATATCTTTAAAAATGTCATTTTTTTACTAAATATATACTTTTTTTTACCATTTTTTCAAATTTTGAAAAAACAATTGAATTAATCTTTATTATTATAGTAATATAATAGCGAATCAAGGAAAATAGGTGATAATATGAAATATTATTTAGCAATTGATATTGGAGCATCATCTGGAAGGCATATAATTGGCTATAAAGAAAATGGTGTATTAAAGCTAGATGAGGTTTATCGTTTCAAAAATGGTGTAAAAGAAGTTGCTAATCATCTGCAGTGGGATATTGCATCATTATTTAATGAAGTTAAAAATGGGATAAAAATTGCTTTAAAAAAATATAAGGCAATTGAATCAATGAGTATAGATACTTGGGGCGTTGATTATGTTTTAATGAATAATGAAAAAGAAATACTACCCTGCTATGCTTATCGTGATAAAAGAACTAAAAAAGTCATTGAAGAAGTTCATTCATTAATTTCTTTTGAAAAATTATATGAAATAACTGGAAGTCAATTTCAAGAATTTAACACAATTTATCAACTATATGATGATAAGAAGAATAATCGCTTATGTAATGCAACAGATTTTCTTTTCATTCCTGAATATTTAATGTATAAGCTAACTGGTGTAAAAAAACATGAATATACTAATGCTTCAACAACTGGCATGATGGATAAAGATACTAATAGCTATTCGACAAAAATTATTGAAAAATTAGGCTTTGATAAAAATTTGTTCAAAGAATTATATAAACAAGGTGAAATTGTTGGAAGCTTTACAAAAAAAGTTCAAGAAGAAGTAAAAGGAAATATTTTAGTAAAATTATGCTCAACCCATGATACAGCTTCAGCCGTTGAAGGAATACAAATGCAAGAAAATGCTCCTTATATTTCATCTGGTACATGGAGCTTACTTGGAATAAAGGAAGATCATGTTATTACTTCAAAAGAAGCTATGGAAGCTAACTATAGTAATGAATATGGCCCAACATATATTCGCTTTCAAAAAAATATTATGGGTCTTTGGATTATTCAAGGCTTAGCTAAGCAAATGAATCTTGATTTTGTAACAATGGTTAATATGGCTAAAGAATCAAAATATAATGAATTATTTGATGTTAATGATTCTTGCTTTCTTTCAAGCTTAGATATGAAAAATGAAATAACTAATTGGTTTGTTAATAAAAAGATTAATCCACCAATTGAAAATAAAGACATCATTAACGCAACATATAGAAGCCTTGCTTATTCATATAGAATAGCTTTAGATGAGCTTGAAAATATAACTGGCAAAAAATATGATTCTTTATATATTGTAGGTGGAGGAGCTAAAAACACTTACTTAAATGAATTAACAAAAGAATTTACAAAGAAAAATGTAATAGCTTTACCAATTGAAGCTACGGCAATAGGAAATTTAATATCACAAATGGAGGACTAATATGCGAAAAGAAGTAATTGATATTTATAAGAAATATGGTATTGATGTTGACGAAGTATTAACAAAATTAAAGAATGTTAAAATAAGCTTACATTGTTGGCAGCTTGATGATGTTAATGGCTTTGAAAATAGTGGATCTTTAACTGGTGGAATTCAAACTACTGGTAATTATCCTTATAAAGCTCGTAATTTTGCTGAATTAACACAAGATTTAGAATTTGCTTTAAAATATATTCCAGGAAGCAAAAAAATTAATTTACATGCTAATTATCAATGCCTTGATATTGTTGATAGAAAGGATATAACACCTCATCAATTCAAGCCATGGGTAGAATTCGCTAAGAAAAATAATGTAGGTTTGGATTTCAATCCAACAATTTTCTCATCACCTATGCTAGTTGACAATATGAGCTTATCATCACCTATTAAAGATGTTCGCGATTATTGGATTACACATTGTATTAATTCATTAAAAATAACAGAATATTTTGGCAAAGAATTACACCAAAAATCATTAATGAACATTTGGATTCCAGATGGCTTAAAAGATGTCCCAGCCGATAGAATTGGACCTCGTAGTCGTTTAAAAGATTCCTTAGATCAAATTCTTCATGGCTATAATTATGATAAAAATGTAATGGATGTTGCTGTTGAATCAAAGGTGTTTGGAATTGGTGTTGAATCATATACAGTAGGTTCTCATGAATTCTATATGAACTATGCTATTAAAAACAATATCCTATGCTTATTAGATACTGGCCATTTCCATCCAACAGAAAATGTTGCTGATAAGATTTCATCTATGCTTTTATTTAATGATAGATTAGCCTTCCATGTTTCTCGTCCAGTTAGATGGGATAGTGACCACGTATTAAAGCTTAATGATGATTTACAAGACGTTGCTGATGAATTAGTAAAATGCAATGGGCTTGATAGAAGCTACATTGGACTTGATTATTTTGATGCTTCAATTAATAGAGTAGCTGCTTTAATAATTGGTGCTAGAAATATGGAAAAAGCTTTATTAAAAGCTTTATTAACCCCATGGGGATTATTAAAGAAATATCAAGACGAATTAAACCACACAAAGGTTTTAGCTTTACAAGAAGAATTAAAAACATTACCTTGGGGTGAAGTTTGGAATGAATACTGCTTACGCGAAAGCGCTAAAAGCGAAGAAGAATGGTTTAATGATGTAATGGATTATGAAAAAAATGTATTAAGCAAAAGAGGTAACTAAAATGAATGTAATTGAACAAGTAAGTGATATCTTAGATTTATTATATAAGCATGGCTGGGACGAAAGAAATGGTGGCAATTTATCTTACATTTTAACTGAAGATGAAGTAAAAAGCGTTTGCAATGTTAATGATGTAAAAAGAACATTTACATTTGACTTTGATATGAGTGATATTATTGGCAAATACTTTATTATCACAGGTACTGGTACATATTTTAAAAATATGGTTAAAGCTCCAAATGAAAATTTAGGAATCATAAAAATAATTGATAAGAATACTGCTGGGCTAATTTGGGGATATGAAAATGGTGGTCGCCCAACTAGTGAAGCACCAACACATCTTCAATGCCATATTGAAAGATTAAAGCAAGATAGTGAACATCGTTTAGTAATCCATTGCCATCCTACAAATATTATTTGTATGACTCATGTATGTCCTTTATCATCTGAATTTTTTACAGAAAAGCTATGGAAAATGCAAACTGAAAGTATCGTTGTATTTCCAGAAGGCGTTGCTGTTCTTCCATGGATTTTATGTGGAGGCGTTAAAATTGGTATTGAAACTGCTAAATTAATGAGTGAATATCGCAGTGTTATTTGGGCACAGCATGGAATATTCTGTACTGGTAAAACATTAGATGAAGTATTTGGCTTAATTGAAACCATTGAAAAAGCAGCAGAAATATATATGAAAGTATTTGATAAAAAGATTTATCAATCAATTAGCAATGCAAATCTAATTGAAATTGCCAACGCTTTTAAAATCAATTATAGACACGGTATTATTGATTAATAATTAAGCGCCAAGATTTATTTCTTGGTGCTTTTTTCTTAGTGGAAATATATCTTTATATTAAATTCTTTGCTATTTTATTATAAATAAAAGCATTAGAGATAGATTTTAATTTCTATTTTCTAATGCTTTTTAATTATTTAATTATACTTTTTAATATATTAGCAAATTTTAAATATCCAAGCTCATTTGGATGAGCTAAATCGTTAGAAAAGCAAAGGCCGTTATATTTGCCATTTAAGGATAAAACTGTAATATTTAATTCTTTAGCTTTTTTACTTAATAAAGTGTTATATTCCTTTTCTATTTCATAGTATTCCTTAAAACAAGGTGAATAGGTAACATCAAAAATATAAATATTTTCAATTTTAAAATTATTTCTTAATAAATTTATAAACTCCTCTAGATGGCATAATACATCTAAAGCACTAACATTAGCATGCAAATCATTATATCCTAGATTTATAAAGATATTTTTAAAACTCGGTAAATCTAAATAAGCCTCTTTATAATAAAGCCAATCACTTATTGTTGAGCCAGCCACTCCTAAATTTAAGCATCTTTTTCTATCAAAATGCTTAAAGAAAGTGTTTTTACCAGCATATTGTTCATATAAGAAAAATTCAAAATATGAATCACCTAAAAACAAATAATCATATGTTGTTAAATACTTTAAATGTGATTTTTGCTCTAAAAAGTTTTTCTTATGAATTTCAAAATCTTGCATTATTATTCATCCTTTTCAAATAGCTTTAAGCTACCTGTTCCTTTAGCTAATTGTTGGTATACATAAGCATATGGTTTTGCTTGTCCTTGCTTTCTAATAACACCATCTAGCTCATCAATATGATTATCAACGGCATCATAAAACATACCAGCAAAATCACCATCACCTTGAATAGCATTATCAAAATATCTATAATAATGTATTGATTCAACGTATGGCATTTTTTCTTTTGCATTACTATATAGCTTAGTTATACATTCAGAAATTTTATCAGCCGGGATATTCTTTTCGTTCCAGCCAATTTCAGTTAAAAAGACCTTTTTATCTTTTCCTTCACGCCTTTTTATTACCTCATATATTTTATTATTTTCTTCATAGAAATAATCATCTGGTGCCTTATAGTAATAATATGGATGCCAAGCAGCCACCTGGAAGAAATCATCTGGGTGAAAGCTTCCGTGCTCGCCTGATTCTATTTCGTCATATAAATCCTCTAAATAACCAACCATTGTTATTTTTGATTGAGCATCCATTATACCCAAGCCATATGGATCCACAATACCACCAAGTATTGTAATTGCATCTTTATTAGCTTTATGTATTGCTCTTGAAGCTCTAAATAGCATATCCGCTGATATTTTTGCGCTTTCTTTAGATGTTAAAAAATCCTTACTTCCTTCAATAAACATAAAGTCTTTATTATTTAATTCATTATCTATTTCCCAATATGTTATTTCACTAAATTCCTTAACTAATGTATACCAGCACTTTTCATAAACATCTAGCCATTCTTGATAAGACGATCCTTCAAACGTTTGATATTTTTCCTTACCAATACAAAAGCGTTGATATTTGATACTCCAGTTAACATGATTCATCCCAATAATTTGAAAATTATACTCATTAGCAACACTTAGCATATCATGCATAAGGTCACATTTTTCCTTTTTTAATTTATCAGGATTTTCAAAAAAATAACTGAAATGCATCCAATTTCTAATACTTTTAACTCCCATATTGGCTAAAGTCTTATATCCTTTTACATAATCAATTCCATGACCATACCATTCATATGATAAATAATCCATACCAAAAATATTTTCTTGATTTGGCTTTTCTAATTCTTTTCTATAATTTTCACCATATTTGATTATATCCATTTGTCTACTATTATCCTCACTATTTATATTTGTATTACACGAATTTAATAATGATAAAAAGCTAACAATCACGGCTATTTTTAATTTATGTATTATTTTCATTTTTTATATACTCCATGTATGATTCAATAGCTAGCATATTGACACCAGTTTCCCAGTTTCTCCATCTCATGCCACAGCAATTACCATCGATGTAATATTCTGACCAGGCATGCTCACTATCTCTAGCCATTATACATATTTTATAAATATCATGCATGTATTTACTATTTAATTTTACCAAACCATATAGCAATAACCCATACTCATATCCAGATATTTTTGTTAAAGTTTTTTTATCATTATCATAAATATCAATAAGATTTATAGCAAATTCTTCATACATCTTTATTAGTTCATCTTTACTAAACATTAAACTATCAATATATAAAGGCATTAATGAAACACTAGTTAAATAAAATTGCTTATGATTTCTTATATCTTCATCCTTATTTATACAATTACTACAAGCATATAGCTTATATTTATTTAAAAATGTTTTTCCATATGAATAGCAATAAGGACATACTCCCTTACGTGTTTCCTTTAATGTAGCATTTATTAGCCTTTTTGGATTATTAGCCATTATCTTATTATTAACTACAAAGTTTCCTTTATATTTACTAGTAGCTTCATTAACTAATTTTCTAGCTTCCTCTTTTTCGTTTTCATCTAAATAAGGAATAAGCATTTTCGTTGATTCTATAAATAATAATGTTGCTTCAGCTGAGCCTTCATCAACACAAACACGAGGAATTAAATTACCAGCAACATATGTTTCATCACCAGAAAAAGGCATCATTCCATCAACAAGAAGCTTTTTTGCACCGTTATAAGCCATTTTTAATAATGGAAGCAAGGAATTAAAAAATTCAACATCGTTAGTATATTTTAAATATAAAAAAGCAAGAATTATAATATATCCTGTATTTTCAGAAAAATCATTTTCATGAATATGTAATGTTTTATCATTGCCTAACGAGATAGCTGTAGCTATTGTTTGCTTTTCCATAAATCTCTTATTAAAAAATGCTAGAATATCCTTTGTCTCCTTAAACATATTCATAGATAAATAGCCTCGACACATACCAAAGGAATCACGAACATAGCACATATTCCACGGAATTGCTGATAAGGAAGCCCCATTTTTATATGTTAAGCTTTTATGGACATAATACGCATCCTCTTCAATATCCTTAATGGCATCATTAGTTACTTTAAAATCAGTAAAATTGTATTCCTTTTCATCCTCTGATGATAGCTTTTCTATATCTTTATTTATACATATCATCATCTTACTTTTTCTTTCAAGATAATAAACAGTATCTCTTCCATAGCAGCAAATACTAGTAGATGCTCCATCAAAACGAAAATATACATCCTCAGCAGTTTTATAATCATTAACGTATGGCGTGCCTTTTTTCATTACCATAATACCTGGAGCATAGGTTGTAACGCCATTTTCTAAGCGAAGCTTAAAGCGAATTGGTGTTGCTAAATTAAACTCTCTTATAAATGTTCCATCATTAGTAATATAATCATAAGCAGTTCCACAAATCTTGCCATTTTTGAGTAAAGTATATTCCCAAGCATTTTTACCTTGAACTCTTCTTGAATAGGTTTCAATTTTAATACTATCAAATTCCTCACTGCATAAAAAGCCTTCAAAAAGCTTTGCACCATCCATAGAACGAGCATCTGTAATATCAAATCCTTTGAACTCATAAAGCACATCATTGTTACTTAAGACGTGCTTAGAATTATCTAAATTTCTATTACCCTCGCAATAATGTCTTCTAGATAAATCCTTCATCATTTTTCCTCCTCATTAAGGATAATTTCAAGTAAATTTAACGGCCCACTTCCACCAGTCATTTCCTGATATGCATAGGCAGCCTCTTTAGGAGAACCAGGATTTGCTCTAGTTTCAGTTCCAAAAATATAGTCAATTCTTTCAATATTTGGATCGTGGAAAAGTCCTGAATTATTACCATTATCCAAAATGTTATCAAAGCATCGATAATAATGAATTGATTCAACAAATGGCAAGTATTTTAATGTTACTGCATAAACCTCTTTTAAATACTTAGCAGCCTTTGTAGCATTTTGACATGAAGTCCAGTTTCCAAGTTCAGTAAAATAGACCTTTTTAGCTTTTTTTTCATACTTTAAGGAAATATCATAAATGGCTTGATTATCCCTTACAAACGATTCCTCATCAAAGTTTTTAGTATAAGGATGCCATGCTAAGCATTGAAAATAATCATCAGGATTTTTAGAACCTTCGCCAAAATTACCAGATTCAATATTTTTATAAACTCCTTCTAAAAATGCTTCTCCATTCCATGTTACAAAGCCACCCATTACTGTTTGAATATTAGGGTTAGCTCTATGAAGCCCTTTTGAGCCATAATAGAAAATATCTGTAGAAATGTCAATCATTTCCTGAAGAGTAAATTGACCTCCTGTTGCATTTTCCATAAATCCATTATTATTAGTTTCATTGTCTATTTCCCAAATTGTAATTTCAGGAAAGGTAGTAGCTAAAACATAATATGTCTCTTCAATTGTATTAAGCCATTCAAGATAATAGCTATTAGGGGTCATATCTCTTGCAATTTTAGCATTATCCTTGCCATATTTATTAAAGTTTTTATGGTTTAAACCAATAATTTGCATATTGTATCCTTGCATTATATTAATCATATCCTTCATTAATTCAATATTACTTTCATTTCTATTAAATTTTGAATCGAAAAAATAAGTACAATGCATCCAGTTTCTAACGCTTTTAACTCCCATATTATTTAGCATTTCATAAGCCTTTTTATAATCAATCTTATTAAATACGCCCTCTAATGATGTATAATCCATCCCATAAATATATTCTTGATTAGCTAAGTATTCAATATTTTCTGAGCTGGTGCTTAAAGTGTTATTAGAGCTACAAGAGCAAACTGCTAAGCAACATATTAGTGCTTTTATTAATTGCTTTAATCTCATAGTTATTCCTCAATAATCTTACATTCAATAGCTTTAGCCTTCATTATTTTCTTAACTGTATCTAACCCATAGTTTTGACAATTTTTAACCATTTCGTCATAATCAGATGTTAAGTTTTTCTTACAAGCCATAGCTTGAACAGCATAGCTTGCTGCTTCGTTTTCTATTTGGCTTCTCTTTTTTAAAACACTAGAAGTGAAATCAGTAAAGTTTTCAAGCTTAGTTTTATGAGTAACCATAAGATTATTAGCATCCTCCATTAGCTTATAATAGTAGCCATCAAACATTTGATAATTTACACACATTGTATATGTATTAGTTTTTAAATCATAAATATGAGGAGATGACAATAAATAGCTGTAAAATCTATATGTGCCTAAAGGTTCACTTGAGCCATTTTCATCCTTAAAATAAGTAAATGAATCCTCTGTTTCTTTATATCTATTCTCTAAAATAGCATATGGTTTATTATCTTCTTTCATTTCATAATGAACATCCTTAATACCATATGAGGCTGTTAAAGCTCCCTCTGGTGAAAGTAAATAATCAAATAATCTTAAGGTGCCATCAATATTTTTACATGTTTTAGTAATTGAAAAGCCTCCCCAAGTTCCTCCCCAATCAGAAAATCCTTGTGCTCCTTCCTTTCCACATGTTTTAGTACCAATTGGTGCTACCCCCATAACGGTTTTATTTTTCCCAAAAATATCCTCCATTGGCTTAGCAACATACATTACATGTGCTTCAGCATTTGTAATAATTACTCCAACCTTACCATTTTCAAATAGTTTTCTATCAGAATCGTTTTTATTCATATAGAATTGTGGTTCAATATAACCATTATTATATTGCTTTTGAAACCAACTTAAATAATTTTTATATTCAGGAGATAAATACATATATTCAATATTATTTTCATCATTTACATCCCAATCAGTTGGCACACCAAAGGCATGGTATAAAGGATTAGTCATATGAGCTCCACTACCTGGTGATATTCCATATGTATCGTCCTTGCCATTTTGATCTGGGTCAGCAATTGTAAATAGTTTTAAAACCTCACTAAACTCATCCATAGTTACTGGAGTTCTGGCTATTTTATTTCCATTTTCATCTAAGACTGCTTTACCACTTTCATCCTTTTGATAATAGCCAACATTAATTAGCCAATCTGAACGATAATAAATTCCCCAGCCACTTCTTAAACTTGGATTTGGAATTAAAGTATGAGCTCCGTCAAAACGCATATTTACAAATTGTGGTGAATTAATTGTAGCATAAAGATAAGGGTATTTATCTTCGTTTCCTGCTAATAATTCATCTAAATTGTATAAAACACCTGTCGTTTGATCGGCCCATTTATAATATGAGCTATCTGTTCCTTGAGGAACTGAAAAAAAGGCATCAGGCATATTTTTAGCAGTATTGATTTTAGGAGATAACGTTGTATAATAATCCCCATTATTAATAGCTCCACTAATAGAAAATGAAACATCGGCTTTTTCTTCAATATATTTCCAAACCGAGTCCTTTTTTACACCTTCTGCATAGTTGCCATTTATAGTAAATATATTAATTGCTTCATTATTTGTATTTTCTGAATCATTATTATTACTATTACATCCACTTAAAGATGCAATTGTAAGTAAAGATATTATTAAACATAATTTTTTATTATTCATAGTCTTTTCCTTTCTTTATTTTTTATATATTTTCATAAAATCATCCATAAATTTTTCTTTATCAAAGCTATAAGCAATATTTATTCTATTACCTTTTCTTTTTTCTCTTTCATATCTAAATAAATAGTCAATATTAACTGTTTCACCACTTGTATAAGTTCCATTAACTTCAACCTTTATTAATTGCTTTTTAACCTTTACGTAATCATTAAATACGGCATAAAATAAAGCTAATGGATCATGTAAATAAGGTCTAAATGTTTTAGGATTCTTTTGATAATTTTTATGCATAGTAATTAGCTCAACCATATATTTATAAAAATCATTTGGAGTATAGCTTAAGATATTCTCATATTGCTTGGTTGTTAATCTTGTTTTTTTAGTAACATCAATTCCAAGGCACGTTACATCTAAACCACTTTCAAGAAGCACTTTTGCATTTTTCGGATCACAATAAATATTCCATTCAACAAAAGCCCTTGAAAAGAAATTACCACCCATTGTAACTATTTTACATTTGCTAAAAGCCTCTTTATCTTTTGCTATAGCCCTTCCTATATTTGAATATGGTCCAATACAAACAATTGTTAAATCATCTTGATATTCCTTAGCTTTATTTATTAAAAATGAAACAGCCCCTTCACCATTATCCTTATAAACATCATTATTAGGCTTGTATTCATCATTTAATAAATCTTTAGTAAATTGACAGCATTCACCATCAATATTTATACTTCCATCGCCCTCTCTAATTCCAGCATAAACTGGTATATTATCATCATGATGTAGATGTAGTAATTTTTTTACCATTCTTGCACGATGATCACTATTAACAAAAACTGTTGTTATACCTACTATATTTACCTTGTCTTGCATATTTAATAAGCAAGCCAAAGCAAAAGCATCATCAATATCATCACCAATATCGGTATCTAAAATAATATTTATTTTTTTCATATGTTACTCCTTAACTGATCCTAAAATTACACCTTTTACAAAGTATTTTTGTACAAATGGATAAATCAAAATTATTGGTAATGTTCCAACAACTATAATGGCCATTTTTATATTTGAAGCTAAAGCCATTGTTGTTGTATCACTTCCAGCACCTGATTGTGAGGTAGTTGTTGAAAGTATTCTTCTTAAATAATTTTGAATAAGCTGTAGCTTTGGCTTATCTGTCATATATAAAATACCTGTCATCCAATCGTTCCATTTTCCAACAGCAAACCATAAAGCTAGTGTTGCTATTATTGGAAGAGATATTTTTAAATAGATTTTAAAAAATATTTGATAGTCATTAGCACCATCAATTTTAGCGGCTTCTTCTAATTCCTCAGGAATTGATTGGAAAAAGTTTTTAGCAATAATTACATCAAAGCCACTTATTAAACATGGAACTATATATATTAATGGATTATTAAATAAATGTAAGTCATCCATTAAAATAAAATATGGAATTAGACCTCCTGAAAATAGCATGGTTATAATTATATAAATTAAAACAATCTTTCTACCTCTTAGTCTTTTTTTAGATAAAGGATAAGCACTTAAAACGCAGCAAAATACATGAATAATGGTACTAATTAAAACAACTATAATACTCCATAAAAAACTCCATAATAAATCTAAATCCTTTAAAATATAGCCATAGGCTGATAAGCTAAATTTATATTTAGCTATGCCTGTATCTTGAGGTATTACAACCTTTAAGCTTTCGACTACTACATATAAAAATGGATATAATGTTATTAAAGCAACTAGTGTTGCTAATATATATACAATAATATTGTATACTCTATCTTTAATAGTTTTGCCTAAAATTCTATCTATAAAGCTCTTTACCATATTCCATTACCACCTAACTTTTTAATTATTTTATTAGCAATTAAAGTTAAGGCTAAACCAATAATTGAATTAAATAAGCCTAAAGCTGTACCAAGTGAATAATCTCCGCCTAATAAGCCACTTCTAAATAAATAAGTTTCTAAGATATCACCTTTTCCATAAACTGTTTCGTTATACATATTATAGATTTGATCAAATCCTCCATAAATAATGCCAGATAAAGCAAAGATTAAATTAATTGAAATGGCTGGAACTAGTCCTGGAAGAGTTATATAAAGCATTTTTTGAAAACGATTAGCACCATCAATTGAAGCAGCCTCATATAATTCTGGTGAAATATTGCTCAATGCTGCAAAATAAATAATTGTTCCCCAGCCAGCATTTTTCCAAATATCTGTTAATATAACAATTAGTAAAAACAAATTATCATCACCAAAAAACTTTATTTGATGGCCAAAAATACTTTCAAGGACTAATTGAAATCCGCTATCGGTTTTAGTTAAATCAAAGAAAATATTTGAAATAATAACCCAAGAAATAAAATATGGTAGATATGATATTCCTTGTACTAGTTTTTTATATTTTTCACTAGTTAATTCATTTAAAAGTAATACTAATATAATTGGCACTGGAAAGCCAAATATTATTCTTAAGCTTGATATTCTTAAGGTGTTTTTCAGAGTTGTCCAAAATTTTGGATCACTAAATAATATCTTAAAGTTTTTTAATAAATCTATTTGTCCAAAATCATTTTTAGCCCATGGGCTTCCCCAAATTCCACCTTTTCTATTTCCAAGGGGGATGATATAATCCTTAAAAGCAATTTGTATTCCTGCCATTGGAATATAGTTAAATATAAATAAAGATACAACTAGTATTATAAGCATTGTATAAAGCATCCAATCCTTTTTTATATCCTTTATAAATGACTTTCTTTTCATTGTAACTACAGTCATTTTATACCTCCTTTTTTATTAAACAAGATGCCTTTAAACCTTAAAGGCACCTGAATAATAAATTAATCTTTTTTCCTTTTTAAAGCGATTAAAGTATATAGTGATGCTACTAAAACAAATGTTGTTTCAATACTTCCCTTACAGCCCTTCTTTTTAGTAAATGATTGTAATCTATTTTCAAATTGAGCAACTATTGTATTAATTGTAGCCTTTGATATAGCACTATCAATTTTTGCTAATGACTCTTCAAGTAGCTTGCTAATTTCCTTATAATCCTTGCTTGAATAATCCTTTTTATTAACTAAACTATTTAAATACTCTTTCTTTTCATCCTTAAGAGCCTTTAAATTATTTTCTTCTTGTGTTTTATTTTCAACACTATTAATTTTACTTATAAATTCATCATATATAGCTAAAGTTTCTTCTTTAGTTAAAGCTTTTTCTATTAATTCCTTATAAGTGATTGTAATATCTTCAATTTCAATCCACTTAACTGATGAATAATCATCCATATTTAAGTTTGAAACATAATCAGTCATGGCTTGATTTTTTTCTTTTTTAATATTATTCAATTCAATTTGCGTTGCAAAGTCTGGGCGTTTGCTTTCATCATATTTTGAAGGAATCGCCTTCATATTGAATTCGAAATTACTAGTTGAAGTATATATACCACCATTTGGATAAGAAAAGACAATATAAGCTGTGTCATTTTCCTTTAGATTAATATCTAATAAGTATTCATTCTCTTCACTAACTAAATTCATAATTGTTGATTTTAATTGAATGATAATACCATTTTCATCAGCAACATAAACAGTAACACACATATTTGAAGCATAATCTAAGGTGATTGCCTTATGAGTAAATGATAATAAAGTATTATGCTTTGCTTTTATATAAATAATACTATCATCTGTGCCTGAACATCTAACTTGCCATCTTAAGAATATATTAGATTTCTTTTCCTGATCACTGCTTGCATCAATATCACAAATTTGATCATCAGCATTTCCTTCACCATCTCCGCCTTTATACATAAACTTCTTTAATTCGTCTACCTTCCCATAAGCAAAACCATAAGAAATATTATCTAATGAAACATCATTTAAGTCATTGTTTACAAAGCCTGTAACCATATCGAAGTAATTTAATTCTTCGCCATTAGAAATAATTTCAGTATATGTAAAGTTAGGATCATATGATTTTGTATCAATTGTGAATATAGGATTTGATACTATAATTCCCCAATTAGCAACATATGTATAATAGAATGATTCACCTTTCTTTAAACTAACTGTAATTGCATAATCATCTTTAGCTGAAACTGCTTGAATATTCTTTGAATAAATCTTTTTAATGCTTCCATCTACTAATTGAATATAATATTCATTTTTAGCATTAGCATTACTACTCCAATCAAATAATTCACCTTTTTCATTTTTGTCAGTTGTAGGACTAGTTGATACATGAAGGCCAATATTTTCTTTAGCCGTAAATTTGATTATTGCTCCCATTGAGGCAGAGCCGCTCTTATACATCCAAGGATAAAAATATACCGGATATGAATCATTATGGTTTTCTTTTTCTTGTCCATCTTTGCAATAAGCAACATATTTTAATCCGTCACTTAATTTAGAAAAGATATTAGCTTCATACATTTTTCCTTTTACATTTCCAGCAAGTAAAGATACATCATAAGTACTTCTACTATAAGTTCCTTGATTGTTATTAACCTCTTCAACAATCTTACTATAAGAAATATCACTATTTTCAATTGGATTAACCAAAAGCTTTTCGTATTCTTCTTCATTAAATTCCTTAGCTACATTAACGCTACCTTCAATGTTACATGTTTGCCAAGCAACATTCTCTGGAGCACTCATTATAAAGAATAAGAAATCTCCTTCTTTTAAATAATAAGAATTAGTAAAATCAACACTTCCAACACTAGCATTTAATTCATAGCTGTTTACTTCATATTGTATATTATTTGATTCAATTACTACCTTATATAATGCATTTGCCCAAGTAGTTGAAGCATTTCCTTTAAGATTTACCTTACAATTACTTTTAGCTGTTAGCTTTACAAAGACATTTTCATTTTGACACCCTGCTCGCCACTGCCATGTTTGAACTATATTTCCTTGATCGTTAGTAGATGTATTTAATCCACATAAAAATGGTAAGCCATCTACTTCAAAAATATTGAAATCATTATAAATATTTTCAGAAAAGTTTCCATAATAGAAATTAACAAATAATTCTGTTAATTCACTTATTTCTTTATTATTTTTAGCATAATCTCTAACCATTTCTTCAAAGGAAATAGAATTAATTTGCTTAATTGTTTCTTTAAAGATAGCAGTATAAGTCGCATTTTGAGTAGCTTTAGTTATTTCTGGCTCCCATCTTACAAATTCATAATCAAACTTATTATCACTAGCCTTTGTTGGAACTTCATGAACTGGCATTTCATCTTTCTTTACTGTTGTTGTTTCAGTTTTATTATCAATTACCCATGTAATTGTGTAACCAAATTGTTCATTATACTTAGTTTCATCAAAGCTTGCAATTTTAATATTCCCATTATATTCAAGAGTTTGCCAAGCTATTCCATCATTTGCATCCATTACATAATAGAAAATATCATTTGCCTTTAAATAATAAGTGACATTACTACTTAATGGATTGTCAGCTTTAACATTTACTCTATTCATTTCATTTCTAGTATTATTTGTTTCAATAACGCTTCTATAAATAACATCAGCCCATGTAGTTTGCGATTTAATATCGAAGCTAATAGCTATATCTTTAGTTGCTTTTAGCTTTAAAACATTATTTTCACTTCCACATCCTCCACGCCATTGAAAATCAAAAATCATATTACCTTGCTCATCATTTGTTCCACTAGCAGATAATATTCCTTCTCCTGCCCTATAATCATTTAAAGCTACTTCCTTATTATCAAAATCGCCATATAAAAATGAAGCTTCAACATCATTTAAAATAGATGATTTATTTGTTTTATTAGCTATCATATCCTTAACCAAATCACATAATGATATATTTGATGTAGCTACTTGTGAAGCATATAAGCTACTATCAAAGCTTAATGCTGTAATATTAGCTTCAAAGTTATTTGTTTGCCAAGCCACTCCGTCATTTGCATCAACTACAAAATATAATATATCATTTGCCTTTAAAGCATAAGTTTTTGTAAAATCAACCGTACCATTAGCTATTAATTCCTCATTATATAATTCTTTTTTGCTATTATTTGTTTCAAATACCATTCTATAAATAGCACTAGCCCATAAAGATGTTGCCTTAGCATTGAATGATATAGCCATATCCTCATTAGCTTTCATTTTTAAAATTGCATTTTCATTTCCACAACCACCACGAATTTGGAAATCCCATAGCATAACTCCTTGATCAGATGCTATGCCGTCTATTGTATATAAACCATCGTTTACATAGCTAAGTGGTAATATTTCATTATCAATATCACCATACATTAATGAATATTCAATATTATTGCTAGTACAATTATTTGTTTTACTTGTTGCCATTTTTTTGAATATTTCATTATATGTGGTAGTACTTGCCTCTTCTCCATTTAATTTAATAGTATCATTACTTGCACTAACCACATCTTTTTTATTAGTTCCATTAATTAATGTAAACAATGAAACTAACGAAAACACTGCAACGAATAAGCTATTAATTCTTTTGCTTTTTTTCATAATTTTCCTCCTGAAATTTTATTTTATATTGCTTTTTCATATTAATTGTAATTGTTTTTTAACAACAAAAAAAGTCGAATGAACACATTCGACCAAAAGCAAACAACATTAAATAAAATAACCATTTTTTGATATCGTTTTCCCTAAAATATACCAATTAATTCTTTTTTTGGTTGTTTTTAACAAGCAATTTAAACTCTAAAGGTGTTTAATTAGTGACATTTTAAAAAACAAAGATAAAATAAGATGATGAATAAAAATAGCATTTTAAGGCAAAATTTTAAATTAATATCCCTTAAATATTAAATATTTATCATAATCTATAAGTTTTATTCATTTTATATTACTTTAAACAATTCTAATATAAGCAGTTTTTTTTACTTCAATTATCGTCATTTGCTTTGAATTATAATTTTTATCATTATCCATGTTTAAAACTCTTGTCTTTCCATTAGCTACTATCATATATTTTACATTTCATTACTGACTTATAAACTCTATTTATTATATTCTATGAGCAATTCTTTTTTAACTTTCAAAACTTATTAATTGACGATATATTACTTTTGCTGTAAAAAGAAATATTTTACACACAAACCTTATGATTTAATTGCATTATATTAAAAATTGTATTTTTTTTATAACTATACCAAAATACAAAACTAATCAATCTTTCTAATAAATTGATCTAATGGTAAGTCGTATTCATTATAAACACTCACCTGCACACTCATATCATTTAAATAATCATAATCTCCAAGCTTTTCTGTTGAATATCCATATCTTAAATAATTTATATTTTCATCACTATATAATGTTAAGATGTTTTTTTCAAATTTATAACTTTTTGGAGTTATATAATCATAATCATCTTTAGATATTTCAAAACCATTTATTCCGTTTTTTAAGATTACCTTACTATCAAAATATATTTCAATTTCTTTATTATTGACTTTTTTTATTTGTTTGACAACTGGATATGGATTTACATCAGCAAAGAAAAAGGTCTTTAATATTGACATTGCAGTTCTTGATGCTAATACATGCTTATCTTGCGGATGAATATCGTTAAATTCCCCTTGATCTATGTTATTAGAAATAGAAACATTATTTAAAGTACTAGCTACAAGCTGCTGTTTTTCACGTATTATTGCCCACCAATATGTGTTTTCACCCCATCTTGGTAGTTCTATAATTGAAAAGCCAAGATTTGGATTATTTGATCTTACCCTATACGATTCTATTAAGCTACTTAATTCAACATCATAAAATTTTGCTGTATTATTAGCATTACTTTCCCCTTGATAGAAAATAACGCTACGCATTTTATAACGTATTATTGGGTTTATCATAGCATTATAGCCAATAGATGGTGTAAATACTGTCTCACTAGTATTTATAAATATATTATGCTCTATTGATACATCATTATATGTCTCTTTATCCATCCAAAATGCAACTATCGAGCCTCCCCAAGAAGCATTAATTAAACCTATTGGTACATTTAAACTTTCATGTAATTCTCTTCCAATTAAATAACCAACAGCCGTAAAATTGGCAAGTGTTTTAGAATTTGCCTCACTCCAGCTAACATTACCTATTGTATCTCTTTCTATTAATGATGTACTATGTGGAATATTAAACAATCTTATTTCATTATAGGAAGCATTTTCTAAATCTTTCTTTTGCTTATTTGAGGCACTCATAGTAAATTCCATATTTGATTGGCCACTGCATAAAAACACTTCCCCAAAATAAATATCATGAATAGTTTTCTTTGTAGTGTTAGTAAATAAAGTCATTTCATATGGCCCACCAGCTTCAAAAGGTGGTAAATATATTTCAAACTCATTATTCTTTATTGTTCCGTAATAGTATTTATCCATCAACTTAACAGCAATCCATTTATCATTTGTTTTTCCATAAAGGCAAACAACAGATTTTCTTTGTAATACTGCACCATCGCTAAAAATCGAATTTATTTTGATTGTATTAGTTTCATCCTCTTTAACAGCTTCATCTATTATGATTTCACTTTTTGTTATAACGTTTTCTATTTTATAATTATCATTTTCTAATGTTTTTTTGCTTTCATTATTTGTTGAGCACGAGCTAGTAAATAATAATGATGATGCAAGAGCTACATTAATTATTTTTTTTACTTTCATAATTTCCTCCTATTATTAAACTTTTATATTGTGTTTTCATATTTATTTTAATTGTTTTTTAACGACAAAAAAAGTCGAATGAACACATTCGACCAAAACAAAACAATATTAAACAAAAGCAACCATTTTTTAATATTACTTTTACTCAAATAGGCCAATTAATTCTTTTTTTGGCTATTTTTTATAAGTGATTTAAATTCCAAAGGAGTTTGATTAGTTACCTTTTTAAATGCAGATATAAAATGAGATGATGAATAAAAATGGCATTGTAAAGCCACATCTTTAATTGAATGTCCTTTAAAAATTAAATATTTAGCATAATCTATAGTTTTATTCATTTTGTATTGCTTTAAACTCATACCAGTTTCTTTTTTAAAATAATGACGCAAATAATCATAGCTATAAAACACCTTAGATGCCAAATAATTGTAATCAATATCTTCTAAAAAATTCTCATCAATATAATTTTTAACAACTAAAATATCATACTTTTCTTGTATATTACTCATAAAATCTCGACAAATATCAATTACCAGTTCTCCAATCAAAAGAGAAATTTTTTCGATGAAATAAAGCTTTTCTATTCTATACTCGTCATAAATAATTTTAATTTTCTTTAATATATCTTTATCTTTATTATCACTTAAAATTGACCCCTTAAAATCCTTAGTTAAATATGGCGCTTTAAAAGTTACAACAAACAAATTTGATTCCTTTGTTGATACCTCTGAATGCTTAATAAAAGGATTTATTATTATAAATGTCCCTGCATGGTATTTATACTTTTTATCATCTATATAACCGTATCCTTCACCACTTATATAATAAACTAATTCAAAATAAGGATGGAAGTGGGTTGGTGATGAATAAGGAAGGGTTGTCCCTTGATATTCACAAGAGATTACTGATAGCTTAGTTAAATTCATCTTCCTTTTTTCACCTCCAAGTTATATTTATTTAATTATTACCTCATGTCCTGTTTTAGCTGATTCATAAATGGCATCTAATATTTTCATTAAAACAACGCCATCTTCAGCCGGTGCCAAACATTTTTCATTATTCATAACACAATCATAGAAATGATTAATTTCATTACTAAACATTTCAGCAAATACATCATAATTGTATTCAATAATTGGTGTAATGTTAGTCATATAATTATTTAAATCCTTATATATTTCAAGTTTAGGTTCAACAACTGCTCCTCCCTTATCGCCATACATTTGTAATGTAGTAATTCCTTCTTTAGTATTTAAAGTAAATGAAGCTTCAACATGTAAAATTGAGCCATTGTCAAATCTAATTAAAGCAATAACACTATCTTCAACATTGCAAACGTTTGTTTTAGCGTCAAAATCAACTGGGTGGTAATGAGTGATTCCTTTAATATAATTCTTATCACCTAGCTTGTTAAATGTCGCTCCATACACAGAAACTGGCTTATGCATTCCCATTAGATATCTTGATAAGTCAATTACATGAACTCCTAAGTCAATTAATGGACCTCCACCTGATTTTTTTATATCAGAGAACCAACCGCCAGGATTACCAACCCTTCTTGTATAAATAGCCTTAGTTAAATAGATATTTCCAAATGTATCAGCATTTTGAAAATCCTTAAATATTTGAGTTGTCTTAGCGAACCTTTTTACAAAGCCAACTTGTAAAACTACCCCTTGCTTTTTAGCTTCATCTTCCATTTCTTGACCTTGCTTTGCATTCATTGCCATTGGCTTTTCACATAATACATGCTTTTTAGCCTTTAATGCTTTCATTGTACATTCATAATGTGCATTATTCCAAGTACAAACGCTAACTGCATCTAAATCTTTTTCATTTTCTAGCATTTCATCAATATCACCATAAGCATTCTTGATTTCATATGCTTTTGCATAATCTATAGCTCTTTGTTTATTTATATCACAGCATGCTATTACTTCAATATTCTTGTTTTTCTTATAAGCCGCCATATGTGAGTGTGAAATATTTCCACATCCAACAATTCCAACCTTCATAATTTTTTCCATTTTATATAATCTCCTTTTTTTGCTATTTTTATAATATCACATTTTATTATTTTTGGAAGATAAAAAATATCTATTATATCTTTCACTTGTTTCAACAAATGATAAGATAAAATAAAATGTCAGCATAATAACAACAAATACATTAAATATTTTCATTATTTTCATTAGTATTGTATCGCTATACATTATAATAAAATTATTCATATTTTCATCATATAAATATAATTTATTGTTTTTATAAACTATTAAGCTATTTCTATTTCCATATAATAGTCCATCTTTTATATTTGTTTTTAAAAATGTATTTGTTTCTTTAAAATATTTTAATTTTCCACAATAATACAAATCATCATCGCATATGGCAATACAAGCATTTTCACCAGTAAAGTAGATATCTTCTATGTCTGTATCACATTTTATTAAATTTATATTGAAATCTAATGATAATTCATAGCATTTTTTATCTATCAATAAATAAATTTTAGTTTCGTTAAAAATTATTTTGCTAACATTATTAAACAATTCTTCTTTATTTAATAAAACTGTTGTTATTTCGTTTACTAAATATGAATATCCTTTTAAAGTGTTTTTTATTTCATCTTTAAAGGAAATGGTTAATAGTGATATTTTATTATTTTCTCTAATAACAAATTTATAAATATCATTTTCATTAAATAGCAAATAACAATCACTGTAATTTCCTATTTCATACATGTTTATTTGATTATTTACAAAGTACGATAAATAAGAAATATTATTTCTTTTTATTATATAAATATTATTCTTAATTACTCTACTATAAAAAGCAAATACATCAATAACATTATCTAGTAAATAATCAACAGTTTTGCTTCTTTTTGATATTAAGTACAAATGTTTTTTTTCTGTTAATATTAATGTTTCACCATCATTTCCTAAATAATTATCGCTGATTCCAACGACTTTAACTATATTACTATCAAATTTATAATCAATTTTTATAAAATTGTACGGATGTGATAGCGCCGAGCCATATTCATTTGTATATTTTTTCATATTTGAAAAGTTATTTAAGGTACTATTTTGGCTCTTGTTTTGGCTATAAAATAAAATATTATTACTACTTGCATAGGTCGTTGTGTAATTGTTTGTGCTTAGATATGACACTTCATATTTATTAAAATTTTCACTAATACCTTTTACATCAAAAACACTAGGAATAAATGAAATTATAGTCAAGACAATAAAAGCAATATAAAAGATAAAAGCAACAATCGTTGATTTTTGTTTTATATATAATTTAAAGTTTCTTTTAAATTTCATACCTTCACCTTTTTTTGAAAAAAGCCTTCAATTAGCTGGAGGCTTTTATAATATTTATTTAACGTATTCGATAGTTATATGTCTATCTTTTCCTTCACCAATAGAAACTGTTTTAACATTTCTAAATGAGACTAAAGCATTATGAATTGCTCTTCTTTCATCAGCACTCATTGGTGACAATGAAGCAGTAATATGGGTTTTTGAAACCTTAATTGCTTCACGCTTTGCAATAGATATTAGCTTTGAATATTTTTCCTTTTTATAATCATTAATATCTAATAAAATTCTAACTCTTTTTTTAAATGTTGCATTAGTTGCGCTGCGACATACTTCATTTAATGCTTGTAGAGTTTCACCATCCTTGCCAATTAAAATTGAATTATGATTAGTCGATAGTTTAATTCTAATTAATCCATCTTGGAATGATGGTGTTAATTCAACTTCAATTCCCATTTTTTCAATAATGTTTTTTAAATAATCAACAACAAATTCAACAATCATTGCATCGGTAAAGCAAGTAACCTCAACACTTTTAATTCTTCCAAATAAACCCTTGTTTTCTTTAACTGAATCAACATAGATATTTTCAACTGGAACATTTAAAGAAGCTGCAGCCATTGCTAATGCATCAGTTTGTGTTTTTCCAACAAATTGTTTCATACTTTGCCTCCTAGTTTTTATATCCTTGTGGTATTGTATATTTAGTTTCTTCTTTTTTTACTTTATATTTACCACTTTTATTTCCATTATTTAATTTATGCATCAAATATGATTGTAACATACCAACTGCAGCTGATGCTATCCAATAAATAGACATAACAACTGGCATAGTAAAGCCCATTACAAGAATCATAATCATAAATACATTTGTCATCATATTTGTTTGCTTTTGTTGCTTTTTAGCCTCTTCACTCATACGTTTTTTGTTTAACATTTGTGGTAACTTCATAGACAAAATTTGTGAAGCAGCCATTATAATAAATATAATTAAAGCAACAACCTTAAAGTTTCCACCAATAATATACGTACTTAATCCGTTACCTAATACTACACCACCTATATTACCAGTTCTTAACACCCCTAGATTCATAACTGCACGATACATAGCGATAAATACTGGGAATGTAACTAATAATGATAAGAATGGTGCAAATGGCTTAACACCATATTTTTGATAAACGCTCATTAATTCCATTGACATCTTTTGCTTGTCAGCAGAAGAAGGATTTTGTCCATATTTTGCTTGAATCTTTAAGATTTCAGGTTGAATATCTTGCATCTTTTGAGTGCTTGATTGTGATTTAAATGTTAATAGTAAAATTAATAGCTTTAATAAGCAAGTTACAACAACAATTGCAAATACTTGTGCCCAACCAGTCCCACCAAATAATGTAACAAATACATTAATTAGCCAAGACATTGGAAATATTAATAAACCATGTAATATACCATTGTCCTTCCAAGCACTACCCCATGTAGATTTTGGAATACTAACTCCTGTTTGTGGATCAACAAAATTTTCACTAAATACATAGCATGCTTTTGAATGGCTGCTTAATCTATTTCTGACAGATGTAATATTAACCTTATCATCTGATGCGGTTGAATCCTTAGTATCTTCATCTCGATTAGTATCATTTATTTTATTAAAATAGCCATATGTTTTAAATGTTTCTGAATTTAAGCCATTAGCACATATATTTACTAATTCTTTATAAACTGATGGTTCTTTAATATTTGCATCAATGTAAGCATTAACTATTGCTTTATTAGCTTCAGTATAGTAAGTAAACATAAAATGAGCTTGTAAATATTCCTTAGCTGTCTCTTCAGTGTTTTTTACTAAAACTAAATTGTTTTCAGCTAATGCGTATTTATAATCAAATACCCCTTCTATAGTTTCTTTTGATGTTTCATCTTCATGTGTTATATAACTGTTATACTTGTTAAAAACATCATTATTTTCTTCAGTTATTTTTTTTGAATAGTATTCATGAATGAATTCCTCACAATAATATTCTCTCATTTTAGAAAATGGATTTGTTCCATTTACTTCAGCTTTACCACATGTATCACCATTTAAATAATTGTTTTTACAACCACCGCTACAAGATGTAACTATAGATGTAAATAATAATATTCCTACAAATAATATTATTTGTCTTAAAAAGCCTTTTTTCTTCATTTATTTCTCTCCTCGTTTTTATTTGGATTTATTTTCAAATATATTTTTTCCAATTTATCAAAATTTTCTTTGAAATTATTAGATTGATAATTAAATCTTACAACTATCACATAATCAACTGATAAAGTAAAATCAAAAATTTCACTTACCATTTCTCTAATTTGTCTTTTTATTTTATTTCTTATAACAGCATCGCCAGTCTTTTTACTAACTGATATACAAACTCTACTATAATTTAATTGATTATTGCCTTTATAATAAACACAAAACGCATCATTTCTATAACAAATTCTTTTATTTACAATTTTTGCAATTTCTTCATTACGCTTTAAGCTATATTTTTTTTTCATAATCTTTACATTGAAAAAAGCCACCAAACATATAGTCTAGTGGCTAACCAATACTAAGCTGATAAAACTTTTCTGCCCTTGCTTCTTCTTCTCGCAAGAACCTTTCTGCCATTAGGTGTTGCCATACGAGCACGGAATCCATTGACATTTTTATGCTTTCTCTTACTTGGTTGATATGTTCTTTTCATTTTTCTATAACCTCCGTTTAAACATTACGCGAAATAATTATATCTCTTTTTTTATATTAAGTCAATTATAATATATTTATATATTAACTTATAAACGTAATGTTAAAACTAATCAACTTTGTTAATTAATTAATTAATTTAATAAAGCACTACTTAATTTGTTGTTTTTTTTATCAATCGGAGTACTTATTCATTATGATTTTTATAACAATTTGAAAAAAATAATAATTTAAAGTATGCTTTTAATTGTTACAAAAAAAATACTTTCTTCAAAATTTTATTTTAATCTTGCTATTTATCTACAAATAAAGTTACAATACAAGTGCAACAAAGAAAAAGAAGGTAATGATTTATGAATAACAAAACAAATAAACCTATAGCAGAACTTTGGGATAAAGTTTTATTAAGTATGAAAGAAGAAAATGATGTTAATGCTTATAACACATTTTTTCTTCCTCTTATTCCAAAAGAAATAGTTAATAACACATTAATACTTGAAGCTCCAACAAGGTTTGTTAAGGAAATTATAACATCGCAAAGATTTAAAGCTAAAATTGATGATTGCTTAAATAAGCTAACCAATTCTAATTTAACATTTGAAGTAAAAGAAAAAAATGAAATAAGTACATCTACTATTAATAAAGCCACTATTAAACTTGATTCATCATTAAATGATAATTATACCTTTGATAACTTTGTTGTTGGCCCTTGTAATTGTGAATGCTATCAAGCCTCATTAGCAGTAGCTATGAATCCTGGTCAATTTTATAATCCATTATTTATTTATGGTAGAGCTGGCATTGGTAAAACCCATCTACTTCATGCTATTGGGAATTATTGTAAGGAATATGAAAATAAGCAATTGCATATTTACTATACTACAGCCAATGATTTTATTGACGAATTTATGAGATCAAATCAAAATAAAGATGTCGATTCAATGAAAATGAAATTCAAAAGTATTGATATATTACTTCTTGATGACGTTCAATTCTTGGCTGGAAAAGATAAAACTGGAGAGGTGTTCTTCCAAATATTTAATTGCTTATTTAATGAAAAAAAGCAAATTGTTTTAACTAGTGATAGAAATCCTAACGATTTAAAAGGGCTTGAATCAAGGCTTGTTTCAAGATTTTCATCTGGTTTGACTGTTGGAATGAATGCTCCAGAATATGAAACTGCAAAAGAAATCTTAAAGAAAAAAATTGAAGCCAAAAATACAAGCTTTAAGAAAATTGATGATGAGGTTTTAAGTTTTATTGCTGAAAATTATTCCACTGATGTAAGGCAGTTAGAAGGTGCTTTAAATCGTTTGTTTTTTTATGTCACTACAATTAATAAAACTGACTATATAAATAAAAATCTAGCCATTGAGGCATTAAAAAATATAACTCCTCCAAAGAAAAGCAATGTTGTTATAACTGCAAGCAGTATAAAAAGAGCCGTTTGTGATTATTATAGTATAAGTGAAGATCAATTAATCAGTCCATCAAGAGTATCATCATTAACTACACCAAGATTTATTGCGATTTATTTATGCAGAAGTATGTTAAATATGACATTTGAAGAAATCGGATTAGAATTTGGAAATAGAGACCATACCACAATAATGAACGCTTGTGTGAAAATAGAAAAAGCCATGAATGAGGATCAAGCATATAAATCAGTTATCAACATTATTAAAGAGCAATTAACAAATTAATCACAATGTTTCCACTTTTTTTAAAGAACTATTTAAAAATTTACATATATATGTTATAATATATATGTAGGTTGAAAAAATACGACTTATCAACAAATTCACATTCTTTATTATTATTGTTATTAAATAAAGAAAAAAAATATATTAAATAAAAATAAAAGGAGAAAAATATGAAATTTAAAATCAATAGACAAGAATTATTAAACGGATTAAATAAAGTATCTAAAGCTGTAAATAGTAAAACTCCTTTACTAGCATTAACTGGTATTAAGTTTTCCTTATCAGAAGATGAATTAGAACTAATAGGTAGCGATAGTGATATATCTATTAGATGTGTTATCAATAAAGAAAAGAATGAAAACACTATTATTGAAATTGAAGAAATTGGTTCAATTGTTATAAATGAAAAAATAATTTGTGAAATTATAAGAAAAGTTGAATCCGATATGGTAGAAATATCTGTAATTGATAATTTAGCCAAAATCAAATCAGATAAATCTATTTTTACAGTTAATTGCATCCCCGCAATTGATTATCCAACTATTGCTTTTAATGATTTAAACAATGCTCAATCATTTACAATGGAAGCTCTTGAATTAAAGAATCTATTTGATCAAACATTATTTGCCACATCAGATAAAGAATCACGTCCTGTATTAACTGGTTTAAACTTTAAATGTGATAATAACACATTAGAGGTTGTTTCAACTGATACATATAGATTAACAAAAAAAATAATTTATTTAAATAGCAATTTAAAATTTAATGTAACTATCCCGCGTAATGCATTAGACAATGTAAATAAAATTGTTGAATTAGGGCAAAATGTAAATATATCAATAAGTGATAAGAAAGTGTCATTTGATTTGGGTGATTGTATGATAAACACAAGAATCATCACAGGTACTTACCCTGATACTTCAAGATTAATTCCAGAAGACTTTACTCAAATTTTAAATATTTCAACAAAGGAATTAGTTGGAGCAGTAGATAGAGCTTCTATTTTATTAACAGAGAAGAACAATGTAGTTAAATTAAATATGAGTCAAGAAGATGTATATGTATCATCTAAATCGATGGAGGTTGGTTTCGTCGTTGAAAAATTAAATGAATATTCATATGAAGGCGATCCTTTAACAATTTCATTTAGTGCTAAGTATTTACTTGATGCAATTAGAGCTTTAGCAAGTGATGAAATTTCTCTTCACTTTACAGGCGATATGAAGCCAATTATTTTGAAAACTAAGACAAATCCTAACTTAACTCAATTGATTTTACCAGTTAGAACATATAATTAATAAGTAAGACAAAAAAGTCTTACTTTTTTTCTTGTTTATTTAGTAAATCAGGTATAGAATATTTGTGAAAGGAAAAGGTTATAATAAATGGAAAAAAAATATTTTGAAGATTTATTAAACTTCTATGAATTAGAATTAGATCAAACATTAAATTTTTGGTATTCATATGGATATGATAAAAATAATGGTGGATTCTATACTTGCCTTGAAAGAGATGGTACAGTATATGATACAGATAAGGCTGTTTGGGCTCAAGGAAGAGGCATGTGGGTATTTGCCAAAGCTTATAATTTTATAAAAAAGGATCCTCGCTATTTAAAAGCTTCTATGGATGCTTATGATTTTGTAACAAAGCATTGCTTCGACACTGATGGCAGAATGTTTTTTACTGTAACAGAAAAAGGAGTAGGTATTCAAAAAAGAAGATATTGGTTCTCAGAATCATTTACAGTAGTAGGATCAATTGAACTTTATAGAGCTACTAAGGATGTTAAATACTTAAATACTGCTAGAAATACCTTTGATACAATGCTAAAGGTTAAAACTGGTGTTATTAAAACAGAACCTAAGTTTAATCCAGAGGTTGTAAATTGTATTGCTTTAGCAAGTCCAATGATTTTATTAGTAACTTGTCAAATTTTAAGAGATGTAGATAAAGAAAAAGAAGATTACTATAATAAAATTATTGATGATAGCATAGAAGAAATTAAATTACATTATCACCCAGAATGCAAAGCTGTTTTTGAAAATGTAAATCCTGATGGTACAAGATGTGAAGGCTCAAGAGGAAGGCTTGTAAATCCGGGCCATTCAATTGAAGCTAGTTGGTTTTTAATGAATGAAGCATCATATAGAAATAATGATCAAAAGTTACTAGAAATGGCTTTAAATATTCTAGAATGGTCATTTGAATTAGGATGGGATTATGATGTTGGTGGCTTACGTTATTTCGTTGACGTTGAAGGAAAGCCAGTTCAAGCTCTTGAGTGGGATATGAAATTATGGTGGCCTCATAATGAAATGCTTATTGCTTTCTTAATGGCTTATAAGCATACTAATAATCAAAAATACTTAGATAAATATCAATTAGTTCATGATTATACATTCTCACACTTTAAGGATAACAAGTATGGCGAATGGTATGGCTATCTTCATAGAGATGGTACAGTATCAACAACTTTAAAAGGAAATATCTTTAAAGGTCCTTTCCATATTCCACGTTGCGAAATGGAAAATATTCTTCAATTAAAAGAAATTTTAAGTAAATAAAAAACAAAACTGATATTAAAGGTACAAATACTTCTAGTATCAGTTTTTTATTTATTAGGAAATCCTATTTTACAGAGGAGGAAAAAAAGCTACCTGATTCATTATCAACTGGCAATTTTTGTTACTTTTTTGCTTTTATTTGTTCATAAACATCAATTGGAACAAGTTTTGGCTTGTTACAATTAGGGCAATAACTAATAGGATAGTCTTCCATACGAGAATTAAAGCACTCTAAAATAATGTCTGCTTCAACTATTTCTTCATAGTCACATTTCAAACATTTAAAATGTATGTAATCTTCATAGATTTCTTTTTTAATGAATTCCTCAACATCAATTTCTTCATCCTGTGTTGCATCAAATTCATTATATTCTAATGCTCTAGCACGTTTTTGTTCTACATCAAGTGCTTTTTTAATGATTTTAAACTTGTATCTACTCAGTCCTTTTCTCCCCCTGGATAAAAAGAAAGTTCTTCGTTATAAACCATTTCATGTCCACAATAACATAAAATAGGAATCCGTATGATTTCTTCAAATTATTTATCCATTTAGTATTGTCTACCAATTTTTTTTCTTCATCTTCAATATCATCATCTTCATATGGATCATAAAACCATTTGATTCTATTTGTTTGGTAATTAATAGAAACAATTCTTTTTCACTAATTGCAGGATGAGCAGTGTATCTAACTATATAGTTTGTTAATGCTTTTTAATCTTTTAATGTTGCTTATTGTGGACAATAAACATAAAAGCCTTTTTTATGTTCATTAACTAACTTGTTTAATAAAGTTGTCATTTCTTTAGCTTCTTTAGGGTATTTAACTTTGTAATAACTTTTGATTTTATTAACCAAAATATTTCTAAATGTAATTCTAATCATATCAAAATGAAAATAAGATAGTTTACGTAAATTACCATCTTTGTCAGAAAATATTTCAGCAACAAGTGCATGAATGTGTGGATGCCACTTCAAGTCTCTACCAAAAATATGAATAAAAGCGATAATGCCTGGTTTCCTTTGTTCATTTTTATAAGCTATTGGAGCAGCACTTCTTTCAAGAAGAAAATTAAAAGTTCCATTAACAGCTTCAAAAAGAAATGAAAGCATTTCTCTATGAACTCTAAAATGTATTCTTAATTCAATAGGAATAGCAAAAACAAATTGTCTATGAGGAACATCAAGTAATTTATTTGATATTTTTACTGTTCTTTCATCTCTATATTTATTACCACATATTGGACAGAAACGAGACTTACAAGTAAAACCAATTATATGATAGTTTTTACAATTAGTACATTCATAAAAAGAATAACCATATGCAAAATCTTTGCATTTAATAAAACGTTCAATGGAACTAATCAAGCCTTTTCTTTGTAATAAGTTAATATTTTTCTTTTTAAAATCCTCCAATATTTTTTAAATATATCAAGAATAGAAACATATCCCTTTAAAGCTCTTACCTATTTACAATTATTAATGTATCTAATTGCGTTATATAAAACTCCTAGCAACTTCAAGCATTTTGCTAAATTGAGATTGTTTATAATAGGTATCTTCGTAAAAGTTAGAATTGTTAAATATTTTCATAGCAGTAATAGAATACCACAAAAAAGTAATGTTGATTTGCTTCAAAAATTTCAGTATTTTTGTGATAAAATCGCCAATAATGTAATGCCACAAAAAGCATGTAATATGGTTATTATCTGTAATTTGTAAAAAAAAAATTTTATAGTCAGTTTTTCATCATAAAAATATCACTAAAAATATACTAATAAAAATGATGCTTTTAAACCTACTATTAAGTACACGAAATCTACTAGTTACATTAAAAAATACT
>CAKPXF010000020.1 GCA_934201705.1 uncultured Bacilli bacterium | reverse complement strand
AAGGACTATCGCCTATAGAGTATAGACAACAGTCCTTCATTCAAGTACAATAATTATATTAGTCCAACTTTTTCAGTTCACTTCAACTAAATCTTGTGCTTTTTATGTTTTGTAGCTTTTTCGTACTACAAAGATGGAGCCCCTAGGCAGATTCGAACTGCTGACCTGCGGTTTAGGAAACCGACGCTCTATCCAGCTGAGCTATAGGGGCATACATATATTGTATAATAAATTTAAAAAAAATTAAAGAAGAATATTTTTGACTAACATATATTTTTAATATATAATTATTTTATGAGGAGGTCGTTGACTATGAAAGATACAATTAAATATAAATTATTATCTTCCTTTATTATGCTTTTTGCTTTATTAGTTTCTTTATCTTTTCCTTTCTTTGTTGGAACTAAGTCAGTTGATGGAAATGTTACATATTGGGTTTTTAAGGTTATAGCTTTAGTTTGGATTTTAGCTATAATTGTTGGTATTTGGCTACAAAATGCAAACTTTTCTAAATTATTTCCACTTGCAATAATTTCAATTATTGTTCAAGGAATTCCAGCCTTTTTAAGAATTGGTTGGGCAAATGAACATAAAGTAATGGTAGGCCTTGTTTACTTATTTGCTATTGTTATGTTTATTTTAATGATTTTCTCATTATTATTTGGCATTTCAAATAAAAGATTCAAAAAAGCAGAAGATAAAGCAAAGCCAAGTTCTAATGCAAAATAATACATTTTAAGAAATTATGTGAAAATAATTTCTTTTTTTATGCAAAAATAATAATTATTATTATTTTTCGTGTATAATTAATTCGTAGGGGTGAAATTATGTTAGAAATTAAAAGGAAAGAATTAGGCCTTCAATCAAGATTAACAAACGAAACATTTAAATTTGATAAAAGATATAAGGATGGCTATTATGCTGCTTCATATTTTTTAAAAACCGAAAAAATTATTAAAGAATCATTTCCAGATACTATTGTAACTATGCAATGGTTTACAAGGAAAAATGCTTATGTATGCGGAATTGATGAATCAATAGCTTTATTACATACATTTGCTAATAACCCACAAGATTTAAAAATAGAAGCTTTAAATGATGGTGATGAGGTTAGCCCTTGGGAGCCAGTATTAAAGGTACATGGAAAATATGCTGATTTTGGTTACCTTGAAGGGACAATTGATGGTATTTTAGCAAGACGCACATCAGTTTGTACTAATTGTAAGGAAATAATGAACTTAAAATCTGAAAAATCAAACGTTATGTTTTTTGGTGATAGAGATGATGATCCTCGTAATCATCAAGGTGATGGATATGCAGCATATGTTGCAGGTATTAATCTTGTTTGTACAGATGCTATGGGTGAATGGACTGGTTTAAAGGGAATTGGTACAATGCCACATGCTTTAATTGTTATGTATGAAAAGGATTTAATTAAAGCTTCAGAAGCTTTCAATAAAGCTTTTCCTGAAGATAAATTAACAGTTTTAGTTGATACAAATAATGATGTAATTACCGATTCATTATTAGTAGCTAGACACTTTAAAGAGAAATTGTTTGCTGTTAGAATTGATACTTCAATTTCTTTAGAGGATGAATATTTTAAAAGAAATCCAGTAAATGATCCAAATATTGAAACTCATGGTGTTAACCAAACATTAGTTAAAGCCTTAAGAAAAGCCTTAGATGATGAAGGATTTAACCATGTTAAGATTGTTGTTTCATCAGGATTTGATGCTAAAAAAGTAGCTATGTTTACTAAAGAAAATGTCCCAGTTGATACTTATGGTATTGGTGGAAGCTTAATTAAATGTACTCGTTCATTTACAGGTGACGTTGTAAATATTAATGGTAAACCAATGGCTAAGGTTGGAAGACAAGAAATGTTTTCCACTCGTTTAAAAGAAGTTAGCTATCCAATTAAGTAATTATGATAAGAATAGGACAATCAACAGATGTTCATCAGCTTGTAAGTAATAGACCTTTAATAATTGGTGGTGTAAATATACCTCATGATAAAGGATTACTAGGGCATTCAGATGCCGATGTCTTACTTCATGCTATTGCTGAAGCTATTTTAGGGGCTTTAGGATTAAATGATTTAGGGACTCATTTTAAAGATAATGATGAAAATACAAAAGGGATGTCATCTTTATTAATTTTAAAAATAGTTTATGAAATGATGGATGAAAGAAATTTTATGATAGGTAATGTTGATTCATTAGTTATTATTGAAAAGCCACATTTAAGACCTTATATTGAAAAAATGAGAGAAAATATTGCTAATACATTAAATACTAATATTAATAATATTAATGTAAAAGCAACATGCTGTGAAAAAATGGGCTTTATCGGAAAAGAAGAAGGAGCCGTTGCTCAAGCTGTAGTTTTACTAGTAAGTAAGGAGTAGTTATGGAAACAATTAAATATAATAATAAAGACATAAAGGTTCTTGATTATGCTGATGTTGTTATAATTGGTGGAGGAGTTGCTGGTAGTGTTGCAGCAATTAGTTCCTTATTAAATAAAAAATCAACAATTATAATTGAAAAAAGTAATGCCTTAGGTGGAAGTGCTACTAATGGTATGGTTATTCCCTTTATGGGTTCATTTGTTGCTAAAACAGATGGTTTAAATGTTTTACTTAATAAAGAATATTTAGAATTTGATAAAAATGCATTCTTTAATGGTCGAAAAACAGCAATGTTTGCTAATACTGTAACTTATTCAATGTTTTATGATTATAAAGTTAGAAGCTTAAATGGTAAAATATTTTATGATGCAACATTTATAGACTCAGTTTTAGAAAATAAAAAGATAAAATATGTAATAGCTTTTATTCATAATGAATTATATGCAATTGCTGGAAAATGCTTTGTAGATACATCAGCTGAAGGAGTTTTAGCTAAATCAGTAAATTGTATATTAATGCATGGAAATGAAAAAAGAAATAATATTCATCAATCAGTATCATTAAGATATGAAATGGGTGGCATTGATAAAGAAAAGCTTGTTAATTGGTTAAAGAGTATTAACTATGTTGGCTTTGGAATTCCCACAAATTATCAAGATATTGAATTTATTCGTGATCCTTCATTTGAGGACGTTATTAATAAAGCTATTAAAAATAATGAAGTAACTAAGGATGATATGCGTTACATTCAAGCCTTCAAGGTTCCAGGAAAAGCTAATACCTTTGCTTTTAATGGGCCACAGCTTGGTGAAAGATATAATTCTGATGATCCTTATGAATATTCAACTTGTATTTCAGAAGGATTAGCTTCAATTTATAGATATTCAAAATTCATGATTAAGTATATACCTGGCTTTGAAAATGCTTATATTACTCATATTGCTAGTCAACTTGGAATTCGTGAATCAGTACGTGTTAAAACAATTTATGTTTTACAGGATGAAGATTATACAAGAAGAGCAAGATTTGAAGATGGTATTGCTAAAGCTGACTGGTATGTTGATACTCATAGCGATAATCCTGATAATGAGAATATTGAAAAATATGAACCAGGAGAATACTATGAAGTACCTTATCGTAGCTTAATTACTAATGAATGTGATAACTTAATTATTGGTGGTAGAATTATTGGGGCATCATTTAGAGTTGAAGCTTCAATAAGAATTCAAGTGACATTAAGGGATATTAGTGAAGTAATTGGAAAGGCTTGTGCTTATTCAATTGATAATAACATTGATTTAAATAAAATTGATGGTTCAATTTTTAAGGTAAAGTAAATAGATAGAAAGTTTTGTTATTAATTTAGCAAAGCTTTTTTCTTGTAATTAAAACGATGGTAAATAAGCGATAAAAGTAAATCGGTTATAATATAAAACCACATACTAAATCATTTTTAAATGATGAATTTGACTAATAATGAATAAAACAGTTTAATCTTGCAAGAATTGTTTATGTGTTGGAATTGATAATTTTATTCGTTTTTAGAGAAATATGAGAGATAATAATATTAAAGAAAAGTGGAGGCAAGAAAATGGTACTTAGTATTGAACAAATCAAAAATTTAATTGAACCAATAGCAAAGAAATATCGTTTACGTGCTGTATATGTGTTTGGATCATATGCTCGTGGTGAAGCTACACCAAATAGTGATATTGATTTATTAATTGATAGAAAAGGTTCATGTATAAATAGTATGTTTGATATGAGAAATTTATATAATGAATTATGTGACAAGTGTAAAAAAGAAATTGATATTGTAACTACACAAACATTAAAACAGCAAAGTACTCAAAAACGTATGCCAATATTTATTACAAATTTAAATAAAGAATAAAGATATATGAAGATGTAACATCATTGTAAGTTTTTTTTATTAAGTAAATATATTTTAAACATGTTCCATTTAACATACAAATATAGTATAATAGTATGTAGAAAGGAACTTTTTGCTATGAATAAAGAAGAAAAAATTTTAGAACTTGCAAATAAAAATAATGGAATTATTACAACTAAAGAAGTATTAAAAAATAATATTAATAGAGTTTTTTTAACTAGATTGGTTAATAAAGGTACATTAGAAAGAGTAAAAAAAGGTTTATATGTTCTATCATCTACCTGGGGAGATGAATATTTTAATTTGACATATGGTAACAATGCTATTTTTTCATATGAAACAGCTTTGTATTTTTTAAATTTATGTGAAGAGGTTCCAAGTACATATAATATTACAGTTAATAGAGGTTATAATGGTAGCTTAAAAAATAAGTCTAATGTAAAATTACATTATGTAAAAAGAAAAATATTTAATTTAGGGAAAATAGTTATTAAAAGCCCACAAGGTCAAAATATAATTTGCTATAATGCTGAAAGATGCATATGTGATTTGATAAAGCATAAAGATAATCAAAATATTGAAACTATAAAATATGCAATTAATGAGTATTTGAATAATAAAAATGAAAGAGATTTGTCAAAACTTATGGAATATGCTAAAGAGTTTAATATTGAAAAATGTATAAATAGTTATATGGAGGTGTTAATGTAGTGCTAAATGCGGAAAATTTAAAAATTAGAATTAAAGCTAAAGCGCATGAAAATAATTTGAATCCACAAGATATAATGCAAATGTATTTTTTGAAAGACTTTTATATCGTATATCAAAAAGCAAATATAAAACAAATTTTATTTTGAAAGGTGGACTTTTGCTATCGGCTATATTTGGCGATGAGCGAAGAACTACTCAAGATATGGATACAATGATAAAAGACTTACCACTAGATGTAAACAAACTAGAATATATTATTGATGAGATTATTAAAATTGATTCTGAGGATGAAATTATATTTAAAATTAAAAATATAAAAGAAATAAGATTGGCTGACAAATATGGTGGATTAAGAATTAGTTTAACAGGTTTTAAAGAACACTTACAAGTTCCATTATCAATTGATATAACAGTTGGGGATCCAATTACACCAAGAGAATTAGAATTTAAATATAAATGTATGTTTGACGACTCATATATTAGTATTATGTCTTTTAACAAAGAAACAATAATAGCAGAAAAATTCGAAACTTTTATAGTTGATAATATTATGAACACAAGAACCAAAGATTTTTATGATTTATATATTCTTTTAACGAAATTTTATAATGAAATAAATAAAATCACTTTAATATATGCAATAAAAAACACTTTTAAAAGAAGAGAAGTAAATTTTGAAATTGAAAAAATAGTAAGTTCTTTTAAATTAATAAAAGAAAGCAATAAATTAAGGCAAAATTTTAACAATTTCAAAAATAAAAAATCTTATGTTGGAAATATAAATTATGATGATGTCATGAATGCTATTAATTTAATCATTGAATTATTAAAACAAGAATTAATCAATGTTTAGAATTTTTTCCTTGCTTACTTAAAAAGGATGGCCAACAATGAACCATCCTTTATTCATAGTATTTCTCACAACCACAATAATTTTGAGCATAGATATTGTATTTCTTTTTCATTTCTAAGCTTAAATCTATTCCTTTGTTCTTTTTAAAGTTTGAATAAAAATATTTTGTTTTATAATAAGGCTCTAGCATTTCGCCTATTTGATTAATCATTATAGAATTTTTAAGCCTGCCAACAGTTAATGTTGTCGTTATATAATCATAATTATTACTATTAGCGTAATTATAGGAAGTTAAAATTCTATTATAGATACAATCATAGCATTTGTGCTTATGGACCTTTTTTTTATTATATGTTTCAAAGCTTTCTATTTGCTCAACAAATCTAATATTAACATTGAATTCTTTTTTAAAGATTTCAATTAATCTTAATGTTTCATTTTTTCTTTTTTCATATTCATCTAGTGGATAAATATTTGGATTATAGAAAAACACAGTAATTTCAAAATAATCCTTACATTGCATAAATGCACTTGAAAAACATAAAGCACAGCATGTATGTAATAATAATGTTGGTTTTTTTTCTTTGCTTTTTAACTCTTCAAGAAGCTTTACTTGTCTAGCGTAGTAGTCGTTCATAATATAATCATAGCATCGCCAAATGAAAAGAAACGATAGTTATTATTAATTGCATGCTTATAAGCTTCAAAAATAAACTCTTTTGTAGCAATAGCACTAACAAGCATTACTAATGTTGACTTTGGAAGATGGAAATTAGTAATTAAGCCATCAATTGATAAAACATCAACTCCAGGATAAATAAATATATCAGTATAGCCACTATCTTCTTTGAAGCATTTATATTTTTGATAAACTGTTTCAAGGGTTCTAAGTGATGTTGTACCAACGGCAATTATTCTCCTTTTTTCACTTTTAGCTTTATTTAGTAATGAAGCTGTTTTTTCATCCATTATATAATATTCTTCATGCATATGATGCTCTAAGACATTTTCTTCCTCTACAGGTCTAAATGTTCCAAGCCCTACATGTAAGGTAACGTCTAAAATACTAACGCCTTTATCTTTTAACTTATTTAATAATTCATCTGTAAAATGAAGACCAGCTGTTGGAGCAGCACTACTTCCTTCAACCTTAGCATAAACTGTTTGATATCTATCTTTATCTTTTAGTTTTTCTTTAATGTAAGGTGGTAAAGGCATGCTCCCAAGCTTATCAAGTATTTCATTGAAAATACCATTATAGATAAAATGAATTATACATAAGCCTTCTTCTTTTTTTAAAACAACCTCAGCCTTTAATAATGTTTCATCAAAAATTAATTTTGTTCCATTACTTACCTTTTTAGCACCCTTAATTAAGCATTCCCAATTATCATTTTCAAGTTGCTTTAAAAGAAGTAATTCAATATGAGCTTTAGTTTCTTCCTTATAGCCAAAAAGACGAGCTGGAATAACTTTTGAGTTATTTCTAACTAAAACATCTCCTTTTTTTAATATATCAACTAAGTCATAAAACTTTTTATCTGTAAGTGTATGATTTTTACGATCTAAAACTAATAATTTAGATTCATCTCTTTTTAATAGTGGTGTTTGAGCTATTAATTCCTTTGGTAAATCATAGTCAAAATCACTTAATAAGAGTTGTTGGTTTTCCTTGTCCATATTTATCCATAAACTCCTTTTTAAATTCTAAGAATCTATCCTCTTGGATAGCTTTTCTCATATCTTCTGATAAACGTAATAAAAATCTTAAATTATGAATAGATAAAAGACGTTTTCCTAGTCCTTCATCACATTTATATAAATGCCTTAAATATGATTTTGTATAGTTTTTACAAGTATAGCAATCACATTCTTTATCAAGTGGAGATAAGTCTCTTTCATATTTTTTATCACGAATATTTATTTTCCCATAAGTTGTTAAAATTGAACCATGCCTAGCAATACGAGTAGGTAATACACAATCAAACATATCAACGCCACGAAGTACGCCTTCAAGTAAATCCTCAGGAGTTCCAACACCCATTAAATAGCGAGGCTTATCTTTAGGTAAATACTTAACAGTATATTCAATCATTTTATGCATTACATCTTTACTTTCCCCTAGTGCTGTTCCACCTATTGAGTAGCCATCAAAATCCATTTCAACAGTTTTCGTTGTAGAATATTTTCTTAAATCCTCAAATTCACCACCTTGGCAAATACCAAATAAAGCTTGATATTCATTATTATGAGCATCTTGCCCCCTTTTGGCCCATCTTAGTGTCCTTTCAATTGACTTTTTCATATAATCATAGGTTGTTGGATATGGAGGACATTCATCAAGTGACATAATGATATCAGCTCCAAGCTTGTTTTGAACTTCAATTGATTTTTCTGGAGATAAAAATAAAGGAGAACCATCAAGATGTGATTTAAACTTTACACCTTCTTCACTTATCTTGCGATTCTTTGATAATGAAAATACTTGGTACCCTCCAGAATCAGTAAGCATCGGCCTTTTATAGTTCATAAATTTGTGCAATCCACCAGCATAATTAACTATATCCTCACCAGGCCTTAGCCAACAATGATAGGTGTTAGCTAAAATAATTTGTGAATTCATATCATATAACTCTTCAGGAGAAATATATTTTACTGTAGCACATGTGCCAACTGGCATAAACATTGGTGTATAAACATCGCCATGTATTGTATGAATCACCCCATATCTAGCGCCACAATTTTTATCCTCATGAAGTAATTCATATGAAAAATATTGACATTTTTTCATTATTATCACACCCCTTGCGTATGTATTTTATCACTTCTTGACCTTTTTAACAATTATATAGAAAAAAAAGTAACGTTATGGTAATATTAATTATATTAATTATAGGAGAAAAAGTATGGAAAGAATTGCTAAATTTGAAAAAGTAAGCTACGAACAATTTTATAAGGATTTTAAAGAGACATTTCCTTTATATAGTGATAATGAAATAAAGGATATTTATGATAATATAAAGCTTCCAAAAAGAGCAACAACTGGCTCAGCCGGTTATGATTTTTTTAGTCCTATTGATATCACTTTAAGGAAAAATGAGACAATAAAAATTCCAACAGGTATTAGAGCTCAAATAGATGATGGCTATGTTTTATTAATGTTTCCTCGCTCAGGTCTTGGCTTTAAATATCGTTTACAGTTGAATAATACAATTGGGGTAATTGATTCTGATTATTATAAAGCTTTAAATGAAGGCCATATTTTTTGTAAAATGACTAACGATACTAATGAAAATAAAATTGTTGAAGTAAAAAAAGGCCAGGGCTTTGTTCAAGGAATATTCTTCAAATTTGGAATTACTATCGATGATGAATGTGATGGAATTAGAACTTCAGGCTTTGGTTCAACAACAAAATAATGGAAAAAATAAAATTTGAATATATAAGCTATTTTAAATGCTCCTTAGTAAACTTTTTAAAGAAAAAGGGGTATAGTGATAAAAACATATATTATCTTATTTATAATAATAATATATATATTAATAATATAGTAGTAAGGGATAAGCAGGTAATCTTACCATTAAAAAAAACTATAATTACAGTTTATTTAAATGATGAGGATAATACATTACCAATAAAGAGAAGTAATATTGATATAATCTACGAAGATGAATATTTTTTAATTGTTAATAAGCCATATGATTTAGATATTGAACCAACAAAAAGAAATTATACAAATAATCTAGCAAGTGAAGTATCTTATTATTTTAAAACAAATGATATTAAATCAAAGATACATTTAGTTAATAGGCTTGATAAACTAACAACAGGCCTAGTAATTATTGCTAAAAATCAATATATTCATAATTTATTTAAAAAAGTAAAAATAACTAAAAAATATCAAGCCTTAGTAAAAGGAAAAGTAAAAAGAAAAGGAATTATTAAAATAAGGCTTGCGAAAGATAATAATTCAATAAAAAGAAAAGAAGATATAAATGGAAAATTATGTATTAGCAAGTATAAACTTATTAAGTATGAAAATGGAAATAGTTTAGTTGATGTTTTAATAAAAACTGGAAGGACTCATCAAATAAGAGTATCGTTTAAGCATATAAATCATCCTTTAGTTAATGATCCACTATATGATAAAGCATTAGCAAATGATAAAATGTATTTAAAGGCTTACTATATACGCTTTATACATCCAATTACAAAAAAACGTATAATTGTTACAATTTAATAAAAAACGGAGTCAAGAGATTAATAAAATCCGTTTTTTTTGTTTTAAATGATTTTTTATTTGTGTATAATGTAAATAAATTAGGAAAGAGGAATTTATTATGACGATTGAATTAGTTATGCTAAGTTTAATATTAATAATAATGGTTTTTTCATTATTAATAGGCTTAATACAAGGCTTCAAAAAGAGTATGTTTAACTTTTTTGCAACTATTGTATTTTGGGTTTTGTTTTGGACAACATCAATATTTATAAGTGGAGATTTAATTTTAAAAAACACTGCATTTTATAATTCTTTAAGTGGTATCTTGCCAGAAAGTGGTTCTGCTAGTGATCTACTAACTTATTTGAAACTAGCAATTGCTAAATCTGCAAATATTGATGCGGAATTATTAAATGACCCTGGAATTGATGGAACATTAACTGCCGCAGTCCATGCTATTTTAAAAGTATTTTATTTAATTATATTAGCTATTGTTTTTTCTATTATCAAATTAATTGTTTATTATGTTTTCTTTGATAGTTATTGTAAGGTAAATAAAAAGACCATAAGTAAGCTTGAAAAGAAACAAGAGTCTTATGTAAAAAAACATTCTACAGAAGACAAAAAATTAGCTAAAAAAATTGAAAAGAGTAAAAAGCAATATGCTAAAAATAAGATTAATAGACCTTTAGGATTAGCATCTGGCTTTTTAAGAGGCTGTTTGTCAAGTTTTTTAATACTTTGTGTTGTTAACTCAACTATAAAACTACTTCCTAATGAGGATACTGATAATATTACAGCTTCAACAGAAAATAATAATACTACAACACCTTCAATTTATGATTTTATTTTACAATATACAAATAATGACCCTCTTGTTGAAAGTGCTATTTCTTTAATTAAAGATTACCAAAAATCAAATTTGATTAACGTAACTAATATGAAGATTAACAACACATCCATTGATGATTTATTTGTCGATTCAATTTTATCAGGAAAATCAGCTGATTATTCTGTTGCTTTAAGAAAGGAATTAAGCATAGTTGTTAAAGTGGCGGAGCAAGCTTATTATTTAACTAATGGCTTTGATATGGAAAGCGTTAATTATGCTGCCTTAAATAATGAACAAGTAAAAAGAGTTGAAAATATTTTAAACTTACTTTCTAATGATGATTTAATTAACAATTTAGCAAGTGCTATTATTGGTATTTCATTAACTATCGATTCAGTTGCTAAATATATGCCAGATAATATAACAAAAGAGGAGTATCAAGCAATTAACTGGGGTAATGAATTAAAAACAATTGCTAGTCTTGTAAGTAATGTATATTCACTTGGAGATTTAACAAAGCTTGATTATTTTGCTTTAGATACTACAACAGTTGAAGAAATAATACAAACTTTATCTGAATTAAAATCAATTAATTTCTTAGGACATATTGGAACAACTTATGCTATTAAAAATTTAGTAGAAGGTGATGCTTCCTTTGATGCAGAAGTTAAAAATATTGAAAATAGTTTAGCAACATTAGCCTTAGAAGGAAAATATAGTAGTGATATTTCTTCTTTAAAAACTTTATATACTCAATTTATAGATATATTTACTAATAAGGATTTCTCAAAATATAAAGATGAAAATGGAAGAATTACTAATTATATTGCTGCTTTAACATCAGTTGATACAACAAAATATAAAAATGTTATTAGCAATGTTTTAGAAACAAACTTTGTTACTGAATTAATGCCAAACGTATTAACAATTATGAAGGAAAAGGTTTTAAAGAAATCAAACCCTGATATTGCTTCATTAATCAATCCTAGTATTACTACATCTAGTGATGTTGAAAAGGAATTTAATACAGTATTAACCTTAATTCATGATTTAACGACTGATAAGGATGGTATTATACATCCATTTGAATCAATTGAAAAATATGATTTCTCATTATTGAACAACTTAAGTACTGATACAATTATTAATAGTAATTTATTATCATACGCTATGATAAAAATATTCATTGATACCTCAAAGGGACAAGGAATTTTATCATCTGCTAATAATTCACTTGAAAAATATGTTGTTGTTCCTGATTATTTAGCAGAGGATGCTAATTCGACAACTCATAAATTTAATGAAAAATGGTATAACGATGGTGAATTAAAAATTATGCTAACTAATATTAAAAATTGTGGCTCACAAATTAAAAATATTAATAATCTTGTTGATTCCCTTCCAGCTATGCTTCAAGCAATTAATGCTAATGATTTAATGCTTAGTGATGTATTATATTATTCAGTTAATAAGTTAATTAATAATTATAAAGATAGTGTTGTAATACCATTATCCGATACTGATAGTGCAAGTGCAAACACGGTTAATGGAGTAAAAATCAACAACATTATTAAAAGGGATTCTTTAGAAAAGGTTCTTGATATCTTTACAGATGGTATTATTGATTTTGAAGTATTATTTAAGTATTATTTAGTTGATGAAAATAATAATGCAAGTGCTACTCCTATTAATAAAGAAGATATCATAGAAGGACAAAAATATATTACAAAAATTGATTTAGAAAATGGTAACATTTATAAGCTTTTGACTTCTAAAAAACTATATGATCCTTCACTCCCTGAAACATCAAGTAAGGATGCTAACTTAGAAAAGCTATTCACATCAGATATTTTAAGAGCAACTATTACAAAATTAATAACTAAAAATGCTAAGGATGTTATAGTTATTCCTAGTAATTCCACAGAAGCTACTCCTACGAAGTGCTTAATTGGTAGCAAAGATGAAAATGGAAGTATTATTGAATCATATGAGGATATTTCAATTATTAAAATTAATCAATTTAAATCATTAATTATAGCAATTGATGATCTAAATTTAAATATTAATAAAATTATTGATGATCCAATTAGTATTATTGATTCATTAAAGGATGGAGAAGCAAATGATATTAAGGATTGTGTTAATAATATCTTTGGTGCTGGAGAGAATGGTTATTCAAATACAAAATATAATGGTATTTTGCATGCAACATTATCAAAGTATATTATGGATTTTGCAAATAAAGAAGGAAATGATATTAAGATAATTATTCCAGATGATTGTAAAGAAACTAGTGATCCATCTTTATTAAAGGGTAAAAGCACAGTTGATTTAATTAGATCAATAGTTCTAATTGGAAATGATGCCTTTACTGATTCATCATTAAGCCAAGAAGAATTGATTAATAAAATAGTTAAAAATGTTATTAATAACAATAATTCTCTTAATTCTGAAATTATTAGAGCGACTTTAACTGACTATATTAGTAAAGAAGATAATGGAATAAATATTCCTGAGGCTGCTAAGGAAAATGCTATTATCAAGCAAATAGAATTTGATAATTTATTAAATGCTCTAGACTTGATGAAAAAAGCAAAAAATGAAGAAGATTCTGAAAATAGTATAGATTACTATGATTTATTAGATGTTAATAACATTAGCGTTTCAATGCTTTTAAAAGCAAATGCTGCTCCAACATACTCAATCAGTAATTCTTTAATTCTAAGAGGAACAATTACTGACAAACTAAATGAAAATAAAGATATAGTTATTCCAACAATAGCTAAAGAAAATGATTTAATTAAAGCAGATGAAGTAACTAATTTATTAAAAGCTATTGAGCCTATTTTAGGTGGAAATACTACTTTAAACTCATTGCCTGATTTAGATGAAGCAAAGATTTCTTCATTTAAAAATGTTTCAACATCTTTAATAATTAGAGCGACTATTACTGATAAGCTATATAATAATGAAAGTATAGATATACCTAGTATAGCTTATGATGAAAATAATTTAATCAAGCAAGAAGAGGTTGATAATTTAATTACAGCATTAGTAAATGTATTAGGTGAAGAAACTACTATTAATAATATTACTAATATAGAAGATACAAAAATTTCCGCATTTAAGGATAATACAACTACTATTTCAATGTCTTCGATTTTTAGAGCTACAATAACTAAAAAGCTAAATGACAACAATGATATAATAGTTCCAAAAGCTGCTTATGATTCAAATAGCTTAATTGCTCAACAAGAGGTTGATAATTTAATTACAGCTTTAGTCAATGTATTAGGTGAAGAAACTACTATTAATAATATTAACAATATCGATGATATAAAGCTTTCAAAATTCAAGGATAATTTACAAAACATCAATAATTCGTTAATCTTTAGAGCAACTATTACTGATAAGTTAGCAAATAATGAAAGCATAGAAATGCCTTCAAGCCTTGCTTGTGAAAGCATCAATGGTGACATACTAATTAAAAAGGATGAATTAGAATCTCTAATCACTTCTTTAGTAGATGTTCTTGGAAATGAATCAGCAATTAATAATATCAATGTTGACAATATTAAATTACAAAAGCTTGCTCAATCAGCAAATGAAATTAAAGAATCATATATTCTAAGAGCAACAATGACTAAAAAAATAGGTGATGTTCAAGATATTGTATATCCAAATGAAGCAAATGATGAAAATAATATCATTAGTAAAACTGAAATTGTTAATGTTTTAAAATCATTAGATATACTATTTGCAGGTTTAGATATTAAATCATTAACTAATAGTAATAATATGCTTAACTCTTTAACACTTAATAAGCTTTCTAACTCATATTCAACAACATTAAAGAATTCATATATTTTAAATGCTACTATTTCTAAACAAATATTAGATGTAAAACAAGTTATAGTATTAGATAAAATTGTTGAAACTCAAAATGATGTTAAATATATTAATGAAGGAGAAATTGAAAAGCTATTAAACTCAATGGGTAGCGTCTTTAAAGATACTCCAATAAAAGATTTAAATAGTAAGCTTTCAAGTGATTCAAACTTTGTTGATGAATTATTATTAGAATATAATTCAGGAAATGATAATTTTAAATCAACTATTCTTCGTGCTACTGCTTCATCATTTATTAAAGATAATGTAACGTCTTTAAAACTCGAAGATAATGATTTAGGCGTTGAATTTGAAAAGTATAATAATATTAATAAGTTAATAATTACAGAAGAAGAATTTACTAATTTAATGACTGCTTTAAAGAGTACTAAGCAAGCATTAGATCCTTCAAACGTTAAAAAGATTAATGATTTAATTAATCCTGCATCATTAACATATGGTCAACTAAAGAAATGTATTGATCCATTAACAAATTCATATATTGTTACAAAAGAAATATCAAGTATACTGTTAGATGATAAAAATGCTGAACTATTGGTTGTTCCAAATGATGGAATAATTAATGAAAAATATATTAAAAAATCTGATTTAGTTGATTTTGTAAATTCAATTTCAACTTTAAAGAGTGATGAAACAAAAATTAATTCATCAGCAACAATTAAAGAAAGCGATATTTATCAAAAGAGTGATTCAGAATATGAAGAAATCTTTAATTCTAGAATTTTAGTTGCTTCTATTTCAAAGCAAATCAAAAATGCCTTTGATAGTAATAGTGAATTAATTTTCCTTGATAATATGTATAGTAAGACATTTGCTATAGGAAAAGATTCACAAACATATATTGAAAGCGCCGAGCTATTAAAACTATTTAAAGCTTTAAATGCTATAAAAGCGAAATCTAAAGATTGTAGCTTTTCATCAATTAACTTTACATTAAATGATGATAACTCAATAGTATTTAAGCTAACAGAAAACGATGTTAAGACAATATTTAGCTCAACACTACTTGCAACGAACTTAAGAAATAAAGTTGTTGAAGCAAACAATGATCCTTCATACTTTAATGGAGTTTTATCACTAACAAGAATTATTGACAAAAACGAAATATCAGTTGAAGGTATTAATGATATAACTAAATATGTTTATACTACAGTTAATACTAATAATGCCGAAAGTGATGTTTCAAAATTTGTGAATGCTATAATTAGTTTAAAAACTAGCGGATATTTTGATGCTTTAGTTGGTAAAGAAGCAAGTGACATTACGATTTATCAAAATAAGGTATTCATTGAAACAGTTGTTGATAATGACATTTTGCGTAATTCATTACCAAATATAATTGTTGCCATGAATGAAAAGAATAATAAATCTGACTCATTAAAAACATTGGTTTCATTTGATGACATTATTCCAGGAAACGATAAGAAAGAGGAACAAATCAAATTCTGGAAAGGAAAAGCAAGTGATTATAGTGATGGTGAATTATATAATTTCATAGGATTTATTGATGAAAGCTGTAAATTATCATCTTATACAAATAAAGAAGATATTGAAAAAGCAATTACTAAAATGAAACGCAGTAAAATTGCAAGCAAAACTGTAGAAAAGTACTTAGAAGCAAATCCTTGGCTAACTTATTAGATTATTAGATATTTAAGATGTCAGATTACTGTAATTTGACATCTTTTTATATAAAAGATCATATATTTTAACGAATATCAGGCCGATTTTGCATATGATTTTGTATAATAAGGCTTGATTTTTTGAAAAATTTTGTTTATAATTAGACATACAGTTATAGTGTGTATATATATTAATAGGTAGCAAAATACCTTTACACCAACACTTAACTTGTACATAAAATGTTTTATGAGGGGGCTATAAAGCCCGATAAAATGATTACTTTTTAATTAAGAAACATTAAAAAGTGCTTTTGTAGTCAAATTATCAAAGTTGAAAAATCGACGAAAATCACATAAAGGCATTTAGTTTTCATGAAACGAAAAGAAAAAGTACAAGAATTTGCTATTATTGCAAAGCAGTCCAATAAAATGGTGCTTTTTGGCAAAAGAACAAAAAAGTGTTGACAAAATATATATACATATATATAATAAAATCGTGAAATCGTAGGGTATTTGTATACCTACGGCTTGTTGTAAAACAACATTAAGGAGAAAAAAGGAAAATGGGAAAGAAATCTGTAATTATTTCTGCTGGTATTTCTGTAGCACTATTTGCAACTGTTCTTACAGTTTCATTAGTAAATAATACTCGCACAAATGAAAAGCTTGATACAAACATTTCTGACGTTAAAAAGGATAACGAAACATTAAAGAATGAAACTCAAGCTAGTTTAAAAGACTTAGAAGGCAAACTTAATAGTGCCAAAACAGCACTTGAAGCTGCTGACAAACAATTAACTGAAGCTGATGCTGCTATGAAGAGCGCATTAGAAAAATCAATCGAAGATGCAAAAGCTACAATCAAAGCAACTACTGATGCTCTAGCAGCTGCTGATACACAAACAACAAAGGATTTAACTGATGCATTAAAGAAGATTGAAAAGAATATTACTGACATTACTGCAACTAACAAATCAATTGAAGATGCTAAAACTGAATTAAATGCTGCAATTGAAACTGCAAAGACTGAAACTACTAAAGCAATTAACACTTTAAAGACATCAACAAATAATTCTTTAAAAGAACTTGGCGATACTCTTGATGAAGTTATTAATGATTATGACACTTTAAACTCTAATATTAACAAAAAATTGGATACTACTTCTTTTAATACATTTAAAGAAACAGTTGAAACATTCAAGGCTGAATATGTTCAAACAGCTAATACAGTTGCAACATTAAAAGAAACAGTTGCTAATATGGCAACTACTGAATCAGTTACTGCTTTAAAGACAACAGTTGAATCTTTAAATACTACAGTTGCTGCAATAACTGAAACAGTTAATACTACAAAAACTGGCTTATCAGCTTTAACTGAATTAACTTCTCAACACACTGCAAACATTAATAGTTTATCAGAACAAGTTACAGCAATTGCTTCAGTTGTAAGTGATGCTGCAAGAGAAACAAAGGTATCTAAGGTTAATGCATTGTTTGATAATTACTATACTTTACGTGATAAAATGGAACAAGGTATGAACAATGTTTTAGCTATGGGTGGATCATTTAAAATTGATGGCGAAGAATTAACTGAAGCTGTTAAAATTAAACAATTAAGAAACCTTGAAAAGGCTTTAAATACTGGCCTTATGAATTTAGCTTTATGTGATGTTACTACATTAGATGCAACAATTGATGAAGCTAATGCTAATTTAGCAGCTGTAGCTGAAAAAGTAAACGTTGTTTGCGAAAAAGCAGCATTTGCTGGAAAATTTGCAGCATATAAAACTGAAATTATCGAAAAGATTAATGCTTTAGTAGAACTTGATAGTGCTACAAAAGGTACTTTAGTTGATGAAGTTAATAATTATAATCCTGTAGTTGATTATGATGCTTTAGAATCAACAGCTGAACTTGAAACTAAGCTTGCTGAATTAAAATTCAATGTATATAAGATTTATGTTAAAGGTGAACTTGCTGATAAGAAGATTACTGCTAAAAAGGCTGTTGAAGCTTTAACTGTAATTGTTGATAGCAAATTTAATGCTGAATATGTTACTTCTGTAACAAATGCAATTGATGCTATTGAAGTTGTAACTGAAACTACTACTCAAGGTGATTATGATGTTGTTAAGAATAATCAATATGCAGTTATGGATAAATTAGTAGAATTAGCTACTAACCAAAATAAAGAAGCTGCATTATTAGAACAATATAAGAGCGATTTAAGCACATGGGTTGGAGCTGGTAATTTATCAGCAGAAAAGCAAGCAGAAGCTTTAGCAAAATATGCTGAAATTGTTGCAAAATATGATTATGCAATAGGTGGATTAACACATACAAATGTAGTTGTAAATGAAGAAAAGACAGTTGCTGATGTAACTGCAGTATATACTGGAGAAGCTGAAGAATTAGCTGCTGCAAGACAAGTATATGCAGACATTGAAGAATTAGATAGAAAACAAAAGACTGCAGATGCTGAATTCACTGCTTTAAAAACAAAACTTGAAAAGGTAATTGATGGAACTTCAACTGATACTGTTGTTGTTGATGAAAATGTTAAATTTGAAACTGCAACTAAATATTTAAATGATGCTGAAAAAGCACATTATAAAGCAATGTTAGCTGCTATTACTATGAAACCAGCAAGTGCAATGGAAAATCTTGATGAGATTAGAACAGAAGAAACACGTGTACATGGTTTAGTAAGCAATGTTACTAATTTAGCTTTATCTTATGATAACACTTTAGAAAAGACTGTACGTGTTACTGGAGAAAGCACATATGAAGTTGCTACAGGTGTTCCTGCAACTAATGCTTTAACAGTTGTTTCAACTGGAACATTTGTTACATTCTTTACTTCAGCTGAAATCACTGCAATGAAGAATGAAGCTGCTGCTTTAGCTAGTAAGTGGTCATTTGATGTAGCAGGCTTTGAAGGTTTAACTGACGAAGAAAAAGCAAATGCTTTAGCTGCTATTGATGGTGCTAAGGTTGCTTCTGATACAAAAGCATTTAATGATGCAGTTGTTGATTTTACAACTAAATATAATTACGTATTAGATGGAAGAAAAGCTAAACATGATGCAATCGAACATGTTAATACTGAAATTGATACTATTCTTGGTGATTATGTAAAGAACAATTATGGTATGCAATTTGAAAAAATCGAAACATTCACTGGTAGCGCTAGTGAAACTGCAGAACAAGTTAAAACAAGATTAGATGAATATAAAGCAAGAGTTAATGCAATTACAAAAGAAGCTGATTCTTTAGCTAATGCATTACAAGATAAAGATGCAAAAGTTAATACAATTAAAACTAGCTTAGTTGAATCTGGTACTTATTTAGATACTGCATTCGTTGCCGGTTTAAGTGCTACTGAAAAGGATGATTTAGTTAAGAGAATTGAAGCAATTGGCAATGCTACATCTTTATACATTGAGTTACAAAACGGTGTTGAAAAACCAATTGAAGCATACACTGCAGCTGTTAAAGTTATTTATGATGAAGCTACAGCTTTACATGGTGTTAAGGAAACTGCATACAATCAAGATGTTGCATTAAGAGATTCATTAACTGCTTTTGAAACTCATTATAAAGCTGACTTCTTAGGTACAGCAGCTGATTTAGTACCAGTTGGTGAAAAATTTGCTAAATTCACTGATACACAATGGACTGCATACACTAACACAATTGATGGTTACTATACAACTTATAGATCATATAAAGATACTGGTACAACTACTGAAAACACAAATAGTAATAAGGCTGAATTTGATGCTAAGTTTGCTGAATGGGAAGCTAAAGTAATTGCTGATTATAAGGCTGCTGATAATACATTTATCAATGATCGTTGGTTTGAATATGGTGTTGATACTTCATATAACTTTACAGAAGTTACATATGATGGAAGAGTAAATCCAAATTCTAAAATTGAAGTTATTTATAAAAAAGCAAGAGACCAATACTTAGCAAAGGGCGTTAATGCTGTATTACTAGAAATGCTAGCTACTGCAAGAACTAATTTATCAAAAGCTGTATTCTCATTTGAAGTTTATAGAAATTATGTTACTGAAGTAGATACATTAGCTACATATATGGTTAGCATTGATGAAACTCTAACAGATATTGCTGCTGCAAAAGCATTAATCGATACATGGTTAGCATAATAGATTTATAGTTTTACCTTTTTCCCAACTTAATATCCTTTAAAAATAAATTTAAAAAGACATGTTTTGCTCAGAGCATGTCTTTTTTTTGTGTCTTTTTTTTATAAAATATAATAATATATACTGTTAGGTTGTGATGAAAATGGATATTGAATTCAATAAAGTAAATAAAACATTTATTAGTGAAAAAGAAATAACCAATGTTTTAAAAGACATTTCATTTAAAGTAAATCAAGGTGAAATTGTAGCTATTGTTGGTCCTTCAGGATGTGGAAAGACTACTCTTTTAAATTTAATTAGTGGACTTATTAAACCAGATGATGGAAATATTTTAATTCATGGAAAAATTGGCTATATGTTTCAAAAAGATAATTTATTTGAATGGAGAAATGTTTATAAAAATATAACCTTAGGACTAGAAATAAATAAAAAAGAAATAAATAAATCTAAAATTGATGAAATCTTAAAAAAATATGGTTTGTATGAATTTAAAGATTTTTATCCAAAACAATTATCAGGAGGCATGCGTCAACGTGTAGCTTTAATTAGAACATTAATATTAAATCCTGATATATTATTATTGGATGAGCCTTTTTCTTCACTTGATTATCAAAGTAAAATCATTGTTCAAGAAGATATTTATAAAATTATTAAAGAATCAAAAAAAACAACTTTAATTGTAACTCATGATATTAGTGAAGCAATTGCCTTAGCGGATTATGTGTATGTTTTATCAAAGCGCCCTTCAACAATTAAAGCAAAGCATAAAATTAATTTAAATATTGATAATAAAACTCCTCTAAAAGCTAGAAATAGTGTTAAGTTTAAAGAATATTTTAATATTTTATGGGAGGAATTAAACAATGGATAAGTTAAAACAATATCAAAGAAAGATTAAAACTAATAAAATAAAAGTATTAATCATTCAAATTGCTTTATTAGTTATATTTTTATTATCATGGGAGTTATTAGCAAAATATAAATTAATTGATGAATTTTTAGTATCTAGTCCTTCAAATATTATTCAATTATTGATTGATAATATAAAAAGTAAAGAAATATTTATTCATATATTTTATTCATCGCTTGAAACCTTAATTGCTTTATTGATTGGTACAATATTTGGAATCTTAATAGCTATTTTATTATATTTATCACCTAAGCTTAGTAGAATACTTGATCCATATTTAGTTGTGTTAAATGCTCTTCCAAAGACTGCACTTGCGCCAATTTTAATTGTTTGGGCAGGAACAGGTGTTAAAGGTATTATTGTTGTTGCTATTTCTTTATCAATTATTATGACAATAATATCAGCCTTAAACTTTTTTAATAATACAGATACTGAAAAAATAAAAATGTTAAAAACATTTAATGCTAATAAATTTCAAATATTATATAAACTCGTTTTACCAGCAAATAAACTTAATCTTATTAGTTTAGTTAAGATAAATATTGGTTTAACGTGGGTTGGTGTAATTGTTGGTGAATTTTTAGTATCTCGTTTTGGTATAGGTTATATTGTAGTTTATGGTGGTCAAGTATTTAAGATGGATTTAGTAATGATGGGTATTTTAGTATTAGCGATATTAACATTTATTATGTATTTATTTGTTATGTTAATAGAAAAGCATTATAAAAAAAGATAGAACCAAATGAATTAACAAATCATATTATGTATTGTTATTGAAAGAAGGATTATTATGAATAAGAAAAATTTATTGTTATGTTTATTTGTTCCATTAATGGTTTCATCTTGTAAAAGTAATGATAATAAAATAACTATTGCTGAAGTTACAAGATCCATATTTTATGCTCCAATGTATGTTAGCTTAAATGAAAATTATTTTAAGGATGAAGGATTAGATGTAAATATTATTACGACACCTGGTGCAGATAAAACAATGGCTGCCCTTCTAAGTAAAGAAGCTCAAATTGGATTAATGGGTCCAGAAGCTAGTATTTATGTTTATAACAATAAACAAGAAAACTATGCAATTAATTTTGCACAGCTTACACAAAAGGATGGAAGCTTTTTAATATCAAGAGAAAAATATGATTATGAAACATTCTCATTTGATGCTTTAAAAAATAAAACAATTATTGGTGGGAGAAAAGGCGGTATGCCTGAAATGGTTTTAGAATATGTTTTAAAGCAAAAAGGCTATGATGTTGGAAGAGATACAACTAATAAAGAAATTAATATTAGAACTGATATACAATTTGATGTAATGGCAGGAGCATTTAGCTCTGGTAATGGCGATTTCGTTGCATTATTTGAACCTAGTGCCACAAAAATGGAAGAAATAAAAGAGGGCTATATAGTTGCTTCATTAGGACAACATTGCGGTAATATACCTTATACTTGTTTTTCATCATTAAAGAATTATATGAATGATAATGGCGATAAAATTAAATCATTTGTTAATGGTTTGAAAAAAGGCGTTGACTATGTAATTAATAATGATTCAAAGGATATTGCTAAAAAGATTAGTAAGTATTTCCCATCAACCGAAATTGAAACAATTAGTAAAGTTGTGGAAAGATATAAAAGTATAGATGCTTATAGTGAAACACTATATTTAAGTGAAGAAAGCTTTAATAAGCTTCAAGATATAATTGAAATGGCAGGAGAGTTAAAAACACGTGCTCCATATGAAAAATTAGTAACTACAAAATATTTATAAGATAAATAGGAATGTTCAATAAGAACATTCTTTTTATTATAAAGCAACAAAAAAGAAGATATTAATTATTAGTTGAATATCTTCTTAAATATAATAATTTACTCAGTTATATTAAATAATTTCTTTAAGTCTTCTTTAGTCTTATCATCACAATCACTAAGTGCGGCAATAGTTCCTTTTATTTCTTCCTTTTTAGTAGCATTTACATCAACTACTACATCACTTGATGAAACAAGCGGGAGAATAAGAGTACTATCCTTAAGATTATTGATTAAATTAGTAAAATCAACGTCATCAATATTTTCACTATTTGAAGCTTTGTATACTTCATCAATAATATTTGCTTCAGTAGTAAAGTTAATTGTACTTAAATCAAAATTAGATAAATCAATATTAGCCTCATCAGTAATATTACTTGCTATTGTATTGACTAATTGATTTATAGTATTAATTGATTCATCATCTAAGGAATCTTTAATTGTTTGAAGGTTTCTAAGCATGTCAGTAACATCACTAACGTTATTAGCATTCAAGCCACTAGAGAAATCAACGTTTGATATTTTCATTACTTCATTAGCAATTTTAACAGTTGAAACTAATGCATCAATTTGTCCATCAAGGGTTACTGTTTCATTGTTTGAATTTGTGGTTGATGAAAGCATTTTAAATAAGAAATCAAAGTTTTCAATATAAATTTTCCCTATAAAAGAAGAAGGATATTTATTTAATCCTAAATTAAGTGATTCATCAAATTGACTTACATCAATTAAAGCTACTTCTTCTTTCTTTTCATTATCATATACCTTAATATTACTTATTTTATTAACATTATTGATTAATCCGCTTAATGGAACACATAAGGTAAGAGCTACTAATACTCCTTGAACACCACCTACTATTAAACCAAATAATTTATTCTTTTTACCAATTTTGTTAATAAAGATTTTTAAGATTTTAAAGACAATATATGTAATTATTTGTAAAACAATAAATATTATAAGAAAAGCAATGATTCCAGCAAGTATTTTTAATATAGGAATAATTATTTCACTAACATTTCGATATTCTTCAGGAATACTTTGAATTATTGTTGCCTCAATTGTTACATCATTTATTTTATAATTTAAAATAAAATTAGTGAGTGTACCTTTAAATATAAAAGCAAAAATAATAGAAACAACTATTAATCCTAAACGAAGTAAGGAATTACCAAATCCACGAAATAAACCAAATAATAATCCTAGTCCAATTGAAAGTATACTTAAAGCAATAATAACTAAAGTGATAATTTCCATTTTCTTTCCTCCTCTTTATATTATATTAAGATAATATTCATTTTTATTATGAATATTCAGGCCATGTTCTTCTTGTAATTAATGACACATTTTGATCGGTTTCATTATAGAAATCTTTTTTTGCTTTACCACTACAAACTTTTCCATCTATAACATAGATTTCTTCATTAAACCATGTTGAATCCTTAAGCTTAGTAACATTGTTAGTAGCATTAATACCTACTAATGAGCCATTACTACTTATACAAATAGTACCATTTAATGATGTAAAAATAAAGTCATTATTTTCTCTTGTTTCCTTTTCCTTTAAAACACTAGTAACATAAACTCTATCTGTGTATTTTGCAATTCTATTAATAAAGTCTTGTGTTGGGAATATTGTATTATTAACATTTGTATATTCAGATGAACCAGCACAACAGCAAACACAACATATTTCTGGAGTAATTAAGTCTAATAAGGCTTCATTACTTGATGTTGCTGAACCATGATGACCGGCTTTAAATAAGTCGACATGAGGTAAAGTTTTTTCACTAGTTGATTTATCATAATATTTAGCCATGGCTTCTTCACCATCTTTTTCTAAATCTCCAGTAAACATAAAATGCTTGTCATTATAATTAATCATCGAGCAAACTGAATAATTATTTTCATCACTACTTTTTTCAAAATAATATTTGTTATACAAAATATCTAAGGAAATATTATTAACCTCATCTAAATAATAAGATTTACTTGCACCATTTTTTTCATAAAAGCAATCAGCTGCAGAAAATCTTTTAGCACCATTATTAATAGCATAATTTACTGCATCCTGATATTTTTTATATTGAGCTCTTTCTGTATCATTTGATAAAGCAAAGTCAATAATTGTATCTATTTTATATTGATACATTATTCCATTTTTATTGCTACCAAACATACCAGAATAGTGATCACTATGAGCATGAGTGGTAATTACATATTCAAGCTTATTATCAGTACAATGCTTGTTAATAAATTCAACAAGTGTTGGAACTGATGTTGTTTCAGAGCCGGCATCAATTAATATATCAACATCATTAGCTTTTATAAATACACTATCACCAGTCTTATAGCTTCCAAGCTCTAAGAAATAGATTTGTAAATTATCATATGTATAGTTTTCCACAATTCCTGATGTAATTAAGCTACTATCACATTTAACATTAATTGATTGTAGATTAATTGTTTGTTTAGTATCTTTTATTAAATAATAACCATCCATACTAATTTCTATATAAGAAATCTTATTACCCTTTAAAGTATAAATGTTTTCATTTAAGGTTAATGAATCAATCTTAAGTGTTGAAACAACTTCATTACTTTCATTAAAGCCATTGATTAAGAAAATATAATTTTTATCACTTGCTGTAGTATTTGAATTATTAGTAAAGCTACTAATAAATAAAGTAATTGTTAATTCATCAACACTTGAAAATGAAGGTGATTTTAATTTATCATTTAGATTTTCAAACTTGAATTCACCAAATTCATTAAATGAAGGTGTAGCTTCTACATTGTCAGTGTTTAAAAAACTCCAATTACTGATAGTGTTTTTAAATCTTGTGTTAACTAATGTTGTAGTTGTTTCTCTTTCTTCATTTGCTGAACTATCATTTGCTGAACTATCATCACTACTTGTATTGATTATTTGAGATATTGCATCCATTATTTCATCCTTAAAATAATAGCATGTAAAGACTACAACAACAACCATAATTAAAATATATATAAATTTAATATTCTTTCTTTTATTTATTTTTCTTCCTCTTTTCTTCTTTGCCATTTTTCTTTACTCCCTCTTTTAATAAGTATATTATACATTATTAATCGTTAAAAATAAAAGGAAATGATATTACGCATAATATCATTTCCAAATATTCTATTTACTTAAAATATTCATTTTTGTTTCAATAAGCTTTCTAATATATAAAAATTGTTCTTTAATACGATTATTTGCATCATTTAAAGCATAATCCTTATCATACATGCTCATTAAATAATTAATAGCACTAGCACAAGTATCTTTATTTTCTTTATCAATAATAGACAATAAACTATTTATATCATTACTTAATTCATCCTTTTGCTTACTTGTTTGGTTTCCATATTTAATATAAATATCATCACAACGCTTTAACAATAAAGTAAATGAAGCATTTACTACTTGATATAAGGAATCATATGGGGAAATAGAAGCAATCCAAGATGAATCTTTAACTAAATCCCAGCCATCCTTTTTAGCATTTTGTGTATGTGTACCAAATATAGCATAGCCACTTGAGCGATTATCATTAGTAGCTCCTTTTATAACCTGAGGATAAAAAATTGCAGAAAGATTAGCATATGAAGGATCAATACCACTTACTAGCAAACAATTATTACGAGTTGCTTCAGCCATATCCTTAAAATATTTATCAACATAGAATTCATCAAAATAATAATCCATTAAATATAAACCATCAACAATTTTATCCTTAGCCCATTTTCCCCAGTCTTGACATTTCCATGTTTTAACTAAATTATAATTATCAGCAATAGCACATGTTAAAGGCTTACTATATTTTAAGCATTCCTCTTTAATTAGCTTAACAGTATCTGTAATTAATGTTTGTTGATACAAGTTAAATGAGAAAAAGAAATTACTATCACTTTTCAATTTGTTTCTAAGCTCAGTAAGTGTATTTGTACTATAAGATAATTTATTATCAATACAATATTGATTAAAACCAATTCTAGCTGCTTCTGTGACACCTGTCATATAATTAACTTGATTATTATCAGCACCATATCTGATATAATCTAAATGAAGTCCATCAAGTGTTGGATTAGATGATAAAATATCAGCAATTACTAGTTTTGTTTTTTCTTTAAAGGTAGCATTGGCAGGATCTAGCATTTTTACTATTCCTTGAGATGTTTGTACGCTATCTTTACCTTCAACTGTTAAAGCAAAAGCATCTTTTAGTTCGGCAAATGTATTTTCAAGTCCAGAAGTAAATGGTGTAAAGCAGGCAAATACCTTCATATTTAGTTTATGAGCTTCATCAGTTATAGCTTTTATGAAGTCATTACTAAAATCACCATATTGCTTGCTTTTTAACTTGTTGTTTAATTTGAAATGTTTAGAATTATTGTAATAAGAAGTGCCATTATTAATAACTCCTACAATTATTTCATTAAAATTTGCTTCTTTAATTTTTAATAGATTTTTTCTAATAGTATTAATACTGTGGTCATTATTATCAAAATCTTCAATATACCAGCATGATTTTACTTGTACGGCTTCATTTTTATTACATGCAGAAAGAGCTAAATAGTATTGTTGCATTAATTTACCAATTAAGGTGTATTGACGATATCTTAAAGTAATATCATTTTTATTAGATAATGTTTTTTTCTCATTACTAATATGCTCAATATTCTTTTTAATCTCTTCTAATTTTTCATAATTATAGGCATAATTATACATCTCATACTCATACATCTTATTTAATACAAAATAATTAACAAATTCTTCAACAGTATTACTTCTAGTTTCAAGAGAGTTATCAACATATAAAGAATTATTAACAATGCTAATTTTACTTCCAATTAAAAAAACTTCACTAAATAATAAATTTAATGTTTCAGCAGTTGTGTTACTTCGAGCTGTTAATGAATAAATAGTACAATCTTTATTATAATTAACATGAGAGCCAACTTCTTCAATATAGCCATTTTTATTCACTGATATTTCATATCCCCACGGCGAGGTAGTAGAAGGGTAATCACGCTTATTAATTGAAAAGTTAATTGTATCAGCATTTGCACTTCTTTGATATTTATAGGAATTAGTAGAATTCAAAGAAAATTCATGATATTCATCTAAAACTAATGCTTCATCCTCAACCTTTATTTCGTCATTTTTGTTAAATCTTACACCTTCTAGTAAAGCAATATTGTCATTGCTTAAATAATTACTATTATTTGAGCCCATTAGCACAAAACCATCATTAACATTTGTATAAACTCTGCCATTATTATCTAAAGATCTAAATTTATCAACCCTATAAGAAGAAGCCTTTTTATCATATAAAAAGTTAATAGAAGAAATTGAAGTATATGGTAAAGGACTTACCTTATCTAAGGTATTATTATCATAAAGATTTACTCCAGAAAAGCTCCAAGAAATACTATTTGTATTTGTAATAACAATTCTATTACCTTCTTGGTTATAAAAGCCAATTTTATACTCTTGTATATCTCCGATTAAATCAACTACATCACCAATATTATATGTTACATTACAATCCTTACTTAATGATAAAACAAAGCCATTAAATGGAATAAATGTATTACCATTTTTCTTTTTATTTATGACTTTGTAGGTGGAATCAACTTTACATAAGGTATATTCAATACATTCATCATTTCTTTCAAATGTGTTCCTTGAATAATAAGACGAGGTATATAAAATATTTTGATTGTTTAATAATTCACTATTTGGATAATTTATATAATATTCACCAAATAAATTACCAGATGAAAAAGGATTTCCTTTTAAGTTAGTAATGTCAGGAATAGTTATTGAACTATCACTTAATGATCTTAATGTACCTTTTTTAATACTTATTTGGGGCTCTTTTTCATTTTCCTCTAACGTATAACTTACATCTATGTTTTCATCATCATCAGATGAATCATTATTTTTACAGCCAGTTAATAATTGTAAGAATAATAAACTAATTAAGGGAATAACTTTATATTTTTTCATTGCTTTTAGCTCCTTTTATACTTTTAAATCGCCATCTTGAATAAGATTGAGTTTTCTAAATAGTAAGTCAATAATAAATACTAGTAATAATGGTAAAGCAATTTCAAGAGAAATAATTTTTAAAAACATAGAAGCATCAAATGAGTCTGTCATAGAAGAAGAAATACTACCAATTATACCAACACCTCCAGCTGTTCCCATACCAGCATTAGCTCCTAAGCATTTTATTTTAAATAAGCATGTTGAAATTGGCCCTAAGATAGCTGAAGCAATAATTGTAGGTAGCCATATAATTGGCTTTTTTAAAATGTTTTTAAATTGTAACATTGATGTTCCAATTCCTATTGATAATATCATTCCTATGTTATTATCTTTCCTTGATTGAATAGCAAAACCAACCATTTGAGTACAGCAACCAACAATAGCAGCACCACTTGCTAATGCTAAGCCTTCTCCTTCACCAGTAAACACAATAGCAGCAATAGCGGTACTTGAAATAGGGGCAGTTAAGCTCATTCCCATAATTATGGCAACTATTATTCCCATAATAAATGGAACTTGAAGGGTTGCTTTATCAACTACGTATTGAATAGCATATGTAACATAAATTAAAGGAAATCTTATTAATATTGTTATTAATATTGATAATATAATTCCAAGTAATGGGACTAATAAAATATCAATTGGCGTAGCTTTTCTTAGAATTAATTCTAATAATAAGGCTACGGCTATAACAACAAAATAAATAGTTAATGGATCTCCAATTTGAAATTTACCATCACTTTTAAAAAAATCAATATTATTTATACTTAATGAAAAAAATGAAGCAATTTGGCCAGCTGCTGCTAAAACTATTACTTTTAGTGAATTAAGCTTTAATGAATTGGCTACTCCAATTCCTATTGCACCACCTGTTAAGCATGTTAAAGCAGTCGCTGAATTTATAAAAAAGCTTTTAAAGAATATACAAAAATCATTTTCAAAAGCAAATAAATAAGTGCCTATTGTTTTAACAATTGTTCCAACTATTAAAGTTGCAAATAAGCCATAAGCCATACCATTTAAGGTTTTAATAAAAAAATCTAAAACTTTATTTTCTTTCATCGAATTCTTCTCCTAATTAATTATAATTATTATAATCTATTTTGCTTTATTTTCCAATATTGTATAATATAGAGGGAGTATTAAATGATATGAATAATGAAATTAAAGTAATTAATGATATAAAAATAGCAATATTAATGCTAAAAGAGAAAAAGGTTCTTCTATCAGTCAATAATAAAAATAAAACATACTTTATTTTAAAAAATGATAAAATATATGTTTTTAATGATAATTCATCATATACCTTATCACTTGAGATGTTTACTGAATTATATAGTAAAAATGAATTTATTGAATATATTTATAACGAACAAACTTTTGACTTTTCACGCGATGATGAGTACTACAATTGGAAGCACAAGTAATTAATCTATAATAAAAGGAATTATTTATTAGCTATTTTCCATAAAGCCATCGGATGGTTAGAAATATTTTCTATTTCATATCCTTTAAAAAGAATATTTGGATTATATGATTTACTATTAATATTATTTATAAATTCAATGTCATTTGCATCTAAAACAAAAATTTCTTTAATAAATGCTGAAACATTAGTTGTTACTTCAACAACATCAAATTTAATTCCTTTATGTGAAACTGGTATTAATGTTTCTTTTATTTTTTGATAATTCAAGTTTTGAATTTTTTCTATAGCTTTATTAATAATGTCATCAAAATTGATCGGTATATTTGAACCTAAGCAAGCATAGAATATTGCTATTTTCTTTACAAGTATCTTATCTAAAATCATATTATTTTTAATAAAATTATAAACATCATAAACATCTCTTGGAGTTGTTCTTACAAGAAGAGCGTTTATTTTTGAACCTATCAGTTCGTTATCATCTAAAATGTTAAATGAGCAAGTTTCAGCAAGTATATTTGTCGACTTTTTAATATTTGGCTTTAATATGTGAACTCTATTTAAATAGTTGATTTCTATTTTTAAAATATCATTACTACCTGAAGTGGTTGAATATGAATAAACATATGAATCTAATGTGTGGACGAATTTAGATTTATCTAAAAGGTGATATCCATCTTTTTACATAAAGTTTCTAATTGAATAATCTATTTGTTTTCTATAAGAAAGCATGGATTCCTTATCTAAAGGAAGAATGAAATCTAAATCGATATCAACACTTAGGCGTGGTAAATCAAGCAAAAACAAATTAATAGCAGTAATACCTTTTAATGCCACCATATTTGCTATTTCACTGTTAATTATAAAATTTAAAATTGAAAACAATCTTAAAACTTTTTCACAAGTGTTTTTATTGAAATTAGTTTTATCGGCAATTTTATTGATTTCTTTTGCTGTATATTTAAACATCAATATTTCCTCCTTTATTTGCTAATTTTCTAAAATCTTTATATACATAAAGTCCCCATTTTGAATCATATACAAGATTATCTTTGTCGTTATTAACAAGGCTACCATGATTTGATAGTAATCCTTTTGATATACATAATTCCAAAAATGAATTACTTAATTTAAATTCATCCTTATAATAATAAAGGATATATCCAACCTTTCTATAAAGCACTTCTTTATTATATGCTTTTAAAACCTCAATTAGTTTTTCTTCATTAACAAAATGAACAAGGTCAAGACATTTTACTAGTTCTTCAATATCCATGACTTTCCCCAGCATATTTATCGAATCAATGATTGTTCTTTCAATAGATGTCACTTTTGCACCTTTAATATTATCAATTTGAATAGAGATATCATTTAAATAGCATTCATATGAATAGCCATCATAATCAAATGGTGTAAATCTTTTACATGATGATACTTGAATTGTATAAAACACTTGATTGTAATAGCCATAAAATTCAAAGGCACTATGATATGAAATGTAAGAATTTTTATTTATACTTGAGGCAATTTGAAATCTATTTGCACAATCTTCACTCAATGCAACATCATAGCAAGTATAAAGATTTCTTCTTATCTTTTTTACATAGCCCGAATTAATCATTGAACTAAGATATTTTTTTGTAGCAGGAAGGTTTCCTATTATCTTACTAGCATCACTAAGCGTAAAAGTGTTGAATTGGGATAATTCTTTAAAGTATTTCATATTATAAAACCTCTTTTCTATTAATATTTTAACATTTAATGGCTTATTTAGCAAGTAAATATACCAAAAAGTATATCTACGTGTAAAAAATGCCAATATAAAAATAAAGATTTTATAATTAATGAAATTGTTAATATATTTAAAAAGGTTAAAAAAAATCTCTACATTACATTTTTTTTTGTAACCTAGAGAAATTTTTTAACCTTTTATATTAAAATTTAATAATTTATAAAGATTTTACTGAATCAAAATCATATTCATTAATCTTTGCTTCATTACCAATTGTATAGGTAGCACAATCATTAAATAATTTTTCAAAAACACTAGCTAGTTCATTAATATCTTCAATTTTAGTTTTTAATATTTGCTTCTTCAAATTGATTTTATCTTCCTTTGTATAATTTGATAAATAGTTAATATCCCAAGTATCAATTAATAAAGGATTAGATAATGGAGCATCAAATCCGCCCATAGCACCAATTATATATGATGTGAATTCATCCTTAGAAACCTTAAAGCCTTTTAAGTATTTAACTAAATTATTAAATGTTTGATATGAATTTTTAACATTAGGATCTCTATATGTTGAAAAAGCTACATCATTATTTTTATAGACTTGAAGTGAACAGCCATAAGCTCCACCTTTAACTCTAACTTCAGCCCATAAATAATCATAATTAACAATATGAGATAATACTAGGTATTTTCCACTAAATTTTTCGTTAACTACATTTAATGAGCTAGCTAAAGCGTTATAAGAAACTCCACTTGGAATCTTTAAAGCACAATTTTTATCCTTTGATAATGTTACATTTAAAACATCTGCATATTCCTTACGAGGAAGCTTTATATTTTTAATAGATGCTTTTAATAAAGCTAAAGTAGTATCATTACCAGATAATGAAATAATAGCATTTTTCTTATTAAATATTTTTTCACTTATTTCTTTAAGCTTTTTATTAACTAATGTATGGTTATAGTTATTACTTAAGCTATTAAAGAATTTATAAACATTTAATCCAGATAAGCCATTTGTTGTAATGCTTGCTTCTTTAGTAAAGCAAGATCTAGCCATATCTTTAGCTATTCTATTACCATTTTCAATAATTGATTGTCTTAAAGAAGTAGTTATTTGCTTTATAATTTGAAGTACTTCCTTTTTATTGAATTTTGAATGTAGAAGAACTTCATTTATCATATTAGGAATATAATTAATGTTTTCATTTAAAGCACTTGTTGACACTTTAAATAAGAATGAATAATCATCCTTATCCTTTGAAAACACTAATTCATTAAAATATAAATCACCTAAAAAGGTTTTAATAATATTATTTAATGCTAATGTATCGTAATTGTTTGTTGGAACATTTCTTAATAAGCATTTTAATAATAAAACATATGGTAGATCTTCCTCATTAATTTTCTTAATAGAAAAATACATTCTTAAATAAGCAATATCATTAGTATTTAAGTTATGCGTAATTACGCGCATTCCATTAATTGTATCTTTTTTAGTTGCTAAATAATTAATTGATGTAGGAATATCCTTTAATTTTAATTGTGGTAAGCATTTTAATTCCTTTTTAGTATCAATATGATTTTGATAAGCTATTAATTCATTAGTTTGCTTAATTAAGGCTAATACTTCTTCATGTGACATATTATCCTTAATTTGCTTCATTTTTTCATCCATTAGCTTTTTCTTTTTTAATCCTAATTCTTTTGAAGGAGTTAAAACTACTTGCACATAATGATTACTATTTAAAATATATTTTTCTAATATTTTTTCAAAATAGCCATTGTATAATTCTTTTTTAAATTTTTGATAATTATCTATAAATTCTAAGTGAGATGTTAATTTGCCATTGTAATTAAAGCTTCCCATCATTTGCATAGCAAAAATTAAGCCCTTTGGCATTCCACCTGCATCTAATTCCTTATCCTTAAATTCTAAATGATTAATAGAAGCAAGAAGTAATTCTTTATCAATGCCATTATCAACTAATTTTTTAACTTCATTAATAAAAGTGCTTCTAAATTCTTCTTTTTTATTAACATTTGTTTTTTGAAGGTAAATATGTAAGGCTGGAATAATATTATCATCATCAATTCTACATTCAACATTTTGAGCTAGCTTAGCATCTAGCATTGCTTTCTTTAGTGGTGAATCATTTTTTGATAATAAAGCATCACATAAAACATTTACGGCCATTAATGTTTCATTGTTGTTATAATTATCTAAGCCATAGCATAAGCTCATATATGTATTATCTTTTACATCTTCATCTTCACCTATTTCATATTCTTTTTTATAATCTAAATTAATTAAAGGCTTTTGTGGAGTTATAGTAATTACATCATTCTTAGCTTCATATTTACTAAAATATTCTTCATCCAAGAATTGTAATTTTTCTTCAATATTTAGCTTTCCATAAAAATAAGTTAAAGCATTTTGTGGAGTATAATGTCTATGATAAAAATTCTTATATGCTTCATAAGTAAGGTTTGGAATAACATCAGGATCACCACCTGAATTATGCCTATAAAATGTATCTTTATACATTGCTTCAAGAGTTGCTTGCGTTAAACATTCATCAACGCTACTCATAGCACCTTTCATTTCATTATAAACAACGCCCTTATATGAAGGAAGATCATTTTCATTTAATAGCTCTAAATGCCAACCTTCTTGTAAAAATGGTTTTTCATCAATTACTGATAAAGGATTAAATACTGCATCACAATAAATCTTTAAGATATTATCAAAATCCTTTGGTGTTTGTGATGCAAATGGATACATAGTCCAGTCATAGGCAGTAAATGCATTTAAAAATGTTGATAAAGATGTTTTAAGTAGATTAACAAATGGTTCCTTTAAAGGATATTTTTTAGAGCCACATAATAAGCTATGTTCAATAATATGGCAAACTCCAGTTGAATCCTCAGGTAATGTTTTAAAGCCAATAGCAAAGCAGCAATTAGTATCATCACATTCTAAGTAAGCAACTAATCCTTTTGATTTAATATGCTCAAATTGATAAAGCTTAGCATTGATATCTTTAACATCTTCAATTGAAATAAGCTTAAAGTTATGTATAATGTCATTTAATTTCATAATTTTTGTCTCCTTACATATTAAATATATTGTACCACAATATATTGATTTAAAAAATATAATGTGATTTTTTTTTAAATATGATATTATTTTATTGAGGGAAAAATATGAAAAACAAAATTTTTTTATTTATTAGCTTAGCATTAACAGCATGTAATAATAGCAATAGTGAGGACTTTTCTATGAATGAAATAAATAGTGTTAGCTTTGATGAAAATTATAGAGAAAATGAATACGTTAAATTTGTTGGAAAAACAGCTTTAATTAATAATAAGGTTGCTTTTTATCAAAGTAATACATATTTAGAGGTTAGCTTTAAAGGAACTGATTTGATAATTGATATGAATAGTAATAATGATTCATATATGTGTGCCTTTATTGATAATGAAAGTGATCCGACAAAGGTAAATAAAATATTAGTAAAACCAGATAGTAAAGAAATTAATATTGCAAGTAATTTAGAGGATAAAGAGCATACTATAAAATTAATGAAAATAACTGATGATGATTTTGGAAATATTTATATTAATAATATAAAAACCTTTGGAAGTTTACTAAAAAAGCCAGAACCAAGTAAAGTAAAAATAGAGTTTATTGGCGATTCAATTACATGTGCTTCAGGAATTGAGGGTAATAGTGAATATGATAGTGAAACTAAAGAAATAGAAAATGCATCTAAATCATATGCTTATTATGCTTCAAATTATTTACATTGTGATTTTCAAGTAACTTGTAAAAGAGGGTATGGTATTTATTGTGGTTGGAGTGATAGTGTTGCAAATGGTTTAAAAGCATCCTTATTAAGTAGTTTTAAAAGCTGTAGCTTTAATAGTAATGCTCCAACATGGAATAATAGTTTATATGTTCCAAATATTGTAGTAATTAATGCTGGAACTAATGATGGAGCAATGTATACTAATAAGGCTGCCGATAAAAAAGCCTTTCTTGATGGCTTTAAAAATAATTACTATTTATTAATTGATGATATATTAAATACATATGGAAATAAGACTATTATTGTATTATCACATGGTATGATGAGTGATAGCTTTGCCTTAAAGGATACTATACAAGAGGTTGCTAATAAATATCCTAATAATTGCTATTATTATGAATTTGATTCATTAACTAAAGTTGGTGGGGTAATGCCAGCTTATCATCCAAATGAAGCTATGCATAAATATGCTGGAGAAAGCTTAGGAAAATTTATTGCTTCAATATATGAGTAAATGAGGGTTTCACTTTTTGTGAAATCCTTTTTAACAAAAAAAGCCTATTGATTAATAACCAATAGACTTAAGATATTTAGTTTTTCTCAATTACTTTGAAATAACAACTAAACCTAAAGATGTAAGAGCACCAAGTGATGATACAGCACCAGCAATAATACTACCAATACCTAAAGTGTAGCCTATATCTGCAAATGTTTTAACAGTTGGTTTTGCATCGCCAACAAATGTTGTTAATTCAATTTTTACTGATGTAATTTGAGGCATCATAAATAGTAAAACAGCTGAAGCAATAAAGCATGTAGCAATAATGATTCCAGCAATAAATTTATTGCTTTTTAATAATAGACCTGCAACTACTGATCCAAGTAATGGAAGGAAAAATGCTATAACTGCAGGAAATGAGAAAATAATTGAATATTTTGCTGTTCCAAGTACTGATAAAGCACCATTAAAGATGCTATCAGATGAAACTAATTTTTTTCCAAACATAACATTAAAACCAGTGTAAGTTGATGGATCACCATTTTCAGGCTTATAAATAACTGCAGCTAAAAATCCCATTGCAAGAATAACTAAACCTAAAAACATTAAAATAAATAAACCATTACTACTAAAACTTTTCTTTAAATTTTTTTTCTTTGCCATAAATAATAAAATTCCTTTCTTAATAAAAAATATATCAAATTATCGACTTTTATTCAATACAGTTTTATAAAAAATTTACAGTTAACTACTTAGTGTATAATTTTTTAGCATAGCTAACTGGCTCTTCCGTAACATCAATCCCTAATTTCTTAAATGTATTCATATCACTATCAGGTAAAATAATTGATGAATGAGCTTGAGTGCCTTTAAGCTTTGGAAGCTGACTTAAAGCAAGTTCTGATAAAGTATTAGTTGTTGCTTGTATTGCTAAAGCAATTAAAACCTCTTCAGCGTGTAAGCGAGGATTGTGATTGTTTAAATCATGAACTTTTAATTTTTGAATAGGTTCAATAACATTTGGAGAAATTAAAGTTAAGGAATCATCAATTTTGGCTAAAGCTTTTAAAGAGTTTAATAATAAAGCAGCTGGGGCTCCAAATAATAAAGAACGCTTTCCAGTAATAATCTTTCCATTATTTAATTCAAGAGCCATGCACGGAGCATTTTCTTTATCTTTTTTCTTTAAGCAAGCATTAACACATTTTCTATCGTTAACACTAACGCCAATTTGATTCATTAGCATTTCTTCCTTTAAAACACAATCATCATTAAATTTCCCTAAAAAATTATTTTTTAAAACCTGATAATAACGTCTAATAATTTCATCCTTACTAGCCTTAATTGCTACTTCATCATTTTTAATAGCAAAGCCTATCATATTAACTCCCATATCAGTTGGTGAATAATATGGGCTTTCGCCATATATTTTTTCAAAAATAGCTTTTAAAAGTGGAAACACTTCAACATCTCGATTATAATTAACAGTCATTACACCATATTTTTCTAAATGGAATGGATCAATCATGTTAACATCATTTAAATCAACTGTTGCAGCTTCATATGCTAAGTTAACAGGATGCTTAAGAGGTAAATTCCAAACTGGGAAAGTTTCATATTTTGCATATCCAGCACTTATTCCCCTTTTATTATCGTGATAAAGCTGTGAAAGGCAGGTAGCCATTTTACCACTTCCAGGGCCTGGAGCAGTAATTACAACAAGTGGACGAGTAGTTTCAATATATTCATTCTTACCAAGTCCTTCTTCAGATACGATTAAAGGAATATTTTGAGGATAGCCATTTATTTTATAATGCTTATAAACCTTAATGTTATTATTAGTTAATTTGGCAATAAATTCATCAGTTAATGGAGAATCTTTAAAAAATGACAAAACGACACTACTTACATATAAATCGACTTCATGAAAAGCGTCTATTAATCGTTCAACTTCTGCTCTATAGGTAATACCAATATCATTTCTAACTTTATTAGCATTAATATCTTCAGCATTTACAACAATTACAATTTCAGCCTTATCCTTTAAACCAAGTAGCATTTTAAGTTTACTATCTGGCTTAAAGCCTGGTAATACTCTTGATGCATGGTAATCATCAAATAATTTACCACCAAACTCTAAATATAGCTTATCGCCAAACTTAGAAATTCGTTTATTAATTTCATTTCTTTGTATTTTTAAATAATAATCATTGTCAAATGCAATTCTTTTCATTTTTTTATCCTCCACGAAAAATCTATTTAATTATAACAAATTTCAATTTGCTAAAAAAGAACGAAAAGAAAAAAAATTTAATCTTTAATAATTTTTAAAAAATTAGTATAATAAAGATATGGAAAAGAAAAAAAATAATATAATTCTTTTAAATAGTATTGGATTAAAAAAAATTATAGATAAGTAAGCAAAATGAAAACGCTTACTTTTTTTCTTTAAGGAGGTATAAAATGTCAAAATCATGTATAGTGTTACAATCAGGTGGTCCAACAAGTGTTATTAATGCATCTTTATATGGCGTGATAAAGGAAGCTAAAAAGCATGTTGAAATAAAAAAATTATATGGTGCTTTAAATGGAATTGATGGTTTATTAAACAATAGAATAATTGATTTATATAAACAAGATGATAAAGAAATTAGTAGATTACTATATACTCCAAGTGCTATACTTGGAACTGTTAGACATTTTTTACCTGATGATTTTAATAATAAAACTTATGAATTAATTTATAACCAATTAATAAAATATGATATAGGATATTTTATTTTAATTGGTGGGAATGATTCAATGGATACAATAAATAAGTTATCAGCCTATTTAAAACTAAAGGAATATGATTGTAAATTTATTGGAGTTTGTAAAACTATTGATAATGATTTAGTTTTAACAGATCATACTCCTGGATATGGTAGTGCTATAAAATATATAGCTACAACAATATCAGAAATAAAAGAAGATACTGCTTGCTATGAAAATGGCCGTGTTACAATAGTTGAATTAATGGGTAGAGATGCCGGGTGGTTAACAGCTGGAAGTAAGCTTGCAAGCGTAAATGGTAATGGACCTGATTTAATTTATTTACCTGAAATTCCTTTTAATGTTGATAGTTTTTTAAATGATGTTGAAAAAATTTATGATAAAAATAAAAAGGTATTGGTAGCTATTAGTGAAGGAATCAAAGATGAAAATAATGAATATATACTAAAAAAATATAAATATTTAAATGATAATGATGTTTTTGGCCACATGCAACTAGGTGGCGCTAGTAATGTTTTAGCTAGTATTGTCCATGAAAAGCTAAATTTACCTGTAAGAAGTGTCGAACTAAATTTACCACAAAGATGCGCTTCACATATTGGCTCATTAACAGATATAAACGAAGCAAAAAATTGTGGTATTCAAGCAATCCGTTTATTAATTAAAAACGAAAGTGGTAAAATGGTTGCTATTAAAAGAGTTAGTGATAATCCATATAAGGTAAAATATGTGGGTGTTAATTTAAATGATGTTGCTAATAAGGTTAAAGAATTTCCAAGTAATTGGATAATTAATGGTAATGATATTAGCAATGAATATATAAAATATGCTATGCCTTTAATTAAAGGAACAATAAAGCTAGAAGAAGAAAATGGCATTGTAAGATATGCTAAATTAAATAAAACAATAGCAAAGTAAAAAAATGAAGCTAGGCAGCTTCATTTTTACTTTTGTATTTCTTTAAAAAGATAAATAATATAATTGAGCCAATTATTAATAAAATTGAAATCCATTGAGCTGGTGATAGGTTAAGTAAAAAAGCACCTCTTTCATCACCTCTTATAAATTCTATTAAAAATCTAAATATTCCATAGGAAACCATGTATAAAGGCATTGTATATAAAAAATAGAATTTATAAGCTAAAAGAAATAATATGGCTGTTAAAACAAATAAGAAAATAGCTTCAAATAATTGAGTTGGATAAACCTTATTTGCTAAATCTGGAAATTTAACTCCTAAAAATGAATCAGTTTCCTTACCATAGCAACATCCAGCACTAAAGCAACCAATTCTTCCAAAAGCATGAGCTATAGTAATACAAGCAGGAGCAATTATTAATATAGTTTTTATAAATGATTCACTAGGATATTTTTTACGGACATATCCATAATAACAAGCAATAAAAAATATTGCTCCACCAATTAAGCCTCCATAAAATGTCATAGCTCCAAAAGAATTGGTTGAATCCTTATTTAAACTATCAAAGACATATTGAAATAAAGTAGCGCTTAATAAACCAACCATTACTGCTAAAACGCCTACAATTTCAATTAAATAAACATAATCACGATTGGTTTTTAACTTTTTGTTATATAGCATGAATAGGAATAAGCAAGCTATTACACCAAGCCCAATCATTATTGAATATGTATCAAATATCCATATTCGTGGTAGCATTTAAATCATCCTTTCTTTTAAAGTATTTATAAATAATAATACCATATATACTAAATATTATAGCAACTAATATGTTAACTATAAAGAATGTTTTATTAATTTCATAATCATATAAGCAATTAACTAAATAATCATTTAAAAAGTTAAATAAAAAGTGAATTAGTATGGAAATTATTAAATTGCTTGAGTAGCAATATGCTAATGATAAAACAAGCCCTAAAGCAAATGAGTATAAGCATTGAAGTAAGGTATAGGGAATACTTGCAATTGATGAAATGTTTAGTATATGCACTAAACCAAAAGTAAAAGAAGAATAAAGAATCGCTTTAAAATTCGAATTATTATTTTTAAATTCCTTAAAAATTACACCTCTAAAGACAATTTCTTCATTAATTGCTGTTAGTAAGCAAAACAATAAATTAATAATTAAATTAAGAATATTAATATCTTTATTTATAGAAATTTTATCAATAAAGCATACATAAAAGTTACTAGCACAAATTAAGAAAAATGGTAAAAATAATAAACTATTAGTTCTTAATTTTTTTAATTCAATTTTACTAAAGTTGTATTTTTTAATATAAAATAATGCAAATACAATAAATAATGCTTTAATGACTACATTAATAATATTTACTACTAGCTCATTTTTAATAAATAAATTAAAGGGAATACTTGTTGATATTAAAAAATAGCAGGTAAATATTAAAATATCATTCCATTTTTTCTTGTTGTTTTCCATATTATTTCATATTAATAAAGAATTCGTATTCAAACTCTTTATCATTAAATTGATATTTTGTTAATAATTCTGGACCACACGAATTAGAACCAACACCACTCATTTTGTAATCAAGATTAACAATTGTGTGCTTGGTATTGTATTTCATTAAATATGAATGATCTTTAAATTCACTTACCTTAAACGGAATTGCTTGGAATGATAAGGAATTTATACAAACAAATTCAATTTCATTTGTATTTGATTTAATAGTAGCATTATATGTTTTATAATGAGATCCTGATTCTTGAGGGTAAGGATAATTAAATAAATTATCTTTAGAAAAAACATCAAAGCTATAGCTTGATAGTAATGATCCTTGATGCTTATCAATATATGATTCATTACTACCATAGCCAAAATAAGTGGCCTTATTAAATGAATTATTTAAAACTAAAGAATAAGCAAATCTAGGAAGATATCTTAAACGTTTTTCAAAACTAGCTTTAATATTTACCTTTAATCCTAAAGATGTTAATGAATAAGTAATTGCTATATCAGCAAGACGAATATATTTTGTATCAATTGAGCCTTCAAATACTAAAGAATTATCTTTAATATATTGCTTTCTTACATAAAAATAAGCAGTAGCTAATCCAACATCATTATAATACCAAACATTATTTCTATCATTATCAATATAAGCTCTATCAAGTGATAAATAAGCACTTTCAAGTAAAGCATTTTTATTGTTTAAAAATGAAGATAGAAATCCTTTTTTATTAATTATATAATTTCCTAAGGTATAATCATTTTCATTTTCAATAACTTTCTCATTTAAGTGTTGATAATTAATTACTTTTTCCTTTAATAAAAAGCTTCTTGCATATATTTCATGATCATTTTTAATAGCTTTAAATGTTAATGTTAAATAGCAATTATTATTAGAATCAAGATTGTTTATAGTTATATCCTTGTATGAAAGTGGAGGAATTTCAAGTGCAGCTGAATAATAATTATCTCTTCTTCCATCTTTTTCAAAATAATATAATAGTTTAAAATTATCTGTATTAATTTTTGTAAATGAATAATTATTATAGATGCGATAAGTATTTTTATTTATTTGTGTAATTTTTATTAATGAAAAAACGTTTTTAACATCCTTAATTTCTGGAAATAGCTTTCTATCAATGCCAACTAAACCATCCATACAAAAGTTTTTATCACTTGGATCATCTTTAAAATCGCCACCATAAAGGTATTTACCATTTTTATATATAGCATGGTTGATAAATTCCCAAATAAAGCCTCCACAAAAGCTTGGTTCATTAGCAATTATTTCTTCATAATCATTTAAATCGCCACAAGAATTCCCCATAGCATGGGAATATTCACATAATATTAATGGTTTATCAAGCTTTCCTTTCATTTTGTTTAAATCTTCAAAAGAAGGATACATTCTTGAATAAACATCAATTACATTTTTAGAATTTTTAGCAAAGTTAAATTTATCACGCTTACCATCACTTCCACCAAGCCAGCTTCTTTCATAATGGATTAAACGAGTATTATCTAGCTTTTTAACAAGCTTTGCAGCATCAATAAATGATTTTCCCCAGCCTGATTCATTTCCAAGCGAATAAAACAAAATTGATGGCCTATTTAAATCACGCTTCACCATTTTTTCTTGACGATATAAAATAGCATCATGATACATTGTACCACTTGCAATTAAATTGTAGTTCTTTTCATCATATATACCATTAATCCAAACAACGCCATGGCATTCAATATCAGCTTCAAGCATTAAATAAATACCCATCTTATCACAAAGATAAGGAAGCTCCTTATGGCATGGATAGTGTGATGTTCTAATAGCATTAATGTTATGCTCTTTCATTATTTTTAAATCTTTTTTTAAATCAGTTATTGTTTCAACGTAGCCATTAACAGTTGATGAGTGACGATTAACGCCTTTTATTTTAATGGGAACATTATTTAATAATAATACACTATTTTTTATAGAAATGTTTCTAAAACCAACAGGTTCAATAATTGTTTCATCTTTACATTTAATAACTAAATTATAAAGATATGGATCCTCACCAGTCCATGGATGAACATTATCTATAGTAAACTCAATGTTTTTCCCTGTTTTAGTAATTTTGTTAATAGTTATTTCACATTTCTTATCAGAAGTGAACTTAAAAATGCCTTTTTTAGTATTGTAATCATAATCACTTATAACCTTAAAGCTATTTAAGTGATTTTTACTTCTTCTTAAAATATAAACATCTCTAAACAAACCCGACATTCTAAACTTATCTTGATCTTCAAGATAACTCATAGCACACCATTTGAAAACGATAAGCCTTATTTCATTATCACCGATTTTCAAATATTTATTTAAAGCAAATTCAACATTGCAATGGGAAACTGTGCTATATCCTACGAACTCATTATTTACATAAACGTAAACACATGAATCAGCCCCATCAATATTTAAATAATGAATCTTATCAAGTGATTTTACATTATAATTTGTAACATATACTCCACAAGGATTTTCCTTATCAATGTAAGGAGGATTAAATGGAAATGGATATCTATGATTTGTATATTGATGATTATCATATCCTAAAATTTGCCAATTTGAAGGCACTTTAATTTGTGTGGTTGGTTTAACTAATAAAGCTTCATCAGTATTATCCTTAAAATAAGCAAAATAAAAATTATCTAATATAGTTTTATCTTCATTTTTTATATGATAATAATTTCTAGTCTTTAATGCATTAATTTGATTAATTAATTGAGTATGGTAAACAAGTTTCATATTCTTAAATCTCCTTGTCATCTATTATAATATTTTTTATAAAAAAAATATATAATTAATTTTTTTAATTGAATAAAAAGATTTTAAAGTATATTATATACTTAAGTTTATAAGTGGAGGTACTTTATGAGTAATATTTATGTTTTAGGCAGTGTAAATATGGATTTAGTAATTACAACGCCATATATGCCAATTAATGGTGAAACCATTTCAGGAAAGGATTTTTTCTTAAACCCAGGAGGAAAGGGAGCTAATCAAGCAGTTGCCTCTGCCAAAATGAATGTAAAAACCTTTCTAATTGGCAATGTTGGCAATGATATATTTGGAGAAAGTCTATTAAAAACATTAAAAGGATATGATGTTGATACAACATATGTAAAAGCTATTGATTCATCAAGCGGTGTAGCTATGATTGTTATTGAAAATAATGATAATAGAATTATATTAGATGGTGGAGCTAACATTAAAATAAGCAATAAGCAAATTGATGAAGCTTTAATAAATGCTAATAGTAATGATATATTTATCACTCAACTTGAAAATAATTTAGATGCTGTTATATATGGATTAAAAAAAGCAAATAGCAAAGATATGATAACAATATTTAATCCAGCTCCAGCTATTAAACTTGAAAATGAAGTGTATAAATATGTAACTTATTTAATTGTTAACGAAAGTGAATGTGAAATTTTAACTGGAATTAATCCTCTTAATGATGAAAAGGCGAAAGAAGCTTATATATATCTAAATAGTTTAGGTGTAAAAAAATTAATCATTACTTTAGGAAGCGATGGTTCTATTTGCTTTGACAACGATAAAACTTATAGGATTAAAGCTAACAAGATTAAACCTGTTGATACAACAGCTGCTGGAGATACTTTTGTTGGTGCTCTTGCCAGTAAATTAAGTTTAAATGAATCACTTGAAAACTCTTTAAACTTTGCTTCAATTGTTAGTTCACTAACATGCTTAAAAAAAGGCGCTCAACAAGCAATACCAACATTAAGTGAAGTTAATGAATATTTAAAAAATAGATAGGAGAATAATTACTATGTATATACCAAAACATCAAAATACTCCTTGGCAAACAAATAATGATATTGACTTAAAAAGGACTGCTATTTTAGTAATTGATTTATTAGGTGGAAGTCAAGGTGTAATAGATTCTTTAAAGGAAGCAGTAAAAAATGCAGTTAGTATAGTAAATGAGGCAAGAAAAATTAACATGCCTGTTATATTTTCAAATGACGCTCATTTATTAAATGTTGATAACGAATTAAAGCTTTGGGGAAATCATGGAATAAAAGATAGTGAAGCCGCTAAGGTTTTAGATGAATTTGATCTACAGGAAACAGATTATATAGTACCTAAAAGAAGATATAATGGATTTTTCCAAACAGATTTAGATTTATTATTAAGAGAATTAAATATTGATACATTAATTGTTTGCGGTGCTGATACTAATATATGTGTTTTACAAACATTAGCCGGTGCTTATTTTTTAAATTATAAAACAATAGTAGCTGCTGATGCTTGTGCGACATTTTTAATAGGGAATCAAGAACAAGGCTTAGAATATTTTTCAAAATGCTATGATAGCCGTGTTATATTAACGGAAGAGGTCTTAAAATATTTTAAATAAAGAGGTGGAAATGTTAAATCATTTCCATTTTTATTTAAAAAGCCACATAGATGAAAAATAAAAAACCCCCTATAAGTAAAAAATAAAAAAAAATCTATACATTTTAATTTAATTGCTGTTGTGCTATTAATAAAGTAGACAGTGAAAGGGGTAAAAGTAGACAGTAAATATTATTTAATATAAGATAAATCA
>CAKPXF010000019.1 GCA_934201705.1 uncultured Bacilli bacterium | reverse complement strand
TGAATTTTTTATTGTACCGCATAATTAAAAGTGAACCTCCTATGTTGTTGGTCCAACATATTCAGTTCACTTCAAAATTTTGCACCTTTTAATTATTATTTTGCTATTTCGCTAGCTCTTGTTTCTCTAACAACAGTTACTTTTATTTGTCCTGGATAAGTTAATTCAGTTTCAACCTTATTTTTAATATCTCTTGCAATCTTATAAGCCATAACATCATCAACCTTTTCAGGTACTACCATAACTCTAACCTCTCTACCAGCTTGAATAGCATAAGCGCTTGCCACACCATCAAAGCCTTTAGAAATAGTTTCAAGTTGCTCAATTCTCTTAATATAAGTATCTAATGTCTCACTTCTAGCTCCAGGACGAGCAGCAGATAAAGTGTCAGCAGCAGATACTAAATTAGAAATAATGTATTTTGCTGGAACATCACCATGGTGAGATTCAATGGCATTAATAACTACATCGCTTTCATTATATTTTTTAGCATAACGAACGCCAAGTTCAACATGTGATCCTTCCATTTCAAAATCTAATGCTTTACCTAAATCGTGAAGTAAACCTGCTCTTTTAGCAAGCTGTTGATCAATACCAAGCTCTGATGCCATAATTCCACAAAGGTGAGCAACTTCCATTGAATGAACTAAAGCGTTTTGACCATAGCTTGTTCTAAATTTTAATCTACCAATTAATTCTACTAAATCCTTATTCATCTTAGGAAGATTTAGCTTAAATAAAGCTTCTTCGCCAGCTTTTTTAGTAATTTCTTTAACTTCTTGCTTTGATTTTTCAATAATTTCTTCAATTCTTCCTGGTTGAATTCTACCATCTTTAATTAAAGTTTCAAGTGATCTACGTGCAATTTCACGCCTTATCGGATCAAAGCATGAAACCGTAATAACCTCTGGAGTATCATCAATGATTAAATCAACGCCTGTTAATTGCTCGATTGTTTTGATATTTCTACCTTCTCTTCCGATAATTCTACCCTTCATTTCATCAGATGGTAAAGCTACAACTGAAACAGTTCTTTCAGATGCAACCTCTTGAGAATACTTATCAATTGCTAAGCTTAATATTTCTTTGGCATTTTCAGAAGCTTTTTCTTCTGCTTCTTCTTCCCTTTCCTTCATATAAGCTGCAATTTCATGATCCATTTTTTCTTCAACTCTTTTAAATAGTTCCTTTTTTGCATCCTCAATTGACATTTGAGCCACTTTTTGTAATTCAACAATAATTGAATCTATTTTTGCTTGTAATTCTGTTTGTTTTTTATCTAACTCTTTATTTTTGTTATCTAGTTGTTGATTTGCTTGTTTAACTTGTTCTTCTTTTTGAACAATTAATGCTTCTCGAACATCAATTTGTTGCTCGCGTGAAAGAATGCTTTTTTCTAGATTAAGCACTTCATCTTTTCTTTCCTTTGCTTCCTTTTCGGCAGCAACCTTTAATTCAAGTGCGGCAGAACGTCCTTCAATTTGAGCAGATTTAATAATTTGATTACCCTTTACCTCTGCTTCCTTTAAAATTGTTTCTGCTTGTTTTTTTGCATTATTTGGAATAAACTTATAAACTGCTAAACATCCAAGTCCAGCTGCGATTATAATTGCAACAACGAGAAATAACCAAAACATAGGGTCAGATACTAACGCAAATGTTACTGACAACATATTTTGTTTTCCTCCTGTTTATTTTTAATTGATACATAAGTAACGTACCGATAATAATTGTAACACAAGTTGCTTTAAACTTAAAGTATAAATCTTTTTAAGTTTCTTATTTTTCTTGTTAATACACTTATATTATTAATAACAAATAAGTATTTTATAAGGAAAACTAATTAATGTTATTTATAAATAAATAATTTTTTATTTCTTCTACCCCCTAAATCTTTTAAAGATATCATTGACTAACTATATTTTTAAATGCTAAAATATGCTCAATTAAAGGGGAGGTTAGCCTTTATGGAAAAAGAAAAAAAAGTTTTAACAGAAGCAAGACTTAAAAAATGGACACTAAATGTTTTTCTTGTTTTTGCAATTGCCTATGGATTGCTATTTTTATTTTCACTTATTAGTAAATTTGAGATTTATAGTGACAGTTATCTATTAATATTCTTATTAATTGATGCTATTGTCATACAATGGACAATTTTTATGTGTGTACTATGTATTACTGGGAACTTATATTCAAAATACAGTCGTTTATCAATATTTAAGCCTATTTTAACATTCTTACCTACGGTATTAATAGTTATTTATTTAATTTTATTCTTTACTGTTCCTGCACTGAAGGATAGATATGATATAGATGCTAATAATTTCTTTAAGGCTTTAGCATATTACTTTATGTTCTTAGTAATTGCTTCATGCTTACTCTTTGTTGCAACAAATGTTATTAAAAGAATAAAAGAAAGAGAAAAGAAACCTAAAAAAGAAAAGAAAGTTCTTGAAGTTAGTAAAGACGATGATGAAAGTGAAATGAATATTTTCCCTGATTTAGTTGAAATTGATAGACAATATAAAGAGAATAAAATTACTCCTAACCATTTTGATAAGGTGTCATTAAAGCAATTATGTGAAGGCTTTAATGCTTACTTACAAGATAATAAAATGTACTACACAATGGATACAATTCGATCATTTATTTCAGGTATGGCTTGTTCTAGATTTATAATCCTTGAAGGATTATCTGGAACTGGTAAAACTTCTCTTCCTAAGTTCTTTGCTGAATATGTGAACTGCTTATCATGCTTTACGCCTGTTCAAGCTTCATGGAAAGATAGAAGTGATATTTTAGGGTATTACAATGACTTTTCAAAGAAGTTTAAAGAAACGCCATTTTTAAGAACATTATATAATGCTTCTTATCAAAACAACGAAATTAACATAATGGTTCTTGATGAAATGAATTTATCACGTGTTGAATATTATTTTGCCGATTTCTTATCTGTACTTGAACTTGATAAAGATAGGTGGGAAATTGAATTAATGCCATCATCTACTAAAGGTGAATTGCCAAAAAAATTTGTCAATGGTTGTTGTGTAAAAATTCCAGACAACACTTGGTTTATTGGCACTGCTAATAAAGACGATTCAACATTTACCATTACTGATAAGGTATATGATAGAGCATCTGTTATTGATTTTTCATCAAGAAATGAACCAACTAATAATAATATGCATGCTAAAAGTATTCATATAAGTTCAACTGAATTATTACAATTATTTGAAGAAAGTATTGATAATTCTGTGGCTAATATCCCTTCTAAAGAATATGATCGCTTTAATAAGCTAAGTGAATTTATGTTAGATAAATTTGATATTAACTTTGGCAATCGTATCTTAAATCAAATTAAAAAATTTGTACCAGTATTTGTATCTTGTGGCGGAACAATTTCAAAAGCAATTGATATTATGTTTGCTCGTAAGATTTTAAGAAAATTAGATGGTAGATTTGATGAGGGCTTAAAGAGTAATCTTATTAAGCTTGAAGCTTTAATCAATGATTTATATGGTGCTAATGAGTTTTCTTGTTCAATTGAAGTCATTGCTAAATTAAAGAGGAAATTAATCTAATGTCAACAATAGCTCTTGAATGGTTTAACAAGCAATTAGTTGAAAATGATACATGTTTAATTTCAAAATTACTAAAAAAAATTGATGACAATAGCTTTAAGTTATCATTTCCATCACTAAAAGGGCTTGATTATTCATCTTCAATTGATAAAATTTCAGCCTCTATTGGTAATTTAATAAATGTTGTTCAGACTCCTTATATTATTTTAAAAAGTGAATATGAAACAATGCATGTTGGTAAGGTTAGTCAGCTAACCCCTGAAAGCGTAAGAAAAACAACATTAGATCCAAAACTCTGGAAAAAGAAAAATAATGAATATACACCAGAATATGCTTATTCAAAAACGACAGAGGATGAATATAATACCTATGAAAATAGATTTGTTAAAGCTTTAATTGATAGATTATATTTATTCTTAAACAAACCATTTGAAGATAGCAAAAGTGGTATTAAAAGCTTATATGAATCTCATTTCAATTTTAATTTAATTAATAAAATTGATTTAATAAGGCTTACAAATTTAGATGATTTTCAAAATAGTGATGTAGTTTGCTTTGATAATTATAAAAAGCTATATTACTTAAGGATGCGTTTAATACAAATTAAAAATACTAATTTTTATAAAATAATGAGTTCATTTCCTAGTTTCTCATCAAAGGATGTTGAATCTACAAACTTATTAATTCACCATAAGGATTATAATACTTGCTTACGTTTATGGTATTTTTTAAATGAATATGATGCTTTAAGAAGCAGTTTATCATATGAAGAAATAGCTAGTACTTATTCAATGTTTATTTTTTTAAATATCATTAATTCTTTAATAAAGGATTTGCATTTTAAAATATTAAAAGATAATATTATTAAATATTCAGCTAATAATCTTTTAAATAAACTATCATTAGAGAATAATCTATTTAATGTTAATTTAGTTCAAAAAGCAGATAGTATATCATTTAATATAATTGATAAAGTCACTCAAGAAAATAAAGATATTGTTATTAAATTAAAGGTCAATAATGATGATATTTCATCTTATGATTATCTAATTAGTTTAAAAGAAGTTGATTATTCTGATAATGCATTCCAAGTAACAATCAATAATAGCCTATCATTAGAAGGCTTAAAGGCTATGTTAAAATGTATTTTTTTAACCATTAATGTTAATAAAGATATTTATAATCACGTATGCCTTATATGTAAAAGCAACGCTATTGAGGAAAAAGAAAAAAAGGTGCATTGCTTTGATTGTAATGCAACCTATAAATTTTTAAATGATGGCTTGATTTGGGTATTAAATTTTGATTCCTACAAAAATAAATAATACTAAGCATTTGTATGCATATTGCATATGAATGTTTTTTTTAAATTCATTTTATTAATCCTTTTGTTTATTACATCCTTAAGCAAAAATGCTGATACTAAAGATGTTAATATTTCCGCTATTGGAAATGTAAACCATACAATACTTGTTACATTAACCGATAAAGTAAAAGTATACGCTATTGGAAAAACAAATATTATAAGCCTAAGGAAGGCCGTAAATAAAGGACGCAAAGAGTAACGTAATGCTTGAAACACTCCTTGTACTGCTACTGAAAATCCCATAAAAACATAACCAATTGCAGCAATACGAATTGCTTTTTCACATGTATCAATAAGTTCTACTGATGCTCCACTAGAAATGGCAAAAAGCTTAGCTAATGGTCTAGCAATTATTTCAAACAGTATAGTTATTATTAAAGAAACAATTATAGTATCAATAATTCCATATTTTATACATTCCTTTGAACGTTTTTTATTATTTAATCCATAATTAAATGATAATACCGTTATAATTGTATTAGATATACCAAAGCATGAAAATAAAGTAATTTGTTGTATTTTATAATATATTCCAAATGATCCAACTAAAATTGTTGTGTCAGCATTTGCTAAAGATAAAATAGCATTCATACCTGCCATCATAATTGAAAGCAATCCTTGCATTAATGCGGCTGATAAACCAATTATATATATTTCCTTTATTATTCTTAAATTTGGTTTTAAAAATTTTAAATTGCCATTAATTTCTTTATTTTTTAAATAATGAAATAGCATAGCAATAATGAGTGAAACAAATTGCCCCATAATAGTAGCTATTGCAGCTCCTTTTACTCCCATATTTAAAGGATAAATAAAGATATAGTCGAAAATAATATTAGTAATAGCGCCAGCTATTTGAGCAATTGTTGAATATAATGTATTTCCTGTTGCTTGTAAAAATCTTTCATAAATTGCAAAACCTATTGAGCCTATTGATAAAGTACAGCAAATCATTAGATAACTGACTCCTATTTCAATAACTACTTCATTTTTTGTAAATAAAGCTATAAACCATTTTGATAAAACCAATCCAAAAATAAAGAAAAACAAAAATATTATTAAGCTAAGAAAAATACCATTTCCGGCCACTATATTAACTTTTTCTTTATTTTTTTCACCTAAATTTAGAGATAATAAAGCATTAATTCCTACTCCTGTGCCAACTCCTATGGCTATCATTAATATTTGTATAGGAAAGGCATAAGTTAAAGCCTCATTGGCTAATGCTCCAATATCTTTTATATTAGCAACAAATACACTATCAACAACATTATATAAAGCTTGTAATACCATTGATATGACCATTGGTATTCCTATCTTCCATATTAATCTTTTTATTGGTTCCTTTGCTAGCTTGTTTTCCTTTAATTCCATTTAATTTCCTCCTTTTAAACAAAAAAAGTGCAAATCCATTTCAATTGGACTTACACATTTAGTTACTCATTGACCTTGTTTAGTTTAACACACTTTTTTTTAAAATGTAAGAATTTATTCGATATTTTTATATACTTATTTTCATATATAAAAAGGATATCTTATTTTATCATCTTCAGTAATTTTTCTTATTAAATACTAATCGTTTTATTCTTTTTACACTCTATTTCATTTTTTCCTAAAGCAATAAGCATAATATTTGCACTTGCCATATTGGTAGCAAGTGGCGTATTTGTAACGTCACATAATCTTAATAAAGCACTAACATCTGGCTCATGAGGCTGAGCAGTAAGTGGATCTCTTAAAAAGATTACTAAATCAAGCTCACTACAAGCAATCATAGAGCCAATTTGCTGATCACCACCAAGTGGCCCTGATTTCATTCTATTTATTTTTAATCCAGTTGCTCCCATTACTAATGTACCTGTTGTTCCAGTAGCATATAATTCATGCTTGTTTAAAACTTCCTTATACTGAGTTGCAAGCTCTATCATGTTTTCTTTTTTCTTATCATGTGCTATTAGTGCTATTCTCATTTATTTATCCCCTACTTATTTTCATTAATTGCTTTTACTACTTCTTTTAAGATTACATCAGCATCTTCTTTATTATTAGCTAAGAAATCCTTAGCTTTTTCTTTACCTTGGCCAATTTTTTCGCCATTATATTCAAACCAAGAACCAGTTTTATGAATAATATCAAACTTAACTGCTAGATCAAGTAATTCAGCTTCCTTATTGATTCCTTTTCCATAAGTAATTTCACAAGTTGCTGTTTTAAATGGTGGGGCAACTTTGTTTTTAACAACCTTAATTTTTACTTCATTACCTACTATTTCATCACCATTTTTAATAACCTCACCACGTCTTACCTCAAGACGAACTGAAGCATAAAACTTTAATGCTCTTCCACCAGTTGTAGTTTCTGGATTTCCAAACATTATACCAACCTTTTCTCTTAATTGGTTTATAAAAATAATTGTACAAGAGCTCTTATTTAAAACTGCTGTTAGCTTTCTTAAAGCTTTAGACATTAAACGAGCTTGTAAGCCTACTTGAGCATCTCCCATTTCCCCATTTAATTCAGCCTGTGGAACTAAAGCTGCAACTGAGTCAACAACAATTAAATCAATTGCGCCGCTTTTAGCTAGCATTTCAGTGATTTCTAAGGCTTGCTCACCAGAATCTGGTTGAGATAAGATTAATTCATCAATATTAACACCTAAATTTTGAGCATATAAAGGATCTATTGCATGTTCAGCATCAATAAAAGCAGCTTTACCATCTTTCTTTTGAACTTCAGCTATTGCATGTAATGCGAATGTTGTTTTACCAGATGATTCGGGTCCATATATTTCAATAACTCTTCCTTTTGGATAACCACCAACACCTAAAATATAATCTAAAGCTATTGATCCTGAAGGTATAACATCAACATCAACCTTTTGTCTTTCGCCAAGCTTCATAATTGAGCCTTGGCCATAAGTTTTTTGTATCATCTTTAAAACATCATCTAATTCCATTTTTTCTTCTTTTGCCATTTTTATTTCCTCCTATACTTATTTTAGTGTTTTTCTTCAATAATTTGTAAAATTCTATTTTTTGCATCTATAATACATTTTTTTCTAATATCTTCTCTACTACCATTATAGTGATCTTCAAACTCATATTTTTTTTCATTAAAAACAATACAGCTATATACTAACCCAACAGGTTTATTTTCGCTACCCGTAGGGCCAGCATTTCCAGTAAAGGAAATTCCAATATTCACATCAAATTTTTCTTTTACAGTTTTAGCCATTAAATAGGCCATTTGATAGCTTACTGCTCCATATTTATCTAATATTTCTTTACCATTTAAAAGTATTTCTTTAGCTTTATCCATATAGGTTACATAGCTTCCGGCAAAGACACTACTTGCTCCACTTACATTAACAATTGATGAAGCAAACATACCACCAGTTAGTGACTCACATGAAGCTATTGTTAAATTCTTTTCTTTTAGTCTTTTTACCAATTGTTCCATCTTAATCAATATATTGCTTTAAGGCATTAAAATATTTAATTCCACCAATTAAAGCAAATAAGCCTCCTAATGTAACTAATAATAAACCAATACAATAAATAATAAAGTTTGCACTTCCAAATAATAAAATTGCAATTCCTGGCATTAATGTTGCTGTTTTTAATTTTCCATAAATACTTGCAGGAACAACAGCATTTTTCTTTAACGCTTGCATTCTTAAAGCATCAACAAAGAAATCCCTAGCAATTGTTAAAACCGCAAAAATCATTGGTATTAAATTATAAATTGCTACAATTTCATTATTAAATAAAAACATTTTTGACATTAACATACAAATTAGTGTTGTATTAACTAATAGTTTATCAGCTAAAGGATCCATTAGCTTACCATAATCTGAAACTAAATTATTTTTTCTAGCCATATGCCCATCTACAAAATCAGTAATTGAAGCAAATATAAAGAAAATTGCTATCAATAATTGATTTAATGTTAAAAAATATGTTTCTGAAACCTTGCTTACTAAGCAATGCTCTGCTTCACAATTATTATAGCTAATGAATAAATAAACATCACTACTAACTATTCCTGCTCTATTTAATAAAAACAAAGCAAATAAAACTATGACTAATGGGACACACCACATTCTAATAGTTGTTAACTTATTAGGAAGATTCATTTCTTTAAATTTCATATTAACACACTCCTGGTTATTATTTTAGCACATTTTATATAAAATGTGGTTAAAATAACAATATTAAAAATTGCTTTTAATTCTTTAAGCAGCCAATAGGTATAACAAACACACCATCTTCACGTTTATAGCCATATTTAGTCCCTGTAATTACAATTTTTAAATCTGGCTTTCTTATTTGTATTTTTGATTCTAAGTTATGTTTTTTGATTAATCTTTCTAATTCATTTAAATGCTTAGCTCCCTCATCAATTTCAAAATCACCTAGTTTGAATTCTATTATTGCATATCTTCCATCATTTAAATGTAATACACAATCAGCCTCTAAGCCTAAATTGTCATGATAATAGGAAATCTCTCCGTCCATTGCTTGTGAGTAAACTTTTAAATCTCTAATGCATAAGTTTTCAAATATAAAACCAAATGTTTTTAAATCATTAAGGTAATATGAAGGTGAACCGCCAAGAGCAGCAACGGCAATTGAAGGATCAACAAATTCTCTTTTTCTACCACTTCTCATAGATGTTTTTGATCTTATTTGTGGACACCAACCATAAATATCTTCAACTACATATAGTTTTTCTAAAACCTCAATATAATCACTAAGTGTAACATCACTAATTAAATTTGTAGCATTGACATCATCTAAAATGCTAACAGATTTGGCTAACGTTGAAATGTTTCTTGCATAGCTTCTTAATAATGCTCTCATAGTTTGTGAATTTCTTTTAACATTATCAACATTAAACATATCCTTTAAATATATTTGTTGAAAATAATCCTTAGGAATGGCTAATTGGGCTTCTTTATCATTTAATAATACACTTTCTGGCCACCCACCTCTGCATGCTGCAAAAATAATATCTTCTATCGACATATTGGATACACAGCCATTTTTTAAATCTTGCTTTTTATCAAACAATTCTAGTAATGATACTGCTCCATTTGATTCTAACGATTCATATAAGCTCATTGGATACATTTTCATTGTTGAAATTCTTCCTGTACCAGTATGCATTGTTTTCTTTAAACTAGAGGTTGAACTAGTTAAAATAAAATGCCCTTGTCCAGGATTTTCATCACAATATGAGCGAACAGCATCCCATAGGGTTGGCGCATCTTGCCATTCATCTATTAAACGTGGTTTCTCACCATCAAGTAATACCATTGGAGTAACCTTTGCTGTATAAATCAAGTTTTCCTTGTTAGAATCTCGTTGTAGCATTATTTTACTTTTAGCTCTTTGCAAAGCTGTTTTTGTTTTTCCACACCATTTAGGTCCAACTATATTTGTTGCCCCAAAAGCACGTAGCTTTAAATCCAATATTTTATCAACTATTCTTTTGTAATAAATATTTTTATTCATTAGTTAATCACCATTACTAGTATACACTTTATTTTGCTTTTTTTCAACTTTTCATTTTGCTTTTTTTTACAATTTCATTTTGCTTTTTTTTGATATTTTACTTGGCATTTTTTTGATAATTAATTTTTAATAGTTTTTTTACACTATATTTTAGTCTAAAAAATACAAAAAGCAGCAACCACTTTTCATGATTACTGCTAAATATATTAAAATGTCAAATAATTATCCTGTAAAGCTGGATCTCCAGTACCAATTTGCTTATTATCTTGCATATAGCAGTTACCACCAATAATTGATGGAGCAAATTCTATTAATATTCCTCTTAAGGTTGTATTTTCATTAATATTTATACCAGTTTCCGTAAAATCAATTTTAAATTCTAATGTAAAGTATCCTTTTTCTTCACTATATTCATATGCTGGAGTATAAATTGTTTTTGAGTCCTCCTTTGAATATTGAATAAATGGTATTTCCTTGCCACTTTCATTTGTCCAAAAATCATCTACACCAGTTTGATAATAAGCGGCATCCTTAAAAATAGTAAATGACATATCACTTTTTTCAAGAGCCCATATTTTTTTAGTTAATGAAGTATTTTCCTTTAATATAAATCTTATAAATGTATTAGATGATAATTCAAAATATCCAGCAAAGCTTAAAATCAAGCATTCATTCTTATAATCTCTTTCTATTTTTGTATAAATTGGATCCTTACTAGTTGCAAAAACAATTGGGTAATTTTCAAAATCTTGATGCTCAATAATTTCTTTATCCTTTATTAAAGCATAACTTGATTGGAAAGCAATATCCCCACATGGAATATTATTGTAATACATACTTTCCTCACATTTATCATTATATATTTCTTTTCCAAACTCTGTAAATAAAGCAGTATATTTTCCATTTTGCTTAAATGATGGAATTTCTATAAATAATACTTCTACTAAAACTGTAAAATATCCTTTTTCATCATATTTATAAATTGGATTGTTTGTTAATTTCTTTGATGAATCTTCTATATTTTCATAATCAAAGAAATAAGTAGAATTAGTTAAACAGCTAGATTCATTTTTATTTAAGATTATAGATAAATCATCATTTTGTATTGCCCAATTAGCACCATTTTCACCATCTCTATGAATGACAATTTTTATTTTTTCTTCATCAGTAAAATCACCAAAGCCAACCATATCAAATACGAATCTATCTTCTTTTATAGTTGTTTTAACAAAAATATCATCAGCCATATTGCTACTAACTCCAGTTTTAGCAAATTCTATAGGGTAATCTTTTATTAACTCATCCTTATCATAAAGATTTTTAGGGTTATCTTCTTCATGGCAATTATATATGTTAGCAAAAACCTCATTATTCTTATCAATACGCACATATTGTGTTGGATATTCAACATTTTTTTCTTGGCTATCAATTACTGATACCATACTGCACCAATCATTTGCTTTATTTGACCATTCGCCAAAATTTAAGCCAATTACCTCATCACTTTTTATATTAATAAGTGAATAAGGAATTAAAAAGTCAATATAAAACTGTTGCTTTTTGACATAATCATTTACCTTTAGTAAAGAAACATCCATATTTGAATTATCTTTATAATTAAGCATTTTTATTTCTTTATTTGATGTATAAGATATCTTATATGCCCCTTCAAAGCGATAATTTGTTTTCATTCCAGTTGAAATATAAAGTTCAATTTGGCTATCATTATCATTTAACCAATTAACGTTTGTAGATGATAAAATTGCTCTTATTCCATCTTTGCTTCTTGAAGAACTTAAAATGAAATCCCCAAAGTTATCCCAAGTTTTATTAAAGGAAGCAAAGCCCATTGTGCTTGCTTTTTGTGCCATATTAACATCAAATACTATTTCTTTTTTATTTTGCTTTAATAGTTCTTCACCATTATAAAAATTTGTTAAATAGCCATTACTTTCAATTTCAATTTTATCACTACCTTGTAATTGCTCTATAGTAACTTTATTTTCTTTAACTTTAATATCATTATTATTAATTTTAACAGTGTAATTATCTAATGCTTTACCATTAAAATCAGTAACATTAAAAGTTATTTCATAGTTATTTTTTGTTTCATTAAGGCTTGCTGATTGACTATTATTTTCATTATTGTTACAGCTTAGTAGAATTAACGATGTTAAAAGAAATATTGTTGTTTTTTTCATAATATTTTTCCTCATTAATAGATCTTTAAGTTTTTATAAACTGATGCGGCGCCATTAGTATATAAGCCGACATAACCGTATGTAAAGCCAATATCATCAGTAAAAGTTATTGTATTTTCCCCATCAAATGTAGCCGTAATAGTATTATTATTAGCAACTATTTTTATATGATGGAATTCATCTGAGCTAATAGGAAAAGCATCGGCAGAAACATCTAATAAGGAATTATCATAGTCGCATTTTGATATTGTAAACTTAGAGTTATTAAAGGATACATAATATCCTTGTACAGATGAAAAATTATCAGTACTAGCAAATGCTGGGTTGTTTCCTCTTATTAAAAATCCAGCTGTGTTTGCAGATGTTTCTCCAACTAATTTTACATCGCATTCAAGTGTATAATTGCTTAAAGTATTCTTTCCAAAATATAAGCATTGTCTATTACCACTTAAAGCATAATGACCATTATCTAATAATTTCCAAGAATTTATATATGTTGCCCCTTCACTTATATAGTTTTCAAGTGAATTTTCATATGTTGGAGTAACATTAGTTGAAACAAACATAGAAACATCATGGAAAGCAAATTCATCCTTACTATAAACAAATGATACAAAGTGTGCTCCCTTATCAACATAGATTTCTGTTAATAATAACTTTACGTATTGAGTATTTACCTTAGAAATAGTTGGAACCTTAACCTTATAGGCTTTATTATCTATTGCAATTGTTATAGTTTTTCCACAATATTTTTTATCAATAGTAATGTTAAACCCATAAAAGCCATCTTCATTGAAATAGCAATTATATGTTGCACGTTGACCATTTTTATTTAAAAGAACATCATATGCACCATTTTTACCATTAAATTCATTTTCTTCACTTTCGTTTTGTTCAATTAAGGAAGCCTCATCAATTGTTGAATAGATTCTTGAATAATTAGCTGCTAAAAATTCATTTTGCTTTAAATCCTCATAATCACTATTCCCATAAGCATAATTAGAAAATGCTGTATATTCAACATCTTCAAGTTTAATATTCTTATAGCCAATTTTACCTTCTATAAAACTATATTGCTCATTGCTAATTTTCCTCATATTATCAAAATACACATCATATTTAGAGCCATTTGAAACAACACGTAGTGTATGAAGCTTACTATAATCATATTGCTTATTTAGTTTTGTTGATTTTATTTCTTTAGTGTTATTATTTTTTACTTCAAAAACCTTGATTTCATTTTCATTATTTACTAATAAATAATTATAGTTACTTTCATCGACATACGAGAAAACACATTTATTATTGGCATTATAAAAATTGTATTCAGCTGTAAAATTTAATGAAGTAGAACTACTAGATAAATAAAAATCATTATTTTTAATAAAATCATCATTATTTGTATAGAAAGCTGGCATTTCTGGAGTAAAGTTGTTGTTAAGCAATGGATTGTTAACATACATATCTACTCCATTAAAATAAAGCCTTGATAAATTAAAGCTTCTATTTGGACCTCCTGATGAATTTAAATTATGATAAGCTAAATAATATGCATCCATATTAGGTCCCAATACTGTTGATGAATGCCCAAGTCCATTAAATTCATCTGATGTATTTAAAATGATTGTTTTTCCTTTATTAAATGCATCTCTTTTAAATATAGTTGTATCATCATTATGATAAGAATAGCCAATTCTATATCCTGAAGAAATAACATTATTTCCTGTATACGTTAAATAATATATTCCATTTCTTTTTAATAGATATGGTCCTTCAGTCCAACCACCCAAATTAGTATTGTCTAATCTTTTTTGACCTTCAAGCACCTTAAAATTATCATTCTCATCAAGCTTAGCCATACGAATTCCTGTAGTAGATGCTCTTAAAAAATATATTTGTTCATCATCATCAATAAAGAATGACCCATCAATGCCTTCGCCAAAGTTTGTAGTTATTGCTTTAAAAGGTCCTTCAGGCTTATCGCTTTTTAAAATATAATGTCCTGTACCACCCTTTGATTCACACATATAGAAATAACCATTATAATACATAACCTCTGGAGCATAAGCTGTTGTTGTGCATTCTTCATCACTTGCATAACCAACATCAAGTTCTTTATTATCAACCATTTTAAAATTGATTAAATCATCACTAACCCAACAACGTATCCCTTTTTGATAATTTTTTGTTGACGCATATAAATAATATTTGCCATTAAATCTATAAACAAAGGGGTCTCCTATTCCATAGGCTTCCCATTGATTTGGAATTTTTTCTTCAGCAAATTTATTAGTGTATGTATCTCTAATATGTAATTTGCTATTATCTAAATCATTTATATTATTTGTATTAGTATTACAGCTACTAATTAAAAACATCATCATAATAGAAAGAATCTTTCTTTTTTTCATCATCTTATTCCTCCTTTATTACTTAAAAAGCTTGGCATTATATTCATAGTCTTCTTTATTTTCATAGCTTTTTACTAATGCTTGCTTAGCAATTGTTTTATAAGTAGTTTCATAACCTTCAAGTTCAAAAACTAATTCAGCATTAACAGCTGTAATACAGCTGATTTCATAATAGCCATTAGAATCACTAATAACAAAATTTGCTGGATCATCCTTCAAATATACCTTAACATTAGCCAATTTTTCATTACTATCAAAATCAATAATATAGCCTTTTATTGATACCTTTTGCAAAGTTAAAACAATATCTAAATTAATTAGATTTTCATTCTTTAAATCAACTAAGATTTGCTTAGTTTCATAGCCAACACATTCACATTCAATCGTGTTAGTATCTTTAAATAAATAAGCTTTATAGGTTCCGTCTTCATTCACCTTTCTATTATTAACAAAGGCATTATTAATGATTGTCTTACCATCACTTACCTTTCCATATATAATGTAAGGTATGATGTCATTTCCTTTTGATCTATAAAGTCCATTATCAATATTAATTCTTAAATATTCTTGAGGATATTCTGGTGCTACATAATCATTAAAGCCATCTTGAATAAAAGCTAATCCATCCCAGTCGTTTGTTGCTTGCTTATATGAACCACAGCTAAATCCTATAATTTCAGCACTTGTTATTTTTAAAAATTCATAAGGAATAAAAGCTTCAATATAATATGTTGTCTTTAAAAGATATGTTTTTGTTTTAATTTTTGATTTATAAACATTGGTATTTGTTCCATTTTTAAAATTTACAATATTAATGCTTCCATCACCACTAAAATCAATACGATAATCACTATCATCTCTTGAATAAGTAGATTCCTTAGTATCAATAAATAATTCAACATGATCACCATTTATTAGATTTTCTTGGCTCTTAAAGATAAAGTTAATTCCATCAAAGCCTCTAAACACCTCACCATCTATCTTACATGTGGTTCTTGCCCCACCAAATGTAAAGCTACTACTTGCTGAATAAAGAGCAATAATTCCAATATCATATGCTTCATTTCCAGCTAAATCATTTAAAGAAAACGAATAATTTCCATCAATATAAGGCTTTTTACTTACATTAATATTTAAATCATCATTTACTAGATATTCATATGAAAAATCACCATTTGCTGAGGAATAAATAACATCATCATTAATTGTTATTTTAGCATTAGCAATTTCACCATCAACAGGGTTTTTTACCTTTCCACTAATTAGTGTTTTAAACTTTACATTATCATCAATAACAACGAAATCATGTGTCACTTTATTTGTTGATGTATCTTTTAAATAAGCTTCTTCTAGTACATAATTTCTTTCCTTTAAGCCATCTTTAGTAATCTTAACATTTTGATTCATATTTGGTGAAATAGCTTCAAAATGATAATATCCTTCAAAATTACTAGTAACCTTTTTACCATCAATTTCTAAAGTGGCATTTGCAAGTGGTTTTTTATCTTGCGTATAGACGTAGCCATCTAAGGAAATGTTATCCTTTGGAGCATTAGCCTTCAAGTAATAGGAATCATTAACATAGGAAATATATGATGATGGCTTTTGTGGATCAATAAAATTACCATCATAAACTAGCCCATCCCAAGAATAATCTAATGTTTGATTAGTAGAATCAATTCCTCTTGATACACAGCCAAGTGCTATACTAAAGGGACTATCCTTTAAAATTCCAACTTGCTTATAAGGAATCATTAGTTCAATGTTATATCCTTTATCTACATCAAGTTCTGTATCTAAAGAATTAAGTGTTCCATCAATAGTAATTGCATAATCAATTAAGCCATTCCAAGAGCCCCATTCTCCTCCAGTTCCAACAAATAATCTAGTTCTACCATGAACTCCGATATTAATTTGAATATCATCCTGTTGAGGCTTGGCTCCTCCATCATTTAAAAAATCAAAATATATTTCGATTGAATCGCCCTTCGTTACATCATCGCCATCATTATTACCAACAACCTGTAAATCCTCATCCTTTACCTTAAAGAAGGCATATAAAGCTTGCTCACCGCGATATAATCTTAAGTTAGCTTTATTATTACTACCAAAATTTAAAGAATTTTTAACATTTTTCCATTCGTTTTCAGCATCTTTACCATCAACCTTTAGCTCTGATTCTATGTAGTTTCCTGGAAAATTAAAATCATCATTTCCTGGTTTTTTTATAACTTCATAGTAACCATCACTGCAGCTTTGAAAGGTTAATAATGCTAGTAAGAAAAGTAATATTTTTGATTTTTTCATAGCTTACCTCCTTTAAAATTTTTAACTACTACATCAGCATGGGAATTTATATATATTCCTTTAAGTCCGTAAGTATATGGATGTATAAGTGTAGTGCTAATAATTTTTTTATTATCTAGGAATACCTCACAGATACTATTTTGAATTGTTGCTTTTAAATGGTACGTTTTATTAACTTTAATATCTTGTGGAACATCATATATTCTTTCACTCCCATAATTTATACCATCTACAACAGCTAAAGAATTTTTAAAGCCTACTAGATATCCACAAAAGCTAGGTGAAGGATTACAATCATGCTTTGAATAATTAATAGCATTAAACACTAAGCCAAAATATGAATCATCACTAAATTTATTAAATTTAAAATCACATTCAATTGTGTTTGTATCTAAGTTAACTAGCTTAATATCGTTTTCATTTATTTCTTTGTTAATAAATTGTTCAACATATAATGCTTTATAGCTAATTGATCCTTTTACTACCTTTAAAGTAATTAAATCATTTTCATTTATATTTAAAAATCCTAAATCCTTAAATATATATTTATATTCATTATCAATTGCTTTTAAAGAGCACGATATTTCATCATTATTACTTTTTAATAAAACTTCACATTCTTCATCACATTTACAAAGAATTGCTAAATGGTATTTTTGCTTTAAATAACTCTTTACCTTAAAGGAAACTGTTTCATTTTCACTTAAAATTACATAATTGATATCATCATCATCTAAGCTATATTTTTTATTTTCAAGTGAATGTAAGCAATCAATATTTCCTGGAATAATGTTGGCATATTCCTTATCACTTTCACCTAAAACCTTATTAGTAAAGGCTGTAAAATAAACACTATTTAGCTTGCCATAACCAATTCTTCCGCTAAGAAAAGGAATTACCTTAGCAACACTAACATTATCTATTAATATTTCCGCTTCATCTTCCTTATTAATAATTCGAATATTTCTAAAGCAATCAAATGTAATTGGTAATTTACTTATATTAACTAATGTCCTTTTATTATCTTTAACTTTATAAACCTTTAGTAAATAATCCTTAAGTAAAATAAAGGAATAATTATTTATATCTTTATATGACAAAACTATTTTTGTTTTATATTTAAAATTAAACTCAGCTGTAAAAGCTTTATTTGTTTCTTCTTTTGATAAAATAAATTTATTTATTATTTCAAAATTATTTTTAGAAGCACTTAAATCTTCATATAAATCCGGCATTTTTGGGTTTTCTACTTCAAAAAACGAAGGAGATGTTGTAAGCATTGAGCCATTAAAATGTAATCTATCTAAACCAACATTTCTTAAATTATATAAATGCTTTTTATTATCATCAAATACCATTACTAAATGGTGATAAGCAATATAATAGCCATCTAAATCTGGAGCTAAAACTGTTGAGGAATGGCCTAAGCAATTATATTCATCAATAGTTTTGATAAGTAATGGATTATAAAGTGGCTGCTCATAATGTGAATCAATTTCCTTTGAAACACTATAGCATACTCTATAGCCTTTGCTTTCTAAATGATTACCAACATATGTCAAATAATAACGATTGTCACGATATGTTATGCTTGGACCTTCAGTCCAGCCATTAAGGTTTGCTTGTAAATTTTTTCTACAAATAGGATTAAAATTTTCATCCATTTTTAAAATAGAAATTCCTTTATGATTTGCTCTTAAAAATAGTAAATTAAAATCTTTATCTATAGTAAAAGAACCATCAATCATATTTAAAATATTATCAGTTATTCGTTTAAATGGTCCTAAAGGTGACTTGCTTTTAAAAATATAATGTCCCCTTCCATTTGGGGATGTTACTAAATAAAAATATCCATTATAATAAATAACCTCTGGCGCATAAGCATTACTAGTTACTTTGTCTTTACAAACCACATAACCACTGCTCCAGTTAACTAAATCAGTAGATACAAAGCAATATATTTCATGCTTATTTGAGCAAGTTGAAGGATATAAATAATATTTTCCATTAAATCTTAAAATAAATGGGTCTCCAGCTTCAATTAGTTCTTTATTAACATATAAATTAGTTGGGTTTTTCATTTTATCCCTCCTTTTGGCCAGTTAAAGCAATTGAATTAATAAATAAATCTTGGAAACATAAGAATATAATAATCATTGGCAATGATGCTAAAAATGCTCCTGTCATAATTGCTGGAAAATTAGTACCATCATTACTTGCATTTAATGATGTTATATATATTTGTAATGTTTGTACATTTGGATTTGTAAGATAAATTGATGGACCAAAGAAATCATTCCATATACCAACAAGCCAAAAAATACCTTGAGCAACTATTGCAGGTTTAGCAAGCGGAAGAGCAATACCCCACCACATTTTTAAATAAGATGCTCCATCTATTTTAGCTGATTCAATGATTGAATCAGAAATCCCATCTTTCATATAGGTAATTAAGAAAAACATCATAGAAACATTGCCAAATAAACCTGGTAATATAAGTGGCCATAAAGTTTCAACCATATTGAGACTTAAAAATGCTCGATATTGAGGTAGCATAATCGCTGCATATGGTACCATCATTGAACTCATTAAAAGTAATAATAGTGTTTTTCTAAATTTCATTTTTAATTTTGAAAAAGCAAAGGCTGCTAATGAGGAAACTAAAGTTCCAATCACTATTACGCTTACTTCAATAATGATTGTATAGCCAATTGATTTATAAAAGCTTTTATCTGTTAATATTTCTTTATATGAATCAAGAATTATTTTTTTAGGGAAAAAGTTTAATGTTGCTGAATAACACTCTGTGTTTGTTTTAAAAGAGGCGCTTATCATCCATAAAAATGGAAATAGCATTGTTATTGAGCCAAATATAACAACAATTGTTGCAATTATATGGCCAATTGATATTTTCTTTTTAAGTCTAGGAGATGTTTGTTTATTATTCATGTTTTGCCCTCCTAAATATCTAGCATTTTTGTACGCTTAAACTGGATCAGTGTTATAACCATTATAACAATACCTAAAAATGTTGATACAGCTGAAGCATAGCCATAGTTTCCAGAATCAATTCCATAATGCCATATATACCATACTATTGTTCTTACGCCCTCATGTCCTTCTGCAAAGACAACAGCATCAGTATAAGATTGTAATCCACCAATAATTCCTGTGATTAATAAATAGAATGTTGTTGGTTTAATTAATGGTAAGGTAATATGTAAAAATTTTTGAATATTACTAGCACCATCTATTTCAGCAGCTTCATAATATGTTTTAGAAATATTATTTAAGCCTGCTAAATATAAAATCATTGTTGTGCCAATTCCACTCCAAATATTTTTAATAATAACAGCTACCTTTATTAACCATTTATTTGTTCCAAGCCAGTAGATTGGCTTTCCATTATTAACTTTTGTTAAACCAAATATTAAATTAAAGGCTCCACTTTCTGCTTGGAATATATATCTCCAAACAAGATTAATAGCAACCGCACTAGTAACAACAGGTAAATAATAAATTACCCTTAATACCTTACTTCCATGTGTTAAGTCCTTTAAATATACAGCAAGCAATAAACCAAGTATCATACCAATTGGTAAGCTTGCCATTAAAACTATTGTATTTAAACAAGCTTCATAAAAAGTTTTATCCTTAAACATCTTTACATAGTTATCGATTCCTATAAATTCAATAGTACCCTTTACTGGACGAAATTTATTAAAGCTATACCAAATAGATGTCCCCATTGAAATTGCTGTAAAAATCATAAAGCCAATAATTGGAATTAAGATGAATAAGAATGCAACAATTTCTTCTTTAAAAAATAACGATTTTTTCTTAATTGACCTTGTCATAAGAAATAAGCCTCTTTTTTAGTTTAAATTATCATTTGAGTCATCAAGTCCATGTTGGAATGTTGATGCATATGCTTCTAAGAATTCTCTTGCTGTTTTGCTTCCTGTATAAACAGATGATAAATTACTTTCTAAATCATCGTAGCATGTATTGTCATATAAGAAATACTTTGCTCTTTGTTTACCTTGAATTTTACTAGTACCTTCAATAATATCAACAAATAATTGTCGATTTTTAGGGGCAGAAGCTTGCTTTTCATCATAGCCAACACCTTTTACAAATTGTTCCTTAGCATATGAGATTACATTTGGAACTGCTTGGCCTAATAAATAATTCATTTCGCTTGATTTTAAAGAACATGAAAGAAATTTAGCAAATTTTACTGCTGCCTTCTTTTGCGTTGATTTAGCATTAATACAATAAGCTACTGATCCTACCCAAGTAGTTGATTTTGCACCTTCAGCTGGTCCATATGGAACAGGACAAATATCAAATTCAAATGGTACATCCTTCCAAAATGTTGCCATATCCCATGGCCCCATAAATGTGAAAATACATTTTTCAGTAATAAAACGTTGGAAAGAGTTTTGCTCTGATTGTTCATTAGCTGTTGGTGCTAAACCATTTAAAGTTAAATCAGCAATAAATTGAACAGCCTCAATAAAGTTATCACTACTTATTTGCTCTTTTTTTACACTTTCATCAAAGAAATTAGCATTATTTGAATAAACAGCACTCATTAATTCATAATAACCTATTGGATAAACACCATTACTGCTATGTGTGTTAGCCTTTGTTAAATAGTCTGTAAATTCTTTCCATGACATAGGATTATTACCGCTAATAATTGATGTTTCATCATCAACATAATTACCATTAGCCTTTAAGCATTCTCTTAATAATGTTTTATTATAAACTAAGGTATATGGTCCCAAATCCTTTGGTAAACCATATAGCTTTCCTTTATTTAAAGAATAAGTTTCTGCATCATAGCGATACATTTGTGTTGACATTTCCCACATTGAGCTTAGTTCTTCATCACTCATATAATCATCAATAGCTAATAATCTATTAGAATCTGCCCATTCCATAAAAGCATAATCTGGCATATAAAAGACATCCGGAAGAGAATTTGCCCTATTTTTTAGTGTGTTCATATATGTTGATGAATCCGTTGCTGAATAAGCCACATTTATATGTGGCTCCTGCTTCATAAATTCATTACATAATTTTTGAAAGTTACTTTGCTCTTCCTTACTACCCCAGCCAAAAAATGAAATTGTTACATCTTCTGTAAATTCTTCTGATAAATCAAATGATTCATCACTTGGATTATTAGTTGTACAACCAGTTATGCCTAATACTATAGTCATAAGCAATGCATTATAATTTTTGCTTTTCATACAATACTCCTTTAGTTATTTTCATAAATCTTTTCTTGCTTAAATTATAAATAAATAGTTTTTCAAAATTAATGATTAATTTTAAAAACAATATGTCTTTTTTTCGCATGTTTATTTTTTTTATAATTGGATAATAATGGAAAAATGTTTACTTTTTAGTGTTTTTTAAAGTAATATGTGCAATTATAGTATGACTTTTTTTCGAAAATATATATTTTTTTATAAAAGTATGATATATTTTTATTAGCATGAAGAGGAGGACTTATATGTTTAATATCGAATATGTTGCATCAAATGCGATTGAGAATTATCCTTTTGAAATAGATAGGCATGATGGGAGCTATAGATATATTTTCTTTCATTTCACCTCTAAGGTTATAATAAAAATTAATAATGAAACAATAATTGCTAATCCGGGAAGTTGTATTTTATATGCACCACGTTTCCCACAAGCATTTAAAGCATTTAATAGTCGTTTAAATCATGATTACGTTGATTTTACTATCGATGATGATACATTTTTTGAAAAAATAAAATTTCCAATGAACACTCTTTTATATCCTAGAATGTCAGATGACATCAGCAAATTGATTGCTGAAATGTATAAAGAGCATAAAGAAGCCTTAAATGGCTATGAACTGATGAGCGATTCTTTATTAACTGAACTATTTGTAAAAATATTAAGAAAAATCTCTCATAAAAGTATTTCTAGAAAAAATTATGATGATACCTTAAAGGAAAAATTTGAAAAAATGCGTCTTAATATGTATCAATGTCCTGATAATATCGAAGTGTCAACACTTGTAAATCAATTAGGCTTTTCACCATCACGCTTCAACTATTTGTATAAAAAGTTTTTTAATGTGTCTCCAATTAATGATTTAACTATTGCTAGAAAATTAAGAGTTAAAGAAATGATTGAAAATAGTATGTCTACAAAAGAGATCATTAAAGCTATTGGCTTTGAAAGCGAAGAATACTTTTATAGATGGTTTAAAAAAGAATTTAACATGACCAAAAACGAATATGAAGAATTAAATAGTAGAAAAAAATAATTATAAATATATAAAATATTTATGAGGTTTTAAGCAATTGACAATAAAATAATTCAATGTTAACATTCATTTTAGTTTGGGAAAGGAAATATAATTATTATGGGAAAACAAATTAATTTTAATGAATGCCCTCGTCCACAATTTGTTAGAGATTCTTATCAATTATTAGATGGAAAATGGGATTTTGCATTTGATTATAATAACATAGGTGAAAGTAAAAAATATTATAAAGGATTCAACAAGGAATATGACATTGTTGTTCCTTTTTCATATCTTTGTGCAGCTTCAAATGTTAATATTGAAAAAAGATGTGATAATGTTTGGTATCAAAAAATTATAAATATTGAAAAAGAAAAGAAAAATTATTTTCTTCACTTTGAAGGTGCTGATTATTTAACAAAACTATATGTAAATGGAAAATTTGTCGATAAAAACGAAGGTGGCTACCATAGATTTTCCTTTAATATTACCAATTTTATTAAAAATGGTGACAATTTAATTGTAGTAAAATGTGAAGATGATTTCAATATGCAAAAAATTCGTGGCAAGCAAAGATGGCAAGATAAAAACCACGGCTGCTGGTATGTTGAAACAACAGGAATTTATAAATCTGTTTGGCTTGAAAAAACCCCTCTTTCTTTCGTTAAAAACGTTAAAATTACTCCTTCTTTAAATGATAAAAAGGTGTATTTAGAATATAGTCTAGCTAATGCTATTAACATGAAACTAAAGTCAACTATTTACTTTGATAATGAAATAATTAATAGTAATATTAGTAAAATTAATGAAGATAATTTAAAGGTTGAAATAAAACTTAAAAAGCCATATCATTTATGGGATTTAGATAATCCTGCTTTATATGACTTAAAAATTGAATTAATAAATAAAAGAAAAATAATTGATACTGTAAATAGTTATTTTGGCTTAAGAGAACTACAAGTTAAAGATAGATTCATTTATTTAAATGGTAAGAAATTATATCAAAAATTAGTATTAGATCAAGGCTATTATTTAACATCATCATTAACTCCTTTAACAAATAAGGATTTATATAACGATATTGTTAAAATGAAGGAATTAGGCTTTAATGGCTGTAGAAAGCATGAAAAGCAAGAGGATGAAAGATTTGCTTATTATGCTGATGTTTTAGGCTATCTAATTTGGTCAGAGATACCATCATTTTACTTAAACACTTTAGCTTCAAGACAAGCATATGAAAAGCAATTCATGAAAATAATCAAGCAAAACTACAATCATCCTTCTATTATTACATGGACACTATTTAATGAATCATGGGGAATTGAAGGTATTTTAAATAATAAGGTCTTACAAGAATGGGTTAATTACATTTACTATATTACAAAAGAATATGACCCATATAGATTTGTAATAACTAATGATGGATGGGAGCATACTATTTCTGATATTATTACAATTCATCATTATGAACAAGATGGCGATAAATTATATTCCTACTTTAAGGATTTAAATAAGGTTTTAGCAAAGCCCTATGATGATTCAAATAAAAACCTTTTTGCAGATGGTTATAAATACAATAATCAACCAATTATGTTTACTGAATTTGGTGGTACAGCATATGAAAAGAACACTTCAATTTCAACAGAAGGCATGAAAAATTGGGGATATGGAGTTGGAGTAAATGATGATAGTGACTATATTAAACGATTATCTAGGCTATTTAATGCTTTAAATAGAATTGATTATTCAAATGGTTATTGCTTCACTCAATTGAGTGATGTTCAACAAGAGGTTAATGGATTATTATATATAGATAGAACTGATAAAATCGATCCTAAAATAATTAAAGAAATTCAAGATAGAAGAAATTAAGTAAAAAGATAGCATTGTTCATTTTAAATGCTATCTTTTTATTGTTTTTATAAATTACTTTTAATAGCATACCATCAAATTATATTTATTTGAAATTATTAGTATTACTAGTAAAGGCAATAAATTTACTATACGGAATTGGACAAATTACACTATTTGTGTCCAAATCCGTAGGAATTTAATTAAAGATTGTGTATAATATAAATGTAAGGCTGGTGATTATAATGGAAAATGTTAAAAAGCAAATTATTTCTGAAGAAGATATTTACAAAATTTTAAAAATTACCAATCAAAACATATCAAAAACAGCAATAAAATGGAAATTCTTTAATTACATCAAAAAGAATTCACTTGTAAGAGTCGGAGAAAAGAAATATGTTAAAAGAGGAGAAATATATTCATACACTTATCAAAGCCAACTAACTAAAGATATTGATAATTTTCTATATAATTTATATCCTGCATTAAAAATTGTAATTTGGGAAAATAAGCAGCTTAATGAATGGCTTAATCTTCTTTTATCAACTAACATTATTTATATTGAAGTAGAAAAAGAATTTGTTGATTATGTTTTCTTTGCAATCAACGATAAATTTAAAAAACATCATCTAGTTCTTTTAAATCCAAGCAATGACACCATTTCAACATATTTAAGAGAAGATTTGATTATTGTAAAAACTCTATATTCAAAAGCACCAGTTTCACACTATGATAGAAAAATCAGACTTGAAAAGCTAGCAGTTGATACTTATTGTGGAAAAATGCAATTAGATACACGTGGAAAAATAGATGTAATTAGCGGCATAAAAGATAATTACGATATTGATGTAGATAAAATGATGGCTTATGCTTCAAGAAGAAGAGTAAAAGATAAATTCATGCAATTCTTAGAGGAAATATAATGCTTGATAAAATAATTTTTACAAAAGAGTATATAAACAATAAAAGATTAGAATTTAAATGTGACCCAATTATTCTTGAATAGACAATTTATGCATTTGGATTACTAGAAGCATTAGTAAAATCTGAAATGAATTTCATATTTAAAGGAGGAAGTTCATTACTTTTATTATTAGAAAATCCTTTAAGGTTATCAACAGATATAGATATAATAGTTGAACCTAGAACTAATTTATTGCAATACATTTTTAAAATCAGTAAAACATACCCATTTATTAGGTATGAGGAGGTTGTTAGAAAAGATTCAAATAATATTTTTAAAAACCATTTTAAATTTTTTTATAAATCTTTAATAAACAATAATAAAGAAGCTTCTATTCTTTTAGATGTACTTTTTGAAAAAAACCACTATTCAAAAATTTTAGAAAAAGAAATCAAAAATTCTTTTATTAAAACCTATGGCAAGCCAATTTTTGTAAAAACACCTAATCACGAGTCACTTCTTGGCGACAAACTTACTGCGTTTGCTCCAAAAACAATAGGAATCAAACCAATAGTTGAAAAAGATAATGGAAAATTTGTTGACAAAAGAATTGAAACAATTAAGCAATTTTTTGACATAGCATCTTTATTTGACGTAATAACTAATTTTGAAGATGTTAAAGACTCTTATATAAGAACTGCTAAATTAGAATTGAAGTATCGTGGACTGAATATCAGTATAAATGAATGTTTATTCGACTCATTTGATGCTGCTGTATCAATAATGTGTAAAGGAAAAATCGATTCGGAATCGTATAGAGATTATTTATGTGGAATAAAAGGATTATCGAACTTTCTCATAGGAACAAAATTTAATGCTGAGATAGCATATAAGTTTGCTGCTAAAGTAATGTACTTAATCGCCTGCATATTAAAAAATGAATCCTCTAAAGACAAAATTAAAGAACAAGAATTATTACAAGGAAAATATTCAAAGTTAAATTACTTAAAGAAATTAGATAAACATTTTTATGATATGGCTGCATGGTCTGTTAGAATAAAAGAACAATTCAAAGAAAATTAAACTATATCTTCCGCTTGGATACTTGGGGAAAAGCTTGGGAAATCACTAGTACAAACAAGCAAGTTACATTATTTTATTCTCTATTTTTTATAAAGCCTTTTTAAACTATTTTATATATAAAAACGACAAAATCTTCGTTTTGTGTAATTATTTACATTTTGCGAAATCGTTTTGTGTAATTATTTACATTTTACGAAGAAAATGCTAAAATATCATTAGGTGATAGTATGGAACAAAATGATTTCAAAAGGAAAATATATAATGAGTTAATTAAATGGAACAATGATCAAGATAAAGTTCCCTTAATTATTGATGGGTTAAGACAAGTTGGCAAAAGTTATATAGTTAACAAATTTGCTCATGAATTTTATGCAAATGTTATTACTTATGATTTTAGACACAAGAAAGAATTAAGAAATATATTCGAAGGTAATTTAGATGTAGATACAATTATTGAAAAATCATCGCCTTATTTTCCTCACGATAATTTTGTCCCTTATAAAACAATATTAATATTTGAAGAAATAGGTGATTGTCCATTAGCAAGGACATCATTAAAAAGCTTTGCTATTGATAAAAGATTTAGTGTAATTGCAACAGGATCTTTACTTGGCGTTTTAAATTTTAGGAGAAAGAAAAAAATAGATATACCTACAGGCTATGAAAAAATTATTCAAATGACATCAATGGATTTTGAAGAATTCTTATGGGCAAATGGCCTTAATGAAGAAAGCATTACATTATTAAAAAAGCATGTTAAAGAAGAAAAGGAAATCCCACAAGCATTGGCTTTTTATTATAAGGAAATGCTAAAAAGATATGTTATAGTAGGTGGACTTCCTGGATCTGTTTTAAAATTTTTAAAATCAAATAACTATATAGACTCAAGAGATTATTTAAAAGGCCTTATTCAAGATTATAGAGCTGATTTTGGAAGATTTATTAACGAAAATAATGAAGAAGAAATTGATTATAATTTACAAGCTAAATTGAATAGAGTATTTGATTCCATACCTAGTCAATTAGCTCGTGAATCTGATACTTTAAAATTTAAATATTCATTAGTTAAAAAAGGTGGAAGAGCAAGTGAGTTTGAAGAGCCATTTGATTGGTTAAATAAGGCAGGTTTAGTTTTAAGATGCTTTAATGCAAAAGCTATAGAAAAACCTTTAGAAGCAAATATTGATAGAACATACTTTAAGGCATTTATTTCTGATATTGGCTTACTTATGGCAATGTATCCAATTCAAACATCACAAAGTTTTTTAAATGAGAGTTTAGATTCAAGAAAAGGCGCTATTTATGAAAACTTATGTGCAACAATGATTAATAAATGTGATTTCCCATTATGCTATTTTTCAAATGGGCAAGAACATTTAGAAATAGATTTTTTAATAGAAGATAGTGAAGGTATTATTTTACTTGAAGAAAAGTCTATAAATGGTAAGATGGCAGCCTCTAAAAATGTCATGGAAGGAAAAACTTCTTACAAAGCCAAAAAATGTTATAAAATAATTAAAGAAAACTTTGGCGAAGGAGCATTTTTTACAAGCATTCCGCAATATGCAACTTCTTTCTTATTAGAACAAATAAAAGAAGAATGTAATAAAGGAATGGTATTAAAACCACTAGAATATCCAAAAGAATTATAATTTTCTTAATTTATAAGTAAATTCTAAATGATATTTATATATTCCTAAATAGCTCAAATTGTGATTTGGATATTTGAGGAATGATTAGGGTATTTGGGAAATTTTTACAAATAAATCAGCCAAATTTTCTTGCTTAAAATATTAAAATGTAACATAATACTAAAAGATTTAACACTTGAATATAAAGAAAAAATGTATATTCCTTAGTAAATACTAAAGTTTATACATTTTTATTATTTAGTAAAATTTCAAGTAAAACTAGCTGTTTTTCTTCTTTTTTAAAGCAACAATTCCTAAAGCTACAGTTAAGCTAAATATTGAATAAATAGAGCCTTTACAGCCTTTTTCTTCTACTTTTACTTTTTCTAAATTATTCATTTTTTCTTTTAAAGAATTATTCATATTTTCTAAATCATTTAATGAAGTAGATGGATACTTAATAATTAAATCAGCTTGTTTTATTGCCTCTTTTAATATACTATAAGATTCATTAGTAAAGTCATTTGGATTAAGTGCTTTAGCTTCATTTAAAGTTTCTTTTAAGCTTTCTAAAGCTTTTTCCTTTTCACTTGCATTTGAGTCAATTTTTTCAAGATTCTTTATTGCTTCACTCAATTTATTAGCATAACTATCCACTTCTTCTTGGCTTGAAAATTCACTTAGTTGCTTTATTTCGTTTACAATCTTTAAAGCATTATTATAAGATTCTTCTGTATACTCTTCCTTATCTAAAATCTTAAAATGCTTTAAAAGATTATTTAACGTGTCAAGTTTAATATTATGTGTTTTCTTATATTCACTTGATATTATTTTAAGATTAGTAAATGAAGTTGCAGCTCTTTGACTTCTAATACCTAAGTATCCTTTTAAGCCTTCTTGTACTTCATATGAAAACAATGGTGTGTTAGATTCATTATTGAAAACAAATATAACACTATTCTTACAAACAACTCGTAAATGTATAAAATCAGAACTAGCTATTTTAATACTTCCACTTGCTGCAAATGAGCCACTATACTTATTATCAAATCTATAAAGAGTAATTGTATAATTATCATCATTTGCTTTTTTCTCTATTTGCACATTATAAGCATAAATAGCATCTTGGCTATTTTCTGCTCCTTTTGCAAATAAATAAAAGCCACAATTCATTAAATCACTTACTTTAAAGTCAGCTGATACTTCAAATGTTTGAAGTGCCTCAATACTATCTAGTATTAATTTATATTCAGAATCATTTGCAATATTAATACTTCCATTTTCAAGCTTTACATTATTGCCTTCGCTTTTAATAGTAAAGTTATCTAAGCTATCCATTTCACTTGTTGATTCAATTCCTGTTACCTTATATGTGTTAGAATCAACATTTTTCATAATGCTTGCATCATCAATATAAATAGTATCTCCATCATTTCCATCTAATAATACGCCAAGCTGTACTATCGTACCTCTTTGAATAGAAAAATCAAGTGAAATATCATTGTAATCATTTAAAATAGGAATAGATTTACTAGCAATGATTTCTTTTGTTATGGCATTTCTAGCAAAAATTGTTGCATTTTTTGATGAGTTTTTGCATGACAAAGAAAATGTATAATCGCCATATGTTTCGTATAATCCTTGATATAATTCACCAGATGTTGTGATTTTACCAGCATAATCAGGCTGCGTTATTTCTTCATTAGTATCAATAGTCTTAGACTTTTTATGGCCTTTTAAATATGTAGATACATTACCAGTATATGACCAATATGTTAATCCTGTTTTAAAATCTGTTTCATCATAAAATCCTTTGCCTTTATGGACATTCTTATCAAAATTACCATTTAAGAATTCACTATTTGAATGAACTGTTCCAGCAACATCATCCAGCATTATAAAATTAGTGGCTTTTGGAGTTATTCCATAAATTGTCCAATTAAATTCTTTTAAATAAGTATTATCATAATAAAGGACATCAGTAATTGGAGCAAAATCGTTATCTTCTCCTTGAGTATAGCCTAATAAATAAGAGCTTGTTCCATAAAATGGATCATCAGGCCACGAGCCACTTGATTTATGACCACCAAGCCTTGAATCAAATACTGTAATATTTCTTATTTCAGCTTTTTCTAAATCATCAGCTTCAGTACCCCATGGAATAAATACTGTTCCAAATCCTCCATATAAAAAGCAATGCGATACTGTTATATTTTTACATGGCGATGCTTCTTCTTTAGCAAAATCATAAAAATATTTACTTCTTGGATCAACATATGTGCCATTAAATACTACTGCATCATCACTTGTATAATTAAAGCAACGATGTAAAACAGCATTTGTTGAGCCAGTGAAATGGAAGCCATCACAGGTAACATTTACTTCTTCTCTTTCCTCAACGTTTGCTACATAAACATTATTACAGCGATAAAATGTTGCTTGCCAGCCACTTGAACGAAGAATTTTAATATCCTTAACATCAACATTATTACCCTTAAAAATCATTAAAGGAATTTGCTGAACTCTATTTTCTTGGCCTTTTGCTAATGAAGGATCGCCAACAAAGTATAATGGATCTTCAATTTCATTACCAACATCATTCATTCTAATATAGCCTTTTCCTGAAATTCTTATATTATCTTTATGATTTGAATATACTAGTGGTTTATTTACAGAAGTATAGCCACAAGACCAAATAGCTCCATCAACATCAACACTAAAGCCATAATATACCTCATCAAATCCATCCTTAAAAACAGGAACTGTCTTATTTAATTCATCTTCTCTTTGGCTTTGCCATAAAATAGCGTTTTCTTCGATTACTAATTCAATATTACTACATAATTCTATATGAGTTACTATATAACGTTTTCCATATTGGCTATTATCTCCTGGAATAATTACTTTCCCTCCACCTGCTGCTTTAACAGCATTAATAGCTTTTTGAATGGCTAAAGTATCATCTGTAAAAGAATCACCTTTTGCACCATAATCTAAAACATTAGCAACTAAATTATAAGGAATAGTGAATCTTTTTTCCTTTATTGGTGAAAAATCCTCATAGTTTTCAATAACAAAATATTTTGATATCTTAACATTATTTACCTCTGCAAGGAAAAATGCTGATAGTAAAGATGTTTTTGAGCCATTTGGATATAAGTCAAAGCTTATTTCAAATTGTTTGCCTTCTATTTTACTTGTGGCTAATAATACTAAATTAGCATAAGAAAGACTATCATTATAATTTCTTGGGTCAGATTGATAGATATTAACGTTTTTGTTAGCATATTCATCTTTTACAGTTCCTTTAACAGTAACCTTTTTAGTTAAAGGATCTGCATAACAGCTATCAATTTTGCCAGCAAAATTATATATAGGATCTTCTCTTTCAAAAGTAATTGCATCAATTATTACATTACCACTATAAGCTTCTAAAAAATCAAATTGTAATTCTCTTAAATACCCTGTAGGATTTAAATCTGAAACATTAAAATAATATGTTTGATAATCGCTATTAGGTAATATATCAAATACTTTTTCATATCTTTCATTAGAATTTGTTGATGACTTAAAAATCACTTTTATTTTAGAAGAATTTGTTTCATTTTTCATTCTAACTAAAAATGTATTTCTTAATGGTAAATACATAGAGTATTTATGACCAGCAACTACATTTATACTAGGAAATTTTATTGAAGCATTGTTATTATTTATTTTTCCAACAAGTTTTCCATCACTATATGTTAAATTAATATTACTTCCTTCACATGAAGCTACGCTAATTTCTTTATTGAATTCTAAATCTAAATATTTGTAGTTTGCTGGATATTCAACCTTTGATGTTGAAACCTTCATATTTTTAATAGAAATATATGTTCCCCAGCTACCAATGCATGGAACTGCCTTATCAATAGCAAAATTTAAAGCAGTATCACAAGATAATATTAGCTTATCATCCATATAATAACGAAGATGGCTTTCAGCAAATATTGCTTTAAAATGATACCATTTGTCCTTAATTAATTCATCATTTTTTACTCCACTATCAATAGTTCCTGAATATTTGTTTGATGTAATCAAACAACCTCCATTAAATCTATTCACAAACTCTATTGAGCTTGTTCCTTTTTGAAGCCCTACTGCAAAAAACAAATTTTTGTTATTAGAATCTGATAAATCATCAATTCTAATATCAACCTCAAAGGTATTGAATGAACAAGTTGAATTATCCATTACTGACTTTAATAAAAATGGATCACTTTTAAAGGAGTTTAATTTGTAAACTGTCTCGCTACCTTCGCTTTTAGCTGTCCAATTAGAGCCAAAATTCCAATTATTATCAAAAGAAATATCAGGATTAGTAGGAATTGTTATACCATGTTTGTTTAAAGCTTTATAATCCTTTAAAGAAAACAAAACTCCCCAGCTACCAATTCCTATTTTTGCTTTATGAGCTAAAAATGTATCTGGCTTTTCAACGCTTGCTAATAATTCATCATTATTATAAATATAAAATGAATTGTCCTTATAAGATATTTGTAAATCGTTCCATTCATTTTCCTTTAATGGCGTAGTTTCAAATTGAGCAATTGTTCCGCCATTATAAACGCCTTTAGTTACCGATAAAACCCCACTTCTTCTAAATAAGAATTCTATTGAACTATTTCCATCATTTAATACTATTGCAAAGAACAAGTCGGCATTATTAGAATCTGTAACAGAATCAACCCTAACTAATAAATTATAAGTATCATATGTTGCATTGTTTTCTATATTTGAAACAAAGTAAAATGGATCTTGCTTTAAACTTAAAAACTGATGAACTACCTTTCCATCTTCAGTATAGTTTTCAACACCATCTGTTGGTAAATTCCATTCCTCAAAGCTATTTGATGAAGCATTTACAACTACACTTGGCATAGAAATGGCTACTATTGATAAAGCCATAGCTCCTTTTAAAATTGAATATAATAGTTTAAATTTTTTGTTCATATTCCCTCTCTTTCTAATTAAAGGTGTAAAAAATCTACACCTTTAATCATTTTTTAAATTTTACTCTTCTTACTCTTTAAGCCTATTACTAATAGCATAAATAATGCCATTAATCCGAAAGATGTGCTTCCTTTACAGCCTTTTTTGTTTTCTTTATCATTATCATTTTGTGATGTTTTATTATCTTCACTATCAGTAGATGATGATGTTTTATTATCTTCACTTTCAGAAGATGATGATGTTTCTTCCTCTAATGGAGGAATTGTTTCAGTTTTGGTTTCTTTACAGTCCTTACAAGTATATGTTAACGTACCTTCTTTTTCATATGTTGGAAGAGTTGTAATAGCTCCATCATCATAATTATGAGATGTTGTTGCTTTTAATACGTAATCACAGTTTTCACATTTTCTATCATGACATGTATATTCATCAGCATAATGGTGGCCTGTTGCCTTTATTTCCTCTTGGTTTTTAATTATAGCGTTACAAGTTGAGCATTTAATTCCATCTGTTAAACCTGCCTTTTCACATGTTGGTAATGTACCTTTAATTACTTCTTCATTATGAGATGTTGTTGCCTTTAATACGTAATCACAGTTTTCACATTTTCTATCATGACATGTATATTCATCAGCATAGTGATGGCCTGTTGCTTTTATTTCTTCTTGAGCTTGTATTATTTCTTTACAATCACTGCATTCAATACCATCTGTTAAGCCATTTTTTTCACATGTTGGTAATGTACCTTTAATTACTTCTTCTTTATGAGATGTTGTTGCTTTTATTGTGGCACCATTACATGAAATACAGCTTCTATCATGACATGTAAATTCGTCTTTATAAATATGCTCATGACTTAATGAAATATTCTTTAATGAATAATAAACGCCCCAGTTTTGAAATACCAATGTTGGAGTTAACAACGATGCATTATTTGTATCAGTAATACTATAAACTAAAGTATTATTAATGGATAATTTTAGATAATTAAAGGCAAATACTACTTCAACATGATTCCATTTTCCTATTTCGATAGAAGGAATACTTGTACCATTTCCTGCCTCTTCACCAGTGAAAGCATTTTTATAAACATTAATTGCTCCGCCTTTTCTAATTAACATATCATTTCTAAAAGTTTCGTTTTCAGAAACTGATACACCAAAGAAGAAATTATCAGCATCAGCTGTATCATAACGAACATCAAAAGCAAACTTATTAGCATTTAAGCCATCTACTTCATATGATGCATAGCTTGAAGAAATTGTATCAATTCCATCACCAATTGAAGCTTTTTGATATATAGTCTCATCATTTTCAGAAACTGAGCCAATAAATGTTTTATCAAAGCTCCATCCATCATAAGGAACAGGCTCTTTAGTAGAAGTCTCTTGCGTATTTGATAGTTTAAAGCCTTTTACTGATTGAACATCATTATATTGTGCAAATGTAAATTTTGGCATCATAAGGGTTGTATTTGATAAAGTATTTTCCCAAACAACTTCATCATTTACTGTCATTTTTAACATAGTAGCAGAATATTCAATTTTAGCATGATTCCAAGTGCCTTTAGTTGGTGCAGTCATTTTAACTGTTTTAATTGTGGCATTGTCATCCCATAAATTTGATGAAATTGAAACATCCCCATTTGTATAAAACAAAATATCATTATTAAAATTATCATCATTTGATGCAACTCTAATGCCTACCCAATTTGTAAAATTATCAAATCTAAAGTCATATTCAAAGCAATTATAATTAGAGTAATCAGTAATAATAACATTATTGTCAGCTATTGTTTTACATGTATAGACAACCTCGTCATTTTCCATAGATATAGCAACCATATCAGTTGACATAGAAGCATTTTTGTATGAAGTATAATTTGTAGTTGAAACACCTAATTCTTTTAAAGCCATTGATGCTCCGTTTTCTGCAGCAAAACGTAAATAATAGCCATCATTTCTTAAAGGCGCTCTTAATGGCTCTGAAATAACTAATTTATCATTCATAAAGCCATATATCATTCCATCGTTCATTACAAGCTTTAGTTTAAACCAATCAGTATTAAAGCATTCAACCTTTGGTAAAGGCGGATTTGGTCTAAATCCATCATTATAAAGTACAGCCAATGCGCCATCTGCTTCACTATATGAATAAGCAAAAGCATAGTAATCTAAATCAAAAGCTCCAGGTGTACCTGAAAGACAAAGATTAATTTTTCCAGTTCCATTTGTTAGTTTTACAGTTGCTTCAAAGGTATTACCAATATACCTTACATTACTATAGCCTGTATCTGCTGCTAAAGTATAATAATTATCCTCTTTAGTTATAGCATTTTCATTCCAAATGCTTGTAATGTCAATACTATCATTACCTTGAGCACATAAAGTTTTTACATCATTAGACTTATTTAATAATAACGTATTAATTGATAACAACGAAAAAGCAATCATTGCAAGTAAATTTACTCTTTTTTTCATTTTATTATCCTCCTTTTACTTGTCATTTTTTATTTTTTCATATTTTGCTTTTATTTCTTGATAAACTTCCTTTGGTGGGTTAATTTCACATTTTGAATATGGAGTGATATACATATCCTTAGCAACTTTTTTATCTGTACACATCGTATCATTTCTATATTTATCTCTTTGCTCTTTTATTCTTAAGTTTGGAATCTCAAGAGATATATTACCTTTAAGCACTGATCTATATGCAAACATGCCTGGCAAAAACATATCAAGAGCTTCATAAATATCTATTGTATCAGCTTCTTCTCCTTTAAGCTTTTTAATAAAGTTGTTTATAGGATAGTAATCAGAGCCTCCATGGCCAAACGAAGATACTTTATCAAGTACAAATCTTTTACTTCTTCCATCAAAAACTGCTTCCTTTGAATCGATATTTTGATACAATATAGAAATGTTATCTTCACATTCATCCTCACGCGCACATTCAAGTTGTCCTTTGCTTCCATAAATTGTATACCAAATAGAATTTTTAACTAAATCTCCGTGAATTGATTTAATAATTGATCCATTTTCAAGAGTTATCATTTCGATTCCTGCTGTTCCACCTTTTGCACCCATTCTTGCTTTTCTATCAGAATATGGTAATTCAAAACCAACGACACTTACTGGCTTTAGTTTAGTAATATGAATTAATGGTCCAATTGAATGAGTGCAATAGTAATTTGCATATTGGTTATTTCTCCAATGATTTTCATCGCCGTATGTTATATTTGGCCATATAGGCTCGCAATTATGAATATACTCACCTTCTCCGTATTCAAAATCTCCAATCAATCCATTTTGATATAATTCCTTCATCTTTCTTGTTGAAGCAAAATAGCAATAATTTTCAGCATAGCAATAAATCATTTTACTTTCTTCTATACACTCAATTAATTCAACTGCTTCTTTCATTGTCTGGCAAGGTAATACCTCACTAAGCACGTGCTTTCCTTCCTTCATTGCTTTAATTGCAAAAGGTGCATGCTCAGTTGCATAATTTGCAAGGACAACACCATCCATTTTATGCTTAATAAACTCATCAAAGTTATTATAATAAGCTATTTTATTAGATTTTATTAAGCTTTTAACATGTTCAAGTACTTCTTCATTATTGTCGCAAATCGCAACTACCTCACATTCTTTTACACTTTTATACAAATCATAGCCGCGAAAAGCTCCAAGTATTCCAATTCTTATAATCTTTTCCATTATTTAATCACCCACACATAATTTAATTTAATTATATCGACATTTTTGGAGGCTAGCAATAGAATTATCTAGTTAAAAAATGGAAATTTCTACGATTTTGCTTTTATCTTTGAATTATAGATGCTATTATATAATTGGTGATTAGAATGATTAAAAATAATATTTGTAAATTTATTCCACAAGTAAAAAGAAATGAAAAAATGGGAATTATAAATTTTGTCTACGAAAAGGACAACTTTTTAAATAAAGAATTTAGAATGGCTTCTACATATATTTTATTTGTTATTTGTAAAAATAGTGGCTTTTTCCATACACATTATAAAAGCTATCCAGTTGATGAAAATGATGTTGTTTTAGCCTATCCTTCAACAAGCTTTTACTTTGAATCTAAAGATAATAATAAAAATATTGAATATGCTTATATAAGCTTTATAAGTGATTCAACTTTGGATCTAATTAGTAAAACTGGCTTTAGTAAAATGTCCTTAGTTCAAAGAAATGTTGACCCTTTTTTAAAAGAATTTTGGATGAAATCATTAAGTGATTCTATTTTAAGTAATCTTGAATTATTAACAACATCCGTTTTGCAATATACTTTTGCTATATTGCAAAAAAATACTACTTATGATTATGAAAAATATAATGAAAATGATGATATAGCCTTGTTATTAAAAAAAAGAATTGATGAAACATATAATAATCCTAAAACAAATCTTAATAGTCTAGCTCATGAGCTAGGATACAGCCCAAATTATCTTTCTAGTATCTTTGAAAAAAAATATGATGTTTCTTTTTCAAAATATATTAATAAATTACGTATAAACGCAGCTGAAGATTTAATGTCAAAGGGTTTAAAAAGTATTAAGCAAATTTCTTTGATGTGTGGATTTTCTGATGCATTTTATTTTTCTAAAAAATTTAAATTACACACAAAAAAAACTCCATCTGAATATATCAAATATATAAAAAATAGCTATGAAAATGCTTAAAAAGCAAAAAATGTATATTCCTTAGTATATTAAAACTAAAGTTTATACATTTTTTTATTATTTAGCTAGTAAATTATTTATTAAGCGCTATAAACCTTTTGATGTAATCTTTCTAAATAATTCCACTTTAAGCCATCAAAGTTACAGCTTGAAACAAGTTCAACGCCATTTCCAGTACCTACATCTTCAACAATTGTACAATTAATTGTTTCGCCATTACTTGAAGGGACAAATCCATCATATAAAATAGAATTTCTTAAAGAGTCAATCTTTTTAGCTTCGCTTGGATGTTTAGTAGCAAATACTTCTTTAGTATACTCTTCATATTCACTAGAGCCTTTCATTGTAGCATCATTAGCTAAATAAATAACATATATTGGTTTATATACAATACCTTGATTATCTTTCCCTATCTCAGAGATTATATAACATGGTGTTTCACTATATGGATCATAATCAATATGTAAGCCACTTTTCTTGAAAAGAGTAAGATTACTAACACTATATTCAAGCTTTCCATAAAGCGATGTCGCATTTTTAATACTTCCATCATTCTTTCCGGCAAAGCCACCAAGAAGAGCTGAATCCTTAAGATAAGTATTATCTCCTTGTGATAAATTAATCATTACTGCTCTTTCAGAAAAGCTATTTTCAATACTACCAGTATTATGGCCAACAAATGAACCAATATTACAAGATAAGCTTCTTGCAAGTGAAACATATAACGATCCACCCATTCCACTTTGATTAACATTTTTCATTGTTCCATTATTAACAGCAACAACTCCACCAATAGTAAATGCCTCACTACTATCAATATTTATAATTCCACCCATTGAAGCCATTAGCCCATCTACATAACCATTATTAATACCAATAGCACCTGATACTGCAATTTTATTTAAAGCTTCAATATTAACATCTAATCTTACAAAGCTTTGACAATCAATTATTTTACCAGTCTTTGTTACTTCCTTTGCTAAAGCACCTAAGCTTAAAGCATCAGTTGTATCACTTATTGAATAATTGCCAACAAATGAAAGATTATATAATGTGCCACTTATTTTTGAAAATAGTCCAAAGTTTTCTTTAGTCCCACTTTTTGCTGAAATACTAATTTTATAGCCATTACCATTGAATGTTCCAAAATAGCCCATGCTTGAGCCTTCACCTATTGATGTCCAGCTTGCTAATTCTTCATCATCACCATATATGTGTCCACCAACTACAATATTATTTGTTAAAACATAATTTTCCTTTAATGATAAATTTATTTGCTTTAATTCCTCAAATGTTTTAATAGCTTTACCATAGCAAGCATAAAGGGTTTCTTCCTTACTAATAAATGTTATAGGATTTCCTAAGCCATCCTCATAATGGCTAAAGATAAGTCCATTATCATTAGGAGTTGGCTTTAATATATTTCTAGTAAGCCTTCCATAAGGTATATCATTAATTTCCTTTGTAACACTTCCATCTATAAACTTACCATTTTTAGCTTCAAGCTTTATTTTGTATTTATTAGCATTAGCTTCATAAACTGCATAATACTTTTTATTATTATCATAGGTCATTTTTTGAAGTTCACTATGTGTTATAGTATTTACTCCATCACTTGTCCAACCAACAAATTTCATACCATCACAAGAAGGAATTTCATTAAAGCTTATAGTTTCTCCATACATTCCAGAATTTTTAATTTCGACACTTCCATCTTTAAATACCATTAAACCTACAAGGTCATCATCAAAGTTTTTACTATTAGCTGAATATGTATCAGCACGGAATGTAAGATTTACTTTAACATTAGTATCAAGAACATATACTCCATAATAAACAATATCATCTATAAACTTAACTTCTTCACCCGGCTTTACTGTTAATGTTTTCCCATTTAATTTACCTTCAAAATGGTCAAATCTATAATGATCTTCACTATAATAATCAACATAAGGCACATTAATTTTACTACCATATGGTTCATAATAGTTAATAACATGCCTAAAGCCACTCATATAACCCTTACAAGTAACATTATCTATTTTACTACCATCCATATTGTAGCAATCTCCATCACTTACAAAGGCAATATTAACGATTCTTTCTATTGGCTCTTCAAAGCAAATTTCAACAATAGCATTATTGTCAAATGGAATATTAGCCATATAGTTATCGTTATAAAATTCACTTATATACTCAATTCCATCAACTGTCCATTTTAAATAAGCAGGTAAAAATGTTTTTGATATACTATCAACCTTAAAATTATTAGCTGTAAGATAATAGCTGCTACCATATAATCCTGTTACTACTAATTCAGTTTTTGATTTGTCATTATCAAAATAAACATTTCCTGTTCCATCACTAGCTTCTGTTTTTACTTTTCCTTTGAATGTTAATGAAATAGTAGCTGGTGATAATGAATAGTATGCATAATATGTTACATCTTCATTTGATATTACTAAATCAGCTTTGTCATCTAATGAATAAGGTATTGTTGTCCAGCAAATAAATGTAAATGTTCCTTTTTCGTTTGTATAGTTTTCAGGCTTTACATATGAAACATCTGTCTTATATTTACCAGTTACAGTATAAGTACTTTCACCATTTGTAAATTTGCCATCTAATGCATCAAATGTGATTGTGTGTAATTTATCTGTTTCCTCATATATTGCTTTAAATATTAAATCTATTTTTATATTACCATTTAAATCCTTTTCTGAGCCTATTATATAAGATTTGGCATCTACACCCCAACCTATAAACTTGTAATCATATAAGCTATTTATATCACTACGTGTTGGATTATTAATCTTTTCATTATTAATTATTTCTTGCAGTGTTTTACCAAAGAAATCCCCTTCAATTGTTTTATAATAATATTCATAGCCATAATCATTGTAGTTTATAAAAGAAATCGTTGGTATAACATCCTTTTCTATAAATATAGGAGTATATGTTTCATTTTTAGTAAATGCTATGCGAACACCATAAGGAATTTTATCATCATTTTGATTCTTCCAACCATAAAAGGCATAATATTTTTTATCCTTATTGTCAAAATAGTCATTAAGTTTAGGAAGGCTATAGAATGAATCTTCATCATTACTAGCTGATGTCCAAGTTTTTCCTAAAATAGTTACAACTCTACTTCCATCATCTCTTGTTTGATAAATTGTCCCTTTCTTAAAGCTTTGAAGAGGATCCTTAATTATAAATTCAGCTTGTAATTCCTTATAAGAATAAGCTACATCAACATTTACAAAAATATCATATGATGGCATATATTGAGGAACATTTGTATCATTCCACTTAACTGAATATGAGCTAATTACATCATCAATCATTGATGTTGAATAATTAGTAAGCTGACTTACAATATACTTATCATAAAAGTTTATCTTAATAAGAGTAAGATTTATTTCTTCTCCTTCTTTCACTCCATAATCACCAATTAGCTTATTATTAGCCATAATGTTTACATAATAAACTGGTAATGATGCTAAGCCTTCTCTTTCATATAATACGTAGTATATTCTATTTTTAGTTACATTAGGAAGTAAAGCTTCATCATAATAACGACTATTTGCTTCATCCTCAGGATTTAAATCACGATATCCCTTTATAACATATGTTTTACCATTTTCTTCAAATTCAGTGCCTATTTTTAAGCCTTCAGGAATTGATGGGCGAATTACTTTATTAGCGTAATCAAACGGCTTATATTCAACCTTAATACGCTTTGTAGCTTCACCTTCTAATACATATGTTTCAGTAATTACATTACTATCTGTGTATGTTGCATAAAACTCTGCACCATTAGCTATCATCTTAAAGTTATCAAGATATAAATTAGAGCTAGTATCTACTCTAATTATTGGATAAAATCCTTCAGCTATATTAAGGCCTTCAAAATCAGCATTTGTTGGATCTACCTTATAATAATCATATTTAAATGATAAGCCACTACTGCTTGTAAATGAATCAAATTTCTTTCCATAAATATCTGGAGCACTTATTTTATCTGTTAATACTATAAATGCTCTAAGAGAAGGAACATATACCATATTAGCTGAAAGTAAATGATTATTACTAATAATTGTTGATGAGTTTGCATATGTTGGATAATAAAAGCTAGCACTATATGTTTGTCTTTTCCATTTCAAACGATAATAGCAAGTATTCGTTTTTAAATATCCATTAAATAGCATATTAGCATTTTCATAGGTAACTATTGGGAATGTTCCATCAAATTCTTCATCAACCTTATTATTTAAGAATGGATAATACTTTTCCCACAAATCATCAAGTTCAAGATAATATCCTTGTCTGACTGGTAAATTATTTAAATTATATTCAGGTGGAACTACCTGCTCGCCTTCTTTAAATGAAAGGAAAGCTAAAACAGAACGATAAGTAGCACCGCCACCAGCATAATATTCATTTCTAAATTCACTATTTTGTATTGCATAATCTCTACCAGCAGGATTTCTATATTCAACATAGAATATTCTTTCAATATTACTAGCATAAACTCCATGCTTTGGTTCAAGCTTAGCTTTAACGGCAAACTTTAACGATTTATATGGATAATTTTTACTTATAATTGTTGAAGTTCCCTTTAATATTATATATTTTTCATAATCCTTAGTTTGATAGTCTGGCGCATCATAGAATTCAAGCGTATAACTAAGCTGTGCTCCATATTTATTTATTAAAGCATTATCAATAACCTTTTCACCTGTTACTATATCAAGATAAGTCATCTGTACTGAATTCATTCTTACACCACCGTAGCGTGATGTTACTACTACTGGATTTTCAGGTGAATTTATTTTTTCTGTAAATCCTAAAGGAATTAATCTATCACCTACTCCGTATAAGCTTATCTTTTTATCAAATATATCGGTATTAACATCATATACTAAGAATTTTGCTCCTATTTTAGCGTTTACAAATATACCAACCTCCAAATACATTCCACCATATAGATGTGTTTCTGATACCTTATTTACTGCATCATATGAATAGTTAAAATCAACTAAACCAGTAAGTTCAATATATGGTCCAAAGCGGAATGAAACATAAGCCGCTGCTACATTATTTAAACGAGCAACTGAAAGAGATAATTTAGCTTCAAGCCCGCACCTAAATCCCACTTGGCCTTTTAAGGTAATATCTATATTTATTTCATTTTTTGTAGTCTCTCTTGTAAATCTAAATGAGTCATACATAACAGGTTTACCATTTTCGCCTTTTTCACATGCTCCATTTGTAAGAGTTGTACTTTCAACATAATGATGTGAAAATTCAATATATAATCCAGCTTTTGCTCCTAAAGATCCAACAACATTGAAGTCAAGCTGTAATGAGACAATTGGAACTGGTAGAGGAATTTGACCAAGAGGAATACTAAAAATATCAACATATTCAAGTTCATCATCATCCCAAAGTGGACTACCAGTGATGGCTTCAGCAAATTTGTTTTGGCCATCCTTATTCATATCAATTATATATTCAACCTCATCAGTAATATCAATAATTCCTTTTATATCCTCATTAGCATCGGTAAACTCTACTGCTGCTTGCAATGTGATTGAAAAATCATTAGCTAAATCCACCTTAACATCTGTATAAAACCATAATAATGGATTAAGCGTTACTAACTTTGATTTACATATCGTATAACGATAATCCACCGATGTTTCATTTGAAATTACAACTGCTACACTTACCTTAAAGTTCTTAATTTGTATTTCGCCAGATAGCTCAATTTCAAATGAAAGTTCTGTTCCTTTTACATTAATTTTTACCTTTGGCTTTTTAAAATCAAAAGAAGCTAAAGCCACCATAAAATCTTTCTTTTCCGCATCTGTTGATAGCTTACTCGCATAGCTTAAAACAGTAGGGGAATTGTTTAAAGCATTTTTAATTGAATTCTTTAATAAGACAATACCTTCATTATCTAAAACATTATCTATAATTGTTTGCTTATCAATATCAATTATTCCTTCAAGTGTTGCTTGTCTTTCTCCATAAATATCAAGTTCTAAATAAACATCGTCAACATTTGGAGTCACTACATCAAGTATTAAAAATTCATCTTTTTTTATTTCATCTCCAACAATATATTGCTTGTTTTCTTTTCTTAAATCTATTACTTTACATATATAATCACTATCTTTTTCCTTTAAGTTATCACCAATTGTTACAATAGAACCAACTCTTATTTTTTTAGTTGTTCTAATCATAATTCTATTTACTTCTTTTTCAAGTCCAACATCCATATATGTATAAACATTTTCTTCAAAGCTTGCTACTTCACTTGAAGTTATATGGACTGATGATTTCTTTTCAATTACTTCTTTTTCTTCCTTATATGTAGTTATAGATACCTCATCCGCATTTTCTGTATCATTTTCATCAATGTTTATAAACTTTAATAAGCTAGATAATGATTTAATTGAATATGTCATACCTTCTTCAAGCTTATTTATTGGCTTTAAGATAAACATATTATCATTTAAAGGTATACAGGTTATCTTTATTTCTTCACCATTTGAAGAGGCAAATGTAACATAATCATTAATATTTTCATTATGTAAAATTAAGCTATCAGCATTTATTTTTATGCTTGGTGATTGTGAAATGTTTTTAACACTTGTAACCTTTCTTAAGGTATTAGCTGATGTTTTAAAATCAGCATATATTATTGTTTCATATTCTATAACATCGTTTTTATTAACACGTTTAGTATATTCATTATCATAATACCAACCATTAAATGAATAACCATCCTTATATGTTAATGGTAACTTTCCAATGGCATCACCCTCATAATAATCCTTTGGTTCAATTTCATTTCCACCCTTACTATCAAACAAAAGTGTCGCTCCATAGCGAGCATATAAGGTTTCATCCTTATTAGCTGTTATTGTTTTGGCACAAATGTTATTAAAATTTTCATCATAGTACCAATCTTTAAAATTTCTTCCTTCCTTTTTAGCTTCTGGCAAGGTTATTTCTGTCCCTGTTTTTAAAGTAATTGGTGCAATATTCTCTCCACCATTTGTAACAAATGTTATAGTAACATCATCAACACTTTTCTTGTTTGATGCTGTTATTACAATCGCTGTTACAAGAATAGATAGAAAAGCTATACAGGATAATGCTATAATTACTATCTTCTTCTTTAATAAGTTAATCATACTAATTTATCTCCTCATTTATTAGATTTTTAAAGCAATAAAAAAGCGCAAGTGAAAAATTAATTACATTGCGCTAAATATTTTTAATTTTTTCATGGGCGGACACCTCCCGTCGTGAGTGTTTTATATTATATTTTGTTACTAATTCATACTTCCTTTTTCTTAAAACTTCTACAAACTACGTAATAATTGTATCATAAATTGGTAGTACGTTCAAGGCTGAAAGAAATTGAAAAAATGCGTATATGATTATTAAGCGATAATGTCTTAAGTAATATTAAGAGAAAATGTCCTAAAAGGAAAATGGTTATAAAACAATTAAAAAGAGAATTCACGACTAGGTCGTATATAAAATTCTCTCAATAAATAATATATGCAATACTTGTTGTTTTATCAAGTAAATGAGTACTTCTTTAATTTTTATAAATAAACCTTACTCTAATTCTTTTTAAATAATCCTTTGTTTTTTATCTCTTTAAAATTATAGCAAAAAAAACTCTTTTAAATCATCTTCATCGATTTATTAGAGTTTTTTAGTAATTATTAAATTTTTATTATATTGTTTTTTTCTTTTTTAAAGATAATAAAAGTACAAACAATAGAGAAGTTAATGCTAAACTACCACCAACATTACCTTTACAACCTTTTTTATTTTCCTTTGCAGCCTTTAGTTCTTTTAATGTGTTTTCGGCTGTCGTTAAAGCTGATAGTTTTTCTTCACTTACATATACTTTTTGATCTGCTGTTAATGCTTCATAGGCTTCTCTTGCTGTATTAATTGTTGTTTCACTTTCAAGAGTTACAGTTCCAATTGCATCTATCTTTGCTATAACTTCATTAGCTGCTTTCTTATCATTTTCTTCTTTTTCTTTTGCAGCTTTTAGTTCTTTTAATGTGTTTTCAGCCTTTGTTAAAGTTGATAGTTTTTCTTCACTTACATATACTTTTTGATCTGCTGTTAATGCTTCATAGGCTTCTCTTGCTGTATTAATTG